>JAXGOK010000011.1:0-124962 GCA_040767545.1 Aggregatilineaceae bacterium | reverse complement strand
ACACGGTCTACCTGCACGGGCTGGTGCGCGACGAGCATGGGCGCAAGATGAGCAAGTCCTATGGGAACGTGCTCGATCCGCTGGACACTGTGGAGAAGTACGGCACGGACGCTCTGCGCTTCACGTTGCTGACCGGTAGCTCGCCGGGTAACGACATGAACCTGGCTGAGAGCCGCATCGAGTATCACCGCAACTTCGGCAACAAGCTGTGGCAGATGTCGCGCTTCGTGTGGTCGAACCTGGACGGGTATACGCCGCGACCTGAGCCGCAGCGCGCCGGGCTAGACCTGGCGAGCCGCTGGATCCTCAGCCGGCTGACCGGCCTGGTGAGCAATGTGCAGCGCCTGTTCGATAGCTACCAGTATGGGGAGGCGGGGCGGCAGGTGCTCGACTTCCTGTGGAGCGAGTTCGCCGACTGGTATGTGGAGATCAGCAAGAACGCGCTGTATGGCGGGGACGCGGCGCGGCGGGAGCAGACGCTGGATGTGCTGGGGCACGTTCTGAGCACCGGCTTGCGGCTGCTGCATCCGTACATGCCCTACATCACCGAGGAGATTTGGGGCTACCTGCCAACTGGTGACGGCCCGCTGATTCTCGCTGAGTGGCCCGCCGCGAGTCCCGCTCTGCTCGATGCGGAGGCGGAGGGGCAGTTCACTATCCTGATGGACCTGGTGCGCGGCATCCGCAACGCGCGGGCCGAGTACAAGGTTGAGCCGGGGCAGCGCATCAGCGCCCTGATTGACGCGGGAAGCCAGCGGGCGCTGATCGGCGAGCACACCGATCTCTTCGCGCGACTGTGTAACGTGGGCAGCGTGACGCTGCTCGATGCCGGAGCGAGCGCGCCCGGCCAGGCAGCAACCATCGTGGCGGCGGACGTGACCGCGTACCTGCCGCTGGCCGACCTGGTGGACCTGGACGCTGAGCGCGAGCGTCTGCGGCGGGAGCTGGAAAATCTCGACCGGCAGATCGCACGCACGACGGCGTTGCTGGGCAACGAGAGCTTCGTCAGCAAGGCCAAGCCAGAGGTCGTGCAGCGCGAGCGCGACAAGCTGGAGGCGCTGGCGGCCAGCCGGCGCGCGGTCGAAGAACGGCTGGGGGCGCTGGGGGCTTAGGAGCCTGGGCGACGCCGGATTGTCAGCACGGCGCGGGTATCTCTGCACGGCGGGAGATGCCCGCGCTTCTTTGTCGCTGGCCTCTGCTGCGCTTATGACTCAGGCGGGCGCTGAGTGGTGAGCAAGAACAGTGCACGGCCTGCGCGCTTCGCTTCGCGGCGGACTTGCGCGTCGGGGTCGTTGAAGTAGAGCGTTTCGAGGACGGGGAGCGCCTCTGTGGCCTCAAGCTGCACAAGCTCGGCGATGGAGCGCAGGCGGACATCCGGATTCTTGTCTTCCAGGCGGGCCAGGTGATAGGCGATCAGCCGGTCGTTGGTAGTCACGGCGCTCATCCTCGTCGCGTGGCGCAATTCCCGACCCGGCAGGCGCGTGTGCCGCCGGGCCGGGTATCAGTATAGCAGCGGGCGCGCGTCCGCACCAAATGGGAGATGATGCGTGTGCACCTGCCTGCTGCTGCATGGCAGGAGAACGAGGGAGCGCTTTGTATAATCGGGGGTGTGTATTGGCTATGCTACTGGGGGGCAACCTATCTTGAGGATCACGCTGTACGAGCATGAGGATATTCTGCGCGGGCACCGGGTGGAGTGGAACGACCTGCTGGCGGACAGCGCGGCCAACCAGATTTTCTTGACGAGCGAATGGCAGAGCGCCTGGTGGGAAGCGTACCATCCAGGCGAGCTGTGCGTGCTGGTCGCGCGCGACGAAGCGGGGCGATGGATGGGTCTCGCGCCCTGGTTCATTGACACGAGTCCCGATGGACGGCGAACGGCGCGCACCGTCGGCTGTGTGGACGTTACCGATTACCTGGATATTGTGGCCCGGCGCGGGCACGAGATGGCCGTCTTCGAGGCTCTTGCTGGCTGGGTGGCGGCGCATACGGACGCCTTCGACGAGATCATGCTGTGCAACATCCCAGAGACCTCGCTTGCGCTCAAGGGGATGGCCCAGGCGGCTGAGGCGCACGGGCTGGCGAGCACGGTACGCCTGCAGGAAGTCTGCCCGATTGTCAGGCTGCCGGAGACCTTCGCGGACTATGTGAGCGGCCTGGACAAGAAGAACCGGCACGAGCTACGGCGCAAGCTGCGGCGGGCGGCAAACGAAGTGGGGTGGTACATCACCGGGCCAGAGCACGACCTGGACGCAGAGTTGGCACACTTCATGACCCTGATGGCGGCCAGCAGCGTGCAGAAGGCGGCGTTCCTGGACGATGCCAGGAACCGGCGATTCTTCGAGCTGATGGTGCCGCTGATGGCAGAGCGCGGCTGGCTACAGCTTGCTTTCCTGACAGTGCGGGGCGAGCGCGCGGCGGCCTACCTCAATTTCGCCTACGACCAGCGCGTGCTCGTGTACAACTCCGGGCTGGCACCAAGCGCCTACGGTCATCTCAGCCCAGGTATCGTGCTGCTCAGCCGCCTGATTGAGCACGCGATCGAGCAGGGCTACCACACGTTCGACTTTCTGCGCGGTGATGAGCCGTACAAGTATGACATGGGCGGGCGCGACACCGGTGTGTACCAACTGACGATTACTGCGCCCGGCGGTGAGTTGGAGCCAGAAGCAGCGGCGGGCGCGAGCGGCCCGTCCTACCCGCCGTAGGAATCAACGGTGTTGATCGTCTCGGCGCTGATGAGGGGCGTCTTCTCTGCGAGATTCAGCAGCGCCTCGTCCTCGCTGAGAGCGGTTTGTCCCTGGTGGTAGAGGACGTTGTTGAAGGCGTCAAAGCGGTAGCGACGGCTCACCCAGCCGTAGTACGGATGGTAGAAGACGACGTTGAACTGGAGCGCGTCATCCTTGAGCAGCGGCGTCTCACTGACCAACCACACGGGCGCGTACTGCTGCAGGTGAGGGATCGCCTTAGCGTCGCGCAGCTCGCGCATACGGCGGATACGCTCATCGGGATCGTTCATCAGCAACCTCGCTTGACGGTATGCCCCCAGACAGTGGCTCCCAATTGTACTCAACAGGCAGCAGATGGGGTAGTCGCAGCGCACAAGAACGCACCTGTCGCAGGGACAGGTGCGCGGCATGGGGCCGAATGCCCCAGGAGCGGGCGGTTTCGCGGGTCAGTGCGCGGTGGGCGCTGGCCCGCGCTGCCCGGTTTCCGTTAGCGAGATGATCCGGTTGCCAGCAATCCTAAGATGGACACCTGGCTGGACAAGGAGTCCGGGATTGGTGATGACGCGCACAATGCGGCGCTCGACGCTGACATCGGCCCAGCCGCGTCCGACACGGATGACGCGACCGATCTGCTCGTGTGTCGTCTGCATGGTCGCTCGTCTCCTCTCGGCATATGCCATGCAACAACGATCGATCCCCAGTGTGGTGAACGGGGTTGGCGGGCAGTGGCAGAGCCGGTGATCCGGTGCGCAGCCGGACCCTTCGCTAACCATATTGAAACATATTTCAATCCTCGGAGTCAATACTGCTGGAATTCTGGGGCGTGCAGAACCTGTCAGGCAGGTGGGCCTTGCCAGATGAGGGTGAGGCTGTTAGCGCGTGCCGAGCGGGTCGCTGGTGGCTTTGCCACCCTCTGAAGCTCTCGCGTTTCGCCCTGGGGTGTGGCGCTCTGTATAATGCTGGTGGGAGCCTGCCGGGCGGGCAGGAGAATAGCCACAAGGTGAGTCAATGAGCGAGTCCTCCAGCTTTGATCACAGCGTGTATCTCTCGCCGTTCACATGGCGCTACGGCTCGGAGGCCATGCGGCGCGTATGGAGCTTGCTGTACCAGCGGCGGCTGTGGCGGCGGGTGTGGGTGGCGCTGGCCGAGGGTCAGGCAGAGCTAGGCGTCGTGTCGCCGGAGGCGGCAGCAGACCTGGCAGCGCACGCCGACGCGGTTGACCTGGAGCGGGCGCGGGCCATTGAGGTGGAGATTCGCCATGACCTGGTGGCCGAACTGCGCACATTCGCTGAGCAGTGTCCGCTGGGCGGGGGCATCCTGCACCTGGGCGCGACGAGCGCAGACATCCAGGACAATGCTGACGCGCTGCGGCTGTGCGCGGCACTTGACTTGCTGATTGAGAAACTTGAGCACCTGCTCGAAACGTTGGCCGGGGCCGTCGAGCAGTGGGCGGACACGATCTGCATGGGCTATACGCACATCCAGCCCGCAGAGCCGACGACCGTCGGCTACCGGCTGGCGCAGTACGCCCAGGACTTGCTGACGGACTGGGAAGAGCTGCGTCGCGTCCGGGCGGGCATACGCGGCAAGGGGATCAAAGGGGCGGTAGGCACGGGGGCGTCGTATGCCGAACTGCTGCGCGGATCGGGGCACTCGGTGGCCGACCTGGAGGAGCGGGTCATGGCTCGCCTGGGGCTGGCCGCGTTCCCGGTTGCCACGCAGACGTACCCGCGCAAGCAGGATTGGCTGGTACTCAATGCACTGGCCGGACTTGCTGGCAGCCTGCACAAGCTGATGCTCGATCTGCGCATTCTCCAGTCTCCCGCAGTAGGGGAGTGGGCGGAGCCATTCCGCGAAAAGCAGGTTGGCTCGTCGGCCATGCCCTTCAAGCGTAACCCGATCACGGCGGAGAAGGTTGACAGCCTGGCGCGGTGGATCGCGGCCTTGCCGCGCGTCGCCTGGGACAACGCGGCGCTGGCGGTTCTGGAGAGGACGCTCGATGACTCGGCCAACCGGCGGGTGACGCTGGCAGAGGCATTCCTGGCCGCTGACGAGATCGTGGAGGCGAGCGCTGGCGTGCTGCGCGATCTGCGCCTTTTCCCGGACGTGATCGCGCGCAATCTCGCCACCTTCGGCGCGTTCGCTGCAATCGAGCGTGTGCTGATGGCGCTGGTGAGCGCGGGCGCTGACCGGCAGGAGATGCACGAGCGGCTGCGCCAGCACAGCCTGGCAGCCTGGGCGGAGATGGGCCGGACGGGGCGCAACCCTTTGTGCGAAATGCTGGGCCGGGACGAGGCGATCACACGGTATATTGGGGTGGCGAGTATTGGCGAGCTGATGGATGTTACTCCGCACGTTGGCGACGCGCCGGAATGGGCGCGCCGCCTGGCGCACCTGATCGGCGCGCGATTGGAGCAGCGCGGACGCAGCGCAGGGGAGTGATCCGGCTCACTGCACCAAAGGGGAACGAGAGGCTCATGCCACGAGCACTGATCAGCGTCTACGACAAGACGGGCCTGGTGGACTTTGCGCGGGGCCTGGCCGACCTGGGCTGGGACTTGGTTGCCAGCGGAGGCACCGCGCGGGCGCTGGAGATCGCCGGAGTGCCAACGACGCCAGTGGAACGGGTGACGCAGGCACCGGAGATGCTGGCCGGGCGGGTCAAGACGCTGCACCCGGCCATCCATGCGGGGATTCTGGCGCGGGATACGGCGGAAGACATGGAAACTCTGAGCCGGCACGGTTACGCGCCCATTGACATCGTGGTGTGCAGCCTGTACCCGTTCCAGCGCACTGTTGCCCAGCACGGGATCGCGTTGGAAGACGCCATCGAGCAGATTGACATTGGCGGGGTGACGCTGGTGCGCGCGGCGGCGAAAAACTATGCGCGGGTGGCGGTGATCACCGATCCTGGCGATTACACGAGCGTGCTGGCCATGCTGCGCGAGACTGGGCGCGTGAGCGAGCCGATGCGCCAATACCTGGCGGTCAAGGCGTTTCGGTTGACGCGCGACTATGACACGGCGATTCACGCTCACCTGGCACGCGAGCTTGGCCCGGCGGAGACTGAGCCGCTCCCCGGCGTGCTGTCGCTGGGATTGACGCGCATCCAGGAGCTGCGCTACGGCGAGAATGCTCACCAACGGGCGGGCCTGTACGCGGTCGAGCCGGGCGGCTCACCGCTGGGGGGCGAAGTGCTCGGCGGCAAGGCGCTGTCGTACAACAATCTGCTTGACCTGGACTCGGCGTGGCGGGCGGCGACCATGTTCGATACGCCGACGGTGGTCATCGTCAAGCACCTGACGCCAACGGGCATCGCCACGGCTGAGACAGCAGCGGATGCTTTCCCGCTGGCCCTGGAGTCCGATCCGGTGTCGGCCTTTGGGGGAGTGCTGGCGGCCAATCGCGCGGTGGATGAGGCGTTCGTGGACGCGCTGGGATCGCTGTTTGTGGAAGCCATCGCTGCGCCCGATTTCACGCCAGTGGCCCAGCAAATGCTGGGCGAAGGCCGGCGCAACTGCCGGTTGGTGTGCATTGCGGAGCACGGGCCGGGGCCGCGCCTGGAAATGCGCAGTATCACCGGGGGGCTGCTGATTCAGGAAGGTGATCAGGGCGACCCTGAGGGCACGGCGTGGCAGGTCGTCTCGGCGCGCCGCCCCACGTCCGATGAATTGCAGGCAATGCGCTTCGGCTGGAAGGCGGTGCAGCACGTCAAGAGCAACGCCATTGTGCTGGCGACAGCGTCGGCAACGGTGGGGATCGGCGGCGGGCTGCCGAGCCGGGTGGACGCGACTCGGCTGGCCGTGATCAAGGCAGGGCAGCGGGCGCGCGGGGCGGCGTTGGCCTCCGATGCTTTCTTCCCGTTCCCGGACGCAGTGCGGATCGCTGCTGAAGCGGGCGCGACCTGTATTGTGCAGCCCGGCGGATCGGTGCGCGATCAGGAAGTCATTGAGGCCGTGAACGCGGCGGGCATGGCTATGGTGTTCACGGGCGTGCGCCATTTCCGCCATTGACCGGTGGGCAGGTCGGGCGGCCTGGGCACAGAGACAAGACGAGCGCTACACCTACTCGCCGGGGGCTGTCACGCTGCTCTCGGCAGGGACGTGCGGGGATGTGCGCACGCGGTCCCGTTCGCCACAATTCTTGGATGCGCTGCATGTGTACGAGTATTGGTGGCAAATGCCCAAGATGTGGTATTGTAGAGGGGTAGATGGACGCCAGATGTGCCTGGAGAAGTGTAGCGAAGCACTCTGTTGACCAATGTGAGAAATGGCACGTCCAAAGCTGAGGAAATGACTTGTCTCCTGGCGCAGGTGGTGCCATAATAGAGGTCATCAAAGTGCATTATTCCAGCACCTAGGCGTTTTCATGAGTCAGTGAACATATGGGAGGAACCCCGTGGCGAGTGTGACCTACCGCAATGTGACGAAGCGTTGGGGCGATGTTGAGGCCGTAAAAGACCTCAGTATCGAAGTCCCTGACGGCGAGTTCCTGGTATTCGTTGGGCCGTCCGGCTGTGGCAAGTCAACGAGCTTGCGTATGCTGGCTGGCCTGGAGGAGATCACCGAAGGCGAGATCTTGATCGGGGACCGCGTCGTCAACAATGTCGCGCCCAAAGATCGCGATATCGCCATGGTGTTCCAGAGCTACGCTCTGTACCCGCACATGACGGTGTACGACAACATGGCCTTCGGTCTGCGGCTGCGCCGCACGCCCAAGCAGGTCATTGACGAGCGCGTGCGCCAGACAGCGACCAGCCTGGGCATCGAGCAACTGCTCGACCGCCGTCCGCGCCAGTTGTCGGGTGGGCAGCGTCAGCGTGTGGCGGTGGGCCGCGCCATTGTGCGCGAGCCAGCCGTCTTCTTGCTGGACGAGCCGCTCTCCAACCTGGACGCCAAGCTGCGCGTTGAGGCGCGCACGTTCATCAGCAAGCTGCACCAGCGGCTGGGCACCACCTTCATTTACGTGACGCACGACCAGGTGGAAGCCATGACCATGGGCGAGCGCATCGCGGTGCTAAATGCCGGGCGTCTGATGCAGATTGACTCACCGACCGCCCTGTACGACCACCCTGACAATGTCTTTGTGGCCGGCTTTATCGGCAGCCCGTCCATGAACTTCTTTGACAACAGCAAGCTGACCGAGCAGGACGGCAAGATGATGGTTGATACGGGCTTCTTCCAGGTGGAGGTGCCCAAAGATCGTTACGAGAGGTACCGCTCACACCTCGGCAAGCGGGTTGTCTTCGGCATCCGCCCTGAGAATGTCGCGCACCCGGACTTTGCACCGCCGGGCATCATTCCGTCGCTCATCGAGGCCAATGTTGACGTGGTGGAAGAGATGGGCCACGAGAAGATCGTCTATCTGGAAGAGGGCGGCAAGTCGTTCCTGGCGCGCATGGACCCGCGTGCGGATGTGCATGTCGGCAAGCGTACCGGCGTGGTGCTGAACATGGCGGTGATGCACCTGTTTGACGCTGATACCGAGCAGGCGCTCCAGTAATCTCGATAACCAGCAGTCTCCACTTTGAGTATCTGAGACCGTCTGTGAGCATTCACAGGCGGTCTCTTGTTGTCTGGCATCGCGGGGACTGGTACAGCGGTCTCCACTGTCGCCAGGGCGTGATTCCGCATAGACTACACGCATATCCTGAGTCTGATCCGTCCACGTACCGAGTGCATTCATCGCTGCCTCAGCCGCGCGCGACCAGGGGCAGACCGCACGAGGAGGGCAGGTGATGGCTGGTGGCGATGCCGAGAGAGGGTGGCGGCGTGTGTGGCACGCGGCCCAAGCCGTGCCGCTGCTGCCTGTGGCGGGTCTCTACCTCATTGTGCGCGGACAGTGGCTGTGGTTCGAGCATCTGGACACAGTGCGCCCCGGAGGGATTCCGGTGCTGCTTGGCATCGGGCTGCTGCTGATCAGTATGCGCAGGGGAGTACCGGGCCTTACAGCGCTCCCTCCGCTCAGGGAGGGGGCGGTTACGGGCCGGCTGCTGGGGTGGCGGGCGCTGCTGGTCGTGCTGGGGCTGGGGGTGTGCGTCTATGCGGGCGTGCGCGCGGTTGAGGAGAGGCTGAGCGCCTGGACTTTGCTGGCGATGTGGGCTGGGGGCACCGGGCTGACCATTGCTGGCTGCGTGCCCTGGCAGGCGATGCGTGCCTGGGGGGCAATGGTGCGCGCAAGCTGGCGCGACGAGCGCCGGACGTGGGCGCTGATCGGGTTGCTGTTCCTGGTGAGTCTGGCTGCCCGGACGATTGACCTGGAGACGGTGCCCTACATCATGTCCAGCGATGATGCGCAGTTCGCTCACGAGGCGGCGTATCTGAAGGACGAGGGCGGCTGGGTATACAACCCGTTCCACATGGGGCTGTGGCACCATCCGCGCATCGTGCACACGCTGATGGCGGTGAGCATTGAGGCTTTCGGGCAGACTGCTGCGGCGGCGCGCCTGCCCTGGGCGATCTTCGGCGCGCTGACTGTGCCAGCGGCATACTTGCTGGCGAGGCGTCTGTTCGACGCGCGTGTGGGATGGTGCGCGGCGCTGATCGTGGCGACGCTGCCGGTGCATTTGCTGTTCAGCCGCACGGCGATGGACATGACCGGCGACGGGCTATTCATGGCACTGACGTTCGCGTTCCTGGCACGGGCGCTGCGCGAGAATGAGCCATTGGAAGCGGCGCTAGCCGGCGTGTGCCTGGGATTGTCGCAGTACTTCTACTTCGCGGGACGGATCGCGGCGCTCGTGGTGCTCGGCTGGCTGGTGGTCTACGGGCTGCACAACTGGCGTGGCATGTGGCAGCGGTGGGGCGTTGTCCTGATTATGGCGGTCGTGGCGGCAGGTGTGGTGTTCCCCAACCTGTACGCGGTGTACGATGACAAGGAGCGCCCGCTGAATCCACGCCTGGCCCACGTCAGCATCTGGGCTACCGGTGCCCTTGACGCAGCGATTGACCGGGGCGAGCTAAGGGAATACCTGATAGACCAGTCGCAGCGCGCGTTGCTGGGCTACGTGCATTTTCAAGACGAAAGCGACGTGTTTGGGCGCTACCAGCCGCTACTGGGCTGGTATGCAGGGGTGCCGTTCCTGGTCGGCACAGCGGTGGTAGTACGGATGGGGCGCGATCCGCGCTTTCTGTTGCTGGCGGGGTGGATCGTGGGCACGGCGTTCCTGGGCGGGTTCCTGCTGGTAGACCCGCCGCATTTTGCACGCTACGTCAATACGATTCCGGCTCTGGCAGCAGTCGCGGGGCTGGGCATGGTGTGGCTCGCGCAGAGATTGACTGACAGCTTCGCCGCACTGTGGAGGCTATTTGGGCGAGAGGTGCGCTCTGAGCGCAGCGCACTGGCGCGCTATGCGCTGCCGGTTGGGATGGCGCTGGCGTTGGCGGTGGCCAACCAGCTTTCGTTCAGCTTCGGCTATCTGCCTAAGACGCCGGAAATCCTGTATGGCGAAGCGACGCGCCAGCTCAACGACGCGGTCAAGATACTGGATACGTTCGAGGGTCGCTATGCTGTGTGGCGCTTCTCCTCACTGGAGCTAGACCTCAATGGCACCAGCCTGCTGCGCTACCTGACGCCGGAGAATGCCGGCAAGGAGTACACCAGCGATTTGCGCCGCTGGCGTGATGTGCTCGCACCGGGGCCAACGGCGTTTGTGATCACGTCCGGGCGGCTGGACGAGGTGATCAGCACCCTGGAGAGTCTGTTTCCCGGCGGGGAACTGCACGAATACGGCAACAAGCGCACTGGTGCCCCGCTGCTTTACGTGTACTTCGCAGACATCCCCGACGTTTCAGGAGAGAGCTAGAGTGGTCAGGACGGCGACGCTTGAGCTGGAGACAGGGGGCAACGGGCAGGTAATAGACATCACCGAGGCGCTGCAGGGCGTGCTCTATGGCGCTCAGTTGCAGCACGGGATTGCGACGGTGTTCTGCCCCAGCGCCACCAGCGCGGTCACGACGATCGAATTTGAGAGTGGGCTAGTGCGTGACTTCCAGCACCTATTCGACGAGATCGTGCCGCCAGACGGCGAGTACCTGCACAACCAGCAGCGCGGTGACGACAACGCGCACAGTCATGTCCGTGCAGCCCTCCTGGGGCCGTCGCTGACCGTGCCCTTTTCCGATAGACGGCTGACGCTGGGCACCTGGCAGCGCGTGGTCTATGTGGATTTCGATACCAGGCCGCGCCAGCGCGTGCTTGTTGTGCAGATTATTGGGGAATAGTCAGAAAGCGATGGCCATGACTGCCAACGAGCCGAGCAGGGATGCTCACGGACAGTTCCAGCACCTAAGCATGGCGCTCAAGGCCGAGCGCGAGCGTGTGGCGATCATTCAGGACACAATCCGGCGCATGTTGGCCGCGCCCGATCTGGAGTCCAATCTGGTCGAGGTGAGCCGCGCGCTGCAGGCGCTGGGCTGGCGCAAGGTCACGCTGACGCTCCTGGACGGCGAGGGCGAGCCGGAGATGCGGCTGGTCAACGGGGAGCCTGTGCAGGCGGGGGAAGGCGCGCCCATCCTGCCGGGTGGACTCTGGGAAGAGTTCCGGAAGGGCGCGTTGGAGTCAAGCCGGATCGGTGGCGTGTATGTTGTCGGGCTTGACGACGCTGCGGGCACCTCAGGGGCAGACAGCGCCGGTGTTGCATTTGCCCCGCTCACTGCCGGTCCCGGCACGCTGGTTGGCCTGATTCACGTGGAAGGGATAGCCGGCAGCGAGCGCCCATCGCCGGAAATGTTGGGGCTGCTGGACATCCTGGCCGTCCAAACGGCCTACATCATCGAGAATGCCCGTCTGCTGACACGAGAATTGCAGTCGGCGGAGGCGCTGGCTGAACAGGTCGAAGAGCTGTCCATGATCCACCGGGTAGACTGCGAGCTTAGCGCGCATCTCAACCTGGAGCGCGTCATGCGCCTGACGATGGACTGGGCACTGCGGCGCACCGGGGCGGATACCGGTCTGCTGATGCTGATGACCGATGACGGCACCGGTCTGGCACCCTATATTGTCATGGGTCATGTGGATCGCGCACTGTTTCCGCACGATGCGCACAGTCCGCTTCCGCTGACGGCAGGTACCATCGGGCTGGCCGGGCGGACAGGCGAGACACAGTATGTGCCCGACGCGCAGGACGACGCCGATCGCATCCTCTTCATCCCTGGCGCGCGCGCCCATGTCTCGGTGCCGCTGCTGATGCGCGGCGAGGTGTTGGGCGTGATCACTCTGGCGGCGGTGAGGACAGGCGTGTTCGACGAGGACATGGTCGCTTTCCTGGAGCGGCTGGGCACACGGGCAGCGGTGGCGCTTGATAATGCACGCCTGTACCGCCAGACTGAGCAGCTTGCCAGCGATATGGCGGCCCTGTACAACGCGAGCCGCACGATCACTTCCACGCTCAACCGCGACGAGATTCTACGCCGGATTGCGCGGGCGATGAGCGAGACCCTGGAGTGCTCCAGCGCCGTCATCTTCGACTACGTGTCGGAAACTCATGAAGTGCAGGTGCTCGCCGTCCATCGTGCAGACCCCGACGCCGATGCTGGCGAGAGTCTGCCCCCGCTGAAGCACACCTATTCCCTGGCCTCCTATCCCGCTTTTCAGACCGTTGTCGAGCAGCAGCATTCGCTGGCCCTGCGCGTTGATGATCTGTCCCTGGCGCATATGGACCGGGCGTACCTGCTGGCGAATCACATGTACTCAGTGGTGCTGGTGCCGCTCATCGCGCAGGAGGAATTGATGGGTGTGGCCGCCTTGATCGAGGGGCGGCATCCGCGTGTGTTCACTGCCAACGAGGTCTACAAAGCGGAGGCGCTGGCCGGACAAGCGGCGATTGCGCTGCGTCAGTCCATGCTTTTCAGTGAGATTCAGGAGCTTGAGACGCTCAAGACTGAAATGATACGTATGGCTTCGCATGACCTGCGCAACCCGCTTAACAGCGTCATGGGCTACACAGAACTGTTGGCGATGAGCCTGGAAGAAACCGGCATGACTTCTGCCCAGCAAATGTACCTGGAGAGCTTGCGCAGCAGCAGCGAAACGATGCGCGTGCTATTGGAGGACTTGCTGACCCTGGAGCGCATTGAGAGCGAGCGCGTTACGGAGCGGCAGTCCTTTGACCTGGGCAGCCTGGTGGCCGAAGTGGTCGAGAGCCAGCTTGCCGGGGCCAGGCTTAAGCAGCAGGCGCTGCATCTTGAGCGCCAAAACGGACTGCCGCCCGTGCAGGGGAGCGTCACGCAGCTCCGGCAGGCCGTCGCCAACCTGGTGGGCAATGCCATCAAGTACACGCCAGAAGGCGGGCACATCGCTGTGATGGTGCGCAGTGAGCAGGGGCGAGTGGCCGTCAGTGTGAAGGATGACGGGTACGGCATCTCTCCGGCGCGGCAAGCGCGCATCTTCGAGCGATTCTACCGAGCGCGCGAGCCAGGGACGGAACACGTCAGCGGCACCGGCCTGGGGCTGAGCCTGGTCAAGACAGTTGTCGAGCGTCACGAGGGGTGCGTCTGGTTCTCCAGCACCCCCGGCGAAGGCAGCACCTTTGGGTTCTGGCTGCCAGCAGCGCCACAGCCTTAGCTCACGCGCTCCTAGCTCTCGCCGGAAGGCGCGCAGTCGTACTCGCGCACGGCGGGGGCGCTGTCTCCCGTAAAGGCGACCGACCAGCAGGGCAGGTGGGGCGTGAAGCTGCTTCCGGGCAGCCGCACGGTGACGGCAAGGCTGGCGAGCGGTGGGTCGGCGTCGCTGAACACATAGCTGGCTGTGCCGCCGTCCTGTTCCAGGGTCAGCGTGTAGTCGCGCGTGAAGCGACGCGAGGCGACCAGGTGACCGGCCAGCGTCGCCCGGCGCGAAGACTCCACCAGAGTGAAGGTCAGCGGCCCTTCGAGGAGAACGCGACCACCACACAGGTCGAGCACGACGGTCGCCGTGCTGTGGGGGGCGAGGATGAGGCTGTCACCGGCGCTGAGGCGCACAGTAGCCGCGTCCTGGGGGTCTAGCGGCTGGGGGCGTTGATGAGGTCGCGCGCGCTGCACGTCACCGCTGGCTCCCACGAGGGTGGCCGGCACACCGACCGTGTAGGGGAACAACAGCCCGGCGGCCACGGCAGCTACCACACCGAGCAAGACTAACCCCAGCGCAAGCGTAATGGCACACGTTCGCCGTTCCATGTCCGGGCAGTATCCCTGTCGCGACAGTAGATGCTACCTGGGGATCATAGTCGAGGGGAAGCGAAAAAGAAAGCGGAGCACGCACTCACAGGGAGCGTGCTCCGCACTAAGCCAGGGGATCGGCGACGAGCGCCTAGCGTCGCGCCCAGGCTGGAAGATCGCGGCGGTATTTGCCGCTGCTGTAGACGTAGACCCAGGCGTTGTGGTGATCTTCGGGGGCCGTCCACTCGTACAGCCACCAGGAGTCCATGATTGAGAGGTTGACGCAACCATGACTCTGACGGTACCCGAAGCGGTCATGCCAGTAAGTGCCATGCAGTCCGATGCCGCCATCAAAGTACAGGACGTAGGGCACTTCCTCGATGAAGTAGAAGTCGGGCTGGCCAACGGCCCCGCTCATGCGCGTAGCCTCGTAGCGCTCGTAGACCTGGAACAGCCCTTCGCGCGTGCTCCACTGGGGGAGGCCGGACGAAATGAGCGTGGCGAAGACCAAACGGCTGCCCTCGTAGGCGACGGCGGTTTGCTCGTACAGGTCTATCGCAATCCAGCGGTCCTGCTCCGTCACCCCTTCTGGACGTGGGATGGGCTTGACCTTGGCGACGCGAATCTGCTGAACCCACTGGTTGGGGCCGACGAGGTACCATTCCCAGCCGTTGGCGTATTCGACGCCGTAGATGTTCATCAGCGTGTAGCGCGGGATGACCTCGGCGGACTTGTCCTGGGGGCCGCCAGGGTAGCGGCTGGGCCGGGCCTCGGCGAGCATCCAGGCGAAGGGGCGCTTGGGCTGCGTGGTGATCTCCACGCCGGAGAACTTCGATACATCCGCCCAGGTGATGTGCTCTTTGGCGACCCATTGCCCGTAGTTGATCTGGATGAAGCCGTCCTGCTCGTTGATGACCGTCACGTAGTTGTAACCGGCGTCTAGCTCGCCGATGGGGTTGCCATTGGGCGCGTCATAGATGATCACGTGGCCGGTCATGCGACGGTACGCGCGCGTCCAGACGACCTCTTCTTGATACGGGACGTGGACTACGTCCGGGTAGGGGCGGGCGATCATCTCGGCTTCTGCGGCGCGCAGCTCAATGGCGCTCATGCCGGGGTGCTCCACACAATCGTCTGGCAACCGGGGTGTCTCGCCTTCGGGCGTGGCGGCAATGGCCGCCGCAATGCGCGCGGCGCAGCTTTCGTCGCGCCGGTCGCCGGGGTATGCGGACGCAACCGGTGTACTGATCATTTCCATGCCCAAGCCTGCCAGCACAGCCAGTGAAATTAGCAGCGTTTGCCAGTATCTCATCAGGACTCACCCTCGTCAGCCGGAATTCCTGACAGAGGATAGCAATGTTTGCGGTGAGGGTCAACCGTCATTCGGGCGGCGCAGGGCAGGCGTGGGGCAGGCGTCCCTATGCTGGGCGGCGAGGTGACGGGCTATGCATTTGGCGTGGATTCGCTTATGATCGCGTTGGGCTTCTCAGAGCACTGCTATGAGGTGGCACGGCGTATAAGGGGTTGCGCGATGGGCAATACGAACGGAAACCGGCGGGTGGTGCTGCGGGCGACAGACTTGACCAAGAACTTCACCCTGGGGAGCGTGATCGTCCATGCGCTGCGCGGCGTGACGCTCACGATCTACGAGCGCGAGATGGTGGGTGTAGTCGGCCCGTCGGGGAGCGGCAAGAGCACGCTGCTGGGGCTGATCGGCGGGCTGGACAGACCCACGTCCGGGCGGATCGAGATTGACGGCGTTGACATCACCGACATGGGCGAGGGGCGGCTGACGGAGGTGCGCAACGAGCGGATCGGGTTCATCTTCCAGTTCTTCAACCTCATCCCCACGCTGACGGCGCTTGAGAACGTGGCGCTGCCGATCCAGTTCGCGCGCCGCCCGCGCTTTGACCCGGAGCGGCGCGCGCGAGAACTGCTCGATCTGCTGGGTCTGGCCGACCGCCTGCACCATCGCCCGATGGAGCTTTCGGGTGGGCAGCAGCAGCGCGTGGCCATCGCGCGGGCGCTGGCTAACAATCCTCCGCTGCTGTTGGCCGACGAGCCGACCGGCAACCTGGACTCGGAGGCGTCGGCGGTGGTCATCCAGGCGCTGCGCGACGTGTCACGCGGGACGGGCACGACCGTCGTACTGGTGACCCACGACCCGGAGTTAGCCGGGCAGATGGATCGCGTGGTGGCGCTGGCCGATGGGCGCATTGTCGGGTGAGGTAGCGTGATGCGCGAACTGCGGACTCTGGTGAATGGTGCGGCCCGCTTGCTGCGCTTTTCCGTCAAGCACTCACTGCGCGACATGGGGCGTAACCGGACGCGGACGGCTTTCGCGCTGGTGTGCGTGGCGACAGGAGTGAGCGCCGTCGTTGCGCTGCGGTCGCTGGCGTTCATGGTCGGCGACGAGCTGACGACCAACCTGGCGCAAATCAATCGCGGCGACATCCGCGTCTATGCTACGCGCGGCGTGCCGGAGCTGATCGAGCTGAATGCGCAGGACTCCCCGGTCTTCACGCAGCGGACGGTGAGCCTGGTTCGCGCCTGGGCCGCGCGCGAAGGCACGGCGGTATCGTTTGCGCGGCTGTCGGGGGTGCTTCCCCTGCGGCCTGTCACCAACGGTGAGGAGCGCACGGCACAAACCGTGCTGTCCCTCTACGTGGAGACGGCGGTCTATCCGTACTACGACACGATTGTGCTGCGCGAGCCGGTGGGAGTGACCCTGCGGGACATCTTTGTGCAGTACGGCGAGGCGGACGGTACCCTTGACGATCCGTGCCCGATCGTAATCTCGACCGGACTGACGCGCAGTGTAGGCATGGGGCTGCACCTGGGCGACATTGTGCGCCTCGGCGCGGCGGAAGTCTACTACGTGGTGCGCGGCATCGCTCCCTCGACCGCCGAGACAGTGCTGACAAAGCCCTCTGCGGCGTTCTTGGGAACCTACGTATATCTGCCGCTGGAAGACCTGGCGCTGACAGGGGAAGCGCCCCTGCCCGACGAGATCTTCGTCAAGGTGCCACTGGGGCGCGATATTGCCAGGGCTGAGACAAGCCTGATCACCTATCTACAGGAGCAGACCGGGGCCGAGACTAACCTGAAATGGGAACTCAGCCGCACGACCGTGCCCGGACTGGCTGAGCGCAATGCCGAGGCCGCAGATGTCATAGACGACCTGATCCTGGTCATTGGGCTGTCATCCCTGCTCATCGGTGGGATCGGCATTGTCAATACGATGCTGGTCGTGGTCAACCGGCGTATGCTGGAAATCGCCGTGCTGAAGACATTGGGGCTGAAAGCATACCGGGTGACGCTGCTGTTCCTGGTGGAGGCGCTGCTGCTGGGGGCAGCTGGCAGCATGATCGGCGTGGGGGTGGGGGTGGCGCTCAGCTACCTGGTGCGCGGCGTCGGCGAAGAGGCATTCGCGCTGACGCTGGAGTGGCGCTTGTACCCGGAGGCAATGGGCAGCGGGCTGTTCCTCGGCGTGCTGATCACGGGGCTGTTTGGCTTCATGCCCACGCTGATCGCTGGGCAGGTGCGGCCCGCGATGGTGCTGCGTCCCAACGAGGCAGAGATGCCAGCGGCGGGCCTGATCCAGACATTGCTGACGCTGCTGGTGATGATCGCCGTGCTGGGGGCGCTGGTCAGCTCGATTGTGGGCGGGTCGTTCGCAGTCGGGCCGGTGATCATGATCGCGGGGGGCGGCGCGCTGGTCGGGTTGTTCGTGGGGGTCATTGCAGCGAACAGGCGGCGCTCCGTGCCAGCGAGGAGCCAACGCCGGCTGCGCCATTGGCTGGGGGCTGGGGCATGGCTCGCCGTGCAGTTGTACGGCGCGCTGGCCATCGGCGCGATGCTGGCGTCGGGAGTGCTGCTGATTGTGGGGGCCATCTGGCGACCGTTCGGGCTGGGCGATGCCGATTTGCCCAACACTATTGTACAGGCGGCGCGCGAAGGTGATCTGGTCTGGGTGCTGGCCTGGGCGCTGCTGGCCGCTGTGGTAGCCAGGGCGGTGTGGCGACATGCGGGCCGGGCGGCGCGGGTCATTGCGCTCGCGCCGCTGGGCCTGACCGTAGGAGGCGCGTTGGGGGCGGGGGGCGGCCTCGCCCTGCAGCGTCTGGCCGGGGGGACAGGGCTGTGGCACTCGCTGGCTTCCGTCTCCACCGGAGTCGTGCTCGTCGAGGGTGCAATCGCGCTGCTGTCCGCCATCTACGTGGGTTACTGGCTGCTGGTCTGGGGCGTGGCCCGGCTGCGCCCGGTCGCCATGAGCGGCATCACCAGCGGCCTTATGGTGGGTCTGGTCACCGGCCTGGGGGCGGTAGCTTCTCTGGCGGGGCGCGCCGCGTTCATCGGCACGCTGGTGTTGATCGTGGCCGGATGGCTCGTGCTGCATACCAGGCGCGTGCGGCCCAAGTTTGAGCCTGACGCGCAGGGCGACAAACTACCGCTAGGCGCGACCGGAGTGTTCCCCTCCCGCCAGGCCGATCCTGTGCGACACCTGTCGGTGGTGTTGCTGGGCGCGGCGGCGGTGGTGGGCAGCCTGCTGGTGACGGACATGACGGGCGGGCGCATCGCCTGGCTGAGCGCGCTCGTGATCCTCGCCGTCTTCTGCGGCTGGTGGCTGCTGTTGGCGCGCAGCTATAGCGCCGACGGACGCCTGATTCTGCGCGAGATGGCCGGGCGGCGGACGCGCGTGGCGCTCACACTGCTGGGGCTGAGCGTGGGTGTGGCCGGATTAAGTCTCGTCTCGCTGACGGCGGGCGCTGTCAGCCATCTGTTGGAGCTTCAGCTTGGCGAGGCCATCGAGGGCAATCTGCTGATTGGCGACCCCTCGGCCACGCACAGGCAAGAGGTTGTCGCGGTGCTTGACGCTGCCGAGGGCGTGCTCAGCTATTCGCAGGTCACGACCTATCGCGGCGTGCTTGTCGCGCGCAACGGCGAAGCGGTGCAGTTGGGCCAGCACTTCAACGAGGGGGAAGAGTCCGAGCAGGGGAGTGGCGAGGAGCCGGCGGCGAGCGGTGTCTCGCTGGGGATCATCGAGCGCGAGACGCTAGGCGACATGCCACACTACAAGATGGTGAGCGGGCGCGCGCTCGCCCCTGGCGACGAGGGACAGCACCGGATCATGCTGCGCGAGTCGTTCATCACCGAGCACCTGGGCATTCAAGCGGGTGACCGGCTCCAGCTTCTATTCGAGAACAAGCCGGGCAACGCTGACGATGTGCTGATGCAGTTCCAGGTGATCGGCGTCATCTCGCGGCAGTCCGAGCAGACGGGGCTGGAGGAACTGGGCAATCTGTCGGTGCTGCCGCCCGGAGTGCTCCCAGCCACTGTGGTGCCCGGAGGAACCGCCACGATTGCGCTGATTGACGAGAGCGACAACCGTTTCATGGATCAGGTGCTGGTGGCTCTGGCGGATGTGCCCGGCGTGATCGTGTTTGAGCTGGGTGTGATCACGCAGCTTGCCCAGAACCTGCTGGATCAACTGAACGCGATTCCGACGCTGGTCGCGTGGCTGGCGCTGGTGGCGGGCACGGCGATCATCGCCAATACGGTGGCGCTGGCTACACAAGAGCGCCGCCGGACTATCGCCGTGATGAAGGCGATGGGCCTGAAGGGCTGGCGCGCGCTGGCAATGCTGCTTGTTGAGAACGGGTTGATCGGGCTGCTGGCCGGGCTGATCGGCACGGGCGTGGGCCTGCTGGTGACGGTCGTGGTGGTGCTGGCCGGGCCTTCGCCGGGCGACTTGCAGCGTACGATTGAATTCGAGACGATGGGCTGGCTGGTGCTGATGTCGGTGGTGGTCGCCATTGGCGCGGCGATGCTCTCCGCATGGACGGCGATCCGCGAGCAGCCGCTGAACGTGCTGCGCTACGAATAGGCTGCGATTTAGCCGATGCGCGCCCCGCTATCGCAGTCGAAGAAGTAGAGATTCTCAGGCGGGAAGCGGAGATGGAGCAGATCGCCCGGCTCGGCCCGCGTGCTGAGCGGTGCTCTGACGGTGCAGCGCTGGCCGGAGATGGTGGCATAGACGAGCCTGGTCTGCTGGGGAAGGATTAGCTCGGCGAACTCTACGGGAGCAGGGATGCCGTGATCGCCCAGCTCAATGTGTTCGGGGCGAATCCCCAGCCAGACAGCTTGTCCCTGGCGCAGGCCCGGCCTGATGGACGACACCTGAAACCCCCGGCCTTCCCAGGCATTGCCGAAGATGTAGCCCAGGAAGAGGTTCATGGGCGGCGTGCCGAAGAACTGGGCGACGAAGGCATTCACCGGCGCGTCGTAAAGAGCGTGTGCGGTGCCGACCTGCTCGATCTTCCCGGTGCGCATGATGGCGATGCGGTGGGCCAGAGCGATGGCCTCGGTCTGGTCGTGCGTCACGTAAACGGACGTGATCTGGTAGTGGCGCAGCAGGCGGTTGAGCTGCATCCGCGTGTCAACGCGCAGCTTGGCGTCGAGGTTGGACAGCGGCTCGTCGAACAGGAAGAGCTTCGGCTCGCGGGCCAGGCACCGGGCAACGGCAACGCGCTGCTGCTCACCGCCGGACAGAGTCGGCGGCTTGCGGCTGAGCAGGTGCGTGACCTCAATGCCCATCACCTCGACGATGTGGCGGATGCGCTCCGGAATCTTCTCTGGCTGGTGGCGCACGATGTCGTAGAAGCCGATATTCTCGCGCGCTTCCATGTGCGGGTAGAGGGCATAGGTCTGGAAGACCATGCCGATGCCCCGCTCGGCAATAGGGATAGCCTGGATGGGAACGCCGTCGTAGGTGATTTCGCCGCTGTCGGGCTTGAGCAGACCGGCAATCACTTTCAGGAGGGTGGTCTTGCCGCAGCCCGACGGGCCGAGCACGCTGAGCGTCTCGCCGTTGCGTATGGTCAGCGACAGGTCGTCCAGTGCCAGGCTGCGGTCAGGAGGTTCCTGCGCACCTCGCGGACGACCGGTATTGTGAGTGCGACTCGTGTCGAACAGGTGCGCCGTTGGCACGGCGATCCGGCCCGCTTCGAGGGGTTCCTGGGGACCGAAGCGCTTGCTGACATGGCGCAAGACTATGGTCGGCATGGTGCTGGCCGCTGACCTCCGGGCAGCGCGGCGCTATTCGTGCTCGTCGAACATGAGCAGCGCCCGGATGGAGTGCAGAATGATGCCGGTGAACAGCGTCTGGATGCCAATGATCGCCAGCAGGATGCTGATCAGGGCAGTGCCGACGGCCAGATTCTGGTAGGCGTTGTAGCGCTCTACGACGATGACGCCGAGCGCCAATCCCAGGGCCAGGGTAAGCAAGCCGGGCACGCCGAAGAAGATCAGCGGGCGGTGCTGGCTGACCAGCACAAGGATGCCATTGACGACCTGAACGCCGTGACCAAAGGGGTTGCGCTTGGGCCGCTCGGCATAAGTCACGCTCACCGGAACTTCCTGGATGGCTAAACCGTGCTGCTGGGCAAGGAATTGCATCTCGGATTCCAGCGAGAAGCCACCCTCTGGCCGGAACGTGAGTGTATCCAGGGCGTGCTGCGAGAGCACGCGGAAACCGCTCTGCGAGTCCGTGATGGCGACGCCAGAGGCCAGGTTGGTGGCCAGGGTGAGGGCGCGTTGGCCCCAGATGCGCCAGCGGGGAATGTGGCTGCGCACGCTGAGAAAGCGCGAGCCGACGACGACATCGGCGGCTCCGGCTTCGATGGGTGCGACGAGGGCGGGAATCTCGGCGGGGTTGTGCTGGCCGTCGGCGTCAATGAGCACGACGAGGGCGGCCTTCATCTCGCGCGCTCGCCGCAGACCGGTGTTGACGGCCTGGGCTTTGCCGAGATTGTGCTCGTGGCGAATGACGACGGCGCCCGCCTGCTCCGCGATGGCGGCGGTCTGGTCGTGCGAGCCATCGTCCACGACGATCACCTGGTCTACGTAGTGCAGGGTTTTGAGCACGACGCTGCCGATGAAGCGGTCTTCGTTCAGCGCGGCGATGACGGCCACGCGCGGGTGGGTTTCTGGGTCAGCTTGGTGTTCCACGGCCTGTCACGTTTCAAGGGGGCGAGCTGCTCACCTGTCTCACTTGCTCAGTGTTCTGCAAGCATTGTAACACGTTCTCTGCCGCCCGGCAGACAGGTGATAGCGGGTCGTAGTGCTCGCGTAGGGGAGCAGGCGCTCAACTGGTGATGCGGCGCGGCGTGTTTCTGGTATACTTGCCGCTCTGAGTTCGGCGGATGGCATTGCGGGCGAGGGAATCATGCGTATAGCTGCTCGCGCGCTGCGTTTCATTCTGAACAGCGCGATCCTGCTGGTGGTGTTATTGAGCGTGGCCGCGTACATGGTGTACGCGGCAAACGGTATTCTGGACGAGGTGGAGGCCCGCGACCGGCGGGCGGATTACGACCGCCACATCGTCAGCACGGCGACGGCGATTACGGCCCGTCTGACGCTGGAGGCTGCGGAGAACGGCGCGGCAGCTTCTCCGGAGAGCGCAGCGAGTGCCGAGGCCATCCAGCCGGTGCAAGACACGCCAATGCCGACTCTGACTGCGACCGAGCCGCTCCCTTCTGAGACGCCAACGCCCAGCAGCACGGCAACAAGCACGCCCAGTGTAACGTCAAGCGTCACTCCGTCGTTGACGCGCACGCCGCGTCCGACTGTTGAACTCATGTTGGCGGCGACGGCGACGGCTGTCCCGCCAACCGTGCCGCCGACGATGTCGCCGATCCCGACCAACACGCCGCGCGTTCTGCCTCCTACCCCAATTCCGACCAACACACCGCGCCCGTCGCCGGTGGCCCCAGCCGGAGACGAGACGGAGATCGTCCAGGCCAGCCTGACCCCTACGGCGCCGCTGCCGACGGCGACACCTACTCTCACTCCGACGATCACCGTCACGCCCACGCCAACTTATGTGATCGAGGGGACTTACGCTGTGCCCGTGCTGACGCCGGTCGTGCCGATTCCGGAGCGGGTGCCGTTGCTGGATACCGACCCCGATGTGGTCAACTTCCTGCTGCTGGGCAGCGACACGAGCGGGGGCGGCGTGGGGCGTACCGATGTGATCATCATCGTGTCGGTGAACAAGCGCGTGGGATCGGTAGCGATGTGACACGTGCCGCGCGACTTGCTCGTGTATATCCCAGACCACACGATGGAGCGCATCAACCTGGCTTTCGCCCTGGGCGAGTCGAGCGGGTACCCTGGCGGTGGGTTCGGCTTGATGCGGGAGACAATCCTCTACAACTTCGGCATGGAGGTTGAGCATTTCGCCCGCGTGGACTTTGATGACTTCATGCGCATCGTCGAGGAACTGGGCGGCCTGGAGATCAGCGTAGACTGTGCGATTGCGGACTGGCGACTCAAGTCACCGGAGCTAGACCAGACTGTTGAGGACAACTGGGAATACTATACGCTGCCGATTGGCCGCCAGCAGCTCGACCCGTACATGGCACTGTGGTACGTGCGCAGCCGCAAGACGACCAGCGATCTGGATCGCGGGCGGCGCCAGATTGATGCCCTGCGTGCCATGTGGTACCAGGCGCGCGAGCAGGGCTTGTTTGCCCAGGTGACGCAATTGTGGCCGGAAGCGGTGGAGGTGGTGCAGACCGACATGACCCTCACCGATGTGCTGGCGATGGTGCCGCTGGCGGTGAGCCTGGACATGAGCAACATCGCCCGCTACACCGGGACGCGCGGCGTGCACTACATTCCCTTCCTGACGCCGGACGATGGCCGTGACGTGACGCTGCCCAACCGCGAGGAGCTTATCCCGCTCATTCAGGACTTTCTGACCCCGCCAACCGCCAACCGGCTGGGGCGCGGCACCGTGAAGGTCGAGGTTCAGGATGCTTCGGGCTATGGCATTGGCTTTGACCGGGTGGCGGTAGACCGGCTGGCTTGGGAAGGGTTCGCCGCCAGCATTGATGGCTCTCGCCCTGAGGCGCTGCGCGACCTCACCATTCTCTATGACTACACCGGCCAGACGAAAGGCAGCGCGCTGGACGATCTGCGGCGGGTGCTGCGTGTGGGTGAGGGGCGGGTTGTTGTCCAGCCCGATCCCAACCGGACGGCGGATTTCCGTGTGGAGATCGGCGGAGCGTACAATTCGTGCGTCTACGGCAGCGCTGCCGATGAGATTGACGCCGGGCCGCCGATCCCTACTGGCACGCCGCAGAACGTGGGGTAACGGGAGGCGGGCGTCAGGTGCTTGGCTCGCCGAGGCGGACGAGCGCAGACTGCCCGGCGGTCAGATTGGCGATGGCAGCTTCGAGCGAGGCGACCTGGTCAACCGGAAGAACGGCATAGACGGTGACATCCGCCGCGAAATCCTCACTGGTGATCAGCGCCTGGTGCGCGGCAAGCAGCAGCTTGAGGCGCTCGTAGAAGCTGTAGGGCACGGCAATGCCCACCGGCTGCTTCTCGATCTTTAGCTCGGTGGGCAGAGCGGCGATGGCTTCTTTGGCGGCTCCCCCGTAGGCGCGAACCAGGCCGCCGGTGCCCAGCTTGGTGCCGCCGAAGTAGCGCGTCACGACGATGACCACGTCGCCGAGGTCAGCGCCGCGCAGGACGGCCAGCACTGGCGGGCCGGAGGTGCCGGAAGGCTCGCCATCGTCGGACATCCCCTCGGTCACACTGCCCCCGTAGCCAACTCTGAACGCATAGACGTGATGGGTGGCGTCCGGCATTTCGTCGCGGATGGCCTGAATGAACTGCCTGGCCTCGGCGACTGTGTCAGCGCGGCCAATGGTGGCGATGAAGCGCGAATTGACGACGACGGTCTCAACGCGCGTTGTTCGCGCGGGAATTGGGTACTTGGTCATGGGACTCCTCTGCAAGTAGCTGCTCTGGCGCGGCCCGGCGGAAGTAGGCGCGGTAGGCTGCCGTCTCGTCCACGCGGGCGGCAAGGGCGCTGAGCAGAGCAGGATCGCCCTCGGTCGGTGGCTTGGGCGCAAAGGCGAGCGCCAATCCGCCGACCTTGTCCTCAGCCCAGTCCAGCGCGCCGCTTGAATGCAGATAGCGCAGGGCCAGCCGCACGGTCTCCGGCGGCTGGGCGACGGCTTCGGCCAGCGCGCGGATGGTCGTGATACCCTCCTCGTGGGCGATAACGAATTTGCATAGCTCGATCAGGCGGCGCAGCACCGCGTCACGGGTGACGAGTGGCGGGTCGGCGCCGATCAGCACGATACGCTCCGGCGCCACTGCGCGCAGGGCGTCTGACAGCGCCTCTGGGTTACTGGGGGCGGTGAAGATGACGAGTGTCTCGCCTGGTCGGAGCAGGGACAGCGGCAGCCCTGGCGACTCCGCCCGGCGATACCCTTCGGCCCAGGTGATCGCCTGGGGGTACTCGCGCCGGATGTCGGCCAATACCAGGGCGGGGTGGGGCGATTGCCGCTGATCCACGACGAGCCGTGCGGGAGCCTGCACTGCGGCGGGTGCGGAGGGTGAGGGCCGGTAGCCCACGAGGGTAAGCTGCAATTCTGGCTCGCCGCGATAGGTGCTGACCTGTGCCTGAAACGCCAGGTCGAACAGACCCGATGGCAGGGCGGCGCTGGCGCTGTTCCACCAGAGCACCCTTTGGCGGGTTCCTTCCTCGTCGCGCACCGTAAGCTGGCGGTGCGCTTCCTCGCGCCCCAGGGTTGTGGCGCTGTCCAGCAGCAGCCGCTCGCTGACGAGGGTGGGGCGCGGGTTTCCTTCCCCGAAGGGGGCCAGGCGCTCGATGTCGCGGGCCAGGTCCAGCGTCACGTCGCCCAGGGGGAGCACAGCGTCAATGGACGGGCGTCTGCCGGCGGGCGGTGCGGGCTGGGCCGCGAGCGCGTCGGACAGGCGGCGGCGAAAGGCCGGAATGTGATCGGCGGGCAGGGAGAGTCCCGCCGCGCCGGGGTGCCCGCCGAAGGCGTGCAGCAGGTCGGCCTGAGCAGCGATGGCCGCGCCGATGTCGTAGCCGGCGAAGGAGCGGGCGGAGCCGCGCGCCGCGTCGCCGCTGATGGTCAGCAGCACGACAGGACGCGCATACTGCTCGGCCAGGCGGTTGGCGACGATGCCGAGCAAGCCAGCGTGCCAGGTGGGGGAGGCCAAAACCAGGGCGCGCCATTCCAGCAGCGCCTGGTCTTGCTCGATCTGTGCCTGGGCTGCGGCGAGAATCTGGCGCTCGAACAGGCGGCGCTGGTTGTTGAGACCCTCCAGCGTCAGCGCGAGCATCTGCGCCTGTTCAAGGTCGGAAGCCGTGAGCAGGCTCACCCCCAGCCGCGCATCATCCAGGCGGCCTGCCGCGTTGAGACGGGGAGCGATCTGGAAGGCGATGTCGGTCTCGGTGAGGTGGGCTGGCTCAAGCTGGGCGATCTCGCAGAGCGCGGACAGGCCGATGCGTCTGGCCTGGCGGAGCTGATCCAGGCCAACCTGGAGCAAGTAGCGCGTGTCGTCGCGCAGCGCGGCGACATCGGCGACGATGCCCAGGGCGACGAGATCGGTCAATGCCGCGCCTTCAGTGGGGCGCTGGGCCGCGTCGAACAGCGCCTCGACGAGCTTGAAGGCCACTCCCACGCCGGGCAGTGTGGCGAGGGGGTGCGCGGGCAGCAGGCGCTTGGGATTGAGCACGGCGTCGGCGGCGGGTAAAGAGTCGAGCAGGTCGTGGTGGTCAGTGATGATGACAGTGAGGCCACGCCTCTTCGCATAGTCAACAGCATCATGCGCTGAAATTCCTGTGTCGCAGGTGAGCAGCAAGGCTGGTGCGTGCTGGCTGATCTGCTCGGCCAGCGCTGGCCGGTGGACGCCGTGCGACTCCTCCAAACGGCTGGGGATGTAGTAAGCGACCGTCGCGCCGAGACTCCTCAGTGCCGTGACAAGCAGTGCGGTCGCCGTCTGTCCGTCTACGTCGAAATCGCCCCAGACGAGGATCGGCTGGCGGCGGCGCATAGTCTCATGCAGGAGAGCGGTCGCGGCTGCGAGGTCTGGCAGGGCTTCAGGTGACGTAGGGTGATAATGCTGCGGGTCGAGGAAGGCGCGGGCGGCGTCCGGTGTGGTGATGCCGCGCGCGACCAGCAGCGACGCGACGAGCGGCGAAACGCTTAGCGCGCGTGCGAGGTTGGTGGAGGCAGACTGCCGGGAAGCATCGGCAGAAGGCTCCCAGGATATTGACTTCGTATAGTCATTAGCCAAAATCAGAAACCCACCTCTTCAACATCCTCAAAAGCCAGAATACCCCCCGCATCCGCCGCCATCTCGTCTAGCTCACCGAACTCGCCAAAAGCGCCCGCCGCAATACCTCGCCCACAGCGCGACCGGAACTGGCAGTACTCACACAAGCGAGCCTCAGAAGTCAGGGGCCAAATTCCTCCCTCTCCCCCCACCAGAATCGCCTGAATCAGACCAGCAAGACGATCACCAGCCTCCTGACACTGCTGCCGCGAATAGCTAAACACTACTGGCGAGTCAGGCTTCACCGGGAACCAGTACACCATCGAAAGCAACTCCGGCTTCAGCCAGTCGCCCCACATCTCCGGCCCGACAGCAGCCAGAAGGTACAGGTACAACACCGTCTGCAACCGCGAAGCCAGCCACTCCCGGCGCGGCACATGCCCATACGTCTTCCAGTCAAAGATAGTCACACGCGACCCCGGCTCGACCACCACGAGATCGAGCGCAGCCATTGCCCGCACCCCAAATAACTCAGCGGACAGCCTCAATTCTGGGAAGCGCTCGCCGGGTAGTGCGTGCAGCATCTCAAAGCCCAGGTAGGCGTCCCACCAAGTGTGCAGAACAGGATCGTCCAGCCCAGCCGCGATCTCGGCGGCGGGGAGTCCAAGCTGGTGGCGCTCAACCGAGCGGTGAAACTGCGCGCCCCGGCGCACGAATGCTTCATGCTCAGACAGCGGCTCAGCGGCCACCGCCGGCCACTGCTGCCCCTGCACGTAGCGCAACTGAAAGCGCCGGGGACAGTCCACGAAGTCTTGCAGATTCGCCTGGTTGAAAGTGAAGCCATCGGGCAGCATCGCCATACCGTGTTCGCGCCTCATGTACACACCGAGATCACTCATATCCATAGTCGTTGTAAGTGCCCAGGTGAATCAAGGGCAGGGCGGGCGGATTCTCATACGCCGCGCCTTTGTTCGCGTAATGTCCCATGTTCCAGGAGACGATCAACTCACGCTTGGCCCGCGTGACGCCCACATAGAGCAGGCGCAGCCGCTCACGCGCTCGCTCGACCCGCGCCTCCAGCGTAGCCGATCCCTCTTCGTAGGCGGGCAGCGCGCCAACGAGATAGTCTAGCTGGGCGAGCAGCTCGGCCTCCAGGTTCAGCCGGACCATGCTACCGCCGGCGGAGAAACGGGTGAACCATCTCTCGGCGATGTACCTGTCGGAAGGCATCCCCGACGGGAAGTCATAGCTGCTGACGGCCAGCAGGTAGACCCGATCCCACTCCAGCCCCTTGGCCGCGTGCATAGTGGCAATGGTCACGACGCCCGGCTTGGGCGCGTAGCCGACCTCGTCATCGTCGAAGCCGAGAAAGCGCCGCTGGTTTTCGTTGATACTGCGCAGCTCTTCGGCGAACTGAGCCAAGCGCCAGTCGGGATGGCTGTTAGCCAGGGCGCGGAGGGTCGTGGCGACCTTGTGGCCCAGGGCCAGATCCGCCGGAGCGTCGAACACATCCTGCGCAATGGTCAGGATTACCTGGTCAATCGGAAGGTCTGTGACCTGGAGCCAACGCCTGACGCCCGTCTGGAAGCGGGCAAGCTCCTCAGCCACCCAGACGTAATCGGGCGCGAAGTCCGGCAGCGGCGTCTCCGCGCCAGGGTCGCGCGGCCACAGGAATTCCTCGACGGTTGCGGCGGAAGCGAAGTACCTGGTCAGCGTGGCGGTTGTGGCGGTGTCGGCGGTGACGAGCTCGCGCCGCTCGTCGGAAAGCTGCGCCCAGAACGCGCGCTTGAGCTTCTTTGAGTTGGTGGGATCGCAGAGGTATTCCAGGATATCCAGCAGTCGTTTCACTGATTGGCGCGTGCGCGTCGAGCTGCGCAGCAGTTCCTCAAAGGGAACATCCCTGTGATCCTTGCGCAGCTTCTCGGCCAGAGCGTAACCGCGACGGTTGTCCGGCACGAGCACGGCGACAGTCTCTTGCGGGGCCTGGGGCGCGCCCTGCCCGAAGTCCAGCAGGGGCCGCTCGGCACCTGAGATGGCGTAGTCTAGCTCAGCCGACGCGCTGATCTTGTCGTCAGGCCGGTAGCGTAGCTCGATGTGGCAAATGTCGTCCGGCGGGTTCGGGTCGGGGTCGTCGCCATCGGTGGGGTGAATCACGCCGCGCACCGGCCCGCGCCGCCCGTGCGGCTGGTATTCGAAGGTCGTTCGCAGCGCCGGAACGGGATGGCTCTCTGCCGTCCAGCGCACCAACTCGTTAGCCAGGCCGAGGATAGGCTGCGCCGAGCGGCCCGACACGGAGAGCGGTTTCTCGTCCACGTCCTCACCATCGAGGAAGCGGCGCAGAAAGCCAGGATTGGCCGTAGTGAAGGTAGTGAAGATGGCCTGGTTAGGATCACCGACGCGCACCCAGTTGCGCTCCCCGCTGAGCAGACGGAGCATCTCCTCTTGCAGGCGTGAGCTATCCTGTGCCTCGTCTTCCAGGATGTAGGGCCAACGCTGGCGCAGCCGTTCCAGGTATTCAGGCTCGCGCTCCAGGGCGTCAAGCGCCAGGCGGACGAGATCGTCAAAGTCCACTGCGCCGCGATAGGCCAGGCTGCGCTGGTAGTCGGCATAGACGCTGACCGCGAAGCGGGCCAGATCGAGATTGGCTGGCTCAGACGGTAGGAGCGCGAGCAGATCATCGGGCGTCCGGCGCAGGTCCTTGGCCTGCTTGATGAAGTTTCCGGTCAGCAGGGGCAGGGCTTCTTCGAAGCCTCGCCACGCCCGCTGGGAATCGGCCTCCGGGTCGAGGTACTGGCTCAGGGCGTCACGCCACTCGGCCAGGCAGTGAGCGACGATGTCGCGCTGAATCTCCTGTGTCTCTCTTTCGTCGAGGATGATGAAATCATCGGCCAGCCCGACGAGCGCCGGGCGCTCGTGCACGATGTCGCGGGCGAGGCCGTGCAGCGTGCGCACCCGGTAGCCGATGTGCCCGATCAACCCGTAGTCCTGGGTGAGAATCTGGGCAATGCGGGCGCGGAAGCTGTTCACCGCCGAGTTGGTGAAGGTGACGACGAGCACCTCTTGATCCGGCTCCAACCGGCTCTTGGAGATGAGCCGCGCCGCCAGGTGTGCCAGGGTGAAGGTTTTGCCGCTGCCGGGCACCGCCGCAATGCCCAGCTTGCCACTGCTGTAGCCGTGCACGATGGCCTGCTGTTCGGGGCGCAGGCGAAATGTCTGCTGGCTGCTGGGAGTCATGATTGCCCCTCCAGGGACGCCTGGTGAAGCTGCTGGAGAACGCGGAGCAGGGGGCCGCGCTGCTCGTAGCCCTGCTCGCCAAGCTCGGCGATGGCGGCATAGATGTGCCGGCGGCAGCGCCGTACCAGGCCCAGCAGCAGCCGGTGCAGCGCCTCGTCACGCGCGGCAACCTCCATCTGATCAGTCCAGACCTGGCCCGGCGGGTAATCCCTGGCGAGCACGTAAGGGTGGGTGAGCGGCTGCTCCAGGCGCTCCCACCAGGTGCTACTGCCCACGTCCAGCCAGAACTGGTAGTCCACCCAGCGATTGCGCATCAGGAACGTGTAGGCGGGCGCGAGAAAGACCGCGTCCTGCTGCTCGTCGCGCCAGCTTGTCAGGTAGAGCGCGGCCAGCAAGCCCTGTTGCACCAGGGAGAAATAGTCGCGCAGCACGTCGTCCCAGCCGTCAACTGCGCTGTCCGGGTAGAGCGTCTGGCGGAACTTGCGCGCGGACTCGACCAACTCGGCAACGATGCGCCCCGCGTCTGCGTCGCCGTGAAAGCCGAATTCCGGCTGCGACAGCACTTCGCCGAACAGGCGGCTGAAGAAGTGATCGGGCGGGATCTCGCCGGAGTCCGTCTGGCGATAGGCGTCCAGCCAGGCGCGCAGACGCTCGTAACGCTCCCCGGCGACATAGGTGATGCGCTGCTGCATCGAGGACTGGATGCGGTCGAACGAACTAAGCTCAAGCTGGCCGGGCCGGTACACGATCTGGGCCAGCAGCCAGGCTCGCACCGGATCAAGCCCGGCGATGGAACGGCTCAGAGCGTCGGCCACGTCCTGCACGGGCGGGGCGATGCCCCAGTGTGGGTGAGCCAGCGCCAGCCAGGTGAGCATGACGCGCGCTTGCGGCTCATCGCGTAGCGCGCGCGACGGGCGGTGCGAGACAGCGGCAATGCCGCGCTCGTGCAGCCGCGCGGTGAGGGCGAAGCGCAGGGAATCGCTCATGAAAGGGGCGACCACCACGATTTCGCGCAGCGGCACCCCGGCCTGAACCAGTCCCGCGATCTCAGCAACCACCCAATCAACCATCTGGGGGAAGAAGCGCGCCGAGTGCACTGTGAGCACCTGGTCAAGAGCATCACTGGCGGGGGCGGGCGACGCCGTCTGGGGAGCAACCGCCGAGGACAGCGCATCGGCAAAGGACACCATCTCCGGGGGAGCAGCCACCGGCTCGCGCCACTCCTCGCGCTCGTCGGCAAGCCCGGCCAGCGTATGCATCTCTGAGGGGGCTGCGCCGAGAAAGAGCCGCAGGCCGCCGCCCGTATCGTAGAGCAGCAGGGCGGATTCCAGCCCCGGTAGCAGCCAGCGGATGAAGTCCCCGGCAGCCGAGAACTCTTCGTCCAGGTTGTCCGCCACCAGATGGCGATAGCGGCTGTGCAAATAGCAGACGTAGAGTGGCTCGTGCAGCAGGTATTTGCTGAAGACCTCAATCTGCAACGAGAAATCGAGCAGGCTGTACTGCAAGCAGTGCTCGCGGAACTGGCGGGCCACATCCAGGCAGGCGCGATACACCGGCGGGCGGCTGGAATGGCGTTCGCCCCAGGCGGCAATGAGCCGGTCGGCTACCTCGTCGAGCGGAATCTGGCTGACGGCTGCCTTCGAGAGGTTGTCGAGCGTCTGGCGCATGATGTCGAACGGGCTGATACTGATGCTGTCGAAGACGCCGGTTTTCTGCGCGTCGAGCACCAGCCGGGCCATGAAATACTGTGCCGTCTCAATGGTGAGAAACAGCGGATCAAGCCCTGGCTGGGCAAATCCGGCCCGCTCAGCGACCAGCGGCCAGAAAGTATCCAGGCTGCGCCGGGCCAGACCGCCCAGGGTGACCACGTCAATGCTCGCCCCCGACGGCCACGCCGGATCGGTGAAGGCGCGCACGTAGGGCCAGCCGAGCGCCCGCTGCGGCACCAGCACCAGCACTTCGTCGCCGCGCGCGCCACCGTCGAGCAGGTCGCGCACGTGCTGGATCGCGTAGGTTGTCTTGCCGGTGCCAGCCGGTCCTTCGATGAAGCGCGTGAGTGGCATGATGATTACCGCCTGCGGTGAACAAACACTTGTTCTAGCGAGTATACCACATACGCGGGCCAAGACGAGTCCTGGCGTCTCCGCTTTTCGACAGGGCGGGCCTTATCCCGCTAAGATTGCGCGGACGCCCAGCACCGCGCACCTTGGAGAATGGAGATTCAGCCCGTGAGCCGGCGCCGCACCCAGGAGCTACCCGGCGGCCTGCGCGCAGAAGACCTCCCGCAGTGGATGCTCAGGACACGCCGCGAGGTGGACAGCCTGATCCCAGTTCTTGTGCTGATCGGTGTCCTGGTCATCCTGCTGCTGGTCACGCCGGGCCTGCCGGTCACGGTGGGAGCTCAGCAGCAGCTCGTTCGCGCTGTGGAGATGTCGCATGCACTCCAGGCAGGCATCCTGTACCCGCGCTGGGCACCGGACTTCAACTACGGGTACGGCTCCCCGCTGTGGAACTACCTCGCTCCCCTGCCGCATTGGCTCACTGGCGCGCACCATGTTCTGCTGCAAACCAGCCCGCAAACCAGCCTCAAGACGGTCATGGGGCTGACACTGGTGCTGGGCAGCCTGGGCATCTTCTCGTTTGCGCGGCGACGATGGGGGACGCTGGCCGGCGTCCTGGCGGCGCTGGGATTCCTGCTGAACCCGCAGATGATCTGGGATCTGCCGCTGGTGGAAGGCAACCTGGGCGTGATGATCGCAGTGAGCGCTTTCGCTGGCGCTTTGTGGGGCTTCGAGCGCGTCCTGATCAGCGGGCGTGCGCGAGACGTGGGCAGAGCGGCGGTGCTGGCCGCGTTGATCTGGCTGGCCCACACGCCGCTGAATATCATCCTGACCGCGCTGCTGCTGGGCTGGATTGTCTGGGTTACACTGCTGAAGATCATTCCCCATGCTGCCGTGTGGCGAGCGGGAGCGGCCTGGCTCCTGGGGGCGCTGCTCAGTGCCGTCTACCTGGTTCCGGCGTGGTGGGAGCGCGACCTGGTGCAGTGGCGCGAGGCGACGGCCTGGCCGTCGGCGAACTGGCAGCCCGTCTCGCCGACTACGCTACTAGCCCTACCGCCTCGTGTGGACTTGAGCGCCGTCAACCCGCCGGGCACGGAAGCAGTCGGTGTGGCGATCTGGGTGCTCGCGCTCGTCGCTATCCTTGCGACGCTGGCCTGGGATTGGCAGCACACTCCGCCGGTGCCGGTGCAGCGGCCTGTCAGTCGCGGGGAGGCGTATCAGGTGCGGCTCGTAGCTGCCGTATCAACGCTGCCGGCGGCACACGCGGAGATGATCTACTTCGCTCTGGCGGCATCGGTGACGGGCATCGCGGCGACACGCATCGGGGAGCCGCTGTGGGCGCGTGTGCCCGCGTGGTTGCAGTTCTATCCGCGCGATCTGGTCGCGGTTTGTGCTGTGCTGTGCGCGCTGGTGATCGCGCAGATCGGCTGGATACTCGATCGAATGCGACGAACGGCGGCCATCGTGGTCTTGGCTGGGTGCGCGGGGGCGCTGGTCGCAGGGGTGTTCCCGTTGCTCATTACCCCTCAGTGGCCGTCGTCGCCACCTGTATCCGGTGTGCTCGACATCCTGCGCGACGAAGTGCGCGGTTATCTGGCGGCCTCGTTCACTGATGGCTGGCTGCTACCCGCTGGCACGGCGACCCTCCCGCAACCGTCACCGCAGCTACTCTCGTCATATCAAGCTGGCTACGTAGACCATGTCGCGCGCGACCGGCTGCCTGCCGCCACTCAAGTGGATGTGATCGCTCATTCGCCCCAGGCTGAGCGCTTGGCTGTGAAGGCCCGGCGGCCTTTCACGCTCGTGCTGCAAACGCTGTATTTTCCGGGATGGAAGGCCCTGCTGAACGATCAAACCCTGCCAGCGGACGCCGAACCGTCGAGCGGGCTTCTCACGCTGAGGATTCCTGAGGGCGTGTATGATCTGCGCGTGAAATTCGGGGGCACTGGTGCACGCGATGCCGGGCTGGGCTTGTCGGCAATCGCCGTGCTGCTGACGGGGGCACTGTTCCTGCGGCGTGACGAGTCCCCGCCTTTGCGGTCGCGGGCGGTGGCAGACGGCTCCTCAGCGCGCCGGCCCCAGCCGGGAACAGCCAGTAGCATCCCGGTTGTGGCGCTGGCCGTGATCCTGGCTCTGGTCGCTGTGGGTGCGACGATTCCGCGCGCCCTGCCGGACCTAGTTGCCCGGCATTCGCCGCCGGGAGTTGTACAGCCCGCCGACACCCAGGTTCCGCGCGCGTTCCAGGGTGGGGTGGATTTGCTGTCAGTAGACATCTCCAGCACGGGCCGGTTGACCCCAGGGGACGATCTCACGATACACCTATACTGGCGGGCGACCCGGCCCGATTTGCCAGACTACCAGGCGGAGCTGCGCCTTGTTGCTGCCGACCAGCCGGATTTCGCCCTGCTCAGTGTGGCGCACCGGCACCCCGGCAGCATCCCCACCAGCCGGTGGACACTCTGGCCGCTGCTGCGACGGTACGTGCGCGATTCTTACTATCTGCGCATTCCTGACGATGCGCCACCCGGTGAGTACTATTTCGTGGTGCGCCTCGGCCAGTGCAGCGCCGCAAGCATCGCACCTTGCCCGTCCTTGACGCCGCTATTCGTGACCGACGGTCGCGGAACCCGGTTGGGAAACGAAGCCATCATTCCGCAGATGTTGCACGTCGCTGGCGTTGAAGGAAAGGAGTGATCCGGGCCGGCACAGAAAGCGGACGGCGATGCGTCCCTTGCGCTATCGGGTATGCGACGTATAATCCGTGCAGATGCGTCCTTGATCCTGTCGCGTACCGGCTTGCGCTCAGGCCGGTCGGCAAGCAACTACCCCGGAGGCACCTATGGACCCCAAAGAGACCAAATCAAGAATTGGCCAGGCATGGAAAGCGCACTATTCCGGCGCGCACGAGGCCGCTATCAAGCAGTTCGCGCAGATTCTAGCCGAGGTTCCAGATAACATTGACGCCAACTGGGGGATCGCGCTGTCCTATCGCAAGGCGGGCGACAAAGACAAGTCCTTGCAGGCATTCAAGACCGTAGCTGACCTCATCGCCAAGGCCGTCGAGACTGACTCTGAAGATAAGGAACGCTTCTTCATGCTGCAACGAATGGTCAAGCAGCAGATCGAGCAGATGGCCGATTTCATCTGATTTCATCCAAAGCAGCCCACCTCAGAACGGAAGTAACATGGCCCTGAGCAAACGTGAGCGCCTGGAGAGAACGGTCGCTGGAGAAGAGACCGACCGCGTTCCTGTGGCGTTATGGCGTCACTGGCCCGGCGACGACCAGCGCGCCGTTGATCTGGCGGAAGCAACGGTTGCCTTCCAACGCCAGTGGGATTTCGATTTTGTCAAGGTGACTCCTGCCAGCAGCTACTGTGTGGCAGACTACGGCGTGCAGGATCGCTGGCAGGGCAATCTGGAGGGAACGCGGGAATACGTGCGCTATGCGGTGCAGCGATCGCTGGACTGGACTGAGCTGCGCGTGCTCGATCCCTCGCGTGGCGCGCTGGGACGCCAGCTTGAAGTGCTGCGGCTGCTCAAGAGCGCGCTGGGCGATGACGTGCCCTTCATCCAGACGATCTTCAGCCCGCTGGCCCAGGCGAAGAACATCGCGGGCCGCGAACTGCTGATCGAGCATCTGCGCACCGCGCCCGATCGCCTGAAGACCGGCCTGAACACGATCACCGAGAGCACCCTGCGTTTCATAGACGCGATGCGCCGTAGCGGCGTTTCCGGCATCTTCTACGCCATCCAGCACGCTTCGCACACGGTGATGAGCGAAGACGAATACCGCGAGTTTGGCCGTCCCTTCGATCTGCAGATTCTGGAGGCGCTGCCGGATGCGTGGTGGTTCAACATGGTGCATCTGCACGGCCAGGCTCCCATGTTTGACCTGATCGCCGACTACCCGATCCAGGTCATCAACTGGCACGATCGGGAATGCGGGCTGAGCCTGGCCGAAGGCAGACTTCGCTTCGGGGGCGTGGTTAGCGGTGGCCTGGGCCGCTGGAACCCTATGCACAACGGCACCCCTGTGGATGTACGTACCCAGGCCCGCGAAGCCATCGAGCAGACGCACGGGCGGCGCTTCCTTCTCTCAACGGGCTGCGTCATCATGACGACCACGCCCCAGTCGAACATCCGCGCCGTGCGCGAAGTCGTCGAAGCGAAGCCCTGATCCAGGAGGAGACCGTGCCGATTCGCGTGATTGCGGGTGCGGCGAAAGGACGCCGGCTCAAGATGGTGCCCGGCGACTCCACCCGGCCCGTCATGGATCGCGTCAAGGAAGCTCTGTTCAACATCCTGGGGCAGGGCGTTGTGGGCAGCTCATTCCTCGACCTGTTCGCCGGCACGGGGTCGGTGGGCATCGAGGCGCTGAGTCGTGGAGCCGGGCGCGTGCTGTTCATTGACAGGCACCCGCTGGCGATCCGTACCATCCGCGACAACCTGGAGCACACGCGGCTGGCAGACAGGGCCGAGGTGCTGCGCGCCGATTCCCTCGTTTACCTGCGGCGTCCTCACCCTGAGCCGTTTGAGTACATCTACGTGGCTCCTCCGCAGTACGAGGGGCTGTGGAAAGAGGTGCTGCTCGCGCTGGACGAGCATCCGGCGCATCTCCAGCCGGATGGTATCATCATCGTGCAGATTGACCCGCGCGAGCGCGAGGAGATCAGTCTGCGGGCGCTGCGGCCCTATGATGAGCGGGTCTATGGCAAGACGATGCTCTGGTTCTTCGAGCGCAGTGCAGACGAGAGCGATGTGCCCGGAGGCGAGTGAGCCGTGAGCGGATCACGAATTGTGCTCGTCGAGGAGGCGTCTGGCCCAGTCCAGCGCCTCCTTTTTGGTGGAGATATGCCCTTCGACCTGCGCCTCGGTGATCTTCTCGATCATCTCGCCGATCAGCGGGCCGGGTTCCAGATGAAGATGGTGCAGCAGGTCGCGCCCGCTGACCAGGGCGGGGGGCGCAACCTCTGTGTCGTAATGGTCGAAGTAGCCTTCGAGCAGGCGGCGAACCTGGTCGAGATAATGCGCCCAGTCGCGCGTGTCAAGAGCCAGCCCATAGGTGGCCAGGTAGTCGGCCAGCGCCAACAGACATACGTCTATCCCTGCACGGTCCGTGTCACGCCAGAACCGGTACACGGCCCGCTTGCTGGCTGGCCCGCTGCTATACAACCACAGGGGGCGCATATGGTGGCGCACGATGGCCGTCAGGCGGGCTGTCTCTTCGTTGCTCAGGCGCAAGGCAGCCGCCCGCCGCTCCGCGATGGCGGCACCGATCTGCTCGTGCTGGGGGAATGCGGGCGAGTCCGGATCGCGACTGGCTCGGCTGCTCATTGCCTCCGGCTTGCCGATGTCATGCAGCAGCCCCGCCAGCATTAGCAGCGCACGATGAGGGCGTTGAGCGGCCCACTTCCCGGCGATATGCTCAGCCAACGGCTGACGATAGCGAGCCAGGGCAAAGGCGATGAGGCCGATCTGGGCGTTGGCGGCCTCGGCGGCGGACGGCTCGGACAGCAGGCGCACAATGGCCGCCAGGCGATCTACCACAGCCAGCGTGTGCCGCCAGACATCGTACTGGTGCGGGGGCGGCTGGGCTACGCCCACCAGAGCTTCGGCCTCCGGGACAATCTGGCCCAGCAAGCCAAGCTGCTGGAGCGCGGCAAGCCCTGCCGCAGGCTTGGAAGTCCCCAGGATGGCGAGGAACTCGTCGCGGATGCGCTCCGCCGAGCACTGCGCCAGGTGAGGGACAGCGGCGCGCACTGCCTGGCGAGTGCTCGCTTCGATCAGCAGCCCAAAAGTGATGCTCAGGCGGATGGCGCGCAGACTGCGCACGGGATCGTCGGCGATGGCCTCTGGCGCGCACATGCGCAGACGCCTGGCCTGCAAGTCGCCCAGGCCGCCCAGCGGGTCTATGATGCGCTGGAGATCGCCCGCCAGCGGGACGGCCATCGCATTGACCGTGAAATCGCGCAGGGTCAGGTCAGCGAGCAGGTCTGGGCCGCGAAACTGCGCCACATCAATGGTGATGTCCTGATCCTGGCAGGTGATCAGGGCGCGCCCAACCCTCCGCTGTGGATCAAGCGGGTAGTAAGCGCCGTGCAAGGCGTCGGCGATCTGCCGCGCCAGCGGCCTGCCGTCAGATGGAGCAGCCAGGTCGAGGTCTTTGAGGGGGCGCTGTAGAAACGCGTCGCGCACGGCCCCGCCCACAATGTACACGGGCGCATCGGGCAGCAGCGCCTGAAGGCGCTCGACGACCGGCGGCCAGAGCAATGGGCGTCCCGGTGCGACGGGATCGAGAACCACCTAGGAGGCTCCCACCAGACTGTCGGACTTGCAGACGCCGATGAAAGGCAAGTTGCGGAAATACTCGTCCAGGTCAAGCCCATAGCCGAATACGAACTTGTCGGGAATCTCGAAGCCAACATAGTCGAGGTCAATGTGGACAAGGCGGCGGCTGGGCTTGCTGAGCAGGGTGCAGATTTTGACGCTGGCTGGCTGGCGAGTCGCCAGGACGCTGAGGATATATTGGAGCGTGTGCCCGCTGTCTACGATGTCCTCAACGATGATGATGTGCTTGCCAGCGATGTCCTGGCGCAAGTCCATGTCAATGCGGACGCGCCCCGACGACTCGCGCGCGCCGCTGCCGTAGCTGGCAATCGCCATGAAGTCAATGCTGTGCGGAAAGTCGAGGTGCCGCATGAGATCGGAAAGAAACAGCACGCCCCCTTTGAGCACGCAGATCAGGAGGACGTTGGACTGCCCCGCGTAGTCCGCGCTGATCTGCCGTCCAAGCTCTGCCACGCGAGCTTGCAGGGTCTTGCTGTCAATCAGGATTTCCTGTAGGTAGCGTTCATAGGGTTTCTGCATGGGCATCTCGTGTTCTGCTCGCGCATGGACAGCGCCCACAACGGGCGGAGGTCAGTGAAGCAAAGTCTTGTCTTTGTGGTCTGGCGGTGCCTGCTGGCTGAGCAGACTGCGCGATGAGTGGGCGCTCAAGCCCTTCAGCCAGTCTGCAACTGCCTGATGAAGACGCTCGGTCAGCCGTATGTCGGCGGAAAGCTGGCGCACCATTTCCAGGGACGCCTGCACCGTCTTGCGAATGAGGGCCAGGTCTTGGGTCGCTGCTTCACTCAGGCGGTGAGCGGCGGGGTTGATGATCTCGTCAACAGAGAGGCGCTCGTACTGCTCCGGCGCGTCCGCCGGGTAGCGCCCCGACACGTCAATGCCATAGTCATCGAGCAGCATCCTAACCACGCGGTCACGAACATCGTCGCGCTGCTGGCGCAGGGCCAGCAGGCGCAGGAGCAGCTCATCGGCGATGTCGCGCAGCAAGTCCAGGCGCGGCGGGCGACTGGTGATCTGCGCTTCCATGAAAGCGATGAACTCAGCGTCCTCGCCGCGCGTCAGGCAGTACTCGATAGTCTCGACTGCCTCCATCCGCAGTATGTGGTCGTCAGTGGGTACCATGTGATGATGGACGTAGAAGCGATCGAACATCAACGGGCCTCTGACGGGCACAGCCGGTAGAGATAGTCCCACGTGTAGATGCCGACGTGATGCCCGTCGCTCCAATAGAACTGGAGCGCGTAGTTGCCAACAATTTCCAGGTGCTCAACCGTGTACGGCTGGTCAGGGACTAGGTCAAGCAGGTTCTCCGGATCGCCCTGCCGTCCCATGTTGGCGTGTCCGCCCCGGCACTCCGCGCACGGGCACGCCATGCGCAGCGGGCCGACTGGGTAGCGGCACGTCCGGCCATCCGACCACTGGATCACTAGCTCATTGGCCGACTGGTGCAGTGTGATGCCGGATGGGATGACGGTGGCCATGGTTACTGCCCGGCGGATGCTGCAAGCTGCTGTGCCTGGCCGATCCAGTCTCTGCTGCGAATGCGCTGCGCGCGGACGGTGACGAACGGTGCAAGCTGGTCGGACAGGGTTTCGGGGGTCAGAGCGGCCAGTTGTGAAAAACGGGTGATCCCGGCGTCACACAGGGCTTGAGCGAAGCGAGGGCCGATGTCTTTGATCAGGGTGAAGTCGTCAGTCACGGGGGTAGGGGGTGGCGCTTGCTCAAGGTCGAGCGCGATCTTGTCCAGCGGGAGCACGATCGCAGCAACAGGCTCGGCAGCGGTGCTGTGAGCACGCGAGCGGACGATGATCCGCTCGGCGATTTTGCTGCGCTTGCTCTCTCTGAGCAGAAGCCAGCCCACCACTGCACTGACACCAAGACCTGCGCCGAGCACCGTCAGGTTTCTCACTGTTTTGACCATGGTGTGAACTCTCACAAAGCTCATTGGGCGCTGCCAGGCGCGGCTGTCGAAGGACGCGGCGCAGAGGGTGCGGCAGCTCATATCCTGGGCTTGGGCAGTATTGTATCAGCAGAGGGCGCGAGTGTCCAATCGGGCAGATGGTGGCAGCTCTGCGAAGTGGCATCGTTGCGTCCGCTGGTAATCGTTCCTGTAGGCGCTATGGGTAAGCTACCCGCAGGAATTGATTAAAGCCAGTTGGTAAGTGAGCGGAACGCGCACATTAGTACTTGCCTTATCGCCCGGCATCTCATATACTATGGCATAATGAACCTATGTGCATGCAGGGGCCGAACAATGGAACTAAACGACTTGGTGGCAAATGCTCTTCGGGCTGTTCGGGAACGTGGGGCGGAAGCAGGGGTGGTGCTTCTTCACCCGGCGAGCCGCTATCGCTCCATGGTCGTCGCGCAACTCATGAATCTGGCGGGGGAGACCGTCTTCTACTACGCGATGGGGCCGGACGACATTGATGTGCGTTCGTTTCTGTCCGGCATCACCCATGATCTGGCCAACCAGTACCCGACTTTTGGCCGGCATGTCAATCTGGCGCAGTCCGATCCCAGCCAGCAGCTAGGCGATCTGCTCGATGCATTCGTGGCGGACATCATGGACCTGGCCAGCGAGCCGTTCACCCTCATCCTGGATGAGTATGATCGCACGGACGGGGCCGACGATATTCAGTGGTTTGTGGAGCAGACCATCCTACGCGCGCCGGCGCGCTGCCGCATCGTGATCAACAGTCGCACGCTCCCGCGTCTGCCCTGGATTTCGCTGATCGCCCAGAAGAAAGCTGTCATCCTGCGCGATGACCAGCTTGTGACCAGCAACTTCTACGACATGCTTGAGAGCGGAGGCCAGACGCAGCTTCAGGTGAATGCGCTTGGTCCCGGATATGTCTACCTGGACGGCGAGGCGATCAGCACGTGGGAAGGGCACCTGCCACGGCTGCTGTTCTTCTTTGCCCTTGACCGTCCCGTTGTAACCCGCTCGGAGATCTGCCAGGCGTTCTGGCCCGATCTCGAGAACGATCAGGCGGTCAATGTCTTCCACGTGACCAAGCGCCGCCTGCACAAAGCTCTCAATTTCGACGTGCTCGTCCACGATGGGGGCTACTATCGCGTCAACCCAGAGGTTGCCGTCCGGCACGATATCACCGAGTTCGTGGGAGCGCTGGTGCGCGGGCGTATGCCGGAGACAGAAGACAAGGCGAGCGCCTGGCAGACAGCGATCGATCTGTATCGCGGGCCTTTCCTGCAGGGACACAGCGATCTGTGGATTGTGGAGCGGCGCGCGGAGTACCAGCAAGGCTACCTGGAGGCGCTCAGCGAGATGGCTCGCATCCGCCTGAGTGAAGGTCGCCAGGAACATGCGCTTGGTCTGCTGCTGCGCGCCGTCGGTGAGAACGACCGCTATGAGCCGATCCACCGGCAGATTATGCAGCTTTACGCAGACCTGGGACGGCGCAGCGAGGCAGCGGCTCACTACCAGAAGCTGCTCGATCAGCTCAAGCAAGAGGGCAAAGCGCCGGAGGCCGAGACACAGACGCTCTACGCCGCTATCATGTCCTAGCCCCTTGTTGCTGGCAAGCTCTGTCCGGCGACTCAAACAGCCAACCAAAGCACAAGCCCGCGATCTGCGGGCTTGTTGGTTCTTGGGCCTGTCAGACGCCCCTGGAGGGACTCGAACCCCCGACCGTCTGCTTAGAAGGCAGCTGCTCTGTCCGCTGAGCTACAGGGGCATGGCGTCATTGTACGGCGTGCTTCCTGCGGCGTCAAACCGCGCCACTACTGCGCTCAGCGCCGCTTGCTCGCTACTCGTCTTCGATAAAGGGGCGCAGTCCCTTGTACACGGTCGCGCCCGTCAGAGTGCGCAGGATGATCATGGGAGGGCGACCGATGCGCTCGCTCAATTCGTGTGGGGTGAGGGGAGTATTGTCGTTCGCCAGGAACACGCGAAAGACGGCATCCACCAGCGACAGGTGCGGAGTGATGAAGTCAGACTGTTGGCTTGCTTCGCGGATGGCACGCTGCAGTGCATCCACCTTGCCAACTTCCGCGGTGACCGGATCAACCCAGTCCACGTTCTCGGTGTCGCGGTGTTGCATGAAGAACTCACGCTGCTCCGGCGGCAGGTGGCTCAGCAAATACACGCGGAGATCGCGCCCTTCACGCTCCCACCATTCGTAGTCTACATGGAACCTGGTATCGAGCGTGGGCTTGACCCGCCGGCTGGCAACGCTGATCGAAGAATTCACGGCCTTTCCTTAACTCAAGGGCATGTGGCTCAGACGAGACGCCAGTATGGCCCCCCGACGTGCTCAAAGTCTGCGCTTGAAACGAGTGTGGCGAAAATGGGGCCAGGCGGACAGCGACGCAGCACGTTGACCGCACTGTATAGAGTCTTGGCATGGACTGTCCGCTGATGGGCCAGCTTCGCCAGCTCGCCCATTAGGTCGCGCATGGTGTCGGCCAGGCTACGCTGCGGCTTGTCCGTCGAGATCCACAGCGTATCAATGGCCTTGAGATCATCCGCGCCCAGAACAGTCAGGTCGTCGTACTCGGCGCCAATGGCACGCTTCTGGTTCTCGATCTGTATACGGTTGCCCGGCGCGGCTATCGCCAGCCGAATCCATTCGGTACGCGGGCGGTGGGCGTGAAAGTCCACGATCACACGCGAGGGATCGTCGGTGCGCTTGATGATGATGTAGGCGCCGACCGGCAGGCGGTGACGACGGTAGAAGTCGGCCAGCCCGTAGACGTAACGGTGCTCGCGCACGACCCAGCCCGGCATCTCCTCGCCTGTCTGCCCGTCTACCAGCGTCATCAGGATGCGCGGTGCCTCATACGCCGTCGGGAACATGTGCCGCAGGTGTGAGTTCAGCGGCAGCGTCCCCGTGCGGCGGTGAGGGAAATTGAGGCTGAACGTGACCGAGTCAGCGGGCGATGCTGGCGAGCGCAGATTGGACAACTCGTCGTCTATCTCGAATTCAAGCTGAGCCAGCTCGTTGGTCAGCAGCCGCCAATCGTACTCGATAGGCTTGTAGCGCAGACGCTCTGGCACGCTGAGCACTTCGGGGGGCTCCATCTCACGCAGACACCACAACACGCGCCCCGCCGGGCCTACCTCGTCGAAGCGCTCGTCGCGGAACATGGCGTGATCCAGCGAGAATGACTGCAAGCGGCGATTGACCTCGGCGGGCAGACCGATCTCCTTGATGATCTGCTCTGTCTCAAGCGGGCCACCGCCATGCATGTCCAGCACAGCTTCAGCCAGGTGCAGATGGGCGATTGTCACGTCGGCCAGCAGCGACTTGAGGAACCAGCGCCCGGCGAAGTAGGTTGCATCTGGCTCCTGGCGCAGCCGCTCCTCGATGAGGTAGACGATGTCATCGCCGTAGCTGCCGAGGATCGCCTTCACATCAATCTCGGTGACAGGGGGAGCCTGCGTATCAGTGCTGAAATCAATGTTGAGGCTGTGCGGCGTCTGTAGGGCGCTGGCAAACTCGCGCAGCTCACCGTCTTCGAAACGAACCTGGATGACTGTGAAAGGGCCGTGTTCGGGGTTGTTGCCAGGACGTGTGCCCGTTACCTGCCCGACGGCGTAGTTCATGGCCGGGAAGACAAGCGCCTGGCCCACCTGGTAGACCTGCCTGGGCTGGAATATCTCGCCGCGCTGAATCTGGCGGCGCAGCAGTTGTGCTTCTCGTTCGATACGAAAGGCGACCAGCCGGCTGGCTAGCTCTTCGCTGGAGAGAGGTTTCTCGCCCTCAAGGAACACATTGAAGAGGAGCTCAATGTCTTCGTCTGTGACCTCGAAGTGCTCAGTCCAATAGTGCTCTGTTGCAGTCTGGTGTCGAAGCAATGCTGTCCCTGTGGTCATTCGCAGACTTGGCGAACGGTGTCCGATTCACGGCAACTCACAATTATAGGACAAGAGAAGGCTCCTGGCAAGGACATTAGCGAAGAAGCGAAGAACGCGCAAGGCGCGCCTGCGCTTCCGCTCGATGTGGCTGTGCAGACCGTCTCGCGTGCCTTAAGGCTCCAGAAAGACTACCCTTGTGGGCCGGAGTTTTCTGCACATCGGCGCGGATCATGGTACTATGTCACCACAATTATCGGTGAGTCCCGGCGCGATGCGCCGACAGAGGATCAGCCCGCGAATGACAGTTCCACAACTTGATCACGCCTGGCACGCCATCTCCGTGACCGAAACACTACAACTGCTCCAGACAGACCGGGCGAAAGGGCTTACGCCCCAGGAGGCGAATGACCGGCTCGCGCAGGTCGGCCCCAATGCGCTGCGCGAACAGCCCCGCCCGACGTTCTGGCAGCGCCTGCTCGCCCAGTTTCAGAGCTTCGTCATCTACGTCTTGATCTTTGCCGCGCTGCTGTCGGCGGCGCTTGGCGACTGGATCGAGGCGATAGTCATTCTGGCGATTGTCGTGCTGAACGCCACGCTGGGGGTCATCCAGGAAGGCAAAGCCGAGGAGTCTCTTGCCGCGCTGCGCAGGCTAACCTCGCCCGAAGCCACCGTGATCCGGGGCGGGTTCCAGCAGACTCTCCCGTCCAGCCAGCTTGTCCCTGGCGACATTGTCGTGCTCGAAGCCGGTAACCACGTTCCGGCGGACGTTCGCCTGATCCAGGCGGTCAACCTAAAAGTTGACGAATCCTCACTCACCGGGGAGTCGGTGCCTGTTGAGAAGCGGGCCGATATTAAGCTGGCCGCCGACACGATCATCGGAGACCACGCAAACAGGGGCTATATGGCGACGACTGTGACCTATGGCCGGGGCAAAGCGGTCGTCGTCGCGACGGGGATGGCGACGGAGATCGGCAAAATCGCCGACATGATCCAATCCACCGAAGACGAAGCGACACCACTTCAGCAGCGGCTCGACCAGCTTGGGCGCACCCTGAGCATCGCTGCGCTGGTGATCTGTCTGCTGGTCGGCGTGGTGATCTTCGCCCGTGAAATCTCGTCCGAAGAATTCACGCTGGGCAGCGCCCTGGAGGACTCTCTGCTGACGGCGGTAGCCCTGGCTATCGCTGCTGTGCCGGAAGGTCTGCCTGCCATCGTGACGATCAACCTGGCGATTGGGATGCGCGAGATGATCCGGCGCAACGCGCTGATCCGCCGCCTGCCGGCAGTGGAGACCCTGGGCAGCGCGTCGGCGGTCTGCTCGGACAAGACGGGCACGCTCACCCAGAACCAGATGACTGCGGTCAGGCTGTATGTGGGCGGCCAGGTGATTGAGGTGAGCGGCAGCGGCTACGACCCTGAGGGGCGGTTCCAGATCGGCGGCGTACCGCTCGATCCGCTGGCTATGCCGGATACTCACAGGCTGCTCATGGGTGGGCTGCTAGCCAGCGATGCCAGCCTGGAAGTGCTTGACGAGGACGTGATTGCCGGGGACAACAGCGGTGAGCGTCGCTACCGTATGGTCGGCGATCCCACTGAGGGCGCGCTGGTCACAGCCGCCGCAAAGGCCCACCTATGGCGTGACGAGGTTGAGGGCGAGTATCCGCGCGTCAATGAGATTCCCTTCGACTCAGCACGCAAGCGGATGAGCACTGTGCACGAGACGCCTGACGGCTCCGGTTACCTTGTCTTCACCAAGGGCGCTCCGGAGATTGTGCTGGATCGCTGTGCGTTCATGATGTGCAGCAGTGAGGTGCACGCCCTCGACGCGGCCAGCCGGGAGGCGATTCTGCGGGCGAACCGCGACTTCGCCAACGACGCGCTGCGCGTGCTGGCAGTGGCGCAGCGAACATTGACCGCAATCCCCGATCCCCTGACGCCGGATACTCTGGAAGACCAGCTCACGTTCGTGGGGCTGATCGCCATGATTGACCAGGCGCGGCCCGAAGTCGCGGCAGCGATTGCCAGGGCGCGCCATGCGGGAATTCGCACGGTGATGGTGACCGGAGACTATCCCGACACGGCTCAGGCTATCGCCAGAGAGATCGGCTTGTTGCGCGAGAATGGGCGTGTGCTGCGTGGTAGCGATGTCGAGACCATGCACCCTGACGAACTGGCCGCGCTGATCGAAGACGTGGACGTGTTCGCCCGCGTCTCACCGGAGCACAAGGTGCGCATTGTCGAGGCATTCCGGGCGCGCGACCACGTGGTGGCGATGACTGGCGACGGCATCAACGATGCGCCGGCACTGAAGCGGGCGAGCATTGGCGTGGCAATGGGCATTGCCGGCACGGATGTCACGAAGGAGACCGCAGACATGGTACTCACGGACGACAACTACGTGAGCATCGTGTCGGCTGTGGAGCAGGGGCGGGTGATCTACTCGAACATCCGCAAGTTTGTGTTCTTCCTGCTAAGCTGCAACCTGGCCGAGATCGCCGTCATCTTCTTGGCGACGCTGGCGGGCACTCCTTCGCCACTGACGCCGATCCAACTGCTGTGGCTCAACCTGCTCACGGATGGCGCGCCCGCGCTTGCCCTGGGTGTGGAGAAGGGCGATCCGGATATCATGGACAGCCCGCCGCGCCCATCGCACGAGCCGATCATCAACCGCGACATGCGCATCGGCATTGTCGTGCAGACTATCATGAAGACGGCGGCCACGCTGGTAGCTTTTGCGATCGGCCACCACTTGCAGCCTGACGATGGCTGGGCGCTGGCGCGCACGATGGCCTTCGTCACCCTGTCATTGTCCGAGCTTACGCGGGCCTACACGGCACGATCCGAGCTATACGCGCTGCACAAGATCGGGTTCTTCACCAACCGGTTCATGCAATATGCGGTGTCAACGTCGCTGGTGCTGCTGCTGGCCGTGGTGTACGTTCCCTTCCTGCGTGGGATATTTGACACGGTGACGCTGTCGGCGACGCACTGGCTCTATGCGATCCCGCTCATCCTGTTGCCCTCGGTCGCCGCTGAGCTGACCAAGGTGTATCTGCGCCATCTGCATCGCACTGAACGAGCGCAGGCAACAGCGCACTAGCTCTGGATTGCCCTAAAAGGCGAGCGTCGCGTGTGGGGAGACGCGACGCTCTAGCGGGTGGGGTGGTGGGATGTCCTTTACGGACTCTTGAGGTAAGTATAAAAAACTTGTAACGATTTGTCAAGCCTCATATATACACAATGGCAGGGATCGCCTGGCGCGATGGGTCCCGTTAGCCGGAAATGTGCAGCGCCAAATAGTCCACCACCGTGACCACCAACTGCGGATCAGCCCCATCTTCGGTATACGCACCGGTGTATTGCAGCCAGCGGCTCGAATCGCGCACGATCACCAGCCAGGACTGATCGTTGTACAGGGCGCGCTCAACAGCAGCAAGATCGTGCGCCCACTGGAGGCGCTGCCCCAGCAGGTGCAGGCGCTGTGTGCTCACACAGCACCTGCCGGAGTCAAGAATCTCGCCCCGATTGGGGCGGATGAAGAAGCCAATCCGTGAGATCGCGCGCAGCGTGACAGCGGGCAGATCGAGCAGGACGCTCTCGTCCGGGCGGAGTGCCAGGGCGGTACGGACGGGCGCGGGTTCTATCCACGAGAAGTCGCCCACCTCCGCCTGGCGCACCCGGATGCGCTGAGCGAAACCGCGCCGGCTGATCTCCAGGGCGTCGGACGCGTCCAGCCAGCCATGCTTGCCGTAGTGGATGGCCACATAGTAGTAGCGCGGGTCGTGGTTCGTGCGCCGGTAGCGGATGCGCCAGGAGTCAGTGCGCTGCGGATCGTAGTCTAGCTCAGCCACCGAGTGACAATGACTGCAACGCAGCAACAGGCGAGCGCCCGCCGGATCAAGGAAGCTCCGGCTCTCGGCCAGGGACGTGGTTCCCTCACGGTGACAGTAAAGGCACCCCTCAAGTGGCGGGATCAGCGGCAGAGGCTCGCCATTCACGACACTCCCTCACCAGTCAGCTTGGGGGCATGAGAAACCCCATGTTCTCTCGTGCCCGTTCGAGCGTTGCCTCAGCGACCAGGCTGGCGCGCTGTGCGCCCTGGGCCAGCAACTCAGAAATGTATCGCTTGTCGCTGGTCAGTTCCCGGTAGCGCTGCTGAATCGGCAGCAGAGCGTCATTGACGACTTCGACCACCTGCTTCTTGAGGTCGCCATAGCCGCGCGCCTTTGCGAAGTGAGCCTCAATCGCCTCGCGCGATTCGCCGGTGAAAGCTTCGTAAATCTCCAGCAGGTTGTTCACACCGGCCTTGTCAGGATCGCTGCTGAAGCGAATGTCGCGGCCAGAATCCGTCACTGCGCGCATGATCTTCTTCTTGGCACGATCGGGCGGGTCAAGCAGATAGACCGCGTGGTATTCGGACTCGGTCAGGCTCTTGCTCATCTTGTTCAGCGGATCGTCAAGCCCCATGATCCGCGCGCCCGCCGGAGGGATCATCACTTCGGGGACGGTGAAGGTCTCCCCGAACAGGTTGTTGAAGCGCTGGGCAATGTCGCGCGTCAATTCGAGGTGCTGGCGCTGATCGTCACCCACTGGCACGGCGTCGGCCTGATAGAGGAGGATGTCCGCAGCCATCAGAACCGGATAGTCCAGCAGGCCGGTTGCCACCGATTCGGCTTGCTGGCGCGCGGCCTTGTCTTTGAACTGAGTCATGCGGTTCAGCCAACCGAGCGGCGTGACGCAGTTGAGCAGCCAGGTTAGCTCGCTGTGCGCTGGAACGTGAGACTGGACGAATACCGTCGAAATGGCAGGGTCAATCCCGCAGGCCAAGTACAGCGCGGCGACCTCGCGGGTCTTGTCGCGCAGCTCAGCCGGATCGTAGGGCACGGTGATCGCGTGCAGGTCTACCACGCAGAAGAAGCTTTCGAAGTTGTGCTGCTCACGCGCCCACTGCTTGAGCGCGCCGACATAGTTGCCGATGGTCAGGCTGCCCGACGGCTGCACGCCAGAGAACACACGCTTGTGCTGTTTTGAACTGGATACACTCATCAAGAGACTGCCTTATAGGGATGCGATGGGAACACTGTACCAATGGGAGGAATTCTAGCACCGGGACAGGGGGCAGGCAACCCATACAGACGGCGCAGCCAGCACAGAGTGACTCTGGCTGGCTGCGAGTACCGCCGGCAGGACTCGAACCCGCGACGCCTAGTTCCGAAGACTAGCGCTCTATCCACTGAGCTACGGCGGCCTATGGCGCTGAATCATAACAGCGTGTGGCTGCGCGCGCCAGATCGTGCGCTGAACTGAGGTGCGGGCAGCAGTCAACCGGAGGAGCGGGGCAGCGCAGCAGACGACCAGACAGCGCCGGGGAAGGTCTCGATGCCTGCGTGAACACCCACGCGCTTGTACATGAGTACGTCGTCGAACGGCTCGCCGAGAATGCCATCGTGAATGGCCCAGGAGCGACCGGTGATCGAGCGCCAGGCATCCGGCGGGCGGAAGGGAGTGGAGCCGTCGAGATGCGCATGGAGTGCCCCGCCTGGCTGGAACTCACGATGAATGCGGAGCATTTTCTGCAGGCCGCGCGAGTAAGCGAAGCCGTAGCGCTCGAAGGTGATCGCGTTGTGGTAGAACAGCGGCTCGATGAAGAACAGGGCATGCCCCATGCGGCTGACGAAGTCCTCGAAGGTGGGCAGCGCCGCGCGGAACAGGCGCAGCCCGGCCCGTACCTGGCCCGGACCCAGTCCGGCGCGCAGAGCGCGTAGCTCTTCGGGGATGTTGCGCGAGCGCGTGCCAAGCTGCGTGTCGCGGCCCTGATCATCAACGTCAATGTTGAAGCGCGGTGAGGCGGGGTCGTTGGCTACAACCATCATGACAATCAACTGGGCGTGAGGTGTGTCGCCCATGTGCAGGGTAAGGGCCGGCTCGTTGGCATCGGCGGCCCCGTAGACAGAAATCTCAACGGAGCTGCTGCCAGCCGGACAGCGGAAGTGCACTGCGGAGTGGCTCCCCACAGCGGGATCGTAGGGAGCGATACCGAGCCGCGCGTAGACCCACGCGGGGATCAGCGTCGCGTAGCAGGCACATTTCTGCGCGTGCGGCAGGTCGTTGATCTCGCGGATGGTACCGGGCAGGCGCTCTGGCCCTGCGTGTGAAGTCATGGTTGCAGCTAGTCGCGATCGCGCAGAGAGCGCTCGATCTGGCGCTGGCTGTCGCGCCTGCGCAGCGCCTCGCGCTTGTCATACTGGCGCTTGCCACGCGCAAGCGCAATCTCGATTTTGGCCCGCCCGCGCACCAGGTAGAGCAGCGTGGGGACAATGGTCAGGCCCTTCTCCTGCACGCGGGCGAGAATTCTCTCGATCTCCTTGCGGTGCAGCAGCAGCTTGCGCGGGCGCAGCGGATCATGTCCGTGCCGCCCCGCCTGATCATAGGAAGCAATGTGGGTATTGACCAGCCACAACTCACCGTCGCGCGGCTGGATGTAGCCCTCGCGCAGATTGACATGCCCGGCACGGATTGACTTGATCTCAGAGCCGGTGAGAACCAGCCCAGCCTCAATGGTGTCCAGCAATTCATAATCGTGCCGGGCCTTGCGATTGGTCGAGATAACCTTGCGATTTTCACTCACTGTGAGTCACCTGTCATTCAAGCGTATGCGCTTCCGGCTCAGCCACGCCTGCACCCTGTGCCAGATACTCCAGAGCTGCATCAATGAACGGGTCGCGCCCGGCTTCGGCTGCGGAGTCTTCCACGACGACGTCAGGGGCGAGTCCCTGATCCTGGATCGGCGTCTCGTTGGGCGTGAACCATAGGGCCACCGTTACATGGACTTGAGAGCCGCCCGGCAGGTCATGGACGTGCTGCACCAGCCCCTTGCCGAAACTGTTCTGGCCGATGAGCGCAGCGCGTCCCCGATCCTGCAGCGCGCCAGCCACAACCTCGGACGCGCTGGCACTCCCGCCATCTATCAGCACGACAAGCGGGATGTCTTCCGCGATCTGGCCGGACTGGGAGTGGTAGACTGTGCGATGTCCCTGGCGATCTTGCTGCGTGACGATCACGCCTTCGTCGAGAAACAGATCGCTGACGCTCACTGCCTGGTCGAGCAGCCCCCCAGGGTTGCCGCGCAGGTCGAGAATCAAGCCCGTTGCTCCCTGCTCGATCAGCGTCTCGATCTCCCCTTGGAGCAACTCTGTGGCCCGGTCGTTGAAAGTGAACAGGCGCACGTACCCGACACCATCATAGGTGTCGGCGATGACGGTTGGTAGCTCGACGCGGGCGCGCGTGATCTCCACCGTGAAGCGCGAGCCATCACCTGGGCGGTACACGGTGAGGGTCACTTCGCTACCAATCTCGCCGCGCAGCCGCCCGACGGCAGCTTCCAATGTCCATCCGGCGATGGACACGCCGTCAATCTCCTCGATCACATCCTGGGCCAGCAAGCCCGCTTCTTTGGCCGGGAACCCTGAGAACAGGGCCGTGATCACCAACTGACCGCCTGCATTCTGGCCGACATATGCACCGATCCCGCCAAACTCCCCGGCGAGGGTCTGCCGGTCGTAGGTCGCCACCTGGGGTGGGGCGAAGAACGTGTAGCGGTCTCCCGCTGCGGCGAGGAGGCCCTGAGCAGCGCCGTAGATCAATTCCTGGTCGGCGGGTAGCTCGTAGTAGAATTCCTCATCGAGGATGGCCCAACTCTGCCAGAACAGGTCAAATTCCTCCGTGTTGTGCGGGGAATCCATCTGGCTGGCGAACCACACTCCGCCGAGAAAAGCAACAGCGGCAATCAGCGCCCCGGCGAAGAGCATCTGCGTCCGCAGCGGCGAGGCGAGGCGCTTCTCCGGAGCGGGAGGGGAATCATCGCCTGGCTTGTTGGCAACCATGAGGGTACCGCCTCCAGTTTGGGCACCGCACGCCAGTGCCCGCTGCTGATCGCGCCACTTAGCCGGTGGACTGGGCGCGGGCTGCTGTCAGATAGCGGATGGCCTCGCCCAACTCGACATCGCGCCCATCCTCTGCCGGAATCATGGCGATGTCCGGCTCAAGGCCCTGACCATCCAGGGCCACGCGAGCGGGTGTGAACCATTCGGCAGAGGTGATATGAATGGACGAGCCGTCGGCCAGGCGGAAAATGAGCTGGACTGATCCCTTGCCGTAGGTCTTCTGGCCGATAAGGATGCCCCGTCCCCGGTCGCGAATGGCGCCCGCCACCAGCTCGGCGGCGCTGGCTGTGCCGTGATCAACCAACACTACAAGCGGCTGGTCGAGGGCTGCGCCGTCCGGTGTGGCAAGTGTCTCCGTCTCGCCGCCCCGCGTCCGCTCGTAGAAGATCACGCCGCCGTCGAGGAACTCCGACGCCACAGCCACCGACTCCTGCAACAGGCCGCCGGAGTTGCTGCGCAAGTCGAGGATCAGCCCCTCAGCGCCTTGTGCCTCAAGATCGGCGAGGGCTGCGTGCAGTTCTTCCGGCGTGCGCGCCGTAAAGCGAATGATCTGCACATAGCCCAGGCTGGGTGCCTCGTGCAGCACGCGCCAGACAACCGAGGGTACCATCACGACCTCGAAAGCAATGAAGGTGTCACGGGCTGTCGTGGCGTCAGGCTGGCGCACGGTCACTGTCACACCGCGTCCCTCGCCGACCTCGCCGCGCAGCATCCGATCTACGACATCAAGTCGCTCCTGGGGGGAAATGGGCTGGTTGTCCACCGCCAGAAGCAGATCGCCATCGGTGATGCCAGCGCGGGCTGCCGGGCCGTCGCGGAACGGGAAGAGCACCAGGTCGCCGCGCTCGTCGCGCTTGACCTGCACGCCAATGCCCCCATACTGACCAGCCAGCACCTCCGACTCGTTCTGGGCCACTGGCGGATCAATGAAGAAGGTGAAGGGATCGTCCAACGCGCCCAGGTAGCCGCGTATGGCCGCGTATTCCATCTCGGTCTGCGGCGGAAGCTCGCGCAGGTAGTTCTGCTCCAACAGGTGCTCAACTTCTCCGAGCAAGCTGAACTGCACGGCGTTGCGCTCCTGGGCGGTTGCCGGCACGCGGTCGCGCAGCACGAACCCGCCGAAGAAGGCCATTCCCAACAGAGCGCCGAGCAGCGCACCACGCGCCAGGGCGTCCGCCAGCCGGCGTCTAAAGGAAGCAGGACGTTTCATGAGCGGTCATCTCTCTCCAAGCAATACCGGAATTCTAACATACAATTCGGCAGAGTCTATGCCTGCTGACTGGCTGGCTGGCGTCTGGTAGGTCATGCACATGCCGGACTACCCTGAACGGCACAGACCTATTATCATTACTAGAGTGATGATGTCATGGTCCGGAGGCACCGATGCAGACGCGCAAGCCATTGGTCTTGGTAGCCGATGATGAACAGAATGCCATTCTCCTGCTGCACCGGGTGCTGGAGCGTGAAGGGTTCGAAGTGGAGAGCGCGCGCGACGGGCTGGCTACGCTGGAGAAAGCGCGCGCGCTGAAGCCCGACCTGATCCTTCTGGACGTGCAGATGCCGCGCCTGAACGGGTTCGAAGTGACGGCACGCCTGCGCGAAGACCCGGAGACGGCGCGCATTCCGGTGATCTTCGTCACGGCAGCGGCGCGCGAGCCGTCGGATGTGGCGCACGGCCTGCAACTGGGCGCGGACGACTACATCCGCAAGCCGTATGATTACCACGAGCTGGTTGCCCGCGCCATCAGCAAGATGCGCGCGCGCCAGCTTGAAGATCGGCTACAGCGCCGGAACGCCGAGCTTGAGGCACTGGTGCGCGTCGGGGCGGAATTCAACCAACGCCTGGCGCTCCCAGAGCTAACCGAGCGCATGATCAACATCATCATGCAGGAGTTCTCTGCCCAGTACGTGGAGCTATTCCTGTTTGACGAGGACGGCCAGCCAGTCTTATGCCGCGACACCGTACAGGGAGAGATCAGCCAGTCCGAAGCGAGGGCATCGCTGGAACTCCCCGACTCAGTCGTGGGCTACGTCTACCGCACCGGCGAGCCGGTCTTGCGAGTTGAGCCAAACGGGGAAATCGGCCACCTGGCCGCAAAAGGGTATTGCTCCGTTCTAGCGGTCCCGCTTCATCACCATAATCGCCTGCTGGGGGTTCTGGCAGTTGCGCACAGAGAGCCGGGCTTCTACAGCGAGAGCAAGCTGCGTATGGCGCGCTCCATTGGTGAGCAGGCGGCGCTGGCTGTGCGCAATGCCCAACTCTATGCGGCGCTGCATTCATACGCCCAAAACCTGGAAGCGATGGTCGAGGAACGAACCTGCGAGCTTCGCTCGGCGCAGGAGCAGCTTATCCAGTCCGAAAAGCTTGCCGCGCTGGGCCGCCTGGCGGCGGGAATCGCGCACGAGGTCAATAACCCGTTGCAGCCGATCCTGAACACCCTGGAAGTTGCCATCGAGGATATTGGCAACAGCCAGCCGGTCGATCCGCAGAGCTTGCGCATCGCTGAGCAGGAAGTACAGCGAATCAAGGGGATTGTGGCACGCTTGCTGGACTTCTCGCGTCCTAGCACGGGGGAGATGATCCCGGTGAGCCTGCCCGCGCTGGTTGACGAAGTGGTTCTCCTCACGCAGAAGCAGTTGGAGCGTATGCATATCCGCGTGTTTCGGTCCCTGCGCGAAGTGCCCCCCATCTATGGCACCCCCGCCCAGTTGAAGCAGGTGCTCCTGAACCTGGTGCTCAATGCGGCCCAGTCTATGGCTGAGGGCGGTGACCTGACAATCGAGGTGCATCCAGAAGGGCAGGGGGTGGTTCTGGCTGTGTCGGACACAGGCACGGGCATAGACGATGAGTCAGTTAACCGAATCTTCGAGCCGTTCTACTCGACCAAGAGCGACGGTACCGGCCTGGGGCTGTCCGTGACTTACGGTATTGTGCAGGGACATGGCGGGACGATCCGCGTCCACAGCGAGGTGGGAGAGGGCAGCCAGTTCACTGTTTGGCTGCCTTGCGAACGACCTGCATCTGCACAGCCCGCCTTCTAAGCGCCAGCCAGCCGACTCTCGCTACCTTGTCCAGAGCGCCTGGAAACTCGCCAGGCCGATCTCCCCTGTGCCTAGCTCGCCGCTCACGTAGCGTTGTGCCGTCTCCAGCGTGACCTCAGCGCGGAAGAGCGTGTCATGCGGATCGGCCTGGCAGCGGTTGATCCAGACACCTACTGCGTCAACCTGACCCTCCGCCTGGGGAGCCTGGCGCGCGACCAATTCCATGCCCCGCGTGATGGCGTCCGCCAGGGCGAGGCGCGGCTCGGTGCAGAACTCGACATACAACGTTTTGCCAAGGTTGCTGTTGGCAATGACGGCGCGGTAGTCCTGGCCGAGACCGGCAGTCTCCAGTTGTGTGTTGAGCGTCTGGAGCAGACTGGCTACAGCGACATCTTCGACGGGGAGCACAGTGAGCGGGCCGGGGTCGTGCTGCGCACCGTCCTCTTCGCGCAGGAAGAAGCCCCACACGGCAGCGATGGCGATGAGGATGACTGCCAGAAAGGCCAGCACTCCCCACCGCCGCCGGCGGCCAGTCCGTCGCGGGGGTGTCTGAGGAGCGGCACCCTCTTCTTCGCCGCTTTCTTCCAACTGGAGCAGGGCTTCGAGGTCAATGTCGTCGTCGCCCAGCGCCAGCAGCAGATCGGCGCTGTCTACGTCCGCCTCCTCTTCCCCTTCGCCTCCCACCGACAGTAAGTCCTGTTCGAGATCGTGGAAAGGGTCTTGAGAGGCGGCCAATTCTGCTATCCGTGCATCCTCCTCCTCGACGAGGTACGCTTCCTCAAACTCCGGCAGCGCCTCTTCCTCGAATGACTCGCGGGCAGGCGCGGGCGGCGCGAAAGTTCCTTCCACGAGAGCGCCCTCTTGGGGGGCGGCGGCGCTGTCATCGGCGAAGAACGCCAGGGCGTCGAGGTCGGCGGGCGTAGGGAAATGGCTCTCCAGCGCATCGAGCAGCTCGCGCGCTTTGCGGGCGTTGGGATAGCCGGGATCGAGCGCCAACACGCGATTCAGCGCGTGACGTATCTCGTCCGTGTCCGTCTGCGCGTGGGCGAGAAGCCACCAAGCGTGGACGTTCTCACTGTCTTCGTCCAGGAGCGAGCGCAGTATTTGCTCCGCCTCGGCGGTGCGGTCGTGCTTGATGTACCGGTAGGCGCGCTCTAACTGCTCGCGTATCTCGTTCATGTGCTCCCCTCCACGCGCTGCCTGACGCAACCTCATAACGGGAATTATAGCCGGACTGGATTGTGGTGCAAGACGGCTGGCGCAGGGGGACGTTGGACGGTAGTGGCGCGGGTGCCACAGAGGAAAGCACAAGAGGAACAAACGAGGAGCGCCATCCTTGCGCGCTCCTCGTGTTGGTGCCCTGGAGAGGACTCGAACCTCCACGCCCGTAAGGGCACAGGCCCTCAACCTGCCGCGTATACCAATTCCGCCACCAGGGCAGGCAAGGGGAATTATATACGGCCCGTCGCGGTTCTGTCAATGGTTGGCAACACAGCTTGGTCGGCGTACAATCGAAGACTGTGCCCTGCGGGGTTGTGGTTGCGGATAGGCTCAAGACAGGAACTTGCGCGATGAAAATTGCCCTCGATGCGATGGGAAGCGACCGTCACCCGGCCCCTGATGTCGAAGGGGCTGTATTGGCTACTCGCGAACTGGGGGTAGAGGTGCTCCTGGTCGGTGACGAGCCAGGTGTGCGCGCGGAGCTGGCGAAGCACAATCACCGGGGACTGCCGCTTGAGATTGTCCACGCGCCTGAGGCGGTGGCGATGACCGATAGGCCAAGCGTGGTGGGTCGTGCCAAGCCCAACTCGTCTATGCACGTCGGGATGCGGCTGGTCGCAGAGGGTCAGGCCGATGCTTTTGTGACGGCGGGCAATACAGGCGCGGTGCTGGCAATCGCCATTCTGCACACGCTCAAGCGTATTCCGGGCGTTCACCGCCCGGCTCTGTGTGCGCTTCTCCCCTTCGGTGGCAAGCCGGTGATGGTGCTGGACATCGGTGCTAACGCCAACTGCCGGGCGGAATGGCTCGCCCAGTTCGCCGTGATGGGGAGTCTCTACGCGCAGCACGCGCTCGGTTACAGCAGTCCGCGCGTGGGGCTGCTCTCCAACGGCGAGGAACTGGGGAAGGGCACGGTATTGGTTCAGGAAGCGGCGGAACTCCTCCCGCGCAGCGGGGTTAACTTCGTAGGGAACGTGGAGCCGAAGGAAATCCTGGGGGGCAGTGTTGATGTGGCTGTCACAGATGGCTTCTCCGGTAACGTGCTGCTGAAGTCAATGGAGGCGATTGGGGCCACTGTGTTTGACCTCATCCGCCAGGAACTGCGCGTGGATTGGCGGTCGAAGCTGGCCGGGCTGCTTGGTAAACCGGCCTTCCGGCGCGTGTACCGGGCGATTGACCCCTTCGAGGTTGGCGGGGCACCGCTCCTGGGCGTCAACGGTGTGGTCATCATCGGGCATGGGCGCTCGAATGCGTTTGCAGTGAAGAACGCCATCCGCCAGGCCCAATCTGCCGTATCCGGACGGATCGTGCAGGCCATCGCCGATGGCTTGCACGCTGTGCCCGCGCAAGATGAATAAGGCTGAGCGAAGCGCAAGGAGAAAGACGAGCACTATGGAACTCATGCGCAATGGTTTTCCGCGTGTGGTGATCACTGGAATGGGGGCCGTCACTCCGTTGGGGCGGTTCCCCGGATATTGGGAAAAACTCAAGGCCGGTATTTCCGGCGTGAGGCGCATTCAGAGCTTCGACCCGTCAAGCCTGGAAGTGCAGATTGCCGGCGAAGTCCTCGACTTTGACCCGACAGAGTACATCGAGGCAAAGGAAGCACGGCGCATGGGCAGGCCGGCGCAGTTTGCGGTCACGGCGGCGATGGATGCTCTCAAAGATGCCGGGCTGACCATCGAGGACATCGAGCCGATCCGGGAGCGCGTGGCAGTAGACTTCGGGTCATCGCTGGGCGCACACGATCTGGCGCAGCAGGCGTCATTCGGCTTCCGCACGAAGGGGCGGCGTCCCGGCCCCTTCTCATTGATCGAATCGATCCCCAACATTCCGGCCCACCATGTCAGCCGGGTGCTGGGCGCACTGGGGCCGCTGGTATGCCTTTCGACGGCTTGCGCCACTGGCACACACAGCATCGGCGACGCGATGAACCTGATTCGCTATGGGAAAGCGGACATGGTGGTGACCGGCGGCGTGGAGGCCATGATCCTCGACTATGGCATCGCTGGCTTCATCTCGATGAGGGGCCTGGCGACGGGCTATAACGACAATCCGGGCAAGGCAAGCCGCCCCTTCGATCTCAACCGCAACGGCTTCGTCTTCTCTGAAGGTGCGGGGGCGATGATCCTGGAGACGCTGGAACGGGCGATCAAGCGGGGAGCGCGCATCTACGCCGAGGTGCGGGGCATGGCTTCGTCCTCCGACGCTTACCACGTGGCAGCGCCGGAACCAACCGGGCTGGGCGCGGCTAATGCCATGCGCTGGGCGATCCAGGATGCCGGGCTGGACCCCGACCAGGTTGACTACGTGAACACGCACGGGTCGTCCACCCAGGCGAACGACGCGGTTGAAACCCTCGCCATGAAGCAGGTCTTCAAAGATCACGCCTACAAGCTGGCGGCCAACTCGACCAAGAGTATGCTCGGACATCTGCTCGGCGGGGCGGGCGCTGTGGAGGGAATCGCCACCGTCATGTCGCTCTTCGAGCAGATACTACACCCGACGATCAACCTTGAGACGCCCGATCCAGAGTGCGATCTCGACTACGTGCCCAATGAAGCGCGCGATGCCAAGCTGACCTTCGCCATGTCGAACAGCTTTGGTCTCGGCGGGCAAAACGCCTGCGTGGTGTTTGGCAGGACATAGCATGTGCGCACTGGTCATGACCAGGTGATAGCCGTTCAGTTCCCTGGAATGACTATCACCTGGGCGCGCTTGGCCTGTTCCAGGTGGCTTTGCGTCAGCCGCGCTTGAGTGCAGAGGCGGCTGCCACCGGCGGCTAGCCATTCGTCCAGGGTGGGACTGGTCGCCATGCCGGACACCGCTTCCGCGTAGATGCGCGCTCCCCAGTAGTAATAGCGCCGGGTCTCTGCGCTCCACGCTCCCCACCCGCTGCTGATGATGCCGTGCCCGCCGTTGTAGCCGGCGAGCGCCAGCCCGGCATGACCACCAGCGGTCGCCAGGCTGCCGGCCAGGTAGTCCATCCCTCGCCGCGCATTCGTCGGCACATCGAGCATGTCTTCACCGGCATCGAAGTGAAAGGGCATCACCTGGAACAGTCCTTGCGCCCCTGCCGGAGACGATACAGAAGGGTCGCCGCAGCTTTCGATCTGGATGAGAGTGGCGATCAGGTTGGGGTCAATCTCGTAGACGGCAGCCCACGCCTGGATGAGCGGCGTCCAGTACAGCACTTCGCCGGTGAAGACTCCTGACAGGGGGCTGGCTGCGGCCTGCGGCCCAACCGGAGAGTCGGCGTATCCGTAGCGGTACGGGTCGGCCACAGCATAGACTGGGCTTCCGACTACAGTGTGCCATACAAGGGCCGTCCCCAGCGTGGCGGCAAAGCCGATGACGGCGCAGGAAAGCAGTGCGGCGGCGGCGAAGACAAGTGACAGCGGGCGAGTGATCACCGGTTCTTTTCCCTCGCAGACCAGTGCAGACTGACGCAGGTAGTGGAACGACTGGAAATAGAACTTGTGTTCTATTTCTGTCTCTAGGATACCAGATTTGTGGGCCGCGAGTCAAGGGTATTCCGCGCACAACTCTTCCTGACGTTGTCCTTTGCAAAGTGCGTGCAGACGGCACCTGGGCAATGGCCGCGATAGTCACTACAATCGGGGCGGGGCGATCAAGTGGCTGTCACCGGGAGAGTCTTAGGAGTGGCTCATGGGTGAATCCGAACACACCCCCGTGTGCGTCATCGGGGGCGGGCTGGCCGGGTCAGAAGCGGCCTGGCAAGTCGCGCGGCGTGGCGTGCCGGTGCAGCTTTTCGAGATGCGCCCGCAGCGGACGACGCCCGCTCACCAGACCGACCGGCTGGCGGAGCTGGTGTGCAGCAACTCGCTTGGGTCAGACCTGGCCGACCGTGCGCCCGGCGTGCTGAAGAATGAGTTGCGACGTTTGGGGTCGCTGTTGATGTCCTGCGCTGACCGGGCAGTGGTCCCTGCTGGCGGGGCGCTGGCCGTAGACCGCGATGTGTTTGCGGTGCAGGTCACGCAGGCCGTATGCGACCATCCGTTGATCACGATCATCCGCGAGGAAGTAACGCACATCCCCGACGGGCCGTGCGTGATCGCCACCGGGCCGCTGACCAGTCCGGCGCTGGCCGGCGAACTGGGCCGGCTGCTGGGCACGGAGCACCTGTACTTCTACGACGCCATCGCCCCGACGGTATACGCTGAGACGATCAACATGGCGGTTGCTTTTCGCGCCAGCCGCTATGACCGGGGGGAGGGGGCTGAGGGTGACTACATCAACTGCCCGCTGACCGAGGAAGAGTATCACCGCTTTGTCGCGGCCCTGCTGGAGGCGGAGACCATCGCCCTGCGCGATTTTGAGCGCGAAGACCCGCGCTTCTTCGAGGCGTGCCTGCCCGTTGAGCAGATCGCTGCGCGTGGGCCGCAGTCGCTGGCCTTCGGCCCGATGCGCCCTGTCGGGCTGCGCGACCCGCGCACCGGACGGCGTCCCTTCGCCGCCGTCCAGCTCCGCCAGGACAACCTGGCCGGTACGCTGTACAGCATAGTCGGCTTCCAGACGAACCTGCGCTGGGGCGAGCAGCAGCGTGTCCTGCGCATGATACCGGGACTGGAGAATGCCGAGTTTGCCCGCTATGGCATGATGCATCGCAACACGTTCATCAACGCGCCTGCCCATCTGAGGCCATCGCTCCAGTTCAGGCGGCGCGACGATCTTTTCTTCGGCGGGCAGATCACAGGGATTGAAGGCTACGTGGGCAGCATTGGCACGGGGCTGCTGGCCGGAATCAACGCCGCCCGCCTGGTTCTGGGCCAGCCAGTCTGGACGCTGCCGCCCACTACCATGCTGGGCGCGCTGTGCCATTATGTGACCTATGCCGAGCCGCAGGACTTCCAGCCGATGAAGGCCAACTTCGGGATCATGCCGCCGCTTGCCACACCCCCGCGCCGCAAGAACGAGCGCAAACGGGCCTTTGCCGAGCGCGCTGCCAGTGATCTGGAGAGCTTCCTGGCGTCCGAGGGAAGCTGAAGTGCGATCCGCGCGCTCCCTGCGATCTCCCGCCGAATTGAGCGAAAGCATCGCCTGAGATATAATGCCGTATGAGTAGCGCCATGCGCCGGAGCATGGCGGAGCGAGAGTCGCGAGTCCATCAAGTGAGCACACTGCCCATGCATTCTGAGCACGACAGCAGCATCCCCAATGGCCTCGCCCCAGGCCGCGCCCTGCTCGTGGGCGTGGAGTTGCGCGGCTCTCATGCGCTGTTCTCTGCTCAGGACTCGCTGGACGAGCTAGCCTTGCTGGCTGGCACGGCGGGCGTGCAGGTTGTGGGGCGGGCGGTGCAGCGCGCGGCGCGCATTGATCCTGCGACGTTCATCGGCTCCGGCAAGCTGGAGGAGATCACCGAGACCATCGTTGAGACCGGCGCGGACATGGTCATCTTTGACGACGAGCTTTCGCCGCGCCATCAACGTGAGATAGAGAAGGCTCTCGGTGAGGACGTGCAAGTACTGGATCGCTCCGCGCTGATCCTTGACATTTTCGCGCAGCACGCGCGCACTCGCGAGGGCGCGCTGCAGGTCGAGCTGGCGCAGTACGAGTACCGCCTGCCGCGGCTGACTCGGCAATGGACTCACCTGGCGCGCCAGGCCGGGGGTGGCGCGGCGCGCGGTGGGGCAGGGGGAGTTGGGCTGCGCGGCCCCGGTGAGACTCAGCTTGAGGTAGACCGGCGCGAGATCGGGCGCAGGATCGCCAGGCTGCGCGAAGAGCTAGAGTCGGTGCGCGCGCACCGCCAGCGTCACCGCCAGCAACGGATGCGATCGGGCATTCCTACGGTGGCGCTGGTCGGCTACACCAATGCCGGCAAGTCAACGCTGCTCAATGCGCTTTCCGGCGCGGATGTGTATGTCGCCGATCAACTGTTCGCCACCCTCGATCCCACCGTCCGGCGTGTTGACCTGCCCAATGGCCGTGTCGTGCTCGTATCTGACACCGTCGGCTTCATCCAGAAGCTTCCGGTGACGCTGGTCGCGGCGTTCCGGGCGACGCTGGAAGAAGTAGCGGACGCAGACCTGCTGGTGCACGTGGTGGATGCCAGCCACGAGCGCGCCTGGGATCACGTTGACGTGGTGGAAGATACGCTCGCCGAGCTTGAAGCCTCACGGATTCCGAAGTTGCTCGTGCTGAACAAGATCGATCGCGGCGAACTGTGCAGGCCGATTGACTACGCGGCGTTGGGCTACCAGGCTATGGTGCGTGTCTCAGCCCAGGAGAAAACTGGCCTGGATGCCTTGCGGGAGGCCATCAGTAATGTGCTGTTGGAAGAGCTGGTCGCCATTAAGCTAATAATTCCGTATGCGCAAGGCGAGTGGGTTTCTGCGATTCATGGTCGTGGAGTCGTGCTCGATGAGCGTCACACGGAGCAGGGCGTAGCTATTGAAGCGCGTGTGCCGCACTGGTTGGCCGGGCGCATGAGGCAGGCAGGATTGTTGTAGAACTGGGGGGCGGCGGGCAGCCATGAAGCGCATTGTGGGAGGCCTCGGTAAGCTGATCGGACTGCCGCTATACTTCTTGCGGAGCGTCGCCAGGCTGCTGTGGGCGGGGCTGATGGTGGTGAGCGGGCCTCTGCTGCGGCGAGTGGATGCGTCGCCGCGTTTCGGCCACGTGATTACTGCGCTGTCTTCGTCCATTGCCCCAAAGCGCGGCGTGCCATTACTCGCTGGCACGGTGCTGGTTGTGCTCAGTCTGCTGGCTAGTGGCCTGGTTATTGTGCTGCTGGTGGAGTCGGGTCGCTTTGACGCCGGTCTCTACTGGCTGTGTATCCCCGCTGCGTTGCTCCATCTCGGCGTGCTGGTCGGCTTCATCGGGATCATGGTCGCCGTGCCACTGGGCCAGGGTTACCGGGAGCGGTAGCCGTCACCGTGCAGTCCATTCAGCCGAATCAGCCGGACGGTGGATCGTCATCGGGCATAGGGGGCAGTCCTACGCTGCGTGCAGCCTCGTCCACGCGGAGCGGATCGGTGTGCGCGTAGTAGGCGCGCGTCGTCTCGACCGAGCGATGCCCCAGGTAATCCTGCACGACATCAAGCGCATAGCCGGCATTGAGGAGCTGCGTCGCCCGCCAGTGGCGGAAGTCGTGAGGTGTGATGCTGCCCAGCCCCAGCGTGCGGGCAGCGCGCTGCACCACTCGCCAGGCGACGATGCGGCTCATGCGGCTGCCGTCGAAGCGCGGGTCGTGGCTGACGAACAGCGGGACTTTGCCGGCGCGCGTGGCGCGCAGGGCCGCGCCGCGCCGCTCGATGTAAGCCCGGATGGCCGGCAGCGCGTCGTGGAAGCGTAAATGGTACACATGACCGCCTTTGCCTCGCACAGCGACGCGCAGCACGTCGTCGCGCTGTAGAAAGCGCTCCGGGAAGTCGTCCAGGTTGAGGCTCAGCACCTCGCTGACGCGCCCGCCGGACTCGGCCAGCGCGCGCAGCAGGGCGCAGTTGCGCAGGCGGGACAATTCCCAGCGCTCGCGGCGCTCGGCGGGCGCGTCGGGGTCGGCGAGACGGCGTGGGGGCTTCAGATTGTCGTAGAAGTAGATGACTTCTTCAATGTTCTGCGGCGGCTCTGGCGGCCCGACCTGGCGCGATTGCCCGCGTAGCTCGTCGCGCACGATGCGCTTGGCCTTCGCCAGTGGAAAGTCTGCTGGCAGCCATCCGTGATCGTCCATGAACTGGAACCAACTCTGAATGCCTGCCAGCCGTAGTTGCACGGTGGCTGGCTTGTAGGGCCGGTTGTCACCAGAACTGTCCGAACCCGGCGATAGCATCCATTGCGCGAAGTACAGCAGGATCGGGCTGTCGGCTTCGGACAGCGCAAAGAGCGGCGTGTCGGCGACGGTGGTGGTGCGGGCGTGCATGATCGGCAATGCATGGCCCGGCGCGCCGGTGTCGGACAGGAACTCGACGAACAGCGCGATGGCACGCGCGTAGGAAGCGACTGTGTGACGCGACTTCAACGTGGCGCGCTGCAGGTAGGAATCGCGTGCCTGTCCGAAAGTCACTGGTGATGGCATGGCGCTTGCTCCGCTGTGTGGAGGTTGCCAGACCGGGTTTCTGCGACTATTCTCTCGGTCACTATCTCATAATATAACATTTCTTTCGTTATGTTACAATAATCCCCGCAGACTCGCAACCCCTTGCCTGCCATAACCATACGACTCGAAGCCCACCCTGCTCTGCTGCTGGGCCGACCCATAAACGGAACACCAGTTCGAGCCATCGCCTATCCATCTGATGAAGCGGGTCATGCTAATATGTACATGAGTAATACGCACTAGTAACCAAGACTATTGCTGCGGCGATTCTTCCTCGTCAGGCTGTTCCCACTGCACCTCTACAACGTCGGCGTCGCGGTTGGCGCAGCGCGCCGCGATAAACAGCCAGTCCGACAGGCGGTTTAGGTAGCGCAGGACTTCGCCGTTGATGCTCTTCTCGCCTGCCTGGAGCGCCACGACCCACCGCTCGGCGCGACGGCAGACTGCGCGCGCCTGATGCAGCACAGCGGCTCCCAATGTGCCACCCGGCAGGATGAAGTGCTTCAGCGGCGGCAGAAGCGCCTCCCACTCGTCAATGTCGGCCTCCAACGCCTGCACGCGCTCTGGCCCGACGCGCAAGGCATGGCTGCTCGTAGCGTCCGGTGGCGTGACGAGGTCTGCGCCGGCAATGAACAGATCGCGCTGTACACGCTGCACACTGGCGCTGAGCGCTTCCGGCAGGCCCGCTGCCAGCGCGACGCCTAGCAGGGAGTTAAGCTCGTCCACGCTGCCGCAGGCGTGCAGCCGGACATGATCCTTGCTGATGCGCCCTCCCGCAAACAGGCTGGTTTGCCCTGTGTCTCCCATCCGCGTGTAGATCTTCACAGCAGCCCCTACAGTGCGTCCATTGCCGCGGGAAGGACGATGGTCACGCAGGTGCCCTTCTCCGGCTCACTGGTCAAGAACACCCTGCCCCGGTGACTCTCCACGACGACCTTCACCAGTGCCAGCCCCAACCCTGATCCGCTGACAGTTGGCGCGGCACGCTGCTTGCCCCGGTAGAAGCGCTCGAACACGTGGGGAATCTCATCTTCTAGAATGCCGACTCCGGTGTCGCGCACGTCCACCTGCACTTCTGCGTGGTTGGTGGAGGCGCAGATGTCCACGCGCCCCCCGGCGGGGGTGAACTTGATCGCATTGTCCACGATGTTGGCGAATGCCTGGGACAACTGCTGGCCGTCACCGCTGATCGGCGGCAGGGTCTCGGCAATATGCAGATCGAGCGTGACATGGTGCTCACGCGCGGGCATCGCCATGTCCACCGCAACTCTGCCCAGCAGCGCGGCCAGGTCGCACTCCTCGCTGACGCGCCGCCCGCCGCCTGCGCGTTCCAGGTCAAGGATGCTGTTGATCAGGCGGTACATGCGCGACAACTGCGACCAGACGGCCTCTATGTAGTCCTCCATGTCAGACGTGAACATCGCCTGACCATCCTCGATCAGCAGTTCCATGTAGCTCATCGCCGCCTGGAGCGGATTCTTCAGGTCGTGACTGGTCATCTGGATCATCTGGCTCTTGAGCCGATCCAGCTCTTTCAGCTCGGTGACATCGTTCAGCACCACCACCCATCCTTCTGGGTGCGGTCGCCCTAACCCGGCGACATGGCACAGATAGGTATGGTTGTGCACGGCTACCTCGTACACATGGGCGCGCCGGCTGCGCAGGTTGCGCAACACCGCGCGGGCATCGTCGGGTAGAAACTGGCGCGGCACGAGGTCGGTCAGGGTCTGCCCCACCGGGTCACTGTCTGCCTGCAAAAGCGTGCTGGCGGCAGGGTTAGCGAACAGGACGCGCAGCCGCCGGTCTATGGCGATCACGGGATTCCCCGTGCTGGTCAGCACCGCCTCAAGCTGGCGCTTGGCTACTGCCAGATCGGTAAGAAGCTCGCGCTCGGCCTCAAAGAGCCGGCTGTTGGTGATCGCCACTGCCGCCTGGGGGCCCAGTAGCTCCAACAGGCGCAGGTCTTCCTGGTCGAAGAGTCCACCTTGGCGGCCCTGCACAACCAGCAGAACGCCCACCACTTCCCCGCCAAAGACGAGGGGCACGCACAGCACAGCGCCGAACGTCTCGCGCGCCAATGGCAGATCGGGAGTCCCCGTCCAGTCGCGGCCATAGTGATCGAGACGCCTGGCGCGCACTTCCACCGCCACTGTGCCGACGATGCCCTCCCCTACCCTGATCTCGATGCCGACAAACTGTGCGGGCATGTTGAACACGGCGGCGAGCTTGAGCGTATCCCCCCGCTTCAAGTAGATCGCCGCGCCGTCGGCGCTGAGCAGTCCGGCAGCCTGAGCAGCGATGGCCGCCAGCGTCTCGTTCAGGCGCAGACGGCTGCTGATGGCCAACCCGACATCGCGGACGGCTTCAAGCTGCTTGGCGCGCCCCAGCAAGGGAACCATGATCTGGTGGCGGACGATGGCATAGGTCATGGTCAGGGTGGCGAGCGCACCTACGTCTTCGGCGAGGCCGAGCGCGAGCAGACGCGGGCTGATCAGCGTCAGGATGTGCCCCGCGCAGACCATGAGGATGCCCACCGTCAGCCCGCGTGCCTTGATCTTGGCCCGGTGACGCCAGACGATGAGCATCGTCACCGCGTGCAGCGCAAGAAACAAGACGCTCTCTGACGTGCCATAGCGGTAGCTCAGCAGACCGGCATCGGTTACTTCGAATGGACGGCTGGTTCCAATGACGAACACGAGGAAGAAGACATAGGCGAGGATGATGGCAAGGCTGGCAGTGCTCACCAGGCGAAACAGACGCCCGCGCACGCCGGTGACGATCACGGCGTAGACATAGAGCGCCAGGCTCGATCCCACGTAGCCAAAGTCGAGCAGGCGCAGGCCCAGCCGGATGACTGCGCGCTCACCGCCTGTGTAGGCCGCTGCACGCCCCAGCAGCGATCCCGCTGACCAGATGGCGACCATGAGCACGAAGAGCGCGAAGTAGCGGTTGGCCGAGCTGCGCGAGTCCTGCCAGAGAACGAGAACCAGCAGGCCCAGGGCAAAGGCCAGGGTCAGGCCGTTGAGCAGCAGCGTGAGCGTGGTGGAGTTCATGCCAGGGATCGGCCAACACTACTTATGCGAGTACTTGCCTTGTTTCTCGAAGCGATACCCGACGCGGTGCTCAGTCAGGATGTAGATCGGGCTGGCGGGATCAGGCTCGATCTTGCGGCGGAGCTGGCTGATATAGACGCGGGGATAGTACACGTCATCCACATATTCCGGCCCCCACACCTGCTCCAGCAGCTCGCGTTGCGACACGACACGCCCGGCATTCTCCAGCAGGACGATCAGCAGCTTGAACTCGGTGGGCGTCAGGTGAACCTTCTGCCCGTCCACATGGACGTGGCGACGCTGCAAGTCTACGCTGAGATAACCGTCATTGTAGCCAGCCTCGACGCCCGGTGACGCCATCTGCGCGCGGCGGAGCAGCGCCTTGATGCGCGCGACGAACTCGTTGAGGCGGATAGGCTTGACCAGATACTCGTCAGCGCCAGCATTCAGCCCCTCGATGATGTCTTCCTCCGTCACCGCCTGTGCGGACAGCATCATCACCGGCGTCTCGGCCACTTCACGAATGCGCGCGCAGACGGTCAGGCCGCTCATTTCGGGCATCACAATGTCGAGCACGACAAGGTCTGGGCGCTCGGTGTGGAACACCCGCAATCCCTCCAGACCATCGCCGGCCAGCGTCACGTCAAACCCCTCGCGCCGCAGCTTGCGCCCCAGCGCGTCACGAATAGCCAGTTCATCGTCAACGATGAGCACTTTCGCTGTCATATGCTTTTTCTCCCCCTTGCTTGGGCGGCCCCGGCCCCCCCCGCTGTGACAGGTAGCGCGTCACCGCTCAGCGAGAAAAGCCTCCACAGCCACTTCGGTTGGCAGCGACGGCTGCGCCCCCATCTTCGTTGCGGCCAGGGCACCACAAGCACTGGCGAAGCGAGCCGCCCCAACAAGCCCCCCACCCCGCGCGAGGGCCACGGCCAGCCCTGCGTTGAAGGCGTCTCCCGCCGCCGTAGTGTCGAGCGGCGTGATCGGGAACGCTGGCACGTGCACAATCCCGCCAGAGTCCGCGACCAACGCGCCTCGCGCGCCGAGCGTGATAACCCCTTGCTTGACGCCCAGGCTCAAGAGCGCCTCGCCAAGCTGTCCTTCGGAAAGCTGCTTGACCTGTCCTTCGCTGAGTCCGGCAAGCTGGGCCAGCTCAATGCGGTTGGGCGTCAGCACGTCCACCAGCCTGAGCAAGTCGTCAGGAAGGGTGCGCGCCGGAGCGGGATTCAGCACCACGCGCACGCCGTGCTCGCGCGCAATCCGCGCTGCAGCAAGCACCGTCTCGACCGGAACCTCAAGCTGCATGACGAGCACGTCGGCGTGGGCAATCGCCTCTCGCGCCGCCGCAATATGCTCTGGCAGGAGGCGCATGTTCGCCCCGGAAGCTACTGTGATGCTGTTCTCGCCATCTGCCGCAACCGCGATCAATGCGACCCCCGTAGCCTCATGATCATCGCGCGTAATATATGTGGTATCAATTGCTTCATTATGATACGCCTCGATACATTGATCGCCGAAGATGTCGCGCCCGATCCTGGCGACAAACGTTACGTCAGCGTCCAGCCGGGCAGCCCCCACTGCCTGATTTGCTCCCTTGCCGCCCATCGCCATGACGAAGTGATGGCCGAGGACGGTCTCGCCGGGGCGGGGAATATGGGGGGTCTGCACGACGAAATCAACGTTGGCACTTCCAACAACAACTACTCGCGGCATCTCGCACTCCTCTGGTGGACGGGAAGTTGTGCCCGGCTGCCCAGGCAACCCTCCTTTATCTTACTTAGTCATCCGCATTTGCGCATCTCGGCAACACAGCCGGGGGGCACAAGATTTCGCCAATCACGCGTTACAAAGAAACTGGCGGCTCGTTTTTGAGAGCCGCCAGCACAGAGAGTCTTTCGAGTGCGCCCGTCACGCGCTTGGGCGCATCAAGTCGCGCAGCACGGCGTGGAGAATGCCGCCATTGCGGTAGTACTTGACTTCCACAGGCGTATCCAGGCGGCAGATGACGGTGAAGGATTTGCTGGTACCGTTGCTGCGCCTAGCGCGCACCAGCAGTTCTGCGCCCGGCACAAGGTCGTCCGCCAGACCCTCGATATCGAACTGCTCATGGCCTGTCAGCCCCAGGGAAGCGGTGCTGTCGCCCTCTTTGAACTGGAGCGGCAGCACGCCCATGCCGATCAGGTTGCTGCGATGGATACGCTCGAAGCTCTCGGCCAGGACGGCGCGCACGCCCAGCAGCAGCGTTCCCTTGGCCGCCCAGTCGCGCGAGCTTCCCGTGCCGTATTCTTTGCCCGCCACGACAATGAGCGGAGTCTGCTCAGCGCAGTACCGCTCGGCAGCGTCGAAGATGGGCATCCGCTCGCCGCTGGGGATATGCACCGTCACGCCGCCTTCCGTGCCGGACACCAACAGGTTCTTCAAGCGGATGTTGGCGAAAGTCCCGCGCACCATCACCCGGTCGTTGCCGCGCCGCGAGCCATAGGAGTTGAAATCCTTGACGGCCACACCGTGCGCGAGCAGGTACCGCCCGGCGGGGCTGTCCGGGGCAATCGAGCCGGCAGGCGAGATGTGGTCGGTCGTCACCGAGTCGCCCAGCAAGGCCAGCACCCGCGCTCCCCGGATGTCAGCGATGGGAGCCGGCTCCGGCGTCAAGTCCACGAAGAAGGGCGGCTCCTGGATGTACGTCGAGTCTGGATTCCACTCGTAGACCGGACTCTCTGTCACCGGGATGGCGTTCCAGGTCTCGTTGCCGTCATAGACATTGCCGTACTGCTCGGCGAACATTTCCGGCTTGAGCGCCGCTGCGACAGCCTGCTGGATTTCACGCTGCGACGGCCAGATGTCGCGCAGATAGACCGGCTGGCCCTGCGGATCATGGCCGAGCGGATCGGCGTGCAGGTCAGTATCCACCGTGCCAGCCAAGGCATAGGCCACCACCAGCGGCGGCGAAGCCAGGTAGTTAGCGCGCACATGCGGGTTGATGCGCCCCTCGAAGTTGCGATTGCCGCTGAGCACCGCAGCCGCCACGAGATCGGCCTCTTTCACCGCGTCGGCGACCTGTGCTGCCAGCGGGCCGCTGTTGCCGATGCACGTGGTGCAGCCGTAGCCCACGACGTAGAAGCCTAGCTGCTCAAGATAGGGCAGCAGACCCGCTTCTTCAAGATAGGCCGTCACCACCTTCGAGCCAGGTGCCAGGCTGGTCTTGACGTAGGGAGCGGCCTTCAGTCCACGCTCGACGGCTTTCTTGGCCAGCAGTCCTGCAGCGATCATGACCGAGGGATTCGACGTGTTCGTGCAGCTAGTGATGGCAGCGATCACGACCAGCCCATGCCCCGCTTCGACCGTCTGGTGACCGTTGCGCCCGATCTCGATGGGTGCGCGGCGGCCCAGAGCTTCGGGCGTCAGCGCGAAGCCGCGCTCGGCGATCGGCGCGACGAGCGCCTGGCGGAACCCGACTTGCATTTCCGCGAGCGGCACGCGATCCTGGGGGCGCTTCGGCCCGGCGAGGCTCGGCTCGACACTGCCAAGGTCTAGCTCCAGGGTGTCGGAGAAGACCGGATCGGGCATGTCGTCGGTGCGGAACATACCCTGCACACACGTGTACTGCTCCACCAGGCGCACCAGTTGGGGCGGACGCCCGGTATAGGCGAGGTAGCGCAGCGTCTCGGCGTCAACCGGGAAGAAGCCCATCGTCGCGCCGTATTCGGGGGCCATGTTCGCTAGTGTCGCGCGGTCGGGCAAGCTCAGGTAGTTGAGGCCGGGGCCGAAGAACTCGACGAACTTGCCGACGACGCCCTTCTTGCGCAACGTCTGCGTGACGAGCAGCACCAGGTCGGTGGCGGTTGCCCCTTCGGGCAGTTGGCCGATCAGCTTGCAGCCGACGACTTCGGGCATGAGCATAGTGATCGGCTGGCCGAGCATGACCGCCTCGGCCTCAATGCCACCTACGCCCCACCCCACGACACCCAATCCATTGATCATCGTCGTGTGCGAATCGGTGCCCACCAGGCTGTCGGGGAAGGCCACGATTTCGCCGCCAATCTGCTGGGTGAGCACGCCCTTCGCCAGGTATTCCAGGTTGACCTGGTGCACAATGCCTGTGGCTGGTGGCACGACCCGAAAGTTCGAGAAGACTTCCTGCCCCCAGCGCATGAACTCGTAACGCTCACGGTTGCGCTCGAACTCATACTGTGCGTTGATGCACAGCGCATCTGGCGAGCCAAAGGCGTCCACCTGCACCGAGTGGTCAATCACCAGGTCAACGGGGATCGCCGGGTTGATGCGCGCCGGGTCGCCGCCCATGCGCTGCATCGCCGAGCGCAGCGCAGCCAGGTCAACCAGGGATGGCACGCCGGTGAAGTCCTGCAGAACTACGCGCGCCGGCTTGAAGGGAATCTCCTGTGCATCCTGCGCTGCCGGTGACCACCGGGCGAGCCTCACCACATCGTCATCGGTGACCTCAAACCCGTTGTTGCTGCGCAGCACGGCCTCCAGCAGCACCTTAATTGAGAAGGGCAGGCGTTCCACTGCGCCAATGCCCTGCTCTTGCAGGGCCGCCAGGCGATAGTAGGTCACACGGCCCTCGCTGGTTTGCAGAGACGCCCGTGCCTTGAATGGGTCGCGTAGTGTGTGGTCTGTCATCTGAATTCCTTCCTTGTGCTCGGCCTCACCAGCCCTACCGTGCCAGGACAGATTATAGACGGTGCCTTGCCTCCCAACTAGCTCCTGTGCGGGAATGAAAAGCACTTGCATTATCGCCAGAGACCGAGCATTATTAAGACGTGTCAAAATGGTGTCCGGCTCGTGCAGAGCCAGAGAATGGGTAGCGGATGTCCTCGCAAGAGACGCTTCTGAACGGGCGGTACCGGTTGCTGGCGCAGCAGGGATCGGGCGGCATGGCCGTCATCTACAAGGCCACCGATCTCGCCTTGGGCCGCACGGTAGCGGTCAAGATACTGCGCCCTAGCCTGACCAGCGATCCGGAGTTCCTCAAGCGGTTCCGCCAGGAAGCGCGCAACGTCGCCAACCTGTCGCACCCGAACATCGTCACCGTCCACGACGTAGGCCAGGACGGGAACACCCATTACATCGTCATGGAGTATGTGGACGGCGAAGACCTCAAGCGCCTGATCCGGGCCGGCGCTCCCTTCTCCATTGACCGGGCGCTGAGCATCGCCATCAAAATCTGCGCTGGCGTGGGCTACGCGCACCGTGCCGGACTGGTTCACGCGGACGTGAAGCCGCAGAACGTCCTGGTGACGGAAAGCGACAATGTCAAAGTCACCGACTTCGGCATCGCCCAGGCGCTGACGGCGACCAAGCCGCGCGACCGCGAGCGCCAGCGCGTGGTGTGGGGTAGCCCGCACTACTTCTCGCCCGAACAGGCCCAGGGCGAAGCGCCCACGCCCGCTTCGGACGTGTACGCGATTGGCATCGTGCTCTTCGAGATGCTCACGGGGCGGCTCCCCTTCGTGGGCACCGATCAGCAGGAATTAGCGATGGCGCACATCCGCGAGATGCCGCCGCGTGCCGCAGAGTTCAACCCCAACGTGCCAGAACACCTGGATCGCATCCTGGCGAAGGTGCTGGCGAAGGAGCCCACGTCGCGCTATCGCACGGCGGATCAGTTCGGGCGCATCCTCGTCAGCTATCGCCGTCGCGGTCAGGTGACCACTGACGTGGTGCCGGAGGTCAGCGCTGAAGTCTCTTTTCCGGGCACGGCGGCGACGATACCGCCCTCTGGCCCCCTGCCGCCCATCCAGAGCGACAATCGAGTGGGTAGCCCGGAACCGGTGATCCCGCAGCCGATCCCGGCACCCGCTGGCTTGCCCCGCTCTGAGGCCCCCACCTACATCTACTCCGAGCCTGCCTATCGCAGTCCGACCCCTGCACCGGGCATGGCGTCCGTCGCTCGCCCCGCGTACCCTCCACCGCAGCCGCCCGACCCTATGATTCAGTCGCGCTACCGGGCCATTGAGGAACCGGCGCAGCTTGATCTGGTGACGCTGGTGCTGGCTTTCATCGCGCTCATTGCCGTCATGCTGCTGATCCCCTTGTGGATAGCAGTATACCAGGCGTGGGCGGGTTAACGAGCCGCCTGCTCAGCGTGCGGACAGCGATCTCTGCGCGCGGTTTCTTATGCAACGTTAATTCACCATTCGGCTTATCATCTGGCCTTCGGCTGTTCGATACTGTATAATCCTAATTAGCAATCATGCACACTCCTCAGATCGAGTGAGGCATCTATCTTTTGGCAAGGGACGCGGTAATGAGTACGTCTGTTATGGGGGCTGGAGGCTGAGAGTGAATAACCGGTCGCGGAACGCCTTCGTCTACATCCTGATTATCGCAGCGATCGCTGCGATAGTCTTTGGAGTGCGCAGCAATAGCTCGGACGCGAAGGAGTTGATCGCCAGTGAGCTTGCTCGTGATATCAACAACGGGCTGGTTCGCTCCATCGAGGTCTCAGATGAAGGCCAGATCACAGCTACCTATCGCAACAATGACACGCGCAAAACGCAGCTCAACCCGAACACAGATGACCCCGTCGCTGTGCTGGAGTCGCTTGGCGCGTCGCCTGACATGCTGCAGCAGATTGATTTCGAGTTCACCAAGCCGAGCAACCTGTTCAACTGGATCGGCTTGATCGGGACATTCCTGCCTCTGCTGCTCATTGGTGGGTTCATCTACCTGATGCTGCGCCAGGCGCAGGGATCGAACAACCAGGCGATCTCTTTTGGCAAGAGCCGGGCGCGCATGTTCACCGGCGATCAGCCTACGGTCACCTTCGAGGATGTAGCCGGCGCCGATGAAGCGAAAGAGGAGCTTCAGGAAGTTGTCGAGTTCCTGAAAGACCCGGAGCGGTTCATCCAGCTTGGCGCGCGCATCCCCAAGGGCGTGCTGCTGGTCGGCAGCCCCGGCACAGGCAAGACGCTACTGGCGAAGGCCGTGAGCGGCGAAGCGGGCGTGCCCTTCTTCAGCATCTCCGGCTCTGAGTTCGTTGAGATGTTCGTGGGTGTGGGTGCCAGCCGCGTGCGCGATCTGTTCGACCAGGCCAAGCGCCATAGCCCGTGCATCGTCTTTGTGGACGAGATTGACGCGGTGGGGCGGCATCGCGGCGCGGGTCTGGGCGGCAGCCACGACGAGCGCGAGCAGACGCTCAACCAGATTCTCGTGGAGATGGACGGCTTCGACACGGACACCAACGTGATCATCATGGCCGCCACCAACCGCCCCGACATCCTCGACCCGGCCCTCATGCGCCCAGGGCGTTTCGACCGGCGTGTGGTGCTCGACCGTCCCGACATGCGCGGGCGCGAAGCCATCCTCAAAGTGCACACACGCGGCAAGCCGCTGGCGTCGGATGTTGATCTGAGCACGCTGGCGAAGTCCACGCCGGGCTTTGTGGGAGCCGACTTGGAGAACCTGGTCAACGAGGCAGCTATTGTCGCCGCGCGCAAGAACAAGAAGAGCGTCAGTATGCGCGACTTCGAAGAAGCGGTCGAGCGTGTTGTCCTGGGGCCGGAGCGGCGCAGCCGGCTCATCACTGAGGAAGAGAAGCGCCTGATCGCTTATCACGAGGCCGGGCACGCCGTCGTCTACCACCTGACTCCCAACTGCGATCCGGTGCGCAAGGTGACCATCGTCGCGCGTGGCATGGCCGGCGGCGTCACCTGGGTGATGCCAGAGAGTGACTCCATACTGGGCACTACCCAGCGCTACATTGACCAGATCACCGGGGCGCTGGGTGGGCGTGCTGCTGAGGACATTGTCTTTGGCGACATTACCAACGGCGCATCGAGCGATCTGGAGAACGTGACGCGCATCGCCCGCACAATGGTGACGCGCTGGGGCATGAGCCGCAAGCTCGGCCCGCGTGTGTTCGGGCAGAAAGAGGAGCTTGTCTTCCTGGGGCGCGAGATCGGCGAGCAGCGCGACTACAGCGAGAGCGTTGCCGAGCAGATTGACGAGGAAGTGCACGCCATCGTCTCTGAAGCTTATGACAACGCGCTCACTGTGCTGCGTGCAAACCGCGACAAGCTGGATGCAGTCGCTCAGCGCCTCATCGAGGTGGAGACGCTTGGCCGCGAGGAGTTTCTGGCACTGATGGGTGAGCCGCCGGAGCCAGAAGCGCCCAGCCGTCCCAGCGAGCCGACTCCGTCGAAGGCGACCGGCGAGCCGGCAAAGGAGGCGGATAGCGACATGCCACCCGCTCCTCTGGGGACGGCCCCCTCCCCTGCCTAACCTCTCGTCAGCAAACTGAGAAGTCCCGCCCTGCGGGGCTTCTTTTTTTGTGCCTGCCGCTCACCATTTTCCACCTGGGCGGACTGCCTGTACAATGCGAGGCAGCTTCAGCACCCACAGACATCTGGTGTGGCATCTGCGCGGAGACTGCCCGATGAACAAGAACACTGCCCCACACTGGCTGGACTTGCATCATCGCACCACCGTCGTTGACATTCACGCCCACCCCGCTCTGAAAAGCGCCCTGTTCAACAAGAGCTTGCTGCGGCGCGACAGGGCGATCCAGGCCTTCTTCTGGCCGCTCAACGTGCGCACGAACTTCCCGGCACTTCAGGCTGGTGGAGTGGATGTGCTGCTCTCGGCAATCTACGCGCCTGAAAAGCGTCTCGTCGAGGACTTGCCACTGATCAAGCTGCTGCGCCTGATTCCCTGGGCGTTTGTGCGGCGCACGTGGAAGGAGCTGATGGAGCCGCCCTATGCGGAGGTGACGCAGCATCTACTCGACGATCTGGAGCAGCGCCTGGTCGCTTACAGCCAGCAGGCTCAGAAGACACCCGGACAACGCCCGATCGTCCTGGCCCGTTCCAGCGCAGAGCTTGAGGACATCGTCAGTCAGGGGCAGAACGGGCCAATCGCCTTTGTGCACACGCTGGAAGGGGGACACTGCCTCGAAGGTGCGACGGGCAGCGAGCCAGAGATCATCGCCAACCTGGAGACGTTCTTTGAGCGAGGCTGCGCCGCGCTCACGCTGGTGCACTTCTACCCCAATGCCCTGGGCATGACGGTGTTTCCGTACCCGCAGGTCATCCTGCCCCTCCTACCCCGGCGACGCCTGGATCGCCTGATGGACGACATTGACCTGACACGCGGCCTGACGCCGGTGGGTCGCAGCGTTGTGCGGCGCATGATCGAGCTTGGGATGCTCATTGACATCAGCCATTGCACCCCGCCCGCCCGTCGCGACATATATGAGATCGTCGGGCAGAGCGGCGCAAGCTCGCTGGTCATGGCCTCACATATCGGCGCATACACACTGCACCCCAGCCCCTACAACCTCGAAGACTGGGAGATTCGCTGGATTGCCAACCACGGTGGTGTGATTGGCGTCATCCTCATGAATTACTGGCTGGTTCCTTACCAAACCGGTCTGGGGCTGGACTGTGTGGCGCACACCATCGGGCAGTTCGTCGCCGCAGTAGGAGGCTCCACTGAGCACGTCGCCATCGGCAGCGACTTCGACGGGTTCACCGATCCACCCGATGATCTGAAGGATGCCTCCGAGATTCCACGCCTGACCGAGCGCCTGCTGACCGAGCACGACTCCCCGACGCGCCGCAGGTACACGGACCAGGACATTGAGAACATCCTGGGGGGCAACGCCTTACGGATGCTGCGCGAGGGCTGGGGTAAGCAGAGTCGCGCCCAGCCCTAGCTGCTCACCGTATCTATCATCGGGGAGCGCGGGGGCAGCACAGTCACTCAGCCGAGCGGCCCGTCTCCTGCTGCTCGCGGGCTTCCAGTTCCATGCGCGCCAACTCGCGTCGCAGAATCTTGCCGACCGTCGTGCGCGGTAGCTCGTCCACGAACGCGAAACGGGTCGGGATTTCATAGCGAGCCAGTTTTTCGCTGGCGAAGGTGACCAGTTCCTTGTCCGTCGGAGTCTGCCCCTTCTTAGCGACGACCCAGGCTTTCAGGGCTTCCTGCCCGACCTTTTCTGGATCAGGATGGGGAATGGCTGCCACTCCCACTTCCTGCACGGCTGGATGCTCCATCAGCACGTCTTCGACGAGGCGCGGGTACACGTTGAAGCCGCCGATCAGCGCCATGTCCTTCTTGCGATCCACGATGTAGAAGTAGCCGTCCTCGTCCATGCGCGCGATGTCACCCGTGTAGAGCCAGAGCTTCCCATCGGCGTCAGGACGCAACGCGTTGGCTGTCTCAGTGGGCATCCCGTAGTAGCCGCGCATCAGTTGGGGGCCGTGCATGATCAGCTCGCCTACCTCCCCCACCGGCACGTCGGCGACGCCTTCGTCCAGGTCAACGATGCGCATCTCCATGTCAGGAAATGGCAGGCCAATGGAGCCGGTGCGATTCTCGCCGCGCACCGGATTCACATGGGAGGCGGTGGGCGCTTCGCTCATGCCGAACCCCTCAAGCAACACGCCTCCGGAGAGTTCCTCGAAGCGCCGCTTGGTCGCGGGAGGCAGCGGGGCCGATCCGCTGATGCAGGCGTAGATGGACGACAGGTCGTACTTGCCAGCGATGATCCCTGGATGGTGGTTGATCGCGTTGTAAAGGGCGGGCACACCCATGAACAGTGTCGGGCGGTAGCGGTCAATCTTCTGCACCACATCGGTGATGTCGCGCGCGTTGGGCACCATGATCATCGCGGCACCGACCGACACAGCGAAGCTCATCACCGCTACCATGCCGAACACATGAAACAGCGGGATAGCCGCCAGGAAGCTCTCCTGCACGCCCTTGCGCGCCAGCCACTCCCGGCACTGCACAGTATTAGCGACCAGTGCGCTGTGGGTTGACATCGCCGCCTTTGGGATTCCTGTGGTGCCGCCAGTGTACTGGAAGATGGCAATGTCGTCGCCCTGCACGTCCATAGTGGGCCGCTGGCCCGCGTAGCGAGCCAGCAGGTCTTGCAGCCAGTAGTCTTCGGGGCGCTTGGTGATGCGATGTCCCTCTTTTTTCTCCTTAGCCAGGGTGAACAGGACGCGCGCTGAGGGGGGCAGATACTCCTTGATGCCAGTGACAATGACCTGCTGGACTTTCGTCTGCGCCTGAATCTTCTTGAGATTCTTGTAAAACAGGGTCAGTGTGATGGCGAAGGTAGCGCCACTGTCAATCAACTGTTCAGCCATTTTGGTGGGCGGGAACGTCGGGTTGACCGCAACCACGACGCCGCCCGCCTTGAGCGTGGCATAGAAGGCCAGCACGAACTGCGCGCAGTTGGGCAGGATCAGGGCCACACGGTCGCCCTTCTTCAGGCCCAGGTCGCTCAGAGCGACGGCCAGCGCATCGGCGAGATCATTCAGCGTGCCGTATGACATGCGGCTGGCTACCTGGCCCACCAATGGCAGGTGCGCGGCAGTAATGACCGCCGTCGCTCCGTAGTCGGCGGCGGCAGCGTCAGCCAGGTATTGGTGTAGCGGGTGCCGGGGATATGGTGCTAAACTGTGCGGAACACCGGGATCGTAGTGTTTCAGCCAGGGCTTGTCCTGGTAAGTGATCATGTACTGTACCTCCCTGCTGTTGATCTGGGCCTGTTGGGGCGGCGGGCGGGGTGTGCGGGCGGACTTGGGCTGATCTTCCACAATATAGTCATTCTAATGGAAATATGTACCTGTCACAATCAATCTCGTCTCAAGAACACTGCTGGCCGCTGGTTCGCTGGCACGTGCTGATCGAAGCGACATGACTCACCGGCAACTTCCTCTCTTCCCCAGTGATGCCGAGCACGGCCTGACTCCGCACAGCCGCCTCGCGGACGCTCACATGCCCTTCCTGGCGCACCTGCGCCAAGAAGGGCGCAGCGAGCATACGATCACCGCGTTCTCGTCTGACCTGCGGCTGGTCGAGGAGTTCTTCGGCGAGGACTTCGTGCTCAAGACCTTCACCACTACCAAGCTCAATCATTTCCTGGAATGGCTGGAGCATGGCCGGGGAGTGCCATGCAGCCGCAAGAGCTATGCGCGCCGAGTGACTACGCTCAAAGTGTTTTTCAAGTTCCTGAAGGCTGAGCGCGTGCTCCGCTACAATCCCGCTGATGCCCTGCTCCAGCGGTCAGGCGCGGCACCGCTGCAAACTGTGCTCTCAGAGCAGGAGATCGGGCGGCTGCTTAGCCACACGGCCAGCCTGCGCGTGGCCGAGACGCCTGACGCCCGCCCCGATTTGCTCGTCCGCCTGTTGCTGGATACGGGCATCAAGAAGAGTGAATGTATGCGCTTGAAGCCGGACGATGTGATCCGGGATGACCCGCGCCGCCCCTATCTCATGGTGCGCCACCGTCGTCCGAAGAATGTGTACCGCGAGCGCAAGATTCCCCTGGACTCCGGCTGGCCGGTGGTGCTGGACGAATACCTGGCGCAGTACCAGCCGGAGGCGTTCATTTTCGAGTGTACGGCGCGCAACCTGGAGTATGTTCTGCATGACGTGGCGGTAGCCGCGGGCGTCGGCGCGCGCGTCTCGTTCGAGATTCTGCGCTGGACAAGCGCCGTGCGCGATCATCAGCGCGGCGTGGACTCCGACACCATCCGCGAGAAGATGGGCCTCAGCCGCATTAGCTGGCGCGAGACCAGCCAGAAGATTGCCCAGCTTGCCGCCAAGAGCGAAGAAGCCTGATCGTGTCGCTCACTTCCAGACGCGGCACAGCAATCCCTTCAGATAGGCCCCCTCTGGAAAAGTGAGCGCGACCGGGTGATCGGACGCCTGGGCCAGCCAGCGCACGATCTGCGCGTCGCAGCGCGCATCTACCGCCGCCGCGAACACGATCTTCTGGAACAGGTCGCTGCTGATCGCGCCGGAGCACGAGAACGTCGCCAGCACCCCACCCTGCCGTAGAAGCTGGAAGGCCAGCAGATTGATGTCCTTGTAGCCGCGCGCGGCGTTCTCGACCTGGCGCGCTGAGTGCGCGAATTTCGGCGGGTCGAGGATGATCATGTCGAAGTGCCGCTCCTGGTCGCGCCAGTAGCGCAGCACCGAGAAGACATCCCCCTCCACGAAGTCATCATCGTCGAGGGCGTACCCGTTCAGGGCGATATTGCGCCGCGCCAGCTTGAGAGCCTCCGCTGAGGTATCCACGTTGACCACACGCCGGGCCAGGCCGCCGAGCGCGTAGACGGCAAAGCCACCGGTGTAGGCGAAGGCGTTGAGCACTTCACGCTCTGCCGCCTGCTCGTCCCAGCGGAACCAGTCGCCGATGATCTCGCGGTTCTCGCGCTGGTCGAGGTAGAACCCCGTCTTGTGTCCCGTGCGCACATCTACGAGGAAGCGCCGCCCATTCTCATCAATCTCGATGTGTTCAGGTGGCGGGCTGCCCCCCAGCAGACCGGCACTGGCGGCCAATCCCTCTTTGGCGCGCACGTCCACATCGCTGCGCTCGTAGATGCCGGCTGGCTCCATAAGCTGTTCCAGCAGTCCGGCGAGCATCTCTTTGCGGACTTCAATGCCCAGTGTGAGTGCCTGGATGACCAGCCATTCACCGTAGCGATCCACCACGAGACCGGGCAGCCCATCATTCTCCGCGTTAACCAGCCGGTACGCTGCCGGAGTGCCCTGGGCGACGCGGTTCAGCGGCTGCCGGGCGGCGATGGCGCGCCGCAGCCGTTCCCGCCAGAACTCCTCATCTATGGGCTGGTCTTCGTCCCACGAGAGCAGGCGCACGCAGATGGATGACCGGCTGTTCCAGTAGCCGCGCGCCAGGAATTCGCCGCGCTCAGCGCGCACGGTGACGAGATCGCCGTCTGCGGGGTCGCCGGTGACGGTCTTGACGGCCCCAGAGAAAATCCAGGGGTGGCGGCGCAGCACCGCCTTCTGCCGCTCCTCGCGGGTGACGATCACAGGCTCAGTCACCGGCATCCCCGATCATGGCCAGCAGGCCCGCTTCGTCCAGCAAGGGGACGCCTAGCTCCTGCGCCTTCGTCAGCTTGCTGCCCGGCTCCTCGCCCACGACGACGAAAGACGTCTTCTTGCTGACGCTGCCCACTACCTTGCCGCCATGCTGCTCGATCAGCGCCGCCGCCTCGTTGCGCTTGAGGGTCGGCAGGGTACCGGTCAGCACGAAGGTCAGCCCTGCCAGCCGATCTGACGCGCGCTGCGGTGGGGCGGCTTCCTCTGCCAGGCGCACGCCCGCCCGGCGCAGCTTGTCAAGCAGGGCGCGGTTGCGCGGGCCAGCGAACCATTCGACGACCGCGCCGGCGGTGTGCGGGCCGATTCCCTCGATGGTTTGTAGTTCCTCTTCGGTAGCGGCGGCCAGGGCATCCATGCTGTGGAAATGGCGGGCCAGCACCTCGGCTACGGTGCTGCCCACGCCCCGTATCCCCAACGAGCCGATCAGCACGGCCAGCGGGCGCTGCTTGGCCGCTTCGATGCTGCCCAGCAGGTTCTGCACTTTCTTCTCGGCGAACCCTTCCAGCGTCAGCAGGTCTTCCCCTGCCAGGGTGAAGAGATCGGCTTCGTCGCCGATCAACCCTCGCTCCAGCAGCAGGCGCACGCCGCGCTCACCCAGCCCGGCGATGTCCATCGCGCCCCGCGACACGAAGTACTCGATATTGCGGGCAACTCGCTCCGGGCAGGCGGGATTCGTGCAGTAGTAGGCGACCTCGTCCTCGTCCCGTGCCACCGGTGAGCCGCAGACCGGGCAAATCTGCGGGCGCTCAACGGGGCGCTCCGCGCCAGTCCGCGCCGCGATCACCGGCCCGACGACGTAAGGGATCACCTCCCCGGAACGCTTGACGATCACCGTGTCGCCGAGGCGAATGTCCTTCTCCGCGATCAGGTCGTAGTTGTGCAGGCTGGCCTGGCGCACGGTGACACCACTGACGAACACCGGCTCAAGCAGGGCCGTCGGAGTGAGCACGCCCGTGCGCCCGACATTGGCGGTCACGTCGAGCAGGCGGGTGGTCGCTTCCTCTGCCGGGAACTTGTAAGCCACCGCGCCGCGCGGGTCTTTGCCCACGACCCCGAGATCGCGGTAGGTAGCCAGGTCGTCTACCTTGATAACCAGACCGTCCATCTCGTACGGCAGTGAGTGGCGGTGCGCTTCGAACGCCTGCACATAGGCTGCGAGGTCGCTTAGCGAGTCGAAGCGGCGGATCGCGTCGTGCGCGGTGAGGAAGCCTAGCTCGCGCAGGTATTGCAGCGTCTCCCACTGTGTGAGAGGGCCGCGCCCGTCCGCATCCACGATCCCGTAGCAGTATGCGGTGAGCGGGCGCTGCGCGGTTACGCGCGCGTCCTTCTGTTTCAGCGCACCGGCTGCGGTGTTGCGTGCGTTGGCGAAGGGGGGCAGCCCGTCCTCGACCAGACGGCGGTTGAGCGCCGCGAAATCGTCTTTGAGGAACAGCACTTCCCCACGCACGACCAACCGGCGCGGTACAGGCAGATCGTTGCCGGAGACGGGGACGCGCAGCGGAATGGTGCGCACGGTGCGCACGTTCGGCGTCACGTCATCGCCGATCTCGCCGTTGCCGCGCGTGGCACCCTGAGCCAGCACGCCGTCGAGGTAGGTCAGCACGACCGTCAGGCCGTCGAACTTCGGCTCGACCACGTAATTGAGCGCGGTGTTTTCCGGCAGCAAGCGCCCGATGCGCTCGCGCCAAGCCTGTAGCTCGCCGACGCTGAACACGTTGCCCAGGCTCAGGATCGGCGCCGGGTGTCGCACCTTCGGCAAGTCTGCCTGCAAGTCGCTGCCGACGCGCTGAGTCGGCGAATCGGGCGTGATCAGCTCCGGGTGCTCGGCCTCCAGCCGTTTCAGTTCTTCGAAGAGCCGGTCGTATTCGCCATCGGTGATGATCGGCGCACTGAGCACGTGGTAGCGGTAGTTGTGCTCGTGGAGAGCGCGCCGCAGTCCCTCGGCGCGGGCTTTGAGTTCGCTGTCGCTCACAGGTGTCTGCCTCATCTGCTATTCAGAGATGACTTCCAGGTAGTTGCGCGCTGCCCACCCAGAACGCTCCGCGTCGTCAGGGTCTTCCAGCTTCCACCACTCAAGGCCGTCCGCGGTCTGCGGCCCGCCCACAATGACAAAGACCGCTTCTTCCGCAGCCAGAAACAGAGGCGTGCCTGAGTAGCCGGGCGTAGATCGCACATTCAAGCCGCTACCCCCTACCCCAACCACCTTGACCAGCACGCCGATAGTGATGTTGCCGGGAGGGAGCGACGGGCTGGGGATCGGTGTCGGTAGCGCGATGGTGGGCGTGGGCTGCGCCGAGCGAATCGGTGTGGGCCAGAAGCCCTGGCTGTCTGTTTCGCCCTGCCCTGCTCCTCCCAGGAAATCCTGGCTGAGTGTTGGCTGCGCCGTGACCACCTGGACACGCGGCACCTGATCGCCCGGAGTCTGCGGCTCTGCCAAAGCCGAGAAAGCCAGCACGAGCACCAGCGTGACCGCGCCCACGACCGCAACCATGATCACCAGCGACCACCAGGGCAAGTACAATCCGCTGCTGCGCACATCGCGCCGCGCTGTCGGGCGGGCAGGCATACCCGGAAGTGCCTGGCGCGGCGGCGCTGCCGAGCCAATGCCTGGGGGCGGCGGGGCACTACTGCGGGCCTGCTTGCTGTCGCGGCGACGGCGGGCACGCCGGTCATGTTGGCTGCCGGGCGGGGTTGGCGGCACAGGACGCGCATCAAGAGGCTGCAACGGCATGAGCGGACGGGTCGGCTGGGCCGTGCCAGTGTCCAGCGGCGATCGCTGCTCCCGCTGATCCGGCAGGTTATCTGAGGCACGGGGGGGCTGGCTGTCGGGCGGGCTTCCGCCTGGAGACTGCATGACTCCGCTCACTTCCTGACCCGTCATTACACTGTCTGCATCATGGCGTTAGTATACCACAGCCGCCTGGCGCTACACGTCGCTGTCTTGGGGAGTGTCTAAAGGTAAGGATATGGGTAAAATGGGGACATGAGCCAATGTCCACACTGTCAACGAACCGAACACCAGGTGAAAGCGGGGCTGAATGCATCAGGCAGCCAGCGCTATTTGTGCAAGGCGTGCCAGCGCAAGTATACGCCTGAGCCGAATTTGAATGGATATGCGGATGAGATGCGCCGACAAGCGGTCGAGATGTATGTCGACGGTCTGAACTTGCGCCGCATCGCGCGGTTGCTCAAGGTGAGTCCGCAGTCCGTCGCCAACTGGGTCACTGCGCACGCGGATCGCTTGCCTGATTTGCCACCCGTACCAAGTGATGAGGTCGAAGTCGAAGAGTTGGATGAACTCTTCACGTTCGTCGAGCGCAAAAAAACGAGGTCTTCGTCGTCACCGCCGTTGATCGGCTGACTCATTGTGTGCTCGGCTGGACGGTGGTGCCGGAACGCACCACCGAAGCCCTGCAAGCGCTGCTGGACCGCAGTCCGCAAGCGCAGCGCTACTACAGCGACGATTTCTCGACCTATCATTCCCTGGTCTACTATCCAGGCCAGCATCGCGCCCTGCGTGACAAAAGCCAGACCTATTCCGTTGAGGCCGACAATGCGGAACTACGGCATTATCTGGCTCGGCTAGCCCGTCGCTCGCGCTGCTTCTCGCGTTGCATTCACGCCTTGCGGCGGGCCATCAAGCTCTTCGTTTTCGCCTGGAACCGTCGCCAACTGTTCCGTCGTGCCTTTCCCGGTTACCCGGCGCATGTCAAAGACTTCGTGTGTCCTTGAATTTGGACACTCCCCTGTCTTGACAGCTATCCACCGGATGCAGTACGCTTGGCACCTGCGCCCGCACGCTACCGCACAAGAGAGCACCATGCCGTACTTCGAGTACACCGGAAATTTGCACGTTCACACACCCTACTCGGATGGAGAAGGCAGCCACGAGCACGTCGCCGAGGCTGCGCTTCTGGCCGGGCTGGACTTCGTGATTTTCACCGACCACAATGTGCGCGTGGGGGGCATCGAGGGCTATTACGGCGACGACTCGCGCGGCTATGTGTTGCTGCTCTCCGGGGAGGAAGTCCACGACCGGACGCGCAACCCCCAGGGCAACCACGTGCTGGTCTTCGGCACGGACACCGAGCTTGCGGGATGTGCCCACAGTCTCCCTGCCCTGCTGAGCGCTGTCGAGCAGGCCGGCGGCTTGAGCTTCATCGCCCACCCGGACGATAACGGTGTCGAGTGGTTGGGCGAGCCGGCGATTCCCTGGCTGGATCGCTATGTGGACGGGTTCACCGGCCTTGAAGTGTGGAATTACATGTCCCGCTTCAAGGACTACTTGCCCGACCGCCGGACTGGAATCCGCAATGTCTTTCGCCCGGACGACGTGGTGATCGGCCCCTCGCCGGTGACGCTTGCCCTGTGGGATGAACTTCTGGAGATGGGCCTCCAGGTTGTCGGGATCGGCTGCGCCGATGCGCACGGCACACGCGTGTCAATGGGGCCGCTGTCGCATGTGGTCTTCCCCTATGATTTCCTGTTTAGCTCGGTGAACACGCACATCTTCACCAAGTCCGCGCTGACCGGCGAGCTGGACTACGACAAAGCGCAGGTATACCAGGCGCTCAGGCAAGGGCGCGCCTTCATCGGCTACGATATTCCGGGCAGCACGCGCGGCTTCCGCTTCTCCGCCCAGGGACAGAACGCCACTGCGATCATGGGCGAGACGATCCGTCTGGGTCACGGTGTGACGCTCCAGGCGCTGGCCCCGGCCCGCGCGCGCATCCGCCTGGTGTGCTGTGGGGAGATCATCGCCGAGGAGAGGCAGACCGAGAACCTCACCCACGTGGTGCGCGACCCCGGCCCGTACCGCGTCGAGGTCTGGCGCTCCTATCGCGGGCGCGAGCGCATGTGGATTCTGAGCAACCCCATCTACGTTGAGCCGGCCCCGGGGTGGACGCGCTGAGCCGCGCAGCCTCACAATCTTCGCCAGCACAGCTAATATGCGCTATACTCTAGAACTTACGTTCGAGCGCGGGGAGTCTCACACGGAGTGTCGCCATGCCCGGTTTTGAGCTTGTCTCCGACTACCAGCCGACGGGTGATCAGCCGCAGGCCATCAGCGCGCTTATCGAGGGGCTGGCTGCCGGACACCGCTTCCAGACTTTGCTCGGCGCGACCGGCACCGGCAAGACCTACACCGTCGCCAATGTCATCGCGCAGTTGCAGCGCCCTTCCCTGGTGCTGGCCCACAACAAGACGCTCGCTGCTCAGCTTTACTCGGAGTTCAAGGAATTCTTCCCGCGCAACGCGGTTGAGTACTTCGTGTCCTACTATGACTACTACCAGCCCGAAGCCTACGTGCCGCGCCACGATCTCTACATCGAGAAGGAGACGGAGATCAACGAGGAGATTGACCGGCTGCGTCTGGCAGCGACGGCCTCGCTGCTCAGCCGGCGCGACGTGCTGATCGTGGCCTCGGTGTCGTGTATCTACGGCCTCGGCAACCCGGTGACGTGGGACAAGGCGACGCTGGAGCTGCGGGCGGGCACGCAGGTGCGCCGCGACATGATCTTGCGGCAATTGGTGGGCATCCAGTACGGGCGCAACGACTTCGAGCTGAAGCCGGGCACGTTCCGCGTGCGGGGCGATACGCTGGAGATCACACCGGCCTACGGCACCACGACTTACCGCGTGGCCCTGTTCGGCGACGAGATCGAGCGCTTGCTGGAGTTGGATCCCCTGACCGGAGAAGTGCTGGCCGAGCACGAGACGATCAAGGTCTTCCCCGCCAAGCAGTTCGTCACCGAGGATTCCCTGCTGCGCCAGGCGCTGCACGACATCGAGCAGGAGCTTGAGGGGCGCTTGGCGGAGCTTCAGGCGGCCAACCGGCTGCTGGAAGCCCAGCGCCTGGAACAGCGCACGCGCTACGACCTTGAGATGATCCGCGAGCTTGGCTACACGAGCGGGATCGAGAACTACTCGCGGCACCTCGACCAGCGACCCGCTGGCAGCCCTCCCTGGACGCTGCTCGACTATTTCCCGCCAGACTTCCTGCTGGTCGTGGACGAGTCGCACATGACGCTGCCCCAGGTGCGCGGCATGTACGGCGGCGACCGCTCGCGCAAAGAGACGCTCGTCGAGTACGGATTCCGCCTGCCCAGCGCCCTGGATAACCGCCCGCTCAGCTTTGAGGAGTTCGAGAGCCGCATCGGGCAGACCATCTTCATGAGCGCGACGCCCGGCCCCTACGAGGACGAGCACAGCCAGCAGACTGTCCAGCAGGTAATCCGTCCCACCGGCGTCCTCGACCCGACCATTGATGTGCGCCCGACGGCGGGGCAGATTGACGACCTGCTCGGTGAGATTCACCGGCGGGTGAAGCACGGCGAGCGGGCGCTGGTCACCACGCTGACCAAGCGTATGGCCGAAGACCTGGCCGACTACCTGCTAGAGATGGGCATCCGCGTGCACTACCTGCATAGCGAGATTGAGACCATCGAGCGCGTCGAGATTCTGCGCGATCTGCGCCTGGGCGTCTACGATGTGGTTGTCGGCATCAACCTGCTCCGCGAGGGGCTGGACTTGCCCGAAGTGTCTCTCGTCGCCATTCTTGACGCCGACAAGCAGGGTTTCCTGCGCTCGGCTCCGGCGCTGATCCAGACCATCGGGCGCGCCGCGCGGCACATCAACGGCCACGTGATCATGTATGCGGACAAGGTCACCGAGGCGATGCAGATCGCGCTGGACGAGACCGAGCGACGCCGGACGATCCAGCACCGGCACAATGTGGAGCACGGCATCGAGCCAGCCAGCATCGTCAAGGAAGTGCGCGACCTGACCGAGCGGATGCAGCAGATGGCTCCCGACGCGGCGGAGCGCGAGCACGGTGCCCGTCCAGCAGAGCTGCCCAAGAGCGAGCTGAATAAGCTGATCGAGACGCTTGAGACGGAGATGAAAGCGGCGGCCAAGGCGCTGGAATTCGAGAAGGCGGCGACGCTGCGCGACCAGATCATCGAGCTACGCCAGGTGATGGTGCTCAAGGATGTCGAGATTGGCGAGCCGAGCCTGACACTGGTGCGGCGCAGCACCCGGCGGCCCAGTCGCTAACGATCCTGAAATTCGATTGCAGCGCGTGCCGTAATTGGATATTCTCTGCACACGCGAGCGGGCTTCCGCGCAGCGGGGGCGCTGCTTTGCTGCGCCCGGCAGTTCGCGGCTGGGCGGCAAGTTAGGCTAGTCGAGTCCAACGGTACGCATCATGCTTGTCACACGTGAGCAGCTCGAGTTACTTGAGGAGCGCACACTTGCTCCCTACGCCCTCCTGAGCCGCGCGAGCAAGGGGCGTGAGCACCCGGAAGGCGAGCCGGCGTATCGCACTGCGTTCCAGCGCGACCGCGACCGCATCCTGCACACGACGGCCTTTCGCCGCCTGGAATACAAGACGCAGGTGTTCGTCAACTTTGAGGGCGACTATTACCGGACGCGCCTGACGCACACGCTCGAAGTGACTCAGATCGGGCGCAGCCTGGCCCGCGCCTTTGGGGCCAACGAAGACCTGGTCGAAGCGATCTGCCTGGGACACGATCTCGGCCATCCGCCGTTCGGTCATTCGGGCGAGGCGATTCTCAATAAGCTGATGGCGGAGCACGGCGGCTTCGATCACAACCAGCAGTCGCTACGCATCGTCACGCAGTTGGAGGCGCGCTATCCCGACTGGCCGGGGCTGAACCTGACCTACGAGGTGCGCGAGGGAATCGTCAAGCACGAGACGGAGTACGATCTCAGCGACTCGGCAGCAGAGGGATTCGATCCCGATCTGCACGCCAGCCTGGAAGCGCAGATCGCCAACGTCGCCGATGAGCTGGCTTACAACGCGCACGACCTGGACGACGGGCTGCGGTCTGGGCTGCTGGCACCGCGCCAGCTTGACGCCCTGGGCATCTGGCAGATGCTCAAGGAGAGCATCGGCTGGGATGGCGGGCTGTTCAGCGAGCAGATTCGCCACCGTATGATCCGGCGGATGCTGGGCATTGAGATCAACGATGTGATCGAGGCGACCGGTGCGGCGCTGGCCCGTTTGCAGCCAGAGTCGCCAGAGGCGATCCAGCGCTTGCCGTACCATGTCGTGCAGCATTCTGACGATCTCAAGCGCAGCAACGCGGAGCTTAAGTCGTTTCTTTACAGCGAGATGTACCGCCATCATCGCGTGGCGCGCATGGCGGTCAAGGCGGAGCGGTTCATCACGCAAATCTTCGAGACATACGTCGCCGAGCCGGGCCAACTTCCGCCTTCTGTGCAGCAAGCGGTGGACGAGCGCGGCCTTCACCGCGCCGTCACTGACTACATCGCGGGCATGACTGACCGCTACGCGCTGCAAGAGTGGCAGAAGCTCTTCGACCCCTACACGCGCACGTGAGAGTCTTCAGACCGGAACTTCTGTTGAGAGTGAGAACATGGCAGACGAGCAACAGTACCTGACGGCACAGGGCGCAGCCGAGCTTCGCGCCGAACTGGAAAGACTGGTCAATGTGCGGCGACCCAGGCTGGCGGCGCTGCTCAAGGAGGCGATTAGCCAGGGCGATCTGTCCGAGAATGCCGATTACACAGACGCCAAAGAGCAGCAAGCCTTCTTGGAGGGCCGCATCAGGTACCTGGAGAACCTGCTGCGTGTGGCGACGATCCTCGATGATCGTGAGGACGGCAAGGCAGCCGCTCTTGTTCAGCCCGGCATGGAAGTGACCGTGCAGATGGACGACCAGCCAGCAGAGACTTATCGCATTGTCGGCGCGGCGGAAGCCGACCCGCGCAGTGGCAGAATCTCCAACGAGAGTCCGCTGGGCGCTGCGCTGCTGGGGTGTCGCGTGGGCGACACGGTGCGCGTGCAGACGCCAGGGGGCGTCGTCGAGTTCAGGATCATCAAGATCGCGCGCTAATTCCGGTGTGCACACGCAAACGGGGCCTGGCTTTGACCAGGCCCCGCGATTCTCTTCCCAGGTGGGCGCTGAGCTAGTAGTTGAGCAGCTCCGCTGTATCTCCAAACGCCGCCGATGAGTCCGGCGGTTGGTTGGACGGCGCGCTGCTGGCCTGTTTGGGCCAGGCCGCAATTTCGACGGCCAGCCGCTCGAAGAAGCTTCTGGGCGGCAGAGGTCCCTCGCCGTACTGCATGTCCACGATCCGCACCTGAACACGCAGCGTTTCGGTGTCAAGGGCCGTCACTACACCAGGCCGTGCCAGAACGGCCTCCCCTTTGGGGGCCAGCTTGGTGCGCAGCGCCGGGTCGTTGTAGGCGTGTTCTGACATGAGCACCTTAGTGACGGTGCGAATGTCGTTCTTGTCAAACAGCCAGACCTCGGTGGCCGTGACTTTCTTTGGCTCCCCTACCCCGATCGTCTCCGAGATGCCCGATCCACACTCGCCCAGGAATTCGCCTTTCGCCGTCTCGATGCTGAAGGAGTCGTCGTACAGATCATCGCCGAGCACGTAGGTGGATACGAACTGTCCCGCCGGAGGTGCTTCGCCGCGCGCTTCGAAGTCCGTCTTCTCTTTGGCTGCCGCCCGCTTCATGGCAACAATCTCGGCGCGCCCCGCCCCTGCCGGCCCGATGGGGGTCGTAGTGCCAAGCACCATCTCAGGCGCAGGCTTGCTTCTAGCCCACTTCCCGACCGGCACCGCCCAATAGAACGTGAAGAACACAGCCAGCAGCACTCCGATGAGCGCCGTCCCGCCAATACAGGCCAGCGGCCCCAAGACCCCGCTCAGGAAACCGGTCTTGATCTTGTCACTTTGCTTGGCTGCCGCTGCGCTGCTATCCTGGGCGATGACCATCAGAGCCTGCAACTGGCCAGCTAGCTCCGGCTCGTCGGTACCGTTGGCGTCTATGAGCGCCTGGATCATCTTGGGGGTTACGCCCGCCTCAACGATCTTGCGCCGGGCCTCAGCAGTGTCACCGCTCTGGGCGAACTCTACGGCGGCCATTTTGATCCACTGGTCTTTGTACCCATCGGCCAGGTGAACCGGCTCTGCATCGCGGAATTTGATCGGCGCGCCCTGGTACGCCCAAGCGAGACCAATGATGACGCCCAGCAGCACAAACCCCAGCCGGTACAATGACGGCGCGAGGGTGCTCAAAGCCGCCTTGCCAATGACGTTGAACTGACCTGTCAGGCGTTTGATCATTGACATCTCGCCTTTCTGTTCAAGCTGCCAGACGGTTTTGGGCAGCACTGGCTCACAACCCCTATGCGCTGTGAGCATTGTACATGAACCGGCTTACCAGCACAAATCGCCTAAAGGAACAGGCCGCTCACAACTGGGCGGCCTGTACATGCCAAACCTATCGTTGCGCAGTGCGGAGATCACCCCTTGACGGCTCCCGCCGTCAGGCCCTCGATGATCCGGCGCTGGAAGATCAGCACTAGCACGAGCACCGGCACGGTCACCACGACTGTGGCAGCAATCCGATCGGCGATTGGAATCTCATACCCGTAGCCGCTGAAGTTGGCGATAGCCACCGGAACGGTCTGCGATGCCTTGCTCACGAGCGTGAACGTCAGGGCGAACAGGTACTCGTTCCAGGCGGCGATGAAGGCCAGCAGCCCGGTTGTCACCAGGGCGGGCGCTGTCAGCGGCACCAGGATGCGCCAGAACGTCTGGAATGGCGTGGCACCGTCTACCAGCGCGGCCTGCTCGATCTCGGTGGGAAGTCCCTGGAAGAAGCTGGTCAGCACCCACACCGTGAACGGCAGCGTGAAGATCGGGTAGGTGAACATCAGCGCGAGGGTTGAGCCGTAGATGTTCAGGTCGTTGACGATGGCAAACAGGCCCGACAGGATGGAAATCTGCGGGAACATGGTCATCGCCAGCACGGTATAGAGCACGACCATCCGCCCCTTGAAGCGAACTCGCCCCAGAGCGTAGGCTGCAAACGAGCCTACGACAAGCGCAAGGAGCACGGTCACTGTAGCCACGACAGCGGAGTTGAACATTGTGCGCATGAAGTCACTGTCGCCGAAGAGGTTCTGGTAGTTGGTGAGCACCGGGTCTTCTGGCAAGTAGCGGGCGGCGATGAGCACCTGCGCGTTGGTTCGGAAGGAGATGCTGACCGCGTAGAAGAACGGCGCCATGGTGTAGAAGGCGATGGCCAAGACCAGCAGCCAGAACAGCCCCCGCCCAAGCACCTCGCCAATCCCTTTTCTGGAGATCGTTAGCCTGTTCATTCTCGCTCTATCCCCACGAACCTGACGTACACGACGGTGAAGATGAAGATGAGGATGAAGATCATCACCCCGACAGCGGAGGCGTAGCCGTCCTGACGGTTGAGCACCAGACGGTTGTAGTTGTAGCTCGCCATTGACGGACGGGTGGTATCCAGCAAGACCTGGAACACGTCAAACGCGCGCAGGGCGTCCAGCGTGCGGAAGATTAGCGCCACTGCGATGGTAGGCCGCAGCAGCGGCAGTGTGATCGAGAAGAACTGGCGGGCTCTGGAAGCTCCATCTACCGAGGCCGCTTCGTACAAATCACCTGGGATGATCTGCAAGCCAGCCAGCAGCAGCAGCGCCATGAAGGGCGCCGTCTTCCACACATCTACGGCGATGATCGAGTTCATCCAAGGCCCTGTGGTGGCAAGCCATTGCTGCGGGCCGGAGGCCAGCCCCAGGTCCATCAGCAGCTTGTTGAGGATGCCGGTCTGGTCGCCACGCATCATGGTCTGCCAGAGAACCGCCGAGACGACCGTTGGAATTGCCCAGGGCACCAGCATGGCCGTGCGCATCAGGCCGCGCCCTCTGAAGCTGGAATTGACAACCATAGCGATGATCAGGCCAAGAATCAGTTCGAGTACCACTGACGCTACCGTGAAGCGCAGCGTATTCCAGATCGAGTTCAAGAATACCGGGTCTCTGCCGAGCAGCCGGAGTCCTGTGTCACCGCCGGGCAAAGCCCAGGTAGTAGCTTCCTGATAACGAACGGACTTCTTGCGCTCCCCGCTGGTGAGAGTCCTCAGCCGCTCGCGTTCCTGCTCCTCTACGCTCGATGGCTCCCAGATGATTGAGCCATTGGGCGTGCGCGCGCACTCCCCGCTGTCGTCCTTCCGGCAATTCACCGTTGCGAACTTGAAGCTCAGCATGGTCTGATAGTTGTTAAGCCCGACGTAGCGCGCGGGACGACTCGTGCCGAATTCGTCGTCGGTCAGGCTCTTGATGAACGTCTGCTCCAGCGGGCGCGCGGCGACCAGCGCCAGGATGACCAGTGTAGGGACGAGCAGTGTCCAGGCGAACCGCGTCTGCCGCACACCCAGGGCTTCTTCGCCCACAAACACCTGGTCAGTGACACTGCCAAGCCATCTGTGGGCAATCGCCACAGGGATGATCGCCAGGAGGAAGGGCACGGCGCTGGCGACTGCCCTGCCGTAGTTGAACGGCTGGTGTCCGGCCAGACCCCCCTTGCCATTGACCCAGAAGGCCCACCCAGCACCCACGACCAGGCCGATCGCCAGCCATAGGAATGTGACCAGCGCCCAGCGCGCGGCTCCCAGGTCGAACCGGCGCAGGCGCGCTCCCAGGCGCAGGCACAGGGCACCCAGCCCAATGACGATCAGCGGGACTACGAAGCCGAAGCTTTTGAGATAGGCGATCGTCACAGTGGGCGCGACGTTCTTCTGGATTGTCCTTGTCAGCTCGGTAAGCTCACCGCTGGCTGAAGGTCTGAGGAAAACCAGCGTGATCTCAAAGTCATCATCTTCTAGCTTGACATCTTCTTCGGCGAGACGAGCACGAACTTCCTCAATGGTCATGCCCGTCACATCGGTGCCGTCAACTGTCAGCAGGCGGTCGCCCGCCTTGACGCCTGTTGTGTCGGCTGGGCCACCAGCTATCGGCCTGAGCTCGAAATAGGGCTGCTCGCCTTCAGCCTCTGGCTCTACCTGCCGGATGTCTACGCCAATGCCAGGAATCTCCGGTCCCTGGGTGGCCTCGCGGATTCCATCATCGGTGACTATGGCGTAGAAGAGAAACGCGAACGCGAGCAGTCCGATGACCATCAACAGGCCGCTCACCAACTCCAGGGCGATGGTTTCCTGCTCTGTGGGTCGGCGTCGGCCAGTGGGAGGAGGGATCAGGGTCATGTGGAACGCCTCCGTTCAAACAAGAAGGATTTCTTGCCAATAAGGATTGGGGGCAGACTTGATCTGCCCCCAACGGTTAAGCTGTTAGTTTGCGCATGCCTGATTGCGCGCTATGGCAACTCGAAGCCAAGATCGGCGAGAGCCAATTCAAGATCGGCCATCGCTGTCGCGGCGTCCGCGCTACCGGCCAGCACACCGTTCACCGCCGTGTAGTACAGCTCGGAGACGGCATTGTACTGGGCACCGGCGACACCAGGACGCGGGATCGCGGATTCGAGCACATTGCCCATCGAAGCGAGATAGGGCAGCGCCTCAAGCAGTTGCGCATCCTGGTACAGCGCAGGCATGGCCGGCTGCTCGCCGCGAGCCAGGTGGAAGTCCACAAGCTGATCGTAGGAGGTCACCCATATGGCGAATGCGGATGCAGCTTCGATGTTCTGGGAATACCGGGACACACCAATGCCCCAGCCACCCAGCGTTGCGGCGCTCATGCCAGCTTCCTTGCCGGGCACCGGTCCAACCCCGAACTTATCGCGGATGGGGCTGTCCTCGGCCTGGCCCAGGGGATAGGCGTAAGCCCAGTTGCGCATGAAGGCAGCGTTGCCCGCCTGCCAGACGGCGCGGGCGCCCTCTTCCTCGTAGTCCAACACGTCGGGCGGCACAATGTCGCCAACCCAGCCTGCGATCTTGTCGAAGATCTCAATCGAAGCGGGATCGTTGACCTCGATGACGCCCTCGGGGCTGAGGATGCGGCCTCCACCGTTGGACACCTGCCACTCCAGCGCGTCGCAGGTCAGGCCCTCATACGCCTTGCCCTGGAACACGAAACCCCAGAACGCGGCGTTGCCCTCGGCGCGCTCGCCGTCCTGGATGGTCTTGGCGGCAGCCCCTAACTCGTCCCAGGTCTGCGGCACGGCCAGACCGTACTTCTCCAGCAGGTCGCTGCGGTAGAAGAGCATACCACCACTGGCAAACCAGGGCAGGCCGACGAGGCGGCCCTCAACCGTATAGGCATCCAACACGGCGGGGTAGAACTGTGCCAGAAACTCGTCGGTGGCGTATTCGCTGATGTCTACCAGGTGCTCCTTGAACATGGCCGGGTAGAACACGTCAATCTGGTAAACATCAATTTCGCTGCTCTGGCCCTCGAAGAACTGCTGGTACTGGGCGATGGTCTCGGTGGTACTCGTAGGACGCTCTACCACTTTGACCGTCACGTTGGGGCATGCCTCGGCCATGTACTTCTCAGCCAGGGCGACCGCCGTCTCATACTCGTTACCGACGGTACCGGCGATCCAGGTGATGTTGACCGGCTGATCGGTGCCGCACCAGACCTCGCCCTCCTGGGCACTGGCGGTCGGCAGCAGGCCAATCGTCAGTACGGCAACGACCATGAGTACAACGAAACGCTTGAACATCGGAACTCTCCTTATGGCTAAATTGAATTCTATGCACCTGTGCGCCGGTACTACCTGTGTCGCAATGATCTTGAGGGCACAGTTGGTACAGGGCACAGTCAATCTCATTGTATCAAAAATAGGGCTATGTGCCAATCGGTGACCGTGACACCAAAGGGCATGTTTGTGAGGAGTATTGCACCATTAGGGAGTGGTTGCGGCAGGGTGCTGCCTGCCGTAAAATGGCGTTAGAGAGTCCCTGGTGATCCTGGAGGGAGCGGGCGATGCGCACATTGTGGCGGACTATTCTGGTATCCAGTCTTGTCCTGCTGGTAGGGAGTGCTGGGATCAGCAGGTCGCGGGTGTTGGCAGGCCCCTTGCTCCAGGATGTGCCGGTTGAGCTTGTCTACGGGCAGACGGTTGACGGTAATCTTGCCCCTGACCAGCCGAGCGCCTTCTTCCGTTTTGACGCACGGGCAGGCGATGTGCTTGTGATCACCATGATTGCCACGAGCGGCTCGCTCGATCCCTTCCTCGTGCTGGACAGCGCAGATCGGACTCCGCTGGCGATGGATGACAATGGCGGGGGCGAGCGCAATGCCCGGCTGAGCTATGAGGTCGAGGCGGACGGCTCGTACATGATCCAGGCTACAGATGCGGGAGGTATCGTTCCGCCCGAAGAAGGGGGAACGTTTACGCTCAGCTTGACAGCGTCGCAGGCTGCGCTCCCTGCGGGCAGTGCGCCGCCGGGTGCGCCCTTCCTGGCTCCGCTGGCCGAGGCGGGTGCGCTCACGAATGAGCTGACGCGCCAGAGTCCACTGCGGCTGTACTGGTTTGAGGCTGTGGCGGGTGACCAGGTGATTGTCATGCCGCAGCAGATGGCTGAGTTCCAGCCGTTGCTGGCGTTGTATGATCCGGCGTTCAATGAGCTTGGACGCGCGCAGCCGGGGGTGAATCTGCGGGCTGCAATAGCTGCCGACGGCGTTTACTTCCTTGCGGTGTCGCTGCCGGGAGTGGGAAGTGCTGGGGGAGTGTTCGAGTTGTCGGTGGACAGGACGGGAGCATCTGTGACTGGGGAGGAGCAGGAAATCCAGATTGGCGAAAGCCGGCAGGGGAGAATTGACGGAGAGACTCCTGCGGTGCCATACCGCTTCTCCGGCGTGGCTGGCGATTCGATAGTGGTCAGGATGAGCCGCACGGAGGGCGATCTCAGCAGCTATCTAATTGTGCTGGACGAGAACGAGCAGATGCTAGCCGAGGGCGGCGATGGTGATGGAGACGGCGCTGCGGAGGTTGCCTACGTCTTGCCCGCTGAGGGCGTGTATCTGATCGTTGCGACGCGCGAGGGGCAGGCGCAGGGGACAACTGCGGGCAGCTTTCTATTGGAGTTGTCGGCAGGCGAGGCATTCGCGCCGCTCCTGCCCGCTGACTACGCAAGCCTGCCGTTGCTCGCCTACGGCGATACGGTGGAAGGGGAGATCTCGGACGCCAAGTTCATGGATGTCTACGTCTTCCTTGGCCAGGAAGGCGACCCTATCACCGTCGAGCTAAAGAGCCTGGACGCTGGCGCTGCTGTGTCTGCTCTTGACCCTATGCTGATCTTGCTCGACGATGGCCGGATTCCGCTGGCTGAGCATGACGACATCGTGGCGGGAGTCGAGCGCGATTCCCGGCTGGAGTTCGTCTTGCCGCGCACCGCCTATTACGCCATTGTCGCCACGCGTTTTGATCAGGCAGAAGGAACCTCCACCGGGCCATATTCCCTCTCGCTGTGGGGGCCGGGCGGCACTCCTGCCGTCTCGCCTCTCCCGACGACCGTTGAGACGCGGCTCGTCCGCCTTTCGTCCACTCCGCTTGTCTCCGATGAGCCGATCCAGACCGTGTTTGAGAAGGGAGCGGGCCTGTTCACCTTCACGGCCTTCGCCGGCACGCTGGCGGACATCTCTGTGACGACTGACCCAGGGCTTGACGTGCTGCTCATCCTCACCGATGAGAATCTCAGCGAGCTTCATGCCAGCAACACCGGCGTGCTGAGTGGCATCACGATCCCGGCAACCGGGAAATACCTCGTTCTGGTTGCGCCCCGTTTCGGCCCGGCGGATGACCTGGGCAAGGGCTACATCCTGGCGCTGACCCTCGCCGGCGCGCGTGAGCCGGGCGCAGCATCCACCAACGGCCCGCGCCAACTGGTCTACGGCGATGTCGTCAACGGCGCTATAGACGACGATACCACCAGCCAGATGTACACCTTCACCGGCTCTGTGGGCGAGCGCATCCAGATCACGATGAAAGCCTCGCCCGGTTCGGGCCTGGATGGCTATCTGGAATTGCAGGACGCCACTGGCGCGGTGATTGACGCCAATGACGACATCGTTCCCGGCCAGGTTCGCGATTCGCGGATCGCTACCGAGCTGCCCGCCGACGGCAGCTACGTGATCATCGCCTCGCGCTATGTTGGCCCCGACACAGAGCCTAGCAGCGGCACGTATGAGCTTCTCCTGGAGCGCATGGACGAGTCGCCGGGCGTATCCGTGACCGCTGCCGGGCCGCAGATCGTCCCACTCAGCTACGGCCAAACCGAAGCGGGCGAGATCACGGCAGAGAAGTATCTACAGTTCTATGTCTTCGACGGCAAGGCCGGTGACGTAGTTACCATTCGCATCACCCATACCAGCGGCAACCTGGACTCGGTCTTGCACCTTTACCAGTCGGTTGCATCGGGCTGGGTCGAGATCGCGAGCAACGATGACAGCCCTGCCGGGGGCACCTACGAGGCGCTGCTCAGCAACATCGTCCTGCCCCAGACCGCCAAGTACCTGATCGCGGTGAGCCGCTACGGGCTGGAGCGCGAGACGACCACTGGCACCTTCACCGTCACGCTGACCCACGAATCGTAGCAGGCGTATCATGTGCATCGGGTATCTCGCAGCGAGATGGTGGCGACGAACGCTGGCCCTCAGCCTGGCCCTGGTGTGCCTCACCCTGCCCGCTAGTTCCCTGAGTCTGCCGCACGCCGGAGCGGGCGAGCTCCGGCAGACCGGCGTCGAGGTTCAGGTTGGGCAGCCGGTCTCCGGCACCATCGGCGGGGACAGCTATCGCCACATCTTCATCTTCGCGGGCCAGGAAAACGAAGTCGTCTCGATCAGCATGAGCCGCCTGTCGGGTGACCTCGACCCGCTGCTGCTGCTCACCGACAGCGACGGAGTCATTCTCGACATCAGCGACGACGACGGTGACCGCACTGATGCCCTCATCGAGCTTGAGTGCCTTCCGGCTGCGGGGCGCTACTTCATCATTGCCACGCGCTTCGGGCAGGAGCACGGGACTACAGCGGGCGACTTCTCCTTGCTCGTTGAGCATATCGGCAGCAGCCCCACCGCAGACAGCACGCTGGCCTATGGCGATCAGGTGTTGGGCCGGATCACTGCCCAGGCACCGCTGGCCTTCTACTTTCTGCGAGCGCAGCGCGGAGATGTGATCACCATCTCCATGCAACGCACCTCCGGAAACCTTGACCCGTACCTCGACCTGGCTACACCAGACGGCATCGTGTTGGTGTCCGACGACGACGGCATGGCGGCAAGCGGCACGCTGGACGCGGCCATCACCAACTACACCGTCCTCCGCTCCGGCACTTACCTGATCGTCGCCACACGTTTTGGGCGTGAGGCGGGCGCTACTGAAGGGACGTTTGTCCTGTCGGTGACGCAGACGCCCGCCGAGATGCTCGGCCTGGAGCCGGATAGCGCCTACCTGATTGACTATGGGGGCACCCTCACCGGCACGATCAGCGACGAGGTGCCGGCTCGCTATTACCGTTTCGAGGCGGAGCGTGGTGATGTCGTTGCCGTGACGATGCAGCGGCAGGATAGCTCGCTCGACCCATTTGTGCGCGTGCTGGACGCTGGTCTCATCCCCCTGGCCGAAGACGACAACAGCGGAGGCGACCGAGGCGCGCGCATTGCCGCGCTCACCTTGCCGCAGCGCGGTACCTACTACATCGCGGCGTCGCGCAGCGGCGAGCAAGAAGGGCGCTCAGAGGGCGCTTTCGTGCTGCGACTGAGTGGGCGGCCAGGGTTAACCAACGGGCAGGCGCTCGAAATCATCTATGGGACGACCGTCAGCGGGCTAATCTCCGATCAAACGCCGGAGGAGGAGTACGTCTTTGTCGGCCAGGCGGGCGATGTCGTACGCATCGCGATGGAGCGCGTTGACGGTGACCTCGACTCGCTGGTTACGCTGTACGACAGCGCGCGCAAACAGATCGCCTTCGACGACGACAACGGCGGCGAGAAGGACGCGCTGCTTGACCGTTTTGAGCTGCCCGCCGATGGCATGTACCTGCTCATCGCTTCGCGCTTCGACCGGGCGAAGGGCACGACCAACGGCTCCTACCTGCTCACGTTGGAGCTTGTGCGTCCGGGCGGCTAGAGTCGCCGCGCGCTCATCTTCCTGACCAGTGCTATCCAGCCGAGGATACTGACCTGTATGCCCCATGAGTCTGCTGGCGCACCGACCCAGCCCAGTCATGTCACCGCCAGTGGCATCCCCTTCTGGCGTACCCTGCTCTACGCCTTCGGCAATGCCGCCGGACTGCTGACTTACACGACGTTCAACACCTTCATCCAATACTTCTACACCGATGTCCAGGGCCTGCCCCCGCAGTGGGTGGGACGCGGCTGGTTTGCCTTCGGCTTTTGGAACGCGATCAACGATCCGATCGCTGGCTGGCTCTCCGACCGCACCAGCACGCGCTGGGGGCGGCGGCGCTTCTTCATCGGGCTGTTGGCCGTCCCGACGGCCATCGCCTTCGCGCTGATCTGGCTCCCGCCGCTGGATAGCTCCAATCCCAGCGCCCTGCTGGTCTATTTCCTGGTCATCATCAGCCTCTACGACCTGCTGCAATCCATTGTCACGCTCAACCAGGACGCTCTGTTCCCGGAAATGTACCAGGATACGGGCAGCCGGGCCGCCAGCGCCAGCACCCGCCAACTGGTCGGCTTCGTGGTGGGCAACGGCATGGCTGTGGCGCTCACTCCCACTGTCTACGGCAGGCTGGGCTGGGATGCGCTCGCGGTGCTTTGGGGGACGCTGGCCGCACTGATGTACTTCGCGTCGCTCATCGGCATTCAGGAGAATCCAGCCTACGCGCGGCAGCCGCGCCAACCCTGGCGGCAGCAAATGCGCGTCGTGCTGGGCAACCGCACCTTCTTGATCGTGCTGGGCATCAACTTCACGACGCGCTTCATCATCGCGGTGATTGTCGCTGCCATGCCCTTCTACGCGGACTACGTCCTGCGCATCAGCGAGGAACAACTCACCCAGATTCTGCTGGCGCTGTTCGCCACGTCGGGCGTGTCGGTGCTGCTGTGGCAGATAGTCATCCGGCGTGTGGGCACACGCACGGCTATGCTGGCCTCCATGAGCATTGCCGCAGTCTTCGCTCTGCCGCTGCTGGTCACGTCCAGCCTCACTGCGACCCTCATCGTGATGACCCTGCTGGGCGCGTCTATCGGAGGAGTCGTATTAGGCCCGGATATGCTTTTCGCTGAGGTGGTTGACGAGGATTATGCGAAGACCGGCGTCCGCCGCGAAGGTTCCTATCGCGGCATCCTGGGGTTCATCTTCCGCTTCCCGCCCGCTGTGGCTGGCTTGCTGCTGGGTGAAGGTCTGGCTCTGGCCGGGTACGACGCTGATCTGGCTGCGGGCGCTCAGCCCGCAGCCGTTGCTACGCTGATCCGTGCCTTCGTTGCCTTTCTGCCGCTCGTTGCCCTCGCGATGGGGATCGTCCTGTTACGAATCTATCCCCTGCACGGGGAATACCTGCGGGGCATTCAGCAGCGAGTCGTCGCTCTGCGCGCCACTTCCGGCGAGCCTGTCTCGGCCCCTGCCAGCGGCGCGCTCGATCCGCTGGCGAGCAGCGACTAGCCCGGCAAGCTCGCTTCGTTCTGTCAGTCTGGGCGCTGATCTTCTGGGGCGTCTGGCGGGAGCACGTCGTCTGTGCGGCCCTGCTCCGGCCACTCAGCCGCGTCGTGCCTGCCCTTGAGCTTGCGCTTGTCGGCGGGCCGCTCCGGGACGATCAGCATCAGGATGACGTAGATGACCAGCCCCGACCCGCTGCTCAACAGGGTCAGTGCCACGAAGACCAGGCGGACCAGCGTGGGATCAACGTCCAGGTACTCACCAATGCCCCCACAGACTCCAGCGAACATACGGTCTTGCGTCGAGCGGTAGAGTCGCTTCTGTGGGTTCATAATGTCCTCTTCACGGCCTCCCGGACTTCCGCGTGCATCTGTAGTGATATACGCACTGCGCCGCTGAGAGTTGTATCCCCAGATCAGCCTGACGCCCACCGGCAGGGCTGCGACTCGTTATAGGCTTTCAGGCGTCTGAGCTGTGGGAAGATGAATGCAAAGTGCACAATCTCCAGCGCCAGGGTGCAGATCGTCCCCAGCGCGCTGTGGCAGTGGCCGCGCCGCCGCACCAAGAGTCGCGTCCGACCATCCCGCCGCCGCTCCAGCAGATAGAGGTAGGTCACATCGTGCGTGGCACCGAGCGGCAGCTTCAGGTTGAGGCCGCCAAAGAGAAGCATCCGACCCGGCGTCACATCGAGGATGCGCAAGCCGCCGTCCATCGGCTGATCAATAGCGGGAGCCGTCAAGTCCTGCCGCAGGAAATCCACGCTGGGGATGCCCTGATTCATCAGCAAGTCCAGCGCGTAATAGCCGGTTAGCTCGCGCCCCATCTGCGCGATCCAGGGCCACACAGCCTCCGGCGGTGCGTCAATGTTAACCGCGTGCGTTGTCTCGAAAGTCGGACTGGGAATGATCTCATCGCCCGGCAGCCGTCGCTGCGCCTCACCCAGGCGCGTGCCCCATTTGCGCAGTTGCGGGCGCAGGAAGAAGTAGTAGATCAGCAGCAATCCCGCGACTGAGGCGCGACGCTGACAAGCACAGGAGGTTCTTCTTCGGCTCAAGGCGTGCTCTCTCTCAGATACAACTCTGCCCCTTACGTCTCGAACTATACCGCCCCGGTTTCCGCTTGGCAAGCGACCAGCAGGCAGGGCCGACGCTCAGACCATGAGCGCCAACCCCTGTGTCCGGTCCCTTTCCGGCTAGCGCAGACGCTCCACCAGTGCGGCAGCCGCCCCTTCACGCTTGACCAGCCCGCACGCCTGCAAACGCAGCGCCAGATCAAGCCAATGCTCGCGGCGTGGATCGTCGTGCAAAGCTGGACGCAGCAGACGCGCGGCTGCCTCGGCATCAGCCAGGTCATCGGCCAGCGTCATGGCCTGCCAGAAGGGAAGCTCTTCCAGCTCCGGGGCTTCGGCGCACGCTTGCGCCCACAGGCTCATCGCCTGCGCCCGGTCGCCCGCCTCAAGCGCCTTGTAGCCCTGCTCGTCAAGCAATTGGGCGTGACGCAGCCGTACCAGCCGTCCCAGTTCGGTGATGGGATCAGTGTGCTCGTCAACGCGCAGATCGTAGTCGGCGCGCCAGAACGTCTCTTCTCGCTTGCCGGAGACAACCTTCACAGCCGCCGACTGCATCCCGCGAATGTCGCCCCCTTCCGCCTGCGCCGCCTGCAATGCCGCCAGCATCCGCGTGGCCAGGTCGCCGCTCGCGGACTCGAAGGCGGCGGCCATTGCCGGGACAACAGTGGGGTTGGTCATCATGTTGGCCTGGACGCTATACCCTTCGCCGGTGTGATGGCTCGCCTCTGGAATGCACCCTTCCCCTGTCCACGCGCCGACACGCCCTGCTGCATCTACCACAGCCACCTGACGCCGGTGCGCGTCTTTGTCGGATGCCACCAACGCGGCAACAATCTGGGGCGCAGGCACTCCTTCGCCCAACATGGTCAGGGCAATGGGGCCAAACGAAATGTTGACCAGCGATTGTGTGGCGACGGCCCCTACTCCTGGGATCAGCCAGGGGACGACACTGCCCACGCACATTTGATGGGTTTGCACGGCAACGCCAAGCTGGCCCGTCTGCGCATCGCGCGCCACGATGCTGTACGTGCTGAATATCTGAGAGGGTCGCAAAGTCATGATCTGCTCACTCCTAGCCGCTTTGCACGATAAACGGAGGGACGCACGGTGAAACACGGTGCGTCCCCACATTCCACAGCATAACCTGGGCGGAACCAGCAGTCATCGGCGGAGGCTCAGCCCCAGACGCCGCGCGCGCCCGTCAATATTCAGAATACGTGCCTTGATCGTGTCCCCTTCGCGGACGACATTCCGGGGGTGCAGGAAATGCCCCTCCGCCAGCTCGGAGACATGGATCAGCCCCTCCAGACCCTCCTCGATGCACGCAAACGCTCCAAAGTCCACTACGTTCGTAATAACGCCTTCCACAATTTGCCCCACCTGGTAGCGTTCTTCGACCGTCTCCCAGGGGTCTGGGCGCAGCCGCTTGAGGCTGAGCGCCACCCGCTCTTGAGAGGGGTCTACACTCATTACGTGGACATCCATGATATCGCCGCGCCGCAGGATGTCACTAGGATGCCCGACACGCCCCCAGCTTAGCTCGCTAATGTGAATCAACCCTTCCAGCCCGCCCAAATCCACAAACACGCCGAAATCGCACAGGTTGGTAACCTGGCCCCGGCACACATCCCCCGCCTTGATGGTGCTCAGGACGTAAGCGCGGGTGCCGGGCTGGACTTGAGCAGCACGCTCAGACAGTATGAGCCGGTTCTGCGCCCGATCCAGCTCGATCACGCGCAGAAGCAGGCATTGCCCGATGCGCTGGGCCAGCGCGTCAAGCCGGGCACGCCCGTCAGCCGCTGCCGGAAAGTCCACCAGTTGGCTGGCCGGGACAAAACCGCGCAGGCTGTTCCACGCGACCAGCAGCCCGCCACGATTATGCCCTATCACGCGCAGTTCTGCGGTCGCGTCCGTCTCAAATGCCTCGCGGACCTCCTCCCAATCTGCGGATGCGCCGTCCGGCTGATCCTCAGCCGCCTGTCCCTCCTTTGCGCTTGAAGATGGTGCGTCTTCCCAGAACGTAACGTGTTCCTGAGGCCCCCCAGTGGCCGCGTTCTCTCCCTCGTGGAGCAATGCTTCCCAGTACGCCTCATCCGGGGGAAGAGGGGGAGAAGAACTGTGGTTCCGAACCTCTGAAGACATCGTCTCTCACCTTCCTCAACCTTTCGCCATCTCCGACTGTTATAATTGCCGCCTTCGTGTTCCTTGCAAGAAAACATACTAAGGCGTGTTCATTATAGATAACGCCCTGAATCGTTGTCAAGCCGCCCCGCCGTGCCGGTTCGCCACCTCTGCGGCATGTCAGGCGTATCTCATTCCGGCGCGGCTGTGACCGGTGACTGCGCCTCCTGGGAAGTCTGCTCCTCGTCCACTCGCCTGCGCTCCGAGATGGCCTGCTGCTCCATCTCCTCAACCTGCCTCGCTACCTCCTCAATCGCCACCCGCTGCTTGCGATACAGGTCTGACTCGCTCATCGCCAGTCGCAGCGCCACATCACGTACCTTGCGGCCCTGCAGGAAGCGCATTTCCAGGATGTTGTAGAGGATCCATTCGGTGGTCGTCAGGCTACGCTGCCCTTCCGGGCGCAGGTTCTCGATGGCCTGGGCCAGCACCGTGCGCAGCGCGCGCACCGGGTTCTGATCCTGGCTCTCCTCCATCTCGCGCCAGACGACGTTGAGCTTGAGCAGCTCGCTCTCAGTCAGGCGGGGGCCACCCCAGTAGTCACGCAGAGCATCCTTGACCAGATTCAGCAGGTCGGAAGACGCCAGCACGTCATCGGCGGGTTCGGGCAGAGTGTCCACCCGGCCATAGCGCGACAGGCCACGCAAGCGCTGCATGATGTCCATCTGCGAGGCCAGCCCTTCGAGCACGGCGAAAACTTCAGACTGGTGCTGCACGCCCTCCAACACGCGCGCGGCTTGCCCAGTAAGCGCTGCGAACACCTCTTGCTCCTCAGCACCCAGGTCTGGCTGGGGCGCACGCGCCCACACGCCCAGCACGCCCAGCAAGGGGGCCTGCACGCCATTCTGCCCAACCGTTGACCTGCGCAGGGGCACCAGCCAGTAGGATCGCCAGATGTAGAAATCGCCAGAGCGCGGCAATTGCTGGGCAGAACTGTCCGGCGCAGCTTCGTCGCCCCCGCCGATACGCGAGAGCTCAGGCGAGGTCAACGCCTCGGACGAGGGCGCAAGCTCGCCCACGACCTGTACCAGCCGCGCTCCGCCCGCCTCCATCTGCGCCACGAACGCTGTGGGCACGCGCAAGTTGTCACAGATGGCTGCCAGAATCGCCTCAAGTAGTTGGGATGCATCCGCCGGAGTCAGCAGGCGGTCGCTGAGCCGCTGAATCCACTGTGCCCGCTGCTGATCCTGCGTGTAGATCAGCCACCGCTGCAACATGGGCAGCAGCAGCGTGATAGACCATTGCACGAAGAGCACGGTGGCGACCGCCGCAAACGGCATGAAGGTATCGCCGTCCAGGCCCAGAACATTGGACACGCGCGGCACAAACAAGACGACGGCCAGCACAGCCGCCCCGGTGAGCGGCCCGCGCAGCATGAACTCCATAAGCTGCGACTTCACCACACGGTCGGGGCGCTCTGAGCCAAAGAAGGAGAGCGGATAGGCCAGGAAGACCAGCATCAGCATCAGGATCATGTTAGCCAGGTCAAGCACAATCAATAGCGTCGTGTCGCGCTCGACGCCGATTCTTCCCAGCAGCGAGTAGGGAAAGATGCCCCAGGCCGGGGCCAGGAACACCGACAGCAGATACGTCATGCGGCGCTGCGTGTAGCGGGTCAGACAGCGCTGGCGTGCGCGGATGACGTTCACCATCGAGAAGACGGCAGCGACCAGCAGGAAAGCGACGTAAACGGGAAACGCTGGCCCGGCAGCCAGGTGTGGAATGTCTGCTGTGACCGACCCGCCGAGCACGGCGTCGGTGAAGAGGGCCAGCAACATGAACGTCGCGCCCAACAAGTAGGACAGGCGGATGGCCGCCCGCCGCCGCCCGCGCGATGGTCGCCCGGTCGTAGCCAGCAGCGCATCGGACAGGTGCAGCAGCGTGGCTGGCACAAACGCAATTCCGATCCACTGGAAGCGCAGCCAGACCGCCAGGTATTCGTCGCCAGGATCGAGCGCAATGAAGACATCGCCCAGGAAGGCGAAGACGACACACAGCAGCACCAGGCTGGAGGTGCGCGTCACGCGGTCGCGCGTGTTGCGCGCCAGGTTGTACAGCACGATGGACGCGGCCACAATGACGATCGTGGCCGTCAAGGTCTCGTTGATCAGCTCCAGAATGGTGAGGAATTCGCGTGAAGTCATCGTAAGCTGCGCCTGCTTCTGCCCCTACCGCAGGTTCCTGGCGAAGAAGATGGCGATGTCCTGGTTCGGGTAGTAGTGGTCATTGTAGCCACAGAACACCAGGCCGTTAGCCTGGGCGAAGCTGATCGCCGGATGATTCTTGGTCTGCACGGCCAGCGTCACATAGCGCAGCCCGCTAGCCAGCACCCGCTCGCCCGCCTGTTCCAGCAGCGCGCTGCCAATCTTGTGCCGGCGAAACGGCGCGTTGACGACCAGGTCTTCCACCCACGCTCCCTGCTCGCCCGGCCTGATGCGCACGTTGACATATCCCAAGATGAGTCCTTCGGCGAGCGCCACCAAGAAACAATCGCGCTGCCGCCAGAGGCGCATCAGAGTCGCTGCATCACGCGGATATTCGACCTCCACCAGCCGGGGCAGCCGCACCGGGCGAAAGCGCACGGCGACCTCACCCCGGTCATCGCGGACATCCATCTGCCAGACATGGTCAGTCTGATAGGAGTGTTCGAGCGCCAGACACTCGGCTAGTTCCTCGTCCGAATGTAGCTCGCGCACAATGAATTGGCTGCGTGGTGTGTTCATCATGCCTGCATTCTACCCAACACCCCGCTCTTGCTGCAATCGCTGCGTGCGCATCTCACGGCGTGGGGTATAGTAGAGCCACTGAGCCATGAACACTGCAGCGGAGAGAGACACCTTTGGCGCTTCCTAGCACAATTGCCGTAGACGGGCCAGCCGGGTCTGGCAAGAGCAGCGTATCGTTCGCCGTAGCCCAACGCCTGGGCTACCTTTTCGTGGATACTGGCGCTTTCTACCGGGCCGTCACGCTGCTGGCCCTGCGCGCCGGTCAAGACCTGTCCGACAGCGAGGGCGTAGCCGCGCTGGCGCGTAGCACGTCGTTGGACATGACTGGCGACCTGGGCAGCGATGGGCGGCAGTATACGTTGCTGGCTAATGGGGAAGACGTGACTGGCGAGATTCACTCGCCCCAGGTTGACACGCATGTCTCCGTTGTGGCGGCCAACCCCGGTGTGCGCCAGGCCATGCTCGCTGCCCAGCGTGCCCTGGCCGCGCGCGGTTGCGTGATCATGGCCGGGCGCGACATTGGCACGGTCGTGCTGCCTGACGCCGATCTTAAGATATACATTGACGCCAGCCTGGAAAAACGCGCCGAGCGTCGCTACGCGCAGCGGCTCAGCAGCGGAGAGCCGGCAGACCTGGCCCAGATCAGCGAGGGACTGCGGCAGCGCGACACCATTGACAGCGAGCGCGACGTTGCCCCCCTGCTACGAGCGCCGGACGCCGTCTACCTTGACACTACAGTGCTGTCTCTGGAACAGAGTGTCGAAGCCGCCTGCCAGATCGTTGCCGGGTGGGACAAGCGCCAGCCTGCATCAGCGAGCGAACCGGCGAGCCAGCCCTGACCGGCTGCTGTTGAGTTGCAGGAGCCAGCACCCCGGCCTATGATGGCCTGACGCTGGAGTGTTAATGCCAGGGGACAAGGGCCTAGCGCATGACACTGGTCTGCTTGGTGGCAGCCTGGGTAGCGGGCATTCTGGTCGTCCAGACGGCAGAGCCGGGCGCCGAGGCATGGCTGGCGGGCGGTGCAGCCTGCTCGCTGCTGGCCGTCGCTTTTCGCTCGGAGCGCTCGTGGCGGCTGGCGTTCGTCATGGCTGCTGCTTTCTCTGTGGGGGCAGCGCGCCATGCCTGGTACCAGCGCCCGCCCGCCGCTGACCACATCACGCGCTACACCGGCTCCGGCTTTGTGACGGTGGTGGGCACCGTTGCCCGCACGCCCGAAATCCGCGAGACCTTCGTCAATCTGACCGTTGAAGTCGAGACATTGGCGACCAAGACGGGCACCGTGCACGCGCAAGGGCAGATTCTGGCCCAGGCCCCGCGTTACGGCGATTACGCCTTCGGTGATCGCATTCGGGCGGCTGGCAGTCTGCTCACCCCGCCGGAGTTCGACACGTTCTCCTACCGCGACTACCTGGCCCGCCGGGGCATCTATGCCATCATGCCCAATGCGCGCGTCGAGCGTCTGGCCCGTCGCCAGGGCAGCCCCTGGGCGCAAGCCCTCTTCGACCTGCGCGACAGCGCCCGCCAGACTCTCGACCGCTTGCTGCCCAGCCCCGAAGCGCCGTTGCTCGCTGGTATTCTGCTCGGCATAGACGATGAGCTGCCCGCCAACATCCAGGAAGCCTTCAACCGCACGGGCACCGCGCATATCATCGCCATCTCCGGCTCCAACTTGATCATCGTCATGCAGGTCGTGCTGGGCCTGCTGACCCCCCTGCTCGGCATCCGGCGAGCGCGTCTGGCTACCGTCTCCAGTGTGGCAGCTTACACTGCGTTCGTGGGCGGCGATCCGACCGTGGTGCGTGCAGCGATCATGGGCTGCCTGGCTCTGTTCGCTGCGCAGACCGGGCGCAAGGCGCACGGCATCACTTCGCTGGCCTTCGCCGTCTGGCTGATGTCGCTTCACAACCCGGCTATCCTGTGGGATGCTGGCTTCCAGCTCAGCGCAGCCGCCACTGCGAGCCTCGTCCTGTTCGGTGATAGCTTCACCCGCGCGCTTGGGGCTGTGCTGCGCTTGCTGCTGCCCGGCGACGCCGCCCGCAAGGTTACCGGCTGGCTAACCGAGCCAGTGGCGATCAGCCTGGCGGCCCAGGTCGCCACCACGCCGCTGGCGATGATCTACTTCGGGAATGTCTCGCTTGCCTCGTTGCTGGCAAATGCGCTGGTGGTGTCCGTCCAGCCCTACATCATGATCTTCGGATGGCTGGCGCTCGTCACCGGCATGGTTGCCGCACCGCTGGGCAATCTCCTGGCCTGGAGTGTGTGGCTGCCGCTGGCGTACACGCTCGCCGTAGTCCGGGGGCTGGCAGGTTTCTCGTGGGCTTCAGTCAATGTCTCCGTTGCGTCGTCAGCCGTGTGGGGCTTCTATCTCTTGCTCTTCGGCGTCGGCTGGCTGCGCCTGATGCACCCTGAAGACCGGGCGGCGCTGCTGGTCGGCCTGCGCCGCCGTCTCAAGACGGGGACTGTGCTGCTCGCCAGTGGTGTGGTGTGCGTGGCGGTGTGGTACACGGCTTTGACGCAGCCCGACGGCAAGCTGCACGTCTGGTTTCTGGATATCGGGCACGGCCACGCCGTTCTGATCCAGTCGCCTCGCGGGGCGCAGATTCTGCTCGACGGCGGGCCAAATCCCAGCCGGCTGCGCCAGGCAGTGGGCGATGCGCTTCCCGCCTGGGATCGCGCGCTCGACCTGGTGATCGTCACTCAGCCCACGTCCGCAGCTATCGGCGCACTGCCCGCGCTATTGGCCCACTATGACACTGGTCTCCTCGCCACCAACGGTCACGCTCAGCAGAACAGCGTCACCAGGGCGCTCGCCGAGCAACTCGCCAACAAGGGCACTCAGACGCTCACCCTGGCTGCCGGTCAGCAGATTCTCACCGATGACGGCTTGCTGATCGAAGTCATCCATCCCCGGCGACCCCCCACCCCGGACGATGATCCTGGCGATGTCGCCCTGGGGCTGCGCATCACCTTCGGCCAGGCCACGTTCCTGGTCGCGCCGGGACTCTCGGCTGCCGCCGTTGGGGTATTACTGGACTCCGGAGAGTATCTGGGCAGCACCGTTGCCCTGCTGCCAGCGCATGGCAGTGACAAGGCCAACACTGCCGGATTCCTCGCCGCTGTACATCCTCAGGTAGCGGTGATGATGGTTGGCGCTGGCAATCGGGCAGACCTGCCGGGTGCGCAGACTGTGGAGCGTCTGGAGAAAGCCGGTGTACGGCTCTATCGCACCGACTGGCACGGCACCGTCGAGCTTGTCACGGACGGGCATACGCTGACGATCTACCCGGAAGCGGAATAGCTCGACCGCGCCCGCTCCATGAACCAGGTCTGGCTGTCAATGGTGGCCTCGCCGTCGCCGGGAGCCAGCCGCCTGTACGTGCCGTCTGGCTGAAGCTCGCGCGCCTTGACGTTGTCCAGCATCGAGATGCGCAGCACTTCATCGAGCAGCCGGACTCTGATCTGCTCGTCTTCTACGGGGAAGACCGTTTCGACGCGCCGATCCAGGTTGCGCGGCATCAGGTCGGCGCTCCCCATGTAAATCTCCGGACTGCCGCCGTTGGCGAAGTAGTAGATGCGCGGATGCTCCAGGAAGCGCCCCACGACGCTGGTGACGCGAATATTCTCGCTCACCCCCTTGAGGCCGGGGCGCAGGCAGCAAATACCGCGCACCAACAGGTCAACTCTCACATTAGACATAGACGCTTCATAGAGCAGCCGGATTAGCTTGGCGTCCACCAGGGCGTTCATCTTGAGGATCATGCGTGCTTCGCGCCCTGCCCTGGCATGGTCAATCTCGCGGCGGACCAACTGCCCGAATTGCTCGCGCAGATATTCGGGGGCCACGAGCAGTTTGCTGTAGGCAGCACCAGGGGCGTACCCCGTCAGGCGGTTGAATAGCTCGCTTGCGTCCGTCCCAATGTCGGGGCGGCTGGTCAGCAGGCCAATGTCCGTATAGATGCGGGCGGTTGTTGCGTTGTAGTTCCCCGTGCTCAGATGCACGTAGCGCCGCACGCCGTCCTCCTCACGCCGCACGACCAGCGCCACTTTGCAATGCGTCTTCAGGCCGAGCAAGCCGTATACCACGTGAACGCCCTGCGCCTCCAGCTTACGCGCCCAGACGATGTTGTTCTCCTCATCAAAGCGCGCCTTTAGCTCGACGAGCACTGCCACCTGCTTGCCGTTCTCCTGCGCTTCGAGCAGTGCGTTCACAACCGGGGAATTGTTGCCCACCCGGTACAACGTCGTCTTGATCGCCAACACCTTCGGATCGTGCGCCGCCTGCCGAAAGAACTGAATGACCGGCAGAAACGAGTCGTAGGGATGGTAAAGCAGCACATCCTGCTCGCGCAGCACGGAGAGGATGTCATCTGTCCGGCTCAGGATGTCCGGGATCACCGGGATATACGGCGTGTCGCGCAGGGCCGACACGTCGAGGCTGGCTAGCTCGAATAGCTGGCTCAGCCCCAGGGGGCCGGGTAACTGGTAAACGTCCGACCGCTCGATATTGAGATGTGCCTTGAGCAGATCGAGCAAGTACTGTGGCATGTCCTCCTGCACTTCCAGGCGCACCACGCGCCCGAAGCGCCGCTGCCGCACCCCGGCTTCAATCGTCTCCAGCAGGTCGGATGCCTCGTCCTCTTCAATCTCCATGTCGGCGTTGCGTGTGACCCTGAACGGGTGAGCTTCCAGAATCTGGCCCCCTGGGAACAAGGCGTCCAGGTTGGCGGCAATGATCTCTTCCAGGAACACGAATTGCTTGTGCTTGCCTGCGCGCAGTCCCGCATAGTGACGGGCGATTTCGTGTACGGGGACCAGGCGCGGCAGAGCTTGAGGCACCTTCACCCGCGCGAAGCGCTGCTGCTGGTTGTGGTCCAGTAGCAGGACGGCCAGGTTCAGGCTCAGATTGGAGATGAAGGGGAACGGACGGCCTGGATCAACCGCCAGGGGAGTGAGCACCGGGAAAATCTCGCTTTCAAAGAACAGGCGTAGCGCCTCCTTGTGCCCCTCCGGCAGGCTCTGGTAAGGAACCACGTTGATCTTGTACTGCCGCAGCTTCGGGATGATCTCGTCGTGCAGACACCGGCACTGTGTCTCCAGCATGGGCAGCAGCCGCTTGCGGATGGCCGCAAGCTGTTGGGCAGGCGTCAGGCCGTCGGCGGGGGTCTCCATCACGCCCGCAGCCACTTGCTCGCGCAGGCCCGACACCCGGATCATGAAAAACTCGTCCAGGTTGTTGGCGAAGATCGCCAGGAACTTGACGCGCTCCAGGAGCGGGATGCTGGGATCAAGCGCCTCTTCCAGAACCCGGTAGTTGAATTCCAGCATACTCAGTTCGCGGTTGATGTACAGCTTGGGGTCTCGCAAGTCTGGCGGTGAAGAGGTTTCCTGTTCGTCAACAGTGAGCGTGCCCATAGACAACCCCGCAGGGAATGACGGACTGTGCCTAGTCTCGCTTAAATGGAGTATAGCACAGACTCAGAGCGTGTTTGTTAAGTCGTTCCCCCCACCCCTAACCCCTCCCCCACGCTACGCGGAGGGAGGGGAACATTCCGGCAGCTCTGCTCCCCTTCCCTCATTTTGGGGGAAGGGGCTGGGGGATGGGGGCTTTTACAAACACGCTCTCAGGTCTGTTTGCGGGGCCAGGCGGCCATAGCTGCGTGTGAAAGTAGGAATGCCGCTACCCAGTGCCTTGAGAATGTCTCCAGAAGTGCGCGTCGCTCGATCCATAGGCGAATTGCGCAGAACTTCGCCCGGCAGTAAAATCAGGTCAGCCTGGGAGTCCAAGAGGGGAAGAACGGGATAATGTCTACACGACGATTCCACGATGACATGGCAGATCGACCAGCTACCAGCCCGCGCGGGCAAGACCCGGCCCAACAGCGCGTGGCCGAGGGAGACGGTGCGCCCGGCGGCGTTCCGCGCCAGCCGCGCGTGACTGCGCGCAGCCGTAGCAGCCGCAACACGGCCCACATGCCGCGCACCCTGGCCCAGGTTATGTCCGAGGCCAACGATATGGTTGTGCGCGGCGATCTGACCGAATACGTCCCGCTCCCGACTGGCTTCGACCCGCTCGATGGCATGATCGGCGGCGGCCTGCGCAAGACTGAGTTGGTGCTGCTGGGCGGTGCCCAGGGCATCGGCAAGACTATTGCCACGCTGCAAATCGCCCGCAATATTGCTATGCGCAGCGGCCAGTTCGCCTTCTATCTCTCCTACGAGCATACCGAAACTCACCTGATGAACCGGCTGCTGTGCCTGGAGAGCATCAACCCGCCGGAGATCGATCTGAAGAACGGGGTGCGCCTCAAGGACTTGTACGACACCATCATCGCCGAGCGAGCCAAGAGCACCCTGCGCGGCGGGGCCGACGGCGGCGGCTCGCTGCAGACCATTCTGCGCGAGAACGCCAAGACCGCGATGGCTCTGGCGCGCATGAACCGCTACGCTGACCGGCTCATCCTGGTCAAGGCCAGCCCCGCTGTGACCACGCTGCGCGCCATCCGCGAGATGACCGCGCGCCTGTGCGACGCTACTGGTGGCAACGTGACCGTCTTTGTGGACTATTTGCAGAAAGTTGCCATTCACCCGGAGCGGGCAACTGACGAGGCGGAGAAAGTGACCATTGTGGTTGAGGGGCTGAAGGACACCGCACTGGCCCTCGGGGTGCCGGTGTGGGCCATCGTCGCCGCCGACCGCGAAGGGCTGAAGGCTAACCGGCTGCACCTGTTCCACCTGCGGGGTAGCTCGGCGCTCGATTACGAGTGCGACATCGCCATCATCATGAACAACAAGTACCACATCCTGTCGAAGGAACACGTCGCCTTCAACCCGTACCAGGCCCGCCAGTACCGGGATTGGGTCGTCTTCACCGTTGAGAAGAACCGTGCTGGCCGCGCCATGCTCGACATGGAGTTCCAGCTTCACGCGCCGTATTTCACCTTCGATCCGCGCGGGCAGCGTGTGCAGCAGCAGCTTATTGACGACAAGATCATCGAGACATAGTCCTCTGGCTCGCCAACCGCACGAATCGAAAGCGCCGGATCGCTCCGGCGCTTGCTGTGCTCCCCCTATCCTAATGTTCGCCGCGCAGCCGGAACTGGTAACGCTGCGAAAGCTGGCGCACCTGCTGCTCGGCACGATAGCTGCTGCGCACCAGCGGGCCGGACTCGATCCACTTGAAGCCCAATTCCAGCCCGATGCGCTTCAGGTCGGCGAATTCCTCCGGGCGGTAGTAGCGATCAATGGGCATGTGCTTCTTGCTCGGCTGGAGATACTGCCCAATGGTCAGAATGTCCACGCCCCAGGATGCCAGGTCTTCGATCACCGCCACCACCTCGTCGAACGTCTCGCCCAGCCCAACCATGATGCCGCTCTTGGTCAGCGCCAGCGGGTCCATCTCTTTGGCATTGCGCAGCGTCGCCTCGGCCCACTCGTAGTGATCCTGTGGCTGCACCTGGCGGAACAGGCGCGGAACCGTCTCAACATTGTGGTTGAGAATCTCCGGCTGGGCGTCCATGACAATCTTCAGCGCGTCGCGGCTTCCCTTGAAGTCCGGGATCAGCACTTCGATGCTGCACCCCGGCTGTACCTGCCGTATGCGCCGGATGACCATGGCGAAGATCGGTGCGCCGCCGTCGGGCCGCTCATCGCGGTTGACGCTGGTGATGACCACGTGGCGCAAATTCATCGCCTTCACCGATTGCGCGACACGGTGGGGTTCCTGCCAGTCTAGGGGAGCCGGTCGCCCGGTCTTGATGTCGCAGAAGCGGCACGAGCGCGTGCACGTGTCGCCAAGCATGAGAAACGTCGCCGTGCCAGCGCCCCAGCATTCGCCGAGGTTGGGGCACATGGCCTCCTCGCAGACCGTGTGCAGTTGCTTGCTGCGCATCAGGCCGCGCACCATCTCGTAGGTCTCGCCACTCGGCGCGCGCACCTTGATCCATTCGGGACGCCGCTTGGGTCGGGCGTCAGCGGCCCCGTCAACTGTGCTTGTCTCGTCGGTACGAATCTGGTCGGCCACTGGGTCACTCCGTGTAAGGTTCCGGTTGCAGCCTTCAAGTCAAGCAGATTATAGCCTGCGCCTGCGCTCCCGCCGAACGCACCCGGCCAACGCCCGCTGGCCGCAGGGAAAACGTGCGCCTGCCCGGTAGCCGCAGCTACGCGGCGGCGGTATGATTGTCACGAGGATACCGCTTATGAACCCATCTCTTCCACGTGCCAGGCTATGCGTGCTGGCAACGATGCTTTTCTGTCTGGCTGCATGTGCCCCTGAGCCATCCGTGCGCACTGACTCGCCCCTGCCCCAGGCAGATACGCCTGCTGCCACCCTGGGTGCCAACCAGGTGATCACCGTCGCCGCGCGATTGTCCCCAGTGACGCCCACGCCAACGCCGCCCGTTGAGCTGCTGCCTGGCGGCCCTGCGTGCGGCACGAGCAGCGTCGCCTATGCGCTTGATGCTGTGCTGGATTGGGCGGCGCGCACGGTGCGGGTGATGGAGCGCGTTGCGTTCACCAACGACACCGGCCAGGTGCTCAACTCAATTGTGCTGGCTATTCCGGGCGTCATCGAAATGGGCGACTTCACGTTGACGCGCGTAGCCATTAGTGACGAGCTGCCTGTGCGCGACTACATCCTGCGCGACTCGCAGATCATCATCCCCCTGCCGGATCCGCTGGAGCCAGACACCATAGCGCAGGTCAGCCTGGAATTCTCGCTGGCGATTCAGCCCATCCGCCAGGGGTATCGGCATGGGCACATGGGCTACCTGGGATACAGCGCGCGGCAGATCAACCTCGGCCTGTGGTTCCCGCAAATCCCCGCCTACCGCGAGGACAACGGCTGGATCGTGCGCGAGCAGTGGCCGGTTGGGGAATCCTATGTGCTGCGCTCGGCAGACTATGGGGTGACTCTGCACGTCGAGAACGCTCCCGACGGGTTGCGTGTGGCTGGCCCTGGAACCTTCTCCCGTCTCGATGGGGAATCGTGGCGCTTTGAGCTTTGCGGGGGCCGCGAGGCCAGCCTCTCCGTCTCCGACCAATTCCGCCTGCTCACCACCTCTACCGCGAATGGCGTCCCCGTCGAGGTGTTCACGATCAGCGAGTCTGCCGGAGGCTCGCCGGAGACCGCACGCTACGCTTTGCACATAGCCGCTAGCGCGATTGACCTGTACGAGATGCGCTTTGGCCCCTATCCCTTCCCGCGCATGGTCGTCGTCGAGGGTGATTTTCCGGACGGGATGGAGTTCAGCGGATTGGTGTTCGTGAGCGAGACCTGGTTCCGCACGTGGAGCGGCACGGCCAACGACTGGCTGACCCTCATCACCGCGCACGAGGTCGCTCACCAGTGGTGGTATGCGACAGTGGGCAATGACCAGAGCCTTTCTCCCTACCTGGATGAGGCGCTCGCCACCTACAGCGAGCTAGTCTTCTACGAGCACTACTATCCCGACTTGGTGGACTGGTGGTGGGCCTTCCGCGTCAACAGCTACACTCCGTCGGGCTTCGTGGATACGCCGGTCACGGCCTTCCAACAGTCGCGTCCCTACATCAATGCGGTCTACTTGCAGGGCGCGCGGATGCTCGACGAGGTGCGCTTCGCCCTGGGCGACGACGCTTTCTTCGCTTGGCTACAGCGGTACGCCAGCCTGATGCACGGAGCCATCGCCGAGCCGGGCGATTTCTGGCGCGCGCTCGAACCTGGCCAGTACGCTGCAACCTATGCTATCCGCCAGACGTACCTGGCCGAGGCTGATGTTTTGAAGGAACCGGACTCGATCCCGTGACGCGCTCCGCGTGTGCCGGGGCAGACTTGCTCATTTGGAGTATACTGATCGGCGCAGAGTCCTGTCTCCTTGCCCACACAGCGCGAGTGATGAATGCTCTCAACAGTCTATTCGTGCGCCGTAGTTGGCCTTGACGGTGAGATCATCCAGGTAGAGGTTGACTACAACCCCCATTCGCTGCCTGCGTTCACAGTCGTCGGACTGCCCGACACGGCGGTGCAGGAGAGCCGCGAGCGCGTGCGCGCTGCCATCCGCAACAGCGGCCTCCAGTTTCCCAACAAGCGCTATACCGTCAATCTGGCCCCGGCAAGCCTGCGCAAGGAAGGCCCCGCCTACGACCTGCCGATGGCTGTCGGCGTGCTGGCTTCTACCGATCAGGTACCGCAGGCCGCGCTGACGGGGGCCGTCTTCGTTGGTGAGCTATCGCTGGACGGCACCGTGCGCCATGTCAGCGGGATTCTGCCCATCACTCACCGCGCCTGGCTCGAAGGGTACGAGTGCATCTTCGTGCCAGAAGAAGACGCGCCGCAGGCTGCACTTGTCCCTGACATTGACGTGATCCCGGTGCGCTCGCTGGGACACCTGGTCGAGCACCTGTACAGCGTGAACAGGATTCCTCCCTTTGTGCGCCCCGACGTGCACACCGACGTTCCGCTCGACCTGGACGGTCTGACTGACTTCGCTGATGTCAAAGGGCAGGGGCATATCAAGCGCCCTGGAGATTGCAGCCGCAGGCGGTCACAACGTGCTGTGGTCGGGCCGCCGGGCGTAGGCAAGACGTTGCTGGCGCGCGCCCTGCCCGGCATCCTGACTACCATGACCCTCGACGAGGCGCTGGAAGTGACGCGCATCTATTCCGTAGCCGACCTGCTGCCCGCCGACAAGCCGCTGATCCGGATGCGCCCCTTCCGCGCTCCGCACCACACCATCAGCGAAGCGGGACTGGTCGGCGGCGGGTCGTGGCCGCAGCCTGGCGAGGTAAGCCTGGCCCATCGTGGAGTGCTCTTTCTGGACGAGCTATTAGAGTTCGGGAATCATACGCTTGAGGTGCTGCGCCAGCCAATTGAAGACAAGCAGGTAACGATCAGCCGGGCGCGGGTCGCCCTCTCGTTTCCGGCCAATTTCATGCTGGTCTCGGCGATGAATCCCTGTCCCTGCGGCTACTACGGCGATCCCGTCAAAGAATGCACGTGCTCGCCGACTGTCATCCGGCGCTACCAGCAGCGTCTATCCGGCCCGATGCTCGACCGGATTGACATTCACGCAGATGTTCCGCGAGTGGACTACGACAAGCTGACCGACGACAGGCGCGGTGAGCTGTCGTCGGCCATCCGCTCCCGCGTGGAGACTGCGCGCGAGCAGCAGCGGCAGCGCTTCCGCGACGAGGCGCGCCTGCAATGCAACGCTGACATGGGGGCCAGTGACATCCGTCGCTTCTGCCAGCCTGAGCTGGCGGGCAAGCAGTTGTTGGACACGACGCTGCGCAGGATGCAGCTTAGCGCCCGCGCCTATCACCGCATCCTGAAGCTGAGCCGCACGATTGCTGACCTGGCTGGCAGCGAGACAATTCAGGTGGCCCACATCGCCGAGGCCATCCAGTACCGTCCGCGTAAGATACTCTACTGACGCCCGCCACAGCGCGCGGCTTCATGTGCCTTCGGCTGGCAGGCACCAGCTACCCTGCTACAGCCTGTTCTGGTTGGCGCGCTCCAATTCCTCTGGGGTGTTGATGTTCTTGAAGGAAAGCCCGTCCGGATCGAGGTCGTGGTACTCGACGGGCTGGATGTAGCGCACTTTGACCGCGCTGTAGAACCCGATCACTTTGAGCCGGTCAGCTTCGAGATCGGCCTGAATGGGTGCGAGGCACGTCTTGCGGTAGATGGCGTGCAGGCCCTGCGGATGGTCGCGGTGAACCGGTACGATCACGTCGTAGGGGCCTGGGCGCTCTTCCAGCAGACTCGCCATGTGCCGCAGCAGCGCATTGCTCAGGTACGGCATGTCGCAGCCGACGACCAGCGTATACTCGCTCGGACTGTGATACACCGCTGAGAAGATGCCGCCCAGCGCCCCTTTGTCGGGGAACACGTCCGGGTGCGTGGGCAGGCGCAGGTAGGCGTAGGCGCCGGGCAGGTTGGTGATGAGCTGCACCGCTCCAACGGGCAGCGTGCTCACGCGGGCCAGGACATGCTCGATCATGGGCTTCCCGTGCAGCAGCACGAACGACTTGTCGCGCCCCATCCGCAAGCTTCGCCCGCCGGCAACAATGGCCGCGCTGAGACCTGGCACGCTGTCCTCCTGGCAATCTGCCCATGATCCACCGTGAGTCAGAGTATACGACAGCGCCTCCAATCTGACGTGGTCTTTGCCCCGCAGCGCACGCGATACAGCATTGACGGAGCACTCCCCCCCGGCTATAATAGCGCGTCGGTGTCCCGCTCATGTCCGGGACACGGGCAGTGATTAGCCAATTTTCCCCGCTGGGGCGGTCGTCGGCGATCTGCTGCCAGCGGCGGCGAAGCGAAGATTGGAGTCTCAGACTATGTACGCAATTGTTCGAACGGGCGGGCGTCAGTTTCGCGCCGAGCCTGGGCTGGTCATTGATGTCGAGCGGCTTCCCCACGAAGAAGGGGCCGAGATCGAGCTGACCGAGGTTTTGCTGGTTGTGCCCGACGATGGCGCGCCGGTGATCGGCCAGCCGTTGGTGGCAGGGGCCGCTGTCAAGGCGACGGTCGTCAAGCAGGGCCGCGACAAGAAGGTCTTCGTGTGGAAATACAGCCCCAAGAAACGGTATCGCCGGCGTCGTGGGCACCGCCAGTACTACACACGGCTGCGGATTGACAGCTTCACCGGCGTATAGGCACCAGGTACTGAGGAGAGCGGACTCATGGCACACAAAAAAGGTGGCGGCTCGACTCGCAATGGCCGCGACAGCAACAGCAAGCGCCTGGGCGTGAAGCGGTTCGGCGGCGAGTACGTGATCCCCGGCAACATTATCGTCCGCCAGCGTGGCACCAAGTTCCACCCTGGAGCCAACGTCGGTATGGGGCGTGACTACACCATTTTCGCCACCATCGAAGGATACGTGGTCTTTGAGACCTTCGCGCGTGGTCGCAAGCGGATCAGCGTGCTGCCGGAACAGCCGGCGGCGAGCGCAGCCCAGCAAGCCTAGCTGCTTCGCCTGAAAAGACGATGCTTCAATCGTGAGGACACCGCCACGTATCCCCTGTTACCGGGGAGCCGTGGCCGGAAAGGCGAACACACACATGCGGCGAGAATATGCCCCCAATGGTACCCTGAGGCGTGTTATCTGCGCCTGCGCGCATGCCTGGACTGTTGGGTCTACTGTCCCGGAGATTCGCACCGATGTCTGCTACTCGGCCTGCCACCTTTCTATGGGCGAGCAGCGCATCGTGTTTTCGGGGGCCAGGTTGATCGCTTCATGAAGCGCCTGCTTGAGCGTGATCGCAAGCTGGCCGAAGAAGCGCCAGCAGGGCAGGAGCACGTCGCCCGACGTGCCGATCCTCGAGCTGGGTCTGGAAAAACGCTACACCAACGTCTGCCTCGAGAATGGCGAGGTGATTGGCGACTTGTTTGGCGCGCTGGGCCGAGAAGGGCGGCGACGGCGATCCTGGCTATTCCCGGCATCGGGCGCAAGGATGCTGGCAGACGCAAGAGACTGCTGCGCGCTCGCGGCTGGATCCGGAGAAGATCGCGGAGTAGCTAGCGGCACCATCAGTAATCAGGCAGGGGCAGGTTCAGTCGCCAGAAACCTGCCCTTTGCTTGAATGAGGAGCTTATTCTTGATCTTGAGGGGAGGAGATGAAGCACTACGGCGGGCGCGTCGGGTTATCTGCGGCAACATGTTCAGCAGCAAGACAAGGCTGATCCGGCAGGTGCGTCGTGCCACCATCGCCAGGCAGACGGTGCAGGTATTCAAGCCGGCCATTGATTCCGCGCACTTGCCTACACGTTTCGGCGTGTGACACTCTCTCGCACAACGGTCAGGACTTCGAGGCGATTCGGTCAGCCAGGCGCGCGCCATCTTCGATCTGTTACTGCCGGGCACGACCGTCGTCAGCATTGACGAAGCGCAGTTCGGCGATGCTGCCATTGTCGCCGTCGTGGATCAGCTTGCCGCGCAGGGCATTCGCATCATCCTGGCCGGGCTGGACACGGATTTTCGCGGCGAAAACCGTTCAGGCCACGCCCGACTTGCTCTGCCGTGCCGACGGCAATGATCAAGCTGCACGCGATCTTGCATGGTCTGCGGCGAAGAAGCCACGCGCACACAGCGCCTCGTCAACAGGCAGCCAGCCAGCTTCTACGATCCTGTGATCATGGTGGGCGCTTCGGACGTATGAGGCTCGCGCACGAGCATCATGTCGTCCCTGGCCGGGGAGACCCCCTAGAACGAAATTCTCGGCACGACACGGCGCAGTCGTGTCTGGCGTCAGGCGCCGGGCATTGCCCAGCGCCAGCAGCGCCCTTCGGAACTTCCCACTGCGACGGCCAATGGGACGAAGTTGTAGACGAAGTGGGCCCAGCATGGCCGCCACCGTCCATGCTGCTGGCACCCGGCCATCGAAGGCGGCCACGCCCGGGATGATTAGCCGGGCTGGAGTCGGCGTGTACTGGGCGTGCGTCAGCGCGAACACAATGGCCGTCGGCCACAGTCCGAATACAGGCTGCAATGCCCCCGATAAGCGATCTCTTCCTTTACCGCCATAAATCGCAGCGAGCACAAACGCCAGCCCTATCGTGGACACGCTCTCCGACAGCACTCTGAGGCCTCAGTCTGTTCGCTGTACGTCTCCTCAGAAACCAATCCCATCCACAGGCTGGTGACAGGCGCGACGTATGAACAGACCGAAGGCACAACAGCAGTGACGCAACACACCTCTGCCTGTCGGCCAGACGGTCCCGGCCATGAGCGCCTGCCGCTGATCTCGCCGCACGCCCAGCCCAACGCCAAGGCCGGCCAGCACCACAAACGGCGCTGCGTTCGCTACAAGCTCCCAGACCGTCAGGCCGCCTTCATAAGCCTCGGCAACGCCTGCCATTCCCCCACCGAGGGCGAAGCCAATCATCTGCACGCCCAGGAAGTACACGCATAGAGATCATGGCAACGGTGTGCACGGTGAGTCCGGGTTGAAACCGCGTGCAGACTGATCTGGGCTTTGCAGCGCGGAGCCGCTTTCATCTCCGGCGCTGACTGGGGCGAACAGCGGCGGCGTTTCTTCGGTGTAGTAGTTGAGCATCTGGGGGAAAAGCGGAGTGCCCGTTGTGTCCGGCAAACAGAGGCGTGAAAGCCTGCTTGAAGGTCGCCAGGCTGACCAGGAGCTGTCCGCTGGGGGAAGAACAGCGTCAGCTTGCGCCGCACCTGCCCCACAAGCAGCGCGCGAGCGGCGCGCCCATCAGGAAGGACAGGATGAAGCCTGTCCGTGCTTCTGCCTTCTGTGGCGCATCCGGGTCATCGGGAGACCGTTACGCCATGCCCAACAGCGTGATCCGTACGTGAGGACGATCAGCACGGTGATCAGCAATAGGACGGCCAGCACTGCCTGGCGCAGCCAGGGGTCGTGCCGGTGATCGGCAATATTGGCTGCGACCACCACCGCGCCCAGCACTATCATGGCCAGGGTCAGGAATACGACATCTTCGCCGGACAACAGTCACCTCGCTCCCGTCTGGGGCCGTGAACTGCCCGCCCACAGGCACGTTCGCCTGATCATTGCTCGTTGAGCAGCTTCTGATAAGCCCCATTCCATGTGTTGGCCTCGCGGGTCAGGCGCGTGACCTTGATCTCAGCGAAATGGGGAAATATCTCGACCAGCACCTGCGGCAGGCGATCCCACTGATCCTGCCGGATGATAGTCTCCAACCGTCCAGCATACGTGCTCGCCCAGGCCCAGCGCTGGCGAAGCTGCTCCGCTTTGACCCAATAATCACGTTTTTCCCAGGCGGCTGCTGAGCTATCTATGCCTTCCTCAATCGCCCGCAAGCAAAAGACGACCTGCGCTGCCATGTCGCGCGCATCAGCGTCCAGGTCAGTCTTCTGGCTCAGATGGCGTAGCAGCTCTGCCGCCGTGCGCATCTGTTGGTTGCGCACACTTGTCGGGTTGTTGACGTTGACCACACGCCCCATGCTTTTTGTGCTCCTCGCGTTGGGATGTAGCGAGTCACAGCGGACTGGCCTCGCGGATACCGGCGCAACCTTAATGGGGAAACAGACGGCTGTCAAGGGCTTTTCGCGGGGATAGCTTGCACGCCCGGAGCCGAGCGTCGGGAAGTCCCTCACGCCAGCGTCATCGCCAGGTCTAGCTCAATGGACTGATCGGGCCGCTGGCGCAGCACCAGGGAACCGTCCTGGCGCTCGGCCAGCAAGCTGGCCACGTAGAACTGCATACGGTGCAGTTGGGGCCTTCTCTCTTCGCTTAAGTCGCGCGGTGCCATGAGCGCGAATAGCCGTCCGGCCTCTTCCTCGGTGAGATGCGGGGCCTGGTGCCGGAGCACGACATGAGCCTCCGCACCATGCTGATCAAGTCTGATCTCGATTGGCTCGCCGCCTGGCGATTCGCGCAGAGCGAATTCCAGGAGGATGTGCAGAATCTTGTGCAGTGCCGCCGGGGAAACGCGCGCCCGTGGTTCTTCCCGTTCCTCGCCCCCGATCCCGTTCAGCAGCTCGACCTGGTGCGTAGGGAAGCGATGGGTAGCGTCGCGCAGCCAGTGCTGTACAAAACGAGCCAGGAACACATCCTCCAGTTCGAAGTGATCGGGGCTGGCTTCCAAGTACATGATGTCTAGCGCAATCTGAGCGTAGCGTGTGAGATCATTGGCGTTCTTGACAATGTGCCCCAAGAACTCGCGTTGTTCGTCCTCGGTCAGTCCTCCCACGTTGTTGCGTAGCAGCTCGGCGAACCCGACAATCGCGCTGAGTGGCGTGCGCAAGTCGTGGGAGATAGTGCTCAGGAACGACTGCCTACCCAGCCCCAGCCGACCCTCAGTCACGTCTTCACGGAAGACGATCACTGTCCCACCCGGTATGTCCGCGTCCTCAAGCGGAACTCGCTGCCAGGCAAGGCGGTGAGCCTGCCCGGACTGGGGCACCAGGTGCCCCCAGCAGAGTCTCTCACCCTCTCGCGCGGGACGAAGAACACTGCGCAGCGCTGGTATAGCTGGCTCAATGAC
>JAXGOK010000010.1:0-134287 GCA_040767545.1 Aggregatilineaceae bacterium | reverse complement strand
CGCTTTCTGGTCGTTGGCTTATTCGCTTCAACTGGCGGGCGCCGAACTCAAGAAACACTTATTCTGGGCGCGGGTCAAGTACCTGGGGGTGACCAGCGTTTACCCGTTGTGGCTGGTCTTCGTCTTGACGTATACCGGGCGTGCCTACTGGCTGACCCGGCCTGCGCGCGCGCTGCTGGCCCTGGTTCCGCTCGTGTTCACAGCATTGATGTGGACGACCAGGGCGCACGGCTTGATGTGGCGCGACATCCACCTGCATGACACGGGCGACTTCATGGCTGTGTTCAGCGACGCAGGCCCGGCTTTCTGGGTTCATTCGCTGCTGGCCTACGCCGTGTTTCTGGTGGGTGCCTGGCTGCTGCTGGATGTCATGCTGCGCGCGGGCCGGGGGTTGTTTCGCTGGCAGGGGCTGCTGGTGCTCGCCGGGCTGTTCATGCCGCTGGCCGGTAACGCGGTGTATATTTCCGGCATCAGGCCGCTCGGCCCGATTGACCCGACGCCGTTCGCCTTCTTCCTGAGCAGCCTGGCCCTGGCTGGCGGCCTGTTCCAGGCCAAGCTGCTGGACGTGGTGCCTGTCGCCCGTGACATGCTGATCGAGACGATGGACGATCCGGTGATCGTGCTCGACGGACTTGATCGCGTGGTAGACCTCAACGCGGCGGCCCAGCGTGTGTTGGGCTGCGCGGCGGAGCACGCGGTCGGGCAGCCGGCAGCGCAGGCGCTCAATCCGCTGACCGCTTCGTTCGCTGGCGGGCTGGACTCCGCAAAGGAGCCAGGTGCTGTGGCGGTCAAGGTGGGCAGCGAGCCGCGCTGGTACGATATGCGGGTATCGGCCCTGCGCAACGGGGATGGCCGTGATCATGGGCGGCTGGTCGTGCTGCATGACATCACCGAGCGGCGGCATTCGGAAGAATTGATCCGGCGTTATGCCAGCGAAATGGAGCAGCGCAACGCCGAGCTAGACTCGTTCAGCCACACCGTCGCCCATAACCTCAAGACTCCGCTCGGCCTGGTGCTGGGCTACGCGGGCCTGATCGCGTCCGATGTGGATCGCGACGCCCAGCCGGAAATCTACGAGATGGCCCAGATCATCGAGCGGACGGCGCTGACCATGAGCGGCATGATCACCAGTCTGCTGATGTTGGCCCAACTGTACGAGGCCACGCAGATGGTCGGCGCTGTTGACGTGACGCTCCATGTCTGCGCCGCCATTGACCGGCTGCAAAACGTGATCGCCGATCGTGGCGTGCAGGTGACCATTGAACCCGACTTGCCGCCAGCGCAAGCCTATGGCCCCTGGGTGGAAGAGGTCTTCGCCATCCTGATTGACAATGCGATCAAGTACATAGCCCCTGACAATCCCGCTCCCCGCGTCACAGTTCGCGGAGTCCGGCTGCCGGAGGGCAACGCCGTGCGCTACGAAGTGCAGGACAACGGGATCGGCATTGCGCCGCACGATCAGGAGCGACTGTTCGCGCCGCTGACCCGGCTCAAGCAGATTGATGTCGAGGGCTTCGGCATGGGGCTGACCATTGCCCAGCGCATCGTGCACAAGCTGAACGGCACGCTCGGCCTCGAAAGCGAAGAGGGCGTGGGCAGCACCTTCTGGTTCACGCTACCCGCCGCCGATCCAGGCGGGGAGATGGCGCAGCCCGGCGCGGAGTCAACTGCCTCGGCGTGAGGGACCATCCGGCCCGATGACCTGCTGCGGCACCAATTCGGACATGGCGACCAGGTCATAGACCAGCGCCCCCGTCACACGCACCGGCACAATTTCCCCCGCCGGAAGCTCACCCTCCACCAGCACATAGCCGTCAATCTCCGGCGCGTCGCGGTACGAGCGGGCCAGGGTGAGCATCTGGCCGGTGGGCAACCCATCCTCGGCGGTTGCCTCGGCGTGACCCTCCACCAGCACGTCGAGCGTCCGCCCGACGAGTGCCTGGTTGCGGGCCAGGCTGATCGGCTGCTGCACGCTCATCAGCAAATCGCGGCGGGCGATCTTCACGTCCTCGTCCACCTGGTCGGACAGTTCGGCGGAGAGCGTGCCCGGCTCGAAGCTGTAGGTGAAGCAGCCCACGCGGTCGAAGCGCATCTCCTCAACGAAGCGCAGCAGCGTCTCGAACTCGCCGTCTGTCTCGCCGGGGTAGCCGACGATGAACGTCGTGCGAATCGCCAGATCGGGCAGGGCCGCGCGCATCCTGGCGACGGTCGCGCGTACCCAGTCCACGTCCGCCGGGCGGCGCATACGGCGCAGGGTGCGGCGGTCGGCGTGCTGGAGAGGGATGTCCAGGTAGGGGACGATCTGCGGGTGGGCGGCCATTGTGTCAATCAGCCGGTCAGTGACGCAGCCGGGATAGGCGTACATGACGCGCAGCCAGGGCAGGTCTGGCACGGCGGCGACGATCTGCTCCAGCAGATGGGCCAGCCCGTCGCGCAGGCCCAGGTCGTGGCCGAAATCGGTCGTGTCCTGGGCGATCAGGATCAGCTCTTGCACGCCCCGGTCGCGCAGGGCGCGCGCCTCGGCGACGATGCGCTCAGCGGGCCTGCTGACGGCAGTCCCTTTGATGGCGGGGATGGCGCAGAAAGCACACGGGCGGCGGCAACCATCGGCGATCTTGAGGTAGGCGCTCGCTCCCTGCACGGCAACGCGGCTGACTCCGCGCTCGTCAGTGCCGACGGTGCGCGCTTCGTCCGGCAGGTGGTAGAGCGGCTGGGGATGGTTGCGCGCGCGCAGCCGGTGCACCAGGTCTACAATGTCCATCCAACGACGCGTGCCGATCACCCCGTCCAGCCCCGGCACCTGGCGGGCCAGGTCGTGCCCATTGCGCTGCGAGAGGCACCCGGCGGCGATGAGCAGTTGGCCGGGGCGCTTGTGGGCGGCCAGATCGCGCAGCGCCTTGACCGATTCCTCGCGGGCGGCGGCGATGAACCCGCACGTGTTGACGATCAACACTTCGGCGCGGTCGGGTGCGGTTGTGTTGTGCAGCCCGGCTCCGTTGAGCAGCACCTCCATTGACTGGGAGTCGACAGTGTTCTTGGCGCAGCCGAGGCTGAGCAAGTAATAGGTATCGCGGCGTTTGGACATACGGGATAGTTGCTTTCCATTGATGCGGCTGATTTTGACGATGGCGATTGGCAAAATGCCGCGCGAATCATAGCGCAGCCGGGCGCGCCCGTCGAGGGTGGAATAAGATGGAGCCGCAGGGGCATAGGGGACGCAGAGGGGAACTATCGAAGATTCTCTGCTTTTCTCCGCACTCTCTGCGTCTCGGCGGTGATGCTTTGCTCTCACAAAGGCGGCGTGTTTCCGCTTTGCCAGCGGCGTGCTAGAATGTGGGCCGGATGGTGAACGGAAAGGATGAGAGGCATCATGGCTGCTGGTGGGGGTTTCTGCGCCCGGCATGGCCCCTTCGACCCGCCCAACCAGACGTGCCCCTATTGCGCGCTGGAAGAGGCGCAGCGCCGCGCCTATGGCCCCCCGGCGGGAACCGTCCCGCCGCCTGCCCAGCCGTCCACTCCGCCTGAGGGCGAGCGCACCAACGTGGTGCAGAGCGCAGCGCCGCCGGACGAGGCTCCCGCGACCACCGAGGCGATTCCCCGCGAGCAGGCCGAGGCGCTGGAAGCCGCGCCCGCAGACGCCGCGCCCAAGCCGGACGCGCCGCCGGCTCCGCTGGGCTGGCTGGTCGTCAAGTCGCCGCTGGCACGGCGGGGCGAGATCGTGCCTGTGCGGGCGAACCAGATCATCGGGCGCGAAGGCGACGTGCGCTGGGACGATCCCCGGCTGTCGCGCCAGCACGCCCGCGTCACCCTGGAGCCGTCGCACGATGCCCCGGAGGGTGCGCCCGTCTTCCACCTGTGGCCGTTCGGGACGACTAACCCGGTATTCATCAACGGGCAAGAAATCCGGGGCGCAACGCCCCTGCGCGAAAACGACGAGATTCAGCTTGGCGATACATTGTTCATCTTCAAGTTGTTGCCAGACTGAGGTGCAGATCCCATGAGTCAACCGAGCGCCGCGCCGCTGGTGGTCAGCGTAGCCATGTACACGGAAGTAGGGAAGCAGCGCGAGCAGAACCAGGACGCGATCGGGCACCTGATTCCCGAAGACCCGGTCGTATTGGGCCGCCTGGGGCGGCTTTTCGTGCTGGCCGACGCTGACGAATCGCTGGTGCGCAGCGACCTGGCGAGCCAGTTTGCTGTCAGTACCATCCTCGGCAGCTATTACGAGCAGGAGCAGGGTGCGCCGCCCGAACGCCTGGCGCGGGCCATCGCCGAGGCGAACAACGTCATCTACGCCGAGTCCCAGGAGAGCGGGGCGGCGATGGCCGCGACTGTGATCGGCGCGGTGATACGCGGGCACGACCTGATCCTGGGCACGGTTGGCGATTGCCTGGTCTATCTCATCCGCGATGGCACGCCGCGCCGCCTGACGCCCGAACTCCCGCCGCGAGAGCTGCTCAGCGAGGGCGTGCTCGGCGAGGAGGGCGAGCCAGCGTTGATGCTGGGCGTCAGCCACTCGGCGCAGGTGGACATCATCACTGGGCGCGTGCGGCCCGGCGACACGGTCGTGTTGTGCAGCGACGGGCTGGCCTGCTGCGTCACGCCGGAGGAGATGGCGCAGATGGTCGTTGAGCTGCCCGCCGAGCAGGCCGCCGAGACGCTGGTTGCCCTGGCTAACGAGCGCGACGGTGGCGGCGACATGTCAATCATCGTGCTGGGCCTGAGCGAAGATGTTGATCTGGCGCGCCTGCCGCGCATCCCCGACCCGCTGGAGTCGTGGGGAGTGCCACGCCGCCCGGAGCGGGCGCGTACTACGGGGGCCGCTGCGCCCGGTGGCAGGGAGTCCGGCGCGCAGACGGTTGCCAGCTTGCTGGGCAGCGTATACCGGCTGTTGCGCGGCAATACGGTGCTGACCGGCGTGAGCATGGCGGTGGCGCTGGTGCTGTTCGTGGTGCTCATGCTGGCTATTTCCAGCCTGGGCGGTGACGAGGACACCACGCCCAAAGCGACGCCTATCCCCCCGGCGGCGCTGACGCAAACGGTAACCGTCGCCCAGCAGATGACGGCGCAAGCGGTTGCCCAGGCGACGAGTGATGCGGCTCTGGCGGCAACTTCAGCGGAAGCGGCCCGGCTGACGCTCACCCCGCCCACGCCCGTGCCGACCAGCGGCCCGCAGATGGAGGCGGGCCTCTGGTTCAAGGTGCTCCCCGGCGATCCGATTCCGGCTTTCGACGCGCCGAGTCTGCGCGCCGAGCGCCTGACCGACCTGGAGCCGGGCAGCAATTATCGCGTCTCCAGCGTGAACCGCGAAGCCGATGCCGGGCCTTGGTACCAGGTGGTTGACAACCTGGGCGCAGAGGTACGCTGGGCCAGCGGGCCGAGCCTGCACGCGCGCATCGTCGTTGTGAACGAGGCCGGTGACCCACTCCCCGACGCGGCGCAGCCGCTCGACGTGCCGCCGCCGGGCGCAGCAGGCGCGCCCGTGCCCACGCGCACGCCTGCCGTCACCGCTACCCCGCACCCCACGCAGTCCGGCACGCCGGGCACTCCTGCCGCGCCGCTCACGCCCACTTCCACCACGCGCCCGTCCATCTCCTACGGCGTGGAGACGTGGGACGTGAGCGCGATGGTGGTGCTCAAGGCCGATCTAGACCTCTGCCGCATCCCCGACGTGACGGCGTGCGACGCCGGCAAGGCGTCTGAGGGGGAAATTGCGACGATTGTGCAGGGGCCGGTTCCGGCGGGCGAGCACTGGTGGTGGGAAGTCGAGTTCCAGGACGGGCGCGCGGGCTGGGTGGCCCAGGTGTTGCTGGGGATTCCGTAGGGCGGCGGGCAGAGTTTTCGGTGATCAGTCCCCAGTGCAGTGACCCAGGCCGCTCGTGTCGGCGCTCTGACGACTGACAACTGACGACTGATCACCACTGACCGCCCGCGCTCAACTCTCCACGTGAAAGATCAGCGCTGTGTCGCCGACGGTGATGCGGTCGCCATTGCGCAGGCGTTGGGCCATGACGCGCTCCCCGTTGATCAGCGTGCCGTGCGAGCTGCGCTGATCCTGCAAGTAGAACGCGCCCCTGCCGAAGCGAATCAGGAAATGCTTGCGCGACACCTTCGGGTCAAATATCTGGATGTCGCAGGCGGTTGAGCGCCCAACCAGGGTGTCGGGCTTGTCCAGCCAGGCCCGTTGGGTGGTCATCGCTCCGCCAATGCCCTCCAGCCAGGCGCGCGGCATGGTCGCCGGGCGTGGAGCGGGGCCTTGCGTCATGATGGGGGACACTGACGGGCGCGGCATGGGGTGCGGCATTCCGGCGGGCGGCGGGGGTGGCCCTGCCGGGCGGAGCGGCAGGGCAGCGCCGAGCGCCTGCCCGCAATGCTGGCAGACGGAGGTTCCCGGCGGGTTCAGCGCCCCGCAGCGCGGGCAAGGGACTGCCTGCCCGCGATGCAGCGGGCGCGGCTCCACGTCCGCCTGGCTGCCCGCGCGGAGATAGAGCACCAGCAGCGCGATCCCGGCCATGAACGCGGCCAGCGCACCAACAGCTACGACCAGCAGAATCAGAAGCTCCACCGTGATTCCCCGTCCTGGCACCACCCCATATAGCACTGTCCAGTATAAGAGCCGCCGCCCTGCGCTGCAACAGACAACTACCTGACGGGTTTGCGAATAAGTTGTCAGGTGGTTGTCCTAAGGCCCCCATCCCCCGACCCCTTCCCTCCGCGCAGCGTGGGGGAAGGGGGGAGGCATTCGGCGACCTGCTACACCTTGGCCCGGCCCGCCGTGCGCGCCGACAGCGCGATGACCGCGACGATGAAGGCGACCAGGACCAGCAGCAGGTCGGCCACGCCGAGCAGGGACTCGCCCTTGATCATCACCTCGCGCAGGGCGCGGTTCGCGTAGGTGAGCGGCATCAGCCGCGAGACCGGCTGCAACCAGCCCGGCATGTCCTCCACCTGCCAGATCACCCCGCCGAGCAAGCCCTGCGAGACGACGACCAGCGGCACAAATTGCAGCACCTGGAACTCGTTTTGGGCGAAGGTGCTCAGGAAGATGCCCAGGTTCACCGACAGGGCGACCAGCAGCGCCTCCACCACGAACATGTTGAGCAGGTTGCCGGCGTAGTGGATGCGCAGCACGAACACGGTGAACAGCAGCGTGATCGCCCCTTGCAGCAGCCCAAAGACCAGGAACCCGGCCATGTACCCGATGATGATCTCGTGGGCGCGGATGGGCGTGGCTTGCAACCGCTCCAGGGTACCGGCAAGGCGCTCGCGCAGGAACGAGATGCACGTCAGCAGGAAGACGAAGAAGAAGACGAAGAAGCCGACCAGCGCCGGAGCCATGTAGTCGAGCGTGTCGTACTCCGGCCCGCTGTGCAGGTAGGTGGCGGCCAGCGACACGTCCAGCGCCTCGACCGGCTGACCCCCGGTCGGCGCAGGTGTAGTCCCCGTCACCGCGAGGGCGCTCGCCGCCTGGAGCGCCACTCGTTCCAGCAGCTTGCGCAGCCGCTCGGCGATCATCGGGTTGGAGCCTTCGAACTCCACCGCCAGGGCCAGGTGCCGCGAGCGCAGGACTTCCTCGGTGAAACCGGCAGGCACTGTGATCACGGCGTCGGCGGTGCCGTCGTCCAGCAGGGCGCGCACTTCGGTGGGTGTCAGGGCGCGCGTGTCGAACTCAGTGAACGACTCCAGCAAGGCGGACAGGCGCTCGCCCAGGCTGACGGTCAGCGGGCCGAGCGCCGCGCCCGCGTCCTCATTGACGATGCCCACGACCAGCGTCCCCGGCTCGGCGCGGATGAGCAGGCCCAGGAATGACAGCAGGATCACCGGCACGACGACGATCAGGACGAGTGTGCGCCGGTCGGCGAGCATCTGCTGGATGACGCGACGGGCCAGGATGAGGATGCGGTTAGCGGTCATGGGCGGCAGCCCCCTTCTGCGCGGCGAAGTGCAGGAACGCTTCCTCGACGGTCGCCGTGCCCGCCTGCGCGCGCAGCGACGCGGCGCTGCCCTCGGCGATGATCTGCCCGTCGCGCACGAAGCCCAGCCGGTCGCAGCGCTCGGCCTCGTCCATGACGTGACTGGACACCAGCAGCGTGACCCCTTGCGCCGTCAACTGGCGAAAGTGCCCCCAGAACTGGGCGCGCAGTTGCGGGTCTACGCCGACGGTTGGCTCGTCGAGCAGGATCAGTGCCGGGTGGTGGGCCAGGGCCACCGCCAGCGAGACGCGCTGGCGCATCCCGCCGGAGAGCGTGCTGACGCGGCTGTGCGCGCGGTCGGACAGGTCTACGAAGGCGATGGCCCCGGCGATGGCGGCGCGGTCGTGGCAGCCCATCAGCCCGGCGAAGAAGGCCACGTTCTGCCAGATGGTCAGGTCGGTGTAGAGGGCCGATGCCTGGGTCATGTAGCCCACGCGAGCGAGGATGGCCTTGTCCGGCATGGGCCGGCCCAGCACCGTGACGCTGCCCGCGTCCGCTGCCAGCAGCCCGGCGATGGCGCGGATCAGCGTGCTCTTGCCCGCGCCGTTCGGCCCCAGCAGCCCGTAGATTTCGCCCTGGTGCAGGGTCAGGCTGAGGCCACGCAACGCGTGCACGCCGCCCGGAAAGCGCTTGTGCACCTCACGGACTTCGACGGCAGAGGTCATGGGGGACGCTCCTTCTGAGGCAGTGGGCGCAGCCGGAGTGATCGGTATCCATCTGCCGCTTCCTACTTGGCTCGCCGCGATGCTCTCATTATCGCCGAAAGTGTCAAGTATGTCTCCGAACGTATGTGTCTCCTACCTCTCCGGTCTATCCGCGCAGCCGAGCGGGGGTGATGGTCAAGCGGCGCGCCTAACCCACGCTCTCGGCAATGCGGTATACTGGAGTCAGCACGCAATTGCGCGCCAGCTACTGGGCCACAGCCGCTCGTTTTGCGCATGATGGCGAGGGAGACTCATGCCGGAATCTGCTCAACCACTCCGTGTGCTGATCACCGTCCCGTTCAGCGACGACCTGCTGGACGGGTTTCGCCAGGTCTCCGACCGGATCGAGCTGCTCGTGCATCCTGCCGAGCAGGCCCGCGACGTGCCGGACGAGGCGTGGGCGTCTGCCCAGGTGCTCTACACCAACTGTGTCGTGCCGGAGCCGGAACAAGCGCCCCAACTGCGCTGGATTCAGGCGCACACCGCCGGCATTGACCACCTGTGGGATCAGCCGATCATCCAGACGGCTGACGTGCTGCTGACGACGGCCAGCGGCGTTCAAGCCCCGGCAGTGACCGAATACGTCTTCACGATGATGCTGGCTTTCGCGCACCGGCTGCCCGCGATGATGGAGCAGAAAACGCGCAGCGAGTGGCCCGGCGGCGACCGGAGCGCCTTCCTGCCGCGCCAGTTGCACGGCAGCACGGTGGGCATCGTCGGCTACGGCAGCGTGGGGCGCGAGATCGCGCGCGTGGCCCAGACCTTCGGCATGGACGTGCTGGCCGTCAAGCGCGACGTGCGCCAGCCCGCCGAGACCGACAGCTACGTTTTGCCCGGTCATGGCGACCCGGAAGGCATGTTCTTCCACCGCCTGTACCCGCCGGAGGCGCTGGTTTCGATGGTGCGCGAGTGTGACTTCGTCGTGCTGACGGTGCCGCTCACCGAGGCGACGCGGGGCATGGTCAATGCCGGGGTGCTGGCGGCGATGAAGCCCACCGCCTATCTGATCAACGTCAGCCGGGGCGGGGTGGTGGGCGACGAGGCGCTGGCCGATGCCCTGCAGCGCGGGGTGATCGCCGGGGCCGCTTCCGACGTGTTTGAGTCCGAGCCGCTGCCCAGCGACAGCCCGCTGTGGAAGCTGCCCAACCTGATCATCAGCCCGCACCTTGCTGGGGCTGCGGTGGATTACCGGGAGCAGGCGGCGTTGGTCTTCGTCGAGAATCTCAAGCGTTACCTGGCGCGCAAGGACTTGCTTAACCTGGTGGATCGCACGCGGGGCTATTGAGCGCCCGGCGCGCAACTGCCCGGCCCTGCCGGACGTAGAAGGATGATGAAGGGGTGATCGGTAGGCAGCCGTAAGGTATAGCTATAGGAAAGGTGAGAAGGTCATGGCTAAGACGAAATCTCAGCCAGAGAAGAAGGCCGATGCAGCACGCAAGCCGCTTGATGCCTTCGCGCATCACCAGGTGCGAGCGCTGGAGGAAACCGGCAAGGCGCTTGCCTCGCTGCTGCCCAAGAGCTTTCGGGAGCATGCCGGCAACGCGCTCGACGAGACGCGCGCAAGCTGGGAGGTGCTGTTCGACGGCGTGCTCGATACGCTGGAGTGCGGCGTGGACAAGCTGCGCGGCAAGCCCAAGGCAGGCGACGACAAGGAGAAAGTGAAGGTCGAGGTCGAGTGACCGGCGTCTGCCGCCACAACGAAACCCGGCGCTGCATGAGCGCCGGGTCGTCTTGACTTGATTAAGGGCGGCCCGCCTGGGCCGCGCGGTGGTGTGGAGAGGTTGCCTAATTAGCGTCGAGGCGCACTACTTCGCTGGCCTGCGGCCCCTTCGGTCCCTCGGTGATTGAGAACTCGACCTGGTCGCCTTCGTTCAGGTTGCGATAGCCGGCACCGACAATCGCAGTATAGTGCACGAAGACATCCGGGCCACCTTCGCGCGCGATGAAGCCGTAGCCCTTCTGCGCATTGAACCATTTGACCACGCCGGTAAGACGTTCTGCCATTTCGGGGTGCTCCTTTTGCCCACTGATAGAACATGCAGTGTGGGCGGGCGTTGCGGTGCGGGTCAAAAATCAACCCGGTGTGGTAGTGCTACACCGGGTATTGTCTTTCTCACCGGTACTGCAAACAACCTGCTCCACTACACCTGAAATTGTAGTAGACGTTCGGGGCGGTGTCAATAAGCGGTGCGAGGGAGTGCCCCGCCTCATTGTGGAATTCGGATTACGGATTGCGAATTGGAGTGTTAATGGGCGAGTGCCGGAGGGTGGGGGAGTATGCCGATTTTGGGGCAAACTCTCACCGCCGAGACGCAGAGAGCGCGGAGAAAAGCAGAGAATCCTTAAGGTCTGTCTCAATGCTCTTCTCTGTGTCCTCCGCGCCTTTGCGGTTCCAGGAATCTCGTCCCCAAACCCGAATGGAATCGGCGTAGGGTGATCGTTGTCTAAAGTGCTCCCATATGCGCTACAATCGAGAGGCGAACGCAAATCAGGAGGAAAACGATCATGCAACATTCGGCTGCTTTGACTCGCCAGCGCCAGATACGCGGCTTTGTCGTCGCCTGGCTGGGCATCACCCTGGTCATGGGGGCGCTGACGTTCGCCGGTATCTACTACGCCACCGGTCTGGTCGCTGGGGAACAAGAGGCCAGCGTCGCTGCGCTGCCCAACGCGGACGCCGACTCCCTGGTGGACGCTGTACCGCTCGCCGCTCCACCGGCGGAAGAGCTAGCTGCGCCGCTGGAAGCTGCGCCCCCTGCGGCGGAACAGCCCGCCGCCGCAGCGTCCGCTGTTGAGGAAGCAGCGCCCGCCGCTGACGTGGCCGAGCAGCCCCCTGCTGCGTCCGCTCCTGACGCCGGCGAGCCGGGCGAGCCGGCGGCTCGTGCAGCGGTTGCTCCCCCGGCGACGAGCGGTGCCCGACCTGCCCGCCAGCAGGCGACGCCCATCCCCACGCTGACCCCGCGCCCGATTGACGTGGGCGGCTTCCAGCTTGGCATCCAAGTCCAGCCCAACATGGACCCGGAAGTGTACAAGCTGTGGATGGGCGAAGTGCGCGACAAGCTGAAGCTCGGCTGGATCAAGGAACAGGTGCGCTGGGAAGTGGTCGAGCCGCAGCCGGGCCAATACGACTGGTCGGAGCTGGATGTGACGTTGCCGCTGGCTAAAGAGCACGGCAACAAGGTCATGCTGAGCATCGTCACCGCGCCGGAGTGGGCACGCGAGCCGGGCAACACCCGCCTGGACGAGGTTGGCCCGCCCGCCGACCCGCAGACCTACGCCAACTTCATCACCATCTTGCTCTACCGCTACCCCGGCATGATCCACGCCATCGAAGTGTGGAACGAGATGAACATTGACCGCGAGTGGGCGTCCGTCTACGGGCTGAACGCGCAGAACTACGTCACGCTGCTGCGTGCGGCCTACAGCGCGATCAAGGCCGTTGATCCGGGGATCATCGTCATCAGCGGGGCGCTCTCGCCCACTGGCTGGAATGACGGTGTGGCCGCTTACGATGATTTCGTGTTCATGGACATGCTGATCCAGGCCGGGATGCTGGACACGACCGACTGCGTTGGCGCGCACCACAACGGCTACAACATCGGCCCCGACGTGCCCTGGAACCAGGTGCCCAACGACCCGCGCGCCACCTTCCGCGGCCCGTTCGACAACCCGCACCATTCGTGGTCGTTCTACAGCACGCTCAACGGCTACGCCCAGCGCATCCAGCAGGCGGGCAGCGACAAGAAGCTGTGCATCACCGAGTTCGGCTGGCCGACGACCGAAGACCTGAACGGCTACCCGCGCGACTTTGAGTTTGCCAACGACAACACGCTGGCCGAGCAAGCGCAGTTCATCGGCGAGGCGATTGAGGCGATGGAAAGCTGGGGCTTTGTCTGGCTGGCCTGGGTGTGGAACCTGAACTACGGGCCGCAGGCGGGCTGGGACGCCACCAACGACAACGTGCCCTACTCGCTGCTGCGCCCGGAGTGGCAGCAGGCCCCGGCCTACGAGGTCATCGGCAGCTACAACTTCCGCGAGCGTTAGGCAGGAAGGTTAGTGGGGGCGTATGCGATACGCCCCTACACGCCTCACCCCCCCAATCCCCCTCTCCAGCCGAGCTAAAGAGGGGGACTTCTCCGCCCGCAGGCGGAGTCTCCCCTCCCTGGCTTTGCCGGGGAGGGGTTGGGGGAGGGGCGTTGCGCAGAAAGCCCCTACGGGCGCACGGCCCGCCCTTCCGCGCCGCTGAGGGCTGATCCCTGATCGCTGCCCACAAGGAGCACACCAGGACTCGTGACCGATACGCACCCCTTCCCGCCTCGCCGCGCCCGCAGGCTGCGCGCGGCGCTGGCCGTCGCGCTGGTCGCCGTGATCGCGGGCGGCGCTGCGGGCGCTGGCCTGCTGCTGCGCGACGGCGACAAGGCTATCCCCGCCAGCCCAACCGTCACCCCGCCGATCCCCAGCGACCTGGCCCCGGACGCCGTGACCGAGCGCGCCTTCCCCTCGCTGACCTACGGCATTCATGCCTTCCTGTGGTGGAACGAGACGATGCGCACCATTGACCTGGACAACATCCGTCTGATGAAGTTCAGCCATGTCAAGCAGCGCTTCTCGTGGAGCACGATGGAGCCGGTGCGCGGCGAGTGGCACTGGGACAAGGCCGATGGCGTGGTGGATGAGGCGAACTATCGCGGGCTGGAGCTTGTGGCCCGGCTGGACGGCCCGCCGGATTGGGCGGTTGCCGCGCCGGACGCGCCCGATGATCCGCCGGTAGACCTGGCGGCGTGGGCTGAGTTCTGCGGGACGCTGGCCGCCCGCTACCGGGGGCAGATCGCCGCCTACCAGGTGTGGAACGAGCCGAACCTCACCCGCGAGTGGCTCGACTACCCTCCGAGTCCGACGGGCTACGTGACCATGCTGGCGGCGTGCGCCGGAGCCATCCGCGACGCCGACCCAGGGGCGATCATCATCTCCGCTGGCCTGGCCCCCACCGGCACTGACCTGCCGGAGGCGATCCCGGACATGGACTACCTGCGCCAGATGTACGCAGCGGGCGCGGCCTCTCACTTCGACGTGCTGGGAGTGAATGCGCCCGGCTACGGCAATCCGCCGGAGATGTCGCCCGCCGAAGCGGAGGCCGCTGGCTTCTTGCGCTGGATGTGCTTCCGCCACGTCGAAGACATGCGCGCGATCATGGTCGAGGCGGGCGACGCGCACAAGCAGATTGCCATCCTGGAACTGGGCTGGACGACCGATACCATCCACCCGGACTACGCCTGGCACGCGGTGGACGAGGAGACGCAAGCTGCCTATCTGGTCGGCGCGTACCGCTATGCAGCGCAGCACTGGCGTCCCTGGGTGGGGCTGATCACCACTATCTACATCGCCGACATCAGTTGGACGCCGGACGACGAGGAGTATTGGTGGGCGGTCAACATCGCCGGCTACGACAACGGCTGGCAGGGCCGCCCGGCCTACTACCAGCTTTCGTGGATGGAGCGTTATGTGGACGACACCTTCATCCCCGCCCGCGACCCAGGCGACCCCGACGCCGTGACCGTTGACCCGCTGCCCCCGCGCGAAGAGGCGGGTAGTGGGCCGTAGGGGGCGCAGCGCATACGCCCTGTGCGCCTCACTTCCTCAATGCTTTACCTCACCCCCGCTCGGCGCTGGCGCGCCTTGCTTCCCCCTCTCCGCAGCGGAGAGGAGGAAAGGCCGAGCACAGCGAGGCCAGGGGGTGAGGTAAACCAGACGCCACACGCCATCCCCCCGCCGCCGGTGTAAAATCTGGATAAGAAAGTGCTCCCGGCACGCACCGTTTGGACGGGCCGGGCGTATTGATCGGTAGGGGTGCTGCTCTGCTGCGCCCACGCACCACGCCATCACCAGAGACGATCACCGGAAGGACACGCCACGATGCGCATCATCGTACACACCGGCAAGGGCGGAGTCGGCAAGACAAGCATCTCCGCCGCCACTGCGCTGCGCTGCGCCGAGCTTGGTCTGCGCACCATCGTCATCTCGACTGACACCGCCCACTCGCTGGCCGACTCGCTGGAAGTGAGCATTGGGCCGGAGCCAGTGCGCATCCTTGACAACCTGTGGGCGCAGGAAGTGGACGCCCGCTACTCGATGGACAAGTATTGGGGGCGCATCCAGCATTGGATGCTCAGCGTGCTCAGCGAGCGCCACATCAACGACATCGTCGCTGAGGAAGTGACGATCCTGCCCGGCCTGGAAGAGGGCGCGCACCTGCTGTGGATCAACAAGTATCTCGAAGACGGCGACTTCGACGTGCTGATCGTGGACGCCGCGCCCACCGCCGAAACGCTGCGCCTGCTCAGTCTGCCGGACACGACGCGCTGGTGGTTCCAGCGCATCACCTCGCTGCTGCGGGGAACCAGCGGACGCCTGCTGCGTCCGGTCGCCAAGCCGCTGATTGGCGCTGACCTGCCCGACGCCGAGACGCTGGACAGCATCAACGGCCTCTTCGACACGCTGGACAGCGTGCGCGAGATTCTCGGCGACCCGGAGCGTAGCAGCCTGCGCCTGGTCGTCAATCCGGAGCGCATGGTCATCAAGGAGACGCAGCGCACCTACACCTACCTCAACCTGTACGGCTACGCGGTGGACGCCGTGCTCTGCAACCGCGTCATCCCCGACGCCGTGACCGACCCCTACTTCAACGCCTGGAAGGAGCACCAAGCCGAGAACATCGCCTACATTGCCGAGGCGTTCGGCGAGCTACCGCTGCTGCAAGCGCCCATGTTCAATGACGAGGTTGGCGGGCTGAATGCGCTGCGTCGCCTGGCCGCTGCTCTCTACGGCGACCGAAACCCGGCGCAGGTGATGGCCCGCGAGCAGACGCACCGCATCGAGCCGGACGGAGACGGCGGCTACTACCTGGTGGTGCCGCTGCCCTTCGTCGAGAAGCGCGACCTCGATCTCTATCGCGCGGCGGACGAGCTAACGCTGCGCGTCGGCCCCTACCGGCGCAACATCGTTCTGCCCTACGCGCTGTGGAATCTCAAGACGGCAGGCGCGCGCTTCGAGCAGTCGCGGCTGCGCATTCACTTCGTCAAGGCGGAGTCGGCGGAGAACCAGCGGAAACCGGCATGATGACGGCCCGGACAGCCAGGGTAGGGCGCAGGGGCGCTGCTTGCTGTGCGATTGCAGAGGCGGGTCTGCAAACCCGCCCCTGCCACACTCCCGCCGCGCCGCGTTGCCCGATCACGGCGATGGGTTGATCCAGCTCCAGCGGCCTGAGACCAGATCGAGGCCGACGGCAGACCCGTCGGGGACGGTGATGGACACTGGGGCCTTGTTTTCCAGGCGGGCGGTGGCCGTATATCCCTGTTCGGGCCGGGTCGCCCAGCCGAGAGCTTCGCGCACAGCGGGCGTATTGCCCCACACCTGACCGAATCCCATTTCCGGACGGACGCGCCCCGACGGAACCGCCTGGAACGGGTTCAGGGGCAGGGTGCTGTAGACGCCGTGCGGGAACACGCTGAACCGCCCGCCACCCGCCCCCAGCCTGCCGAAGTCGAGGAACACGTAGATGTCGAGCGTGTCGGCGCGCCAGATCATGAAGCCGCGCTCGAAGCTCTGGAAGGTTGCGCCGGTTGTGTTCTTGGCGATTGCTGGCTCGGCGATCTCCACCGCGATGGTCTTCTGCTCCACGCTGTCGTAGATGTCACCGGCGCTCGTGACCGTGATCTTCACCGCCGACAGGGTGATGTTCAGGGTGCGGGCCGCCATGCCCAACGGGATGGTGATCGTCTCGCTGCCGGTCAGGGGCAAGAAGGGCAGCTTCCCGATGAGGCTGGCCGTGGCTGGATCGGTCACCTCAATTTGCACGGCATCCACGCCATACACGGCCCAGGTGACGGTGATCGTGCCGCCTGTGCTGGGAGTCGTGGTGTCGGCGGTGAACGAGATGATGTACGGGCCAGGCTCCGCCGGTGGCTCGGCATACTTCCAGGTGCCATCGGGCTTGATCTGGTAGACGATGCCGTTCGACTGGGTGAGATAGGTCGTGCCGTCGTCGGTGCGAATGCGCATGAAGAAGCCGACTTCTGGATGAATCGTCGGGCCGAGTAGCTCGCGCACCTGCGGGAAATTGCTCCACACCTGGCCGAAGCCGAGGATGGGGCGATTGCCGGTGACACCGCTCAAGGGCGGGTTATCTGGCAGGCCGGTGTACGACGATGCCGGGAAGCTGAGGGCCTGGCCGTTGTGGGCAAGGACCCAGATATGGCCGGTGTCGGAGCGCCAGAGCATGACGCCGTTCTGGAAATACTGGCCCGTCGAGTACACGACCTGGTCGGACTGGGCGGCGGCGGGCCAGGCCAGGGCCAGCGCCGCGACCACCACCAACAGCGAAAAACCACAGCGCAGGTATTTCATTTCCCCCTCCTTCTGGGTAGGGGCAGGCCGGTAACCTGTCCAGCGGGTGACGGCCCCGCGTTACAGAGACGTGCAACCTGTGTTTGCCGGCTTCCTTCATAGTATTACACATCACAAAATAGGCAAACGCCGCTCAGCGCGCGGGAGAGGCGGAGGGCCTTTCTTTGCCATCTCAGGGGGATCAGAGGGTATACTGCCGGGCAACGGACCGGCAGGGATTGTGAGCATAGCATGTTCGAGAGCCGCACGCCTGACGAGACTGCTCGCCCGCCTGAAGATCGCCCAACGAGCGGCCCCAAGTCCGCACAGGGCGACCTGCCCGGCGAGCTTGCCGGGTACGGGATCGAATGGCGGCGTTACCGGCGCACGCTGCGCTTCGCCGCGTGGCTCTTCGCCCGCGTGCTGTGTTGGGAGCTGGTGCTGCGCCGCGTGATCGGGCGCGAGCGTGTGGCGCGCGGGCGCTCGGCCCGCCTGACGCGCTGGGCGGGCGAGTTCCGCGCCCTGGCCGCTGGCATGGGCGGGGTGATGATCAAGCTCGGCCAGTTCATCTCCAGCCGCCTGGATGTGCTGCCCCCCGAAGTGATCGCGGAATTGGCCACGCTGCAAGACGAAGCGCCGAGCGTGCCCTTCGCGCAGATTCGCCGCGTGCTGGTCGAGGAGCTTGACCCGCCCGACGAACGCTTCGCCTCGTTCGACGCCGCGCCCGTCGCCGCTGCTTCGCTCGGCCAGGTGCACCGCGCCCGCCTGCCGGATGGCACTCGCGTGGTGGTCAAGGTGCAGCGACCCGGCATCGGGCGGCTGGTGGCGACTGACCTCAAGGCGCTGGGCGTGGTGGCGCGCTGGGCCATGCGCCTGCCCTTCATCGCCCGCCGCGCCGACGTGCCCGCCCTGCTGGAGGAGTTCAGTGCCGTGCTGGTGGAAGAGCTGGACTACTTCCACGAAGCGGACAATGCCGAAGCCTTCGCCCGCATGTTCGCCAGCAACAAGGGCATCTACATCCCCCGCGTCTACCGCGAGCACTCCACGCACCGCGTGCTAACTCTGGAAGACGTGACCGCGATCAAGATCACCGATTACGAGCGCATCGAGGCGGCGGGCATTGACCGCCGCGACGTGGCCCGCCGGCTGATCAACACCTATCTGTGGATGGTCTTCATCCAGCGCTTCTACCACGCCGACCCGCACCCCGGCAACCTGTTCGTCTACCCGCTCGACCCGGACTCGCCGTCGGGCAGTGGGACGCACGCCGACGGCTCGCCGCTGCGCGGGCGGCCCTTCTACCTGATCTTCGTGGATTTCGGCATGGCCGGGCGGCTGACGCCGGAGATTGAGGCCGGGCTGCGCGAGACGCTCTACGCCCTCACCGCGCGCGACGCGCACCGATTGGTGCAGTCCTACCAACAACTGGGCGTGCTGCTGCCTGGCGCTGACCTGGAGCGCATCGAGCAGGCGTCACGGGTGGTGTTCGACCGCGTGTGGGGCATGAGCATGTCCGAGATCAGCGCCATGCAGTTCCAGGAGATGGCCACGCTGGGCCGTGAGTTCCGCGACCTGCTCTTCGCGCTGCCCTTCCAGGTGCCGCAGGATTTCCTCTACCTGACGCGCTGCGTGGGCATCCTCAGCGGGCTGGCGACGGGGCTGGACCCGTCGTTCGACCCCTGGCGCGAGATCGCCCCCTTCGCTCGCGACCTGCTGGCCGAGCGCGAAGACCTGCCGCCCACCCCCTTGCCGCTCAAGCTGACCCTGCGCGACCTGCGCGACCCGGCGGCGTTGCGCGCGCTGCTCAGCGGGGAACGGGCCGCCCCCTTGCTGGACAGCGGCTTTGAGACGCTGCGCCGCGCCGTGCAGCTTCCCGCGCTGGCCGAGGACGTGCTGCGCCGTGCCGAGCGGGGCGAGCTAACCGTGCGCTCTGCGCTCACACCCGACGCCGAGCGCCAGGTTGCGCGGCTGGAGCGGGGGCTGGCGCGCCTGGCCGGGGCGGTGGTCTTCGCCGGAATCGCGGTCAGCAGCACGATCCTCTATGTGGGGGGCGAGCAGGCACTTGGCGCGGTCGGATTCGGGCTGGCGGGGCTGGCGCTGCTGCGTACCCTGATCGGCTGGCGCGAGCGCTGAGCGACGCCCCTCCCCCTGGCCCCCTCCCCGGCCAAGCCAAGGAGAGGGAAACACGGCATCCGGCGATCAAAGTCCCCCTCTCTAGCTCGGCTGGAGAGGGGGATTTAGGGGGAGAGGCGTGTGCGGGGGCATACGCATACGCCCCCACGCTGGCCTCACTCCTCTTTGAGCAATTCGGCCAGCGTCTCGCAGGCGGGGCAGGTCTCGTCCGGGCGAGCCAGCGCGTAGCCCGCTTCGGGGCTGTCCTCGGCGAAGGCGCTGGCGTCCAGGCTGAACAGGATGAGCAGGCGCACCTGCTCGTCAGTCATCGCCAACCCCACAGCGTCCATCAGCCAGCGGGCCTGCTGGGCGAGGGTGGTGTTCTGCGCCCAGGCGTAGTCGGACGGGAGCGGCGCTAATCCTTCGGGGGCCAGGTAGCCGAAGCGTGTGAAGCACAGCGGCCTGGCTCCGTCGAAGGAGGCGGCGGCGCGCTCAGTGACGCCCGGCAGGTAGTAAACTGGGCTGTCGCCGCGCGGGTCGCCCGCCGTGCTGACCGGCGACACCGCACCCAGCGTGTACTGCACTCCGATGCAGTCGGCCCAGCCCGGCGCGCCCAGGTCGGCCAACTGCTGCGCGTAGGTCGCGTCGCTCTCGTCGGGGGCGGCGGGATCATCAAGCGGGCGCAGCGCCCCGCTGATCACCAGCGTGCCCGGATTGGCCGCCTTGATCGCGCTATACGAGAGGGCCAGCAGGCGCAGGTACTCGTCCGGGGCCATCAGCGCGTTCGGCTCGCGCCAGACCTCGATCCCGTCCGGGCCGTAGGCGGCCAGCCCGCCCATGTACGCCGTGAACAGGGTCAGGTACTCGGCCCGGTCGAGGGCAGCGAACTCGTCCGCGTCCCCGCTGACGCTCAGCAGCACCTTGAAGCCGTTGCCCTGCACCTGAGCGATAGTGTCCTGCTGCGCGCCGGGCGTCGCTCCCACGCGGAAGCGCACATCCAACGCGATCCACTTCATGTGCATGCGCCCTGCGTGCAACAGCGTGCGGCTGAGCGCGCCAGTGTGCACGCCAACGGCGAATTCCGTGCCGAGATCGGCGGCGGCCAGGATCGCCGGGTCTACGGTGGGCAGCGCGGCCAGGTCGGGCAGCGCAACGGTAGGTTCGGGCGTGGGCGAGGACGTAGCGGGTGGGGGTGTCACCGTCGGCGTTGGGGTCTCGGTGGGCACAGGCGTTGCCGTTGGCTCCGGGGCGGTGACAGTCAGCGTTTCTGCGCCGATCAGCGTCTCGCCGAGCCACGCTTCGACGGTCAGCGGGCCGGGCTGCTCCCAGGCGGTGAAGGTGAACGGCTGGCCGGGCTGCCCTTCGCCGCGCGCGACGACCGTCTCGCCGGAGAGCACACGCCATTCGAGCGCCAGCGGCTCCGCCGCCAGCGGGCGGCCCAGGCGATAGGCGAGCACGGCGGCGTCCAGGCCGGGCGCAGCACCATCGGCCAGCAGGTCGGTGACGATCACCCCGCCCAGGCCGTGATCGGCGGCGCGGGCCAGGCGCGCGGCCAGCGCCCCGGCGTCGGTGATCCACATGGTGCGCAGGAGGACTCCCTCGGCGTCGCGATACTCGATGACCAGGGTCTGCGCCGCCTCGTCGAAGCGCCATTCCACCGCGATTCCGGCGGGGTGAGCCAGGTGCGCGGCGATGGTCTGGCCGGGGGGAGCATCACCGGGCGGCTCCAGGGTCACGTCGCCCAGGTAGGCCAGCGCCGCGTCGAAGTCCAGCGGGGCCAGCGACCCGTCCGCCGCCTCCTCGACGCTGAGCGCGCTCAGGCCGAGCAGCAGCTTGCTCCGGCTGACCTGAGCTGCCGCCCAGTCCAGGGCGCGATCCACGTCAGCGCCGGGTGTGTAGGCGGCGGGATCAAGCGGCCCCAGCACGACCAGCGTATCGGCGATACTTCCCAGGGCGGCCAGGTCATAGCCGCCGCTGTTCCATGTGCCGTCCTCAAGTGGCACGGGCATGGGTACGACAAGCGTCAGCGTGCGGCCCGCGCGGTGCAGCGCAGCGGCCAGCTCGCGGGCGAAGGCAGTGTAGGCGTCGCGCAGGTCGGGCGTCACGGCCCGGTAATCCACAGCGGCACCGGCGTGCCCGGCGTCGGCCAGCACGAAGGCGGCGATCTGCCGGACGTGCTCGGCGCGCAGCGCGGGATTCTCCAGGATGGCGCGCACGGTTGCCGTGTCAATCGCCGCAGGATCAGCAAAGTTCTGGGCGTAGGGTACTACCGCGTAGCCCTGGCCGGTCGCGTAGCCGGGGGCCAGCACGACATCGAGCGCGCCGGAGATCGTGGGGCGCAGCCTCCCCGGTAAGATCGTCGGGTTGGCGGCCAGCACATCCGCGTCCAGCGCATCCTGCAAGCCCAGCACCAGCCCGACGCGCCGTCCTTCGCCCATTTCGCGCAGCAGCGCCAGGCAGCGCGGCAGGTAGGGCAGCGCCGCGCTCACCGTGCCGGACTCGTCCGCCCGGCCCGCCAGGTGTTCCCACGCACCGGCGGTCGCGTTCCAGGCGTAGAGCGCCAGCCGGTCAAGGGATGCGGCGGCCCCTGGCAGCGCCGTCACGCTGATGGTCAGGCTGGGGGGCGGTGTGCCCCCTTGACTCAGGCTGTAGATTGCGCTGGCTGGCGCGCGGTCGGGCGGCAGATCGGCGGGGCAGTGCCAGCCGCGCGCCGGGAAGCGCCCGGCCAGGTAGTCGGCGGGCGTCAGGGCAGTGATCTGCACGTCGAGCGGGGCGCTCAGCGCGTCCGGCGCGGCGGAGACCGCCAGCCCTTCGCGCTCGATGCGTGGCGACTCCGCCGCCAGGATCAGCCGGTCGGAGGCGGGCGGCGTGCCCTGCGGCGTGTGGCTCTCGCCGCCCAGGATATCGTCCGCGATCTCCGCCGCGTCGAGCAGCGAGAAGGGCGGCAGCAGCAGCGCCGCCAGGAACAGCGGCAGCGCCAGCGCCATGCCGATCAGCGCAGCGCGCGCGTACCCCTGCTGTCGCCGCTTGCGGCGGCGCGGGCGCTGTGACTGGGGCGGGACAGGGGGCGGCGCGGCTTCCTGCTCCCCGGCGAACTGCGGCGTCACCGTCGTGACCGGCAGGTGGCGCGGCGGGGGCGGTGGGGCGGGACGCGGGCGGCGCTCCTTCGGCGGGCGGCGCGATGGCTCGGCAGGGGTGAGGCGATCTTCGGGTGGGTTGGCGCTCATGCGCGCAGTCTCTCTAGTGAGATTTGGCATTCAATATGAGTAACGCGCACCAAGTGTTTTGTAGGGGCGGGTTTCGAAACCCGCCCCTACAAGCGACTGCCGATCGCGATCGTCAAATCAGATCAGGTGCGCGCGGGGGCAGGGCGCCGCGCCCCGTTGCACCCTCCGCTTAGCGCCCGGCCAGGGCGTCGCAGGCCGGGCAGCCGCCGCCGGGCCGGATGATGGCGTACCCGGCCATCGGGTCGCCGTCGTAATTGGTGAAGTCCACGTTCCAGATGATCACCAGCCGGACGCGCCCGCTGCTGCGGGCCAGGCGCACGGCGTCGGCTAGCCAGCGCGCCTGCTCTGCGGCGCTCGTGTCCGCGCCCCAGGCATAGTGGCCGGGCAGCGGCCCGTAGCCCTCCGGCGACAGGTAGCCCAGTTCGGTGAAGCACACCGGGCGCGCTCCCCCGAAGGCGCTGGAGTACGTGTTGACCATGCCCCAGAAGTAGCGCGTGTAGTAGCTGCCGCGCGGGTCGCCGGAGGTCTGGCCGGGCGAGACGATGCCCTCATTGTAGTGCGCGCCGATGCAATCCATGTAGCGCGCGGCCCCGGCAGCGGCCATGCCGCGCACGTATCGGTCGTCGTTCCATACCGCCGCCGTGCCGAACGCGCCTTCTGCGCCGGTGGGCGCGGGCGCGCCGCTGATCACGGCGACGTTGGGGTTGGCGCTCTTGATCGCGTTATAGGCCAGGGCGAGAAGCTGTGTATAGCTGGTCGGGTCAATGTGCCCGTTGGCCCACTCGCGGTCAATGTTCTGCTCGTTCCACACTTCGATGGCGTCCGGGCCGAGCGCGGCGACCTCGCCGACGAAGCGCGCGTAGTCCTCGAAGTAGCCGGGCTGGATCACGTCACTGGCGCTGCCGACGATACCCAGCAGCACCTTGAAGCCGTTGGCGTGCGCCTGGTCAATGGCGCCCGCTGCCACGCTGCCCGGCGTCCCGCGCGCGAAGCGAATCTGCCGCTTGACCCAGGTCATGCCCGCGCTGTGCATCAGACCAGGGTAGGCGAAGCTGTCCACGTGTCCGCCATAGCCGAAGCTGGTCAGTCCCGCGCCCCTGGCGACAGGAGCGGGCACAGCGTCAGGGACGGTTGCCGCGTCACCGGCGGGCGCGGCGATCTCGCTGACGATGGTCGTCACCAGCGGCAGGGCGCTCGCGTCGCCAGAAAGCAGGCGGATGAAGCTGCCGTACGCCCAGCCGTCCTGCCCATTCACGGTGAGGAAGACCCACTCCAGCGACCCGTCGCGGCCTTTGGCAAGCGCCGCCGTGCCCCCCGCCAGCGTGGTGATCACCCGGTAGCCCGTCCCTGGGCCAGTGCGCAGGTTCACGCCGGAGGAGGTCTGCGCAGGGATGCCCGTCCCCTCCGGGAAGCCACCGGCGGCGGGTGGGGCTTCCGGCGCAGCGATTTCGCCCGGCGTGCCCAGGTCGCCCGGCGCGGGGCGAACTGGCAGCGCGTCGAGGCTCAGGTCTGCCCGAATGTCCAGGTAATCCGACAGCAGCCAGCCCTCAACGCCGTCCGCCGTGCGGCTGTAAAGCCACAGGCCGTTGGCGGGCACGTCGTCGCGGGCCAGCAGCGTCAGCGCCGCCCCGTGCCCCACCTGGGCGATGACAGCGTATTCGGTGCCAGGGCCGTAACGCATGTTGAGCGTGGCGGGGACAACGGTTGCCTCCGGGCCGCTCTGGGCGCGCGCCGGGCTGAGTCCGGCTGCACCGGCGAGCAAGGCGAGGGCGACCAGCGCCGACAGCAAGGTGAGCGCCAGAGAACGAGGGTGCATAGGTGTCGCTCCGCATGACTGAAACCGGGCGTAAGTGCTGGTGAACGCGCGGGTAGTTCTGTTTGGAAGATGGCGGGAGTGTAACATGCGGGATCGGGCAGTGCAAGGCGGGAGAGAGGTGGCTATTGGTTGATGGTTGTTGGTCATCACTGGGTCGTTGTGAGGCGCTGTACTGATCACTGACAACTGATCACGGCTCTTCTCCGCTTCGTTCAACTCGTGCTACACTGGGCATCAGCGGCAGACGGAGCGGGAGGCAGACGGCTATGAAGCGATCATCGTGGAGACGGTGGGCTGTGAGCGCGCTGCTGGCGCTGGCGTTGCTGGCCGGGCTGAACTCTCATGGCGCGCCCGCCGCCGCCCAGGGGCCGGACGCCCGCCCGATTCGCTATGGCGAGACGGTGACCGGCACCCTGGACGACGCGCGGTACGAGGAGCGCTGGACGTTCGACGGACGGCGTGGCGAGCTAATTCGCGTCGTGATGGCCCGCGCCGTTGACGCGCCGGGCGGCCTGGACGGGTACCTGCTGCTGCTGGGGCCGGACGGGGGGACGCTGCTCGAAGTGGACGACACTGGCCCTTCGATCATGCCGTCCATTGAGGAGTTCGAGCTACCCGCCGATGGGACTTACACGCTGGCGGCCACGCGCTTCGGCTTCGCCAACGGCTATTCCGTCGGGGAATACTCGCTCACGTTGGAGCAGGCCGGGGTCTCGCCGCCCGCCGGAGCCGTTGCCGGTGAGGGCGTGCGCTGGCTGGCTCCGGGAACGCTGCCGCCGCGCCTGCGCTGGCTGGTCTACAACGAGGCGGTCAGCGGGACGCTGAGCGACGACGACAGCGAAGACTGGTTCATCTTCCAGGGGCGCGCCGGGGACGAGATCACGCTGCGCATGGCCGCTGGCGAGAGCGCCCTCGATCCCTTCCTGATCCTGACCGATGGGGCCGGGTACGAGCTGGCGCGGGCCGATGATACGCCCGACGGCGTGCCCGACGCGGTCGTCGCCGGATTCGTGCTGCCCGCCGACGGGTCGTATCTGGTGCGCGCGACGCGCTACGGGTTCGAGCACGGGCCTTCGGCGGGCGGCTACACGCTGACCATCGAAACGGACGCCGCGCCGGTCGAGGTGGGCGCAGCGGCCCCGGAGCCGCTGACTCCCGGCGTGGCCGTGAATGGTGCGCTCGACCTGGAGACGGTCGCCCGGCGCTACACGTTCAGCGGGCGGGCGGGCGAGCGGGCGACGGTGGTCGTGGCGCGCACGACCGGCACGCTCGACCCGGCGCTGGCCCTGCGTGCCCCCGACGGCACGCTAATCGCCACAAGCCGCGCCTGGATCGATCCCGGCGAGGCGCGTATCAGCCAGGTTGAGCTGCCCGCTGACGGCGTCTATACGCTCGAAGTGGCGCTCGACGACCTGAGCGCAGCGGGCGCGTATCGGCTCGTCGCCATCGTTGCGCCTCCGGCCCCCGCTCCCACATCTGCTTTTGTCCCCGCCCAGGGATTGGATTTCGAGGCTGTGCTGCTCTGGGCTTCCGCCGCCGATCTCGACCTCAGCGTGACAGGCCCGGCGGGGGCAGCGGGGACGCACGAAGCGCGCGCGCACGATTTCTGCGCTGACCTGCGCGCCGCCCCGGTGGAGCGCGTCACATGGGTGGCGGGGACAGCCGCGCCCGGCCTTTACGCGATTGCCGTCCAGTACCGCCTGGACTGCGCGGGCAGCGGCAAGCCGGTGCGCTTCGTGCTAGGCGTGGCCTCTGGCGGCGTGGTCGTGGACGTAGTTGACGGCGCGCTGGCGCGCGAGGGGAATGTGTATACGACGTACCTGGCGCTGCCGTGAGCGGGGGTGAGGTCACGTAGGGGCGTATCGCAATACGCCCCTACGGGTGCAGCAGAGCAGTGCCCTTACCTCGGATTTCGCACACGCCCCGGCCCAGCGCGAATTCCTTTGGTCTGCGCGCGAGATGCTGCTACAATACGAACTGGTGGGCCGCGATGCTGGATGATCGAGACCGTTACTGTCGTCGAAGCAGTGCATAGAAAAGGGTCTGCACATGGCGGAAGTTCAATGGGAAAAGGACCAGCTACTACCCCAGGGGCACAAGGCGAAGAAACAAGCTGGACGCTGGAAATTCCTGATCATCGGCGTGGCTATCCTGGGCGCAATCGCTTATTTGCTGTTCTCCAGCACCTTGATCGGCGCACGGTACTACGTCACGGTGGATGATCTGCTCAACGACCCCAGCATGGTGGGCAAGACCGTGCGCGTATCGGGGGCGGTGGACGGCGATCCGGTCTTCAACCAGCAGACGCACGAATTGCGCTTCGTCGTAGCCAATATCCCCAACGACAACGACGCGATCCGCAAGCAGGGCGGCCTGGCGAAAGTGCTCTACACGGCGGTGAACAACCCCAACGCCACGCGCTTGCAGGTCGTCGCCTACGACACTGACATCCCCGATCTGCTCCAGCACGAAGCGCAGGCCATCATGTCGGGCAAGTTGCAGCAGGTGGACGGCGAATACATCTTCTATGCGGAAGAGATCACGCTGAAGTGCCCGACCAAGTACGAGGAAGAAGTGCCGAACCAGGTCGGGTCGTAGCGGTATGGGGCGCGCCCAGGCGCGCGAACGGCATTTTGTGCAGCGCCGGAGCTAATCCGGCGCTGTTCTTTATCGCGGGGCGGCGGCGATCACGCCCGGCGGCTCGTAGACGTACATGGCGTATTGCCGCTCGCGCGGGACGTTGTACGCGCTCCACAGCGGCCCGCGCACGACGAAATTCTGGCGCAGCGTCTCCAGCGCACGCGGATCGTCCGGCTCGACGAAGAACAGCACGGTGCGATCCCGCTCGATGCCGGTCAGCGCCCCCGTGCCCAACTCCGACGGGTGCAGATAGGCGACCTGCACATCCAGCGACCAGAAGCGGACGGTCGAGGTGATCACCGGCCAGAAGATCACGTCGTCGCCGATGTAGACGAGCAGCGTCCCTGGCGGGTACGCGGCGGCGCGGTAGAGCGGATCGTAGAAGTCGCGGGGGCCGCGAAACTCGACGTTATAGCGATCCAGGTGCGGGCCGAAGTAGTACGCGCCCTGGGCGACAGCGCAGGCGGCGGCCAGCGCCGCCAGCACGCGCCCGGCGCTGCGCACTCCCCAGCGCTCCGGCCAGACCAGAGCCAGCGTGTGGCGCAGCCCAATCGCCGCCAGCAGCGCCAGTGCCGGCAGCACCGCCACAAAGCGCACCGACCAGTCCGGGCGGTCGAGCAGGCCGTTGCCAACGATCACCGCGCCCACCCACAGCAGCGGCAGCAGTCCGGGCACGCGCAGCCGCCACAGCGCGAAGAACGCTCCCAGCAGGAACAGCGGCGTCACGTACCACAGCAGCAGCGCCGTGCGCCCGCCGTAGTAGAACTGACTGGTGTCCGGCGTATAGACCAGGTGCAGGGCCGCCGGGCGCAGAGTGGTCGTGGCGAAGGTGTGCAGGGCCTGGGGCAGCGGCTCTTCGGCGAGCAGAGTCTTGAGCGTGTGCCAGTGCGCGCCCTTGTCGTCGAAGCGCGCGCTCAGCGAGCGATCCGTGCTCAGCAGCGCAACGTAGAGCGGCGCGGCGACCAGCCCGGCGACCAGGGCCAGGCGCAGCAAGCCGCCCAGGTGCGCGCGGGGCCGCCAGGCGATCAGCGCCAGCGCCAGCCAGATCAGCAACACTCCGCTGAAGACCAGCCGCCCGCCCTCGTAGAAATACTGGGCCAGGCCGAGCGCGGCCCCGGCCAGCGCGTAATCGGCGGGGCGGTTGTGGCGCAGTCCGCGCGCCAGAAAGGCCAGCGCCAGCGTGCCGAACAACGGATCGGCGATGTTGTTGAGCGCCAGACGGCTGAAGTGCAGGTGCGGCGGCAGCACCGCCAGGAGCAGCGCGGCGATCAGCCCGGTGCGATGGTCGAACAGGGCGCGCGCCAGCAGGTAGAGGGCCGGGACGGTCAGCGCGCCAAGCACCGCGCTCACCACGCGCAGCCCGTACAGGTCTGGCCCGAAGAGGCGCACCGTCCACATCTGCACGTAGGGGAAAATGTGGGTGAAATTGGCGATGGAGTCAATGTCGGAGAGCAGGCGCGTCCCGTTCTGGTCTTGCAGGCGCATCACCGCGTCCATAAAGTGTAGCTCGTCCACCATGATGTGCACGGCGGTGCCCAGCTTCCACAGGCGCAGCGCCAGCGCCAGCAGCGTGATCAGCACGACCGGCAGCAATTCGGCGCGGGCTGCCCGCGTTCGCAGCGCCGCCACTGGTGCCAGCAGCGCCCTTCCCCCGCCAAAGCCCCACGTCACCCCCAGCACACCCCCGGCGAAGAGCGCTATCTGCACGTGGTGTACCACCGGCAAATCGGCGCGGGCGTTGATCGCGGTGAGGCGGCCAGGAGCAACGTGCCCAGCGCGGCAGGAATCCAGCGCACGGCGGCGCGCGCGGCCTGACTGTGGGTGGGAGCCAGCAGGGGGACGCGCGGGCGGGCGATCCAGATCGCCAGGCCGAGCAGCAGCCCGCTTTCGAGCATCTGCATGGCGGCGAAAGTGGGTAGCTCACCGCTGCCAGTCCAGCGCCAGCCATAGCCGCTGATGACCATGCGCGCGACGGCGATCAGGGCCAGCACCCTGCCAATCGTCTCTCGCTCAGGCAGTGCGGCGCTACGCGGTGAGGATGGCTCGTTGGGCGTCATGGCCCCAAGTATAGCCGAACAGTTGGGGAGCGCGAGGGGAGAGAGGGATGAGTCGTGAGCGCGTCCTTGCTGGAGACTCACGACTCATCACGCGTGATGTCAGAGATCGGAGCCGACCTCGATGTAGCGTTTCCACGCTTCGGGGCCATTGCCCACTTCGAGCACCAGGTAGCTTGTGCGCGGCGTCTTCGGCTCCCACAGCATCTTCATGCCCGCCTCGCCGGGCAAGCGATTGCCTTTGCGGTGGTTGCACACGAAGCAGGCGCAGGCCGTGTTGGCCCACGTGTTCTTGCCCCCGCGCGAGACAGGCACGATGTGGTCTACCGTCAGATCGTGCCGGGTCAGTATTCTCCCGCGCAACAGGTCACCGACTGTCGCCCCGCAGTAGATGCAGGTGTACAGGTCGCGCGCCAGCACCCCCTGGCGGCTCCAGTGTGCGTGGCGGCGCGGCACGTTGATGTAACGCCGCAACGCGATCACCGAAGGTACCGGGAAGCGCGAGCGCACTGTGCGCAGGAAGCGCCCCGAGTCTTCGACGACGATCGCTTTGCCGGACAGCAGAAGGTTGATCGCGCGTGGGATGCTGACGACGGTCAGCGGCTCCCAGGTGCCTCCGTTGAGGAGTAAAACTCGCCCTTCGACCATAGTCGTTCACCCGCCCCGTTCCGGGCGAGTGCCCGCATGACTGAGCAGATGCGCCTATTATACCGCGTTTCACAAGCTGTACAGGGGGGAAAGGCGTGCAAGCCCAGGGCGACTGCATCAAACGTGCGCGTTGTCCTACCTCACCCCCAGCCTCGCTACTCTCGGCTCGCCCCCTCTCCAACGTGGCTATACATTACCCACATCTTTGGCTGTGCCTGTCCCCCCATCCCCGGCCCTCCCCCCCGAGGGGGGAAGGGAGAAAAGCGGCGGGCCTGCTCCCCTTCCCTCCGCGTAGCGTGGGGGAAGGGGCTGGGGGATGGGGGGTCACACGGCAGCCAGTCCCCACTACTCCATTTCAACCGAATTCGATACACTACCGGGGCCGCCCGGCGGGTTGCTGAGGGGCCGTTGACGCGCCATAATTGGCCGCATGGCCACACAGACGATACAACATGGTCGCGTCACCTGGATCAATATCGAGCGCGTCGCGCCGCCGGATGTCGAGGCGCTGCGCGAGGCGTACCCATACTTCCACCCGCTGGACCTGGAAGACCTGCAAAGTCGCATCGAGCGACCCAAGATTGACGAATACGACGATTACCTGTTCGTCGTCATGCAGTTCCCGCTGTGGGACCCGGTGCAGCGTGTCAGCCGCGCCACCGAAGTGGATATATTCGTCGGCAGCGGCTATTTCGTCACCGTGCACGATGGGTCGCTCAAGCCGCTGTGCCAGCTTTTTGAGCAGTGCCAGTCCAACCCTGCCACGCGCGAGACTGTGATGGGGCGTGGGGCGAGCAAGATTCTCTACACGGTCGTTGACAAGCTGGTAGACTACATCTTTCCCATTCTCTACAAGGTGGACGCCAACATCCGCCACCTGGAAGAGGAAATCTTCATCGAAGACTCGCGCCAGGTGATGCAAGACCTGTCTTTCATCCGGCGCGACATCATCGCCCTGCGCCGCATCATCCGCCCGCAGATCGCCATCGTCGAAAACCTGGAGAAGGTGGATCGCCCCTTCATCCGCGAAGACCTGGAAGTGTATTTCGGCGACATCGTTGACCACATGATGAAAGCCTACGAGATCATCGAAGACCACCTGGAAGTGATCAAGGGCCTGTCGGACACGGCCAACACACTGGTCAGCTACCGGCTGAACGAAGTGATCCAGATTCTCACCGTGATCTCGGTGATTATGCTGCCCCTGACGCTGATCAGCGGCATCTATGGCATGAACGTTGACCTGCCGCTGATGCATCATCCGGTCGCTTTCCTGCTGATCATGACGCTCATGGCGAGCATTGCTGCGGGAATGCTGACCTACTTCCGGCACCGCAGGTGGCTGTGATGGGCGCTTTCCCAGCTCTGCCTCCTGCTCAGATCATCCGGCGTACCGCTGACCTGCGTCGCGCTGTTGACCGGCTGCGCGCCTGTTCCTTGTTGGCGGTAGATACCGAGTCCAACAGCCTGTTCGCTTATACGGAGCGCGTGTGCCTGGTGCAGCTTTCGACGCGCGAGCACGATCTGATCGTTGACCCGCTGGCTGTGGACGACATGAGTCCGCTGGGCAGTCTGTTGGCCGACCCGGCCATTGAGGTAGTCTTCCACGCGGCGGAGTACGACATCATCTCGCTCAAGCGCGATTTCGGCTTCAGCTTCGCCACCCTGTTTGACACGATGGTTGCAGCGCGCGTGTGTGGCTGGGACAAGACGGGGCTGGGCAACATTCTGGAAGAGCAGTTCGGCGTGGTGGTGGACAAGAAACATCAGCGCGCCGACTGGTCGCGCCGCCCGCTGCCCCCCAATCAACTGCATTACGCGCAGATGGACACGCACTTCCTGCCCATGCTGCGCGACCGCCTGCACGCGGAGCTGGCCGCTCAGAATCGCCTGACCGAAGCGCGCGAGATGTTCGCGGCGCTGTGCGCGCTGCCCGCCGCCGAATACCACTTCGACCCGGAGGGCTACTGGCGCATTCAGGCGGTGCGCGATCTGGGGCTGCGCCAGGTAGCTATCGCCCGCGAGCTATACCTGCTGCGCGACGCCATCGCCCGCCGCCTCAACCGGCCCCCCTTCAAAGTGTTCAATGACCGCACGCTGGTGGCCCTGGCCGAGCAGGCCCCGCGTCACCTGGAGGATTTGCGCGGGACAGCAGGCTTGAGCATCCGCCTGGTTCAGCGCGACGGCACGGCGATTCTGGAGGCAGTGGCGCGTGGCCGGCAGGCCGAGCCGCCGCGCCCGCCGCAGCGCCGCAGGCCGTCCGATCCCGCTCTGCAAGAGCGTTACGAGGTGCTGCACGAGTGGCGCAAGCAGCGCGCGGCAGAGCGCGGCGTTGAATCCGACGTGATCGTGCCGCGCGAAACGCTGTGGGCGCTGGCCCGCCAGATGCCTGCCAGCCTTGAAGAGCTAGACGATATTCCGGGCTTAGGCCCCTGGCGGCGCGCTGAGTACGGTGCGGAGCTGCTCGCCATGCTGGAGCGGCTGAGCGGCACGCCCTGACCGGCGGTGCTCATTTCGTGTGGCTGATCACACCTGACAGGGAGAGTGAGCGATGAACATCACGTTTCATGGCGCAGTGCGGACGGTGACCGGGTCGCAGCACCTGATCGAGGTCAACGGGCAGCGGCTGCTGCTCGACTGTGGGCTGTACCAGGGGCCGCGCCGCGAGTCGTTCGAGCGCAACCGCAACCTGCCCTTCGACGCTGCCTCAGTGGACGTGATGGTGCTCAGTCACGCCCACATTGACCACAGCGGCAACATCCCCAGCCTGGTGAAAGCTGGCTTTCGTGGTGACATTGTGTGCACATTCGCCGCGCGCGACCTGTGCTCGACCATGCTGCTCGACAGCGCCTACATTCAGGAGCGCGACGCCGAGTTCGTCAACAAGAAGCGCGCGCGTCGCAACGAGCCGCCCATCCAGCCGCTTTACACCGCTGATGACGCGGTTAGCTCGCTCGAATACTTCAACGCCGTCGGCTACCACCGCCCGCGCCAGATTCTTCCCGGTGTCACTGTGACGCTGCTGGACGCGGGTCACATGCTCGGCAGCGCCATCGTCGTGCTGGACATCGAAGACCGCGACGCGGGCCGTGATGTGCGCCTGGTCTTCAGCGGCGACCTGGGCCGCAAGGGTATCCCGATCATCCGCGACCCGGAGACGGTGGAGCACGCCGACGTGCTGATCATGGAGAGCACCTACGGGGGCCGTCACCACGAGCCGTACCAGGACTCCGAGAAGAAGCTGGAGCAGATCATCCACCAGACGTACCGGCGCGGCGGCGCGCTGATCATCCCCGCCTTCGCCGTAGGGCGCACGCAGCAGCTTGTCTACTCACTGCACAGGATGATGATCGCCCGCGATATTCCGACGCTGCCTGTCTTCGTGGACAGCCCGCTGGCCATCAACGCGACGGCGGTCTTCCGCCTGCACCCGGAAGCCTATGACGCTGAGATTCGCCAGTTCATGCTGGACGAGGGCGACCCCTTTGGCTTCGATTCGCTGCGCTACACGCGCTCGGTGGAGCAGAGCAAGGAGCTAAACTTCCTGCGCGAGCCGTTCATCGTCATCAGCGCCAGCGGCATGGCCGAGACGGGGCGCATCCTGCACCACCTGCGCAACCGCATCGGCGACCCGGCCAACACCATCCTGATCGTCGGCTGGCAAGCGCCGGATACGCTGGGCCGCCGGTTGGTGGAGCACGAGCCGGTTGTGCGCATCTTCGGCGAGGAGCACCAGGTGCGGGCGCAGGTGGAAGTGCTCACCGGCTTCTCCGGCCACGCCGACCATGAAGAGTTGCTGGACTGGGCGCGCGCCTTCACCAAGCGCCCGCGCCGGACATTCCTGGTGCACGGCGAAGAGCCGGCGGCGCTGGCCCTGGCCGAGGCTCTGCACGCAGACGTAGGTTTTGAGCAGGTTGAGGTGCCGGAACTGCACCAGCCGATTGCGCTCTAGAGCGCGTCGCGCACGTTTCAACCCCCATCCCCCGCCCCTTTCCTCGCTAGCAGGGAAAGGAGAGCAGCCTGTCCCTCCTCGCTGGCGGGAGGAGCCACAGAGTGGGGTCAGTGCGCTGTACAGAATGCCGCACATTGCCCGTTGCGCCTGGCGTGCGGAGTCCATAGTACGCTCTGCATCGCGGGCGTGTAGCCCTTTTGGCCTGCGTTGGTATGCGCCACGTTTAGAGGCCGCTGCTACCATGCGTAGTATGGCGTTCATGGCTGTTACGCTGCGCGTGCCGGCACAGAGACTCGACGGACCGGCTGGGATAAGCAGCCGGTTATGGGGGGAGCGTGTTCCTACAATTGACTAGAGGGCTGGCAAGCCGCGTGAAGCGAATCCTGCGCGGACGTGCTGTCCCGTCGCGTGCCCAGGGCGAGCAGCGCCCCCTGCTTGAGGCCGTCCCTGATCAGATTTTCCGGCTGGACCGTGCCGGTATCCTCCTTGATTACAGGCCCGGCCAGATGCTCCCCTGCGCCCCGCCGGAACAGTTCCTGGGCCGCTCAATCACAGAGGTTATTCCGCAGATCGGGCCGCAGGTGCTCGCCCAGATCGAGCGTGCTCTCTCCACCAACACCGTTCAGGTTATGCACTACCCGTTATCCATCGGCGGTGAGCTGCGCGACTATGAGGCGCGGCTGTGTCCCGCTGGCCGGGATACGGTCGTCGTCATCGCGCGCGACATGACCGAGCTGTTGCAGACCCAGCGGGCGCTGGCGGAGAGCCAGCGCCGGTTGGAGATGGCGCTCCGCACGGGTGGGTATGCCTTCTGGGAATGGGATGTGCTGACCGGTCAGACGCTCCGCGACCCGCACTGGGCGCAGATGCTGGGTTATGAGCCGGAGAATGTCGCGCCGCACGCCAGCGCCTGGGAGACGCTGCTGCACCCAGAGGACGCACAGGGAGCCATCGCCGCCTTCGATGCGCTGGCGAGCGGGCAGATTCCCTTTGTCGAGCACGAGTACCGTCTGCGCGCCGCGCCGGGCGACTATGTGTGGGTGTACGACTACGGCGTGGCTACCGAGCGGGATGAGAGGGGCCGGGCGCTGCGCGCCATTGGCGTGCACCGCAACATCACCGAGCGCAAGCGCGCCCAGCAGGCCGAGCGCGAGCAGGCTGCGCTGGTGGACGCCCTGCGCGACACGGCGGCGGCGATCAGCTCCACGCTCGATCTCGACGAGGTACTCGACCGTACCCTGGCTAACATCGCGCGCGTGGTGCCTCACGATGTGTCGTGCATCATGCTGGTGCAGGGCGAGATGGCCGTGGTGATGCGCGGGCAGGGCTATGTCGCGCACGGGTTGCAGCATGTGCTGGACGTGATGCACGTGCGGGTGGACGATGTCCCCAACCTGCGCCGGATGCGCGCGACAGGCCAGCCGGTGCTCGTCGGCGACATCCGCCGGTCGCCCGACTGGGTGAACCCGGTTGACGTGCACGTGATGCGCTCGTATCTGGGCGTGCCGATTCTCTGGGAGGGGGCGACGCTTGGCTTCATCCACCTGCAAAGCGCGACGGCGGACTTCTTCACGCCCGTCCATGCTGGTCGCCTGCAGGCGTTTGCCGGGCAGGTGGCGTTCGCCCTGCATAACGCGCAGGTCTACGACACGATCCAGCGCCAGGTGGCCGAGCTAGAGACGCTGCGCGAGGCCACGCTGGAGCTGACCGCGCAGCTTGATCTCGACGTGGTGCTGCTGGAGCTGGTGCGCGGTGTGATGCGCCTGCTGAACGTAGATGGGGGCGGCCTGTATATTTACCAGCCCGACCGCGATGTGATCCAGCGTGTGGTCAACGCCGGATCAGCCCAGGTGCCGGTTGGCTCGACGCTCAGGCGCGGCGAGGGGCTGTCCGGCGAGGTCTGGGCGCAGAATGCGCCCCTGGTCATCCGCGACTACCTGGCGTGGTCGGGCCATGCGGTCGGCCTGGAGCCGCATATCGCCGGCTCGATCAGCGTGCTCGGCGTGCCCATCTGCTGGGGCGATCAGTTCCTGGGGGTGCTCAACGCGCGCGCCGACCAGCCCGACCGTGAGTTCTCCGACCGCGAAGTGCAGTTGGCTACGCTCCTGGCGGGCCAGGCGGCCATCGCCATCCACAATGCGCGGCTCTACGAGACGGTGCAGCGCCACATTGCCGAGCTAGAGGCGCTGCACCGCGTCAGCCTGGACATTACCGCCCAGCTTGATCTCACCAAGCTGCTGGAGGCGCTGGTCGCCAATGCGCTGCAAATCCTGGGCGCGGAATCGGGCGGCATCTACCTGTACCGGCCTGAGCAAGACGAATTAGAGTGGGTGGTCGCGGTGGGGCCAGACATAGTGCCTGTCGGGGTGCGGCTCAAGCGCGGCGAAGGTCTGGCGGGTAAGGTGATTGAGCGCGGCACGACCATGATTCACAACGACTACGCCCATTGGGAGGGCCGCGCCAGGGTGTTCGACGGGTACGACTGGGGCTGTGTCATCGGCGTGCCGATAAGCTGGCAGGGCCAGTTGCTTGGCGTGTTCAACGCCGTCGGCGGCGCGCACAAGGAGATGTTTTTTACCCAGCACGACGCCCAGCTTCTCGACCGCTTCGCCAGCCAGGCGGCCATTGCCATCAAGAACGCGCAGTTGTTCACCGCCGAGCGTGAGCAGCATATGCTGTCTGACGCCCTGCGCGACACGGCTGCGGCCATCAACAGCACGCTCGATCTCGACCGCGTGCTGGATCACATTCTCACGGCCATTGGCGGGGTCATTCCCCACGATGCGGCCAATATCATGCTGGCCGAGGGCGATAACGTTCGCATCGCCGACTCACGGGGCTACGTCGCTTATGGCTCTGAGGAGTGGACGCGAGTCTACCGGTTCGCGCTCGACAAGCGCCTGCTGACCTACGAGCTTCTGCGGTCGGGGCGGGCGTACCTGCTGGAGGACACGGCCAGCGATGATCGTTGGTTTCCTATGCCTGAGACGGCATGGATTCGCTCGCATATGGCCGCGCCCATCTGCATCGAGGGCGAGACCATCGGCGCGCTGAGCCTTGACAGCGCCTCTCCGGGGAGGTTTACCCAGGCGCAGCTACAGACGTTGACGGCTTTTGCCGACCAGGCTGCGCTGGCGATTCGCAACGCGCGGCTGTACGCCGAAGTGCGTCGCCACACCGAGGAGCTGGAGCAGCGCGTCAGCGAGCGCACGGCGGACTTGAGCGTGCGCAATGCCGTCGCTGAGACGTTGAGCAGCTCGCTGAATGTCGGCGAGATGCTCAGCGGAGTGCTGCGCACTGCCGTGCAGCGCCTGGGCGTGTTGGGCGGCGGCATCTACCTGCTGGCTGACGATCAGTCTTCTCTGGTCATGGCCGCCCATTACGGCGTGCCGGTCGAGACGCTCAACCTGGTGACCGGCATTCCGCAGGAGGGTGGCGACGCGCTGCTGGTGGTCCCGCTGCCCGCCTCTGATCTGGCCGATCTCACCAGCCGGTCGGGTATCTCATCGGTGCTCAACGTCCCCATCTGGCGGCAGGAGCAGATGCAGGGCGTGATTGCGCTCGTCAACGACGAGCCGCGCCCCTGGACGAGCGAAGAAGTGCGGATGCTCGACGCGATTGGACGGCAGATTGGCGTGGCCCTGGCTAACGCGCGGCTCTATACCGAGGCCGTGCGCGACGAGGCGCGTGTGCGCACCATCCTGCAGAGTGTCGCCGATGGGCTGCTCGTCTTTGACCCCGACGACCGCCTGACGCTGATGAACCCGGCGGCGGAGACGCTGTTCGCCTTCTATCCGCAGGAGTGGGGCGGGCCGGCGCGGGCGGCCACGCTGCTGTGGGATTGGCTGCGCGCGCACCAGGAGGCGCCGGGCAATGCGGAGTTCGAGATGCCGGTTGGACTCCCTGGTGAGGTGCTAGAGCGGATAGTTGCCGGGCAGTGCGCGGTCGAGGATTGTCCTGTGAAGGCTGGCGATCCCCTGATCAGACCGTGCTGGCTGTGGGTGAGCGACGGCGAGGGACGGGTGCGCGGCTGTCCGCTGGATGATCATGCGCAGCGCCGCGCCATCCAGGCGCAGAGCGCCGAAGTGCGCGACGCCGGGGGACAGGTGCAGGGCACGGTGATCGTGCTGCACGACGTGACCTATTTCCGCGAGCTTGACGAACTGAAGGGGCGCTTCGTCTCGACTGTGTCGCACGAGCTACGCACGCCGCTGTCCACCGTGCTGCTGCAGGTCAGCACGCTGCTCAAGTACTACGACCGCCTGTCGGAGGAAGAGCGGCACAGCATGGTCGCTGGCGTGCAGCAGCAGGCATACGTGCTGCGCGAGCTGGTGGAGGACATCCTGGAGCTGTCGCGGTTCGACGCCAGGCGCGCCACTATCCAACGCCAGTGGTTTGACCTGGCCGTACAGTGTCGCAGCGTGATCGAGTCGCTGGTGCTGACCACCAGCGAGAAGCAGATCGCCGTACAGGTGGAGGGGTGCGACAGCCCGTGTTACATCCAGGGCGATGTCAGCCAGCTTGCGCGCGTCCTGCGCAACCTGATAACCAATGCGGTGAAATACACACCCCCCGGTGGGCGTGTGGCGGTGAGCCTGGATCAGGCTGGCGGTAATGTCCGGCTGGTGGTGAGCGATAGCGGCATCGGCATTGCGCCCGAAGACCAGAAGCATATCTTCGACCGCTTCTACCGCACCGACCAGGCGATGGAGATGGCAGGGGGGACGGGCCTGGGCCTGTCCATCACGAAAGAGACTGTGGACTTGCACGGCGGGCGCATTGAGCTGCACAGCGTGCCCGGCCAGGGCAGCACGTTCACGGTCTGGCTGCCGGTCCCGGTCAGCGGGCAGGGCGGGGATGAGGTCACGTAGGGGGCGAATCGCCATACGCCCCTACGGGCGCAGCAGGGCGGCCCCCCACTGCCTGACAGTCTTGCTCTCTTTCCCCCCCATTTCTCGCCTGTAACGGTTGACGAATCTCCTCCCCTATGCTACACTGCTCAGCCACAGTTCGCCGTCCTCATTCATAGGTGGGAACCCGAAAGGAAATGGCCATCAGCGCAGGAGACTATCGGATAAACGAGCGTATTCGCGCGCGAGAAGTCCGTCTGATTACGGACAGCAACGAGAATCTCGGTGTGGTATCTATTCAGCGGGCGCTGGAGTTGGCGTCGGAGCGCGAGCTAGACCTCGTCGAAGTGGCGCCCACCGCTGATCCGCCGGTCTGCAGGATCATGGACTTCGGCAAGTTTCAGTATGAGCGCGCCAAGAAAGAGCGTGAGGCGCGCAAACAGCAGAAGCAGATCGAAGTCAAGGAGATTCGGCTGCGCCCCAAGACCGACGACCATCACCGCCAGTTCAAGGTGCGCGATGCGCGCCGCTGGCTGGCCGAGGGCATGAAAGTGAAAGTGCGCATCCGCTTCCGGGGGCGCGAGATTACCTACCCGGAGATTGCGCGTGATATGCTGGCCGAGGTGGCCGAAGACCTCAAGGACATCGCCGTGGTTGAGCAAGCGCCCAATATGGAAGGGCGCACGATGCTGATGGTGCTCGCCCCGATGACCGACAAGAAGAAGTGATGAGGATCGCCTGCGCGTGACTGTGCTCGATCACGCCGCTAGTTGGGCGCCGCACTCCTGTGCGGTGCCAGTATGTTTATAGGGAGTTCCGGTCGTGGCAAAGAAGCAGAAGAAGTACAAGATCAAGACCTACAAGGCCGCTGCCAAGCGTTTTAAGGTCACCGCGACGGGCAAGGTTATGCGCACGAAGGGTGGCAAGAGCCACCTGCGCCGCCGCAAGTCGCCTCGCACCAAGCGCGCCCTGAGCCGCATGCACGAAGTGGTCACCAGTGCCGATGCCAAGCGCGTCCGGCGGCTGGCCCCCTACCTGGGCATATACAAGCAGAATCCGCCGGCCTAGTGCCCGCGCTTCTACACCGGGCCGGATACTGACAGCAAGGAGCATTCATCATGACTCGTGTGAAGGGCGGTTATGTAACGCGCCGCCGCCATAAGAAAATCCTGAAGATGACTGCGGGGCAGTGGGGCACCAGGCACCGCCTCTTCCGCCGCGCCAACGAAGCGATGATGAAAAGCGCGTGGTACGCCTACCGCGACCGCCGCAATCGTCGCCGTGACCTGCGCCGCCTGTGGATTGTGCGCATCAATGCGGCTGCCCGCCTCAACGGGCTGACCTACAGCCGTCTGATGCACGGCCTCAAGCAGGCCAATGTCGAGCTGGATCGCAAGATTCTGGCCGACCTCGCTGTGCGCGACGGCAACACGTTCGCTTCACTGGTTGAGCTGGCCAAGCAGGCCTAGCTCGCCACACGGTGTCTGCGTTGGGCAAAACCGGCGGCTCCACCGAGCCGAGACGCCGGTTTTTTGTGTTATGGGGCCGGGCCATTCCAGGGCAGGGCGCACACCGCCTGCCGGAGTCATGCCATGTCACTGATCAGTAGTCCCAGCAATGACCGCCTCAAGCGGGTGCGCCTGCTCCAGCGCCAGGCGCGCGCGCGCCGCAGAGAGCGCCAGCTTGTGCTGGAAGGTGTGCGCCTGATCCGCGATGCAGTAGAGGCGGGCGTGCAGCCGGAATACGTGCTCCATGCGCCCGAACTTGACCAGCCCGCGCAGGAATTGGTGGCGGCGCTGCATGGGGTAGGTGTCCCCTGCCTGGCGGTGATCGAGCCGCTGCTACGCGACCTGGCCGAGACCGAGACGCCGCAGGGCGTGCTCGGCGTCTTCCCCTGGCCAGCGCTGCCCGTGCCCGCCGCGCCTGCCCTGGTGCTTGTCGCCGATGGCTGGCGCGACCCCGGCAACCTGGGCACGGCAGTCCGGGCGGCGGCGGCGGCGGGCGCTGACGCCGTCGTGTTGACGCCCGGCACGGTTGATCCCTTCAACACCAAAGCCCTGCGCGCGGGCATGGGCGGACATTTTCGTGTGCCGCTCGTCTGGCACCGCTGGGACGCGCTGCCAGAGGCGTTCCCTGGCCTGCGTATTGCCGTCGCTGACGCAGCGGGCGACGTGTGCTATGACCAGGTGGACTGGACGCAGCCCTCGCTGATCGTCGTGGGCGGCGAGGCGCACGGCCCGCGCGATTCGGCGCGCGACCTGCCGCATCTCTCCGTCTTCATCCCCATGGCGCGCGGCGCGGAGTCGCTCAACGCGGCGGTTGCTGCCAGCGTGCTTCTCTTCGAAGCGCAGCGCCAGCGGCGGGCATATCCGCGAAGCGACTCCGGCGAGTAGCTCCCCTGTGTCTGTACCGCTGACCCTGATTGGTGCGTGCAAAGCCTGTCAGGTAGAGGCGCTGCTCTGCTGTGCCCTGGTTTACCTCACCCCCGCTCGGCCCACTGACGCGGGCCTCGCTGCCCCCTCTCCGACGCGGAGAGGGGGCGAGCCAAGCGTAGCGAGGCTGGGGGTGAGGTAGAACAGCGCCCACGTTTGATGCGATTACCCTGCACCCGACTCCGACCGGCGCGTGCACCGGCCACAGACTCCTGTATACTAGGAGCAAATTCCCACTCAACCGTCACAGGGGGACTCATGACCAGCGCATCCACTCCAGAGGAGCTTGTTGAGGCATACCGGCTGCTCAAGGCCGGTCAGCGCCAGCAGGCGGGGGCGATCCTCAAGCCGTACCTGGCCGGGCACCAGGGTGATGCCCGCGCCTGGTGGCTGATGGCTCACGCTGTCAGCAACCAAGACGTGGCGCGGCAATGTCTGGAACAGGTGCTCAAGATTGACCCCACCCACGAGCGGGCGCGCGCCCGTCTCGCTGCGCTGGCCCCCCCGTTCGCTGCCAAGCCCGCCGAGATACCAGACGACGAGCCGGACGACTCCTTCTTTGTCCTCCCCGTTGCGAGTGTTTCCCCGGACTCCGCGCGCCTGGCAAAACCGGTGACGGCTATCCGCCGGCTGAGCGAAGCCTCACCGTCGCCGGAGGGAGGCGCGGTGCCGTCGTTCGAAGAATTCGCGGCGCAGATTTCGCCGGGTATTGACCCCTTCACCGGCGAGCCGGTTGACAACCCCTTCGCTGGTCTTGACGAGGAGGGCACGCGCGCGCTGGTGCCCGCCGAGCAGCCTCCTGTTGAGACCGGTGGCGCTCACGTCTTCGACCCGGCGGCCTATGGCCGGATCGGCGAGCATGGCCCCGGCGAGGCCCAGCCGCCCGGCACGGGCCATCAGCCCGACTGGGGGCCGGGCCTGGCTTTTGTGGTGGAGGGGCAGCCGGCAGCGGAAGCGCCCACTATCAGTGTGGCCGAGAAGCGCGCGGCCACGCGGATCATGGTCTTCGGACTGGGCGGATTCCTGGTGTTCCTGCTGGTGATGGCGCTCCTGGTCGTGGCGGATGACCAGGGCTGGCTGCATCTATCCGGCGAGTCGGGGATCGCTACCTCGGTGCTGAGCGGCGGGCTGTTCACGATGGATTATCCGGCGGGGTGGAACGCGCGCTGCGAGCGGGAGGCGCTCGGCTACCCGGTCTGCGGCGTGGCTAACCACGAGCTGTACAACGAAGTGGACTTCTTCGCCGGGCGGGAGATTGACCTGAGCACGCTCATTGCCCAGGGTATGCGCCAATCGCTGACCGGCGAGGGTCTGCCCGACGAGCGTATGTCGGTCATCGTCATGGACGTGCCGCCCACTTCGCTGGCCTACGACAACGGAAGCTGGGCCAAGACCAAGCACGAGTGGCACCAGAGGGGGCTGAGCGATGATCCCGACGCCGAGGTGACTTATGAGCGGCGCGCTATCCAGGTGGACGGGAACGCAGCGTACTACTACGTCTTCACCAGCGCTGGCACCTGGCATGAGGCCGCCTGGGATGTTTACATCGAGCACGGCGGCATCGTCCTGTGGCTGCGCGTGGACTATGCGGGGCCGCGCGAATCACCCATCCCGCAGAATGTTGTAGACCTCATGATCGAGTCGATCCGCTTCACGCCGGAGGGCGCATAGGCGGGGTGCATTAGTGGCGCGTCCGGCTGCCGGTCTGCGCAGCCTGGCACGCCGGGCAGCGCGCCGGGTCGGCGATGACGATGCCGGTCAGCACTTCGCGCACACCCTCCACGCCCACCAACGCGGCGAGACACTGCTCGCGCTCGGCTTCGCTGTGCGCGTAGCCGGTGGCCAGCACGAAGCCATCCGGCTCCACGACGATGGTCAGATGATCGGGGGGGCAGCCGGCGTGCTTGAGCGCGGCGGCCAATGCGTCGTCGGAGACGGTGACGGGCGGCTCGATGTCGCCCTGGGCCTGGTCGCTCCCGTCCGGCGAGGTGGGGTACCAGGGGTGAGCGTAATCCGGGGTGGCGGCGTGCGTATCGCGGGCGCTTGCGGCTGGCGGGTAGTAGGGGCGACCATGCTGCCAGGCGTGGAAGCGGCGCAGCAGGTCGTCGAGATACGCCTGCCTGATCTCAGCGTCCCAGTAGGCGGTGGGGGTGGCCTGGCCGCGCTGCCAGCGTAGCGCCTGGGGATGGGCTGCCTGGCGGATGGTCTCCTGCTGATCCAGGATCACCGCCTGCAATGATACGGAGTTGCTGTCCACCTGGCGCATGATCACCGAGTTCAGCAGGTCGCGCTCCAGGTTGGCGGCGTGCAGCATGGCGGTAAGGCTGCTGGATTCCAGGCGATCCTCGCAATTGTCCAGGGCGTTTTGCAGCCGCGCGATCTTCTGGTCGGAGGCGTGCATCTGCTCGCGCAGGAACGCCAATTCTCGCTTCGGGTCGGTTTGTGCATCCATAGGCATTGTTGGCGGCGACCGATTGCCGGGCGCACTGTGCAGTCCGGCGCGGTGATCGTACCTGTGCTATTGTAGCTCAAATCACGAGCTACGGACGTATGTTCTGTGTTAGAACGGTGCCGTGCCGGGGGTGCAAGACCTGTCAGGCGGTAGGGGTGCAGCAGAGCGGCACCCTGGTTTACCTCACCCCCAGCCTCGCTACGCTCGGCTCGCCCCCTCTCCGACGCGGAGAGGGGGCAGCGAGACCCGCGTCAGTGGGCCGAGCGGGGGGTGAGGTAAACCACCGGATTGCGCAAGACTTTCCTGAGCTTACTTCTGAGGCGATGCACTGCCCCAGAATCCGCATATCCCCTCCGCAGGTACCGTGCGCACATACCCGCCGTCGGCTATAATCCGGGTAGATTGGCGTGTCATGCGGCGGTGAGGGTACGCGAGGGCATGGCAGCGAACCTACCGTTCACGATCTCCTTTGACGAGCGCCAGGCGACGGCAATTCGCGTCGGGGCGCGCGAGCCGCCGGAGCGCGTTCTGGCGGCGCTGGCGCTCCCTCCCTATTGCGGTGCGATTGTCGTGCACGGCGGTGCGAGCGCCCTGGAATCGTCGGCAATGGCCCCTGTGCATGCGTTTTTCGCCGAGGGACTGGTGCCGCTGGCCGACGAGTATCGTCTGCTGGTGGCCGACGGCGCGACGCAGACCGGCGTGGCGCGTCTGGCGGGCGAGGCGCGTGCCGCTGCCGGGGCAACTTTCCCGCTGGTGGGTGTCGCCCCGCACCGTCACGTCACCTATCCCGGCGGCCCATCGCCCGGCAAGGAGCGCTTCGCCCTCAACCCCGATCACTCGCATTTCGTGCTGGTAGAAGGCGGCAAGTTCGGCGTGGAGTCGGAATTCCTGGTCGGGCTGCTGCGCGGGACGGGCGTGCCGGGGCTGGCGCTGATCGTCAACGGCGGGCAGATTGTCCTGGCTGAGGTTCGCGCGCAGGCCGTGCAGCGCAACCCGATCGTCATCGTGCGCGGGTCGGGGCGCGTCGCCGACCGCCTGGCCGACTCGACCAGCGCCGAGCGGAGGGCGCTGCCGCCCGGTGCCCGCCTGACCGTGACCGACATCCGCGCGCCGCAGGCGTTCCGCGCGCTGGCGCTCAGGTTGCTGGCGCTGCCCGCGCCGTAGCCCTACCGGACGATCTCCCCGACGACAGCTTGTCTCACAGCATCCGACTGTAGAGGTACTGCACTGCGCCTTCGCGCTTGAAGTCCATTTCCAGCAGGGGCAGCGTGAAATCCCAGGCGAAGGAAACGATCTCGCTGTAGTCGCGGCGGCGTGCCCAATCGCACAGCGTCATGATCAGCAGGCCCTTGACCGGGCGCTTGCTCCACACAAAGGCGTGCACCCGCGAGGGGAGGTCGCGGTCTTGCTGCATCAGCGCGTAAGCCTCGTGCCCGGTGACCAGGATGTGCAGCCGGTCGCTCTCTGTCTCGACGATCTCCGGCACGCTGTTCCAGAAGCCAGGCGGCAGCCGGTCCCATTCCTGGCGGGCGCTCTGGTAGCGGCCCAGCGGCATGTGCCAGCCCTCGATCTGCGCCGGATCGAAGGACTTGAGATCGCTCGCCTGGTAGAAAACGCGTCCTTCGCGCACGGGCAGGATGATCTGCTGCCCGCTGTGGGTGCGGCTGAAGTGGTGGTGCTCGAAGAGGGGAGCCTGTGCCTCGCCATCGGCGACGGTCAGGCGCTTGCAGTGGATCGCCTCGCCGATCTGCTGGACGTAGGTCAGCAGGGCGCTGCTCACCCCGGAGTCGGCGCAGTCGGGGTGGACGGTCAGCTTGGCGATGTTGATATGGTAGCCGAACGGCTCTGGCTCGCGCCCGATGAAAACCTCGGCTTCCGCGCCGACGCGCCCATCCACTTCGGCGACGAGCGGGATGCCGTCGCTGCCGCGCAGCAGATTAGCCAGGTGGACGGCACACATTTCGATGCTGGCCCAGGGGCCACCAACCAGCCATCGCTCGAAAAGGGTGAGGTCGCCGTATTCCGCCGCGACCGTCTCACCAGACGGCAGGCGGCGCGTCCAGGCGGTGATGGTCGCGTTGTGCAGGGCGGTGATGCTGGCTGCATCGGCCAGTGTAGCCTGTCGCACGGTGATTTGAGACATGCGCTCGTTCCTCTGTGTGTGCACTCAGCGATCAGCGGGAGACGTAAGCACTCACGCCTAATCTGACACTGTGAAGGTTGTCAGTGATCAGTTGTCAGTATTCGGTTTCAGTGATCGGCGATCAGTGGTTTAGTGCACTTGCTGATCACTGATAACCAATAACTAACAACCAACAACCAATCACCTCTACAACAGATCGGCCAGCCCAATCTTCGGATCGCGCCTGGGGAAGAGCACGCGCAGCAGGTCGGCGTGCCGCTCGTTGTAGCCCATCGCCAGGTTGTCAATGCCGTACCAGCCGGTGAACAGGCGAACGAGTGACGTAGACGGCACCTCCAGCTCGACGACCTCCGGCTCGCCCATGCCCAGGAAGACCTCGGCCTGATCGTGCTCGGTGGTGACTACCAGGCGGTAGGGGCGCGGGGCAAAGCGGCTGTTGAGGCGGCGCGATTCGAGCGTCGGCTCCAGTAAATAGAGCGCCAGCGCCAGGTTGTGCAGGCGCAGCAGCGCCGCGCCGGTGAAGTGGCGCAGGCGGGCACCGCGTACCAGGGCGTGCTGCATGAAGGTGCTCTGCGGGTGGACGAACAGGCCGATGCGCTCAAGGTTGAGCGTCTGGGCCGTGCGCGCGATCTGCGCCAGCAGCGCCTCAACCGCGTCGGGGTGATCGCCCGCCGCCTCGATCACGTTGAAGCGCGTGGCGTTGGTGTCGCGGAAGACGTTCACCGGCCCCTGGCTGATCAGGCGGGCGTAGGCCACCAGCCGCCCGTCGGTCTCGGCGACCAGAAAATCGTCCGGCTCGTTGCGGCCCGTGCGCAGCAGGTGCTCGATCTGCCAGGCCCACAATTCCTCGTCGCGGGCCAGACAGTAGTGGCCGCGCGCGCACGCTTCACCGTAGAGCGCCTGCACAGCGGGTAGATCGCTGCTGTAGTAGCGGCGCACAATGACCTCGCTGTTGCGCGCGCCCAGCCGGTCGCCCATGCGCCGCTCGTAGCTGTGCCCGCTGCTCCAGTAGCCCGCTCTCAGCGCCTGCTCAAGGCTGATCTCCGATTCGAAATTGGTCAGATAGAGACCCACCGCGTACTCGTACAGCAACGCTTCGAACAGCAGCGGGTCGCCGAAGCTCATGCCCAGCGCAAACTCGCGCTCGGACATGCGCCGGTGCAGCGCTTCCAGCAGCATCTCCTCATAGCCGCGTCCCTGGTACGGCTCCAGCACGCTCAGCAAGCTGATCTCGGCGGTGGGCAGCGGGCTTTCGCCGATCTGGAACAGGCGCGGGATGAGGTTCGCGTGTCCGGCGATCTCGCCGGGGCGGTCGCCATCAATGACGAAGCAATCCGCCGGATCGAAGTTGGGTAAAGTGCCGTACCAGGCCGCGACCTGCTCGTATTCGTCCGGCCCATAGGCCAGGCGGACGTGGTCGAGGATCACGTCTCGTTCTTCCGGCCAGCGGATCGTGCGAACAGTCATGGTGCCCCCCGGTAGTCCCCTCAAAGCGACTTTCCCTGACCAGCGATTATACTCCACCGGCGGCAGGACGCTACCGGGCGCGTGCAGGGGCGTTGCTCTGCTGCGCCCTGATCAACCTCACCCCCGCGCGCAGAGAGGCTGGGAGTGAGGCTGCTCGCCGGTGCCGGACAGGTCTCCACAATCTTCGCTGCCCCGCCACCTCAGTCCTTTGCAGATTTGATGCCAGGCGGTAAAGTAGGAGCAGGCAGGAATGCCGTTCAGTGTCGAAGGAGGACGAGCTTGACCACGGATGACCTGTTCATCTTCTCTGGAACGTCGAACGAGCCGCTGGCGAGGCGCGTTTGTGAGTATCTCGGCGTTCCTCTGCGCCCAACCAGCATCCGCCGCTTCAGTCATGGCACGCTGCGCATTCAGCTTGGCGAGAGCGTGCGCAGCAAGGACGTCTACATTATCCAGTCGCTCACGCGGCCCGTGCACCGGCACCTCATGCAGATGTTGATGATGATTGACATCGCCCGGCATGGCGACGCCCGGCGAGTCACGGCGGTGATTCCCTATTATGCGTATGGCCGGTCGGACAAGAAGGACGCGCCGCGCATCAGCATCGCGGCCAAGCTGGTCGCGCAGATTATCGAGGCGGCGGGTGCCGACCGCGTCATCGCCATGACGCTGCACTCACCCCAGGTACACGGCTTCTTTGATGTCCCGCTCGACCATTTGACCAGCCTGCGCGTGCTGGTGGATCATTTCAAGAAGCAGGACCTGACCGATACAGCCGTGATCTCGCCCGACGTGGGCTATGCCAAGCCCGCGTCCAAGTTGGCCGCTGCCCTGGGGCTGCCGCTGGCGATTGGCACCAAGATTCGCCTGACAGATACTGAGGTTGAGATCAGCTCGGTGTTGGGCACAGGCGCTTCGGCGCGCCGTGCGATCCTCGTGGACGACGAGATCGCCACCGGCGCGACGATGATGGAGATGATGAGCGTGCTGCGCGAGAATGGCACGACGGAGTTCTGCCTAGCCTGCACGCATGGTCTGTTCACGGGCAACGCCGTCGAGCACCTGAACGCGCAGGAGGACATTGGCGAGATCGTCTGTACAGACACAGTCTACGCGCCGCACGCCGAGGAGGGATTGGCCCGGCTGACCAACCTGTCGGTCGCGCCGGTGCTGGGCGACGCCATTCTGTGCAACCACGAGGGGCGCTCGGTCGGGGCGCTGTTCACTTTCTGGGAGGAGGGCGTCCCCGACGATAGCTCGCTGGGCTAGGTGAGTCGGGTCGCGTCCCAGTGGGGGTAAGGGCAGGCGCGACACTTTCGAAGTCCGGTGCGGATTAACAGGTCAACACGGATACCGCCTGGCACGTAGGGGTGCTGCGCTGCTGCGCCCGGCCCGGAATAGACTTCCGAAGTTCGCCAAACTTCGGAAGTCTGGCGTCCGAGCGTCTGCGCCCGTTGTAGGGGCGGGTTTCAAACCCGCCCCCTACCAGAACACCGCCAGCCGTCCGCGCATTGGCGGCAACGCGTTATTTTCCCCTTTCTTAGAAAGAGGCTCTTATGCATTCAGAACATTACCATACGGGGGCGCTGGCCCTGGGCGCAAGCGCGCTGACCATCGGCGATGTTGTGCGCGTCGCCCGCGACAGCGCCCCCGTCCAACCGCTACCGGAGTCGGCACCGCCGGGCACCGACCTGGCCGCCCGCCTGGAGCGGATCGAGCGTAGCGCCGCCTGGGTTCGCCAGGCGATGCAGGAGGTCGAGAGAGCCGACGCCGAGGGCCGTCCCCCGCGCGCCATCTACGGCGTGAACACCGGCTTCGGCGACAACGCCGGGCGCGCCATCTTCCGCAGCCCGCAACAAGCGGCGCAGCTCAGTCGCAGCCTGCTGCTCAGCCACACCTCCGGCACCGGGCCGTACCTGCCGCCGGACGCTGTGCGCGCGTCCATGCTCATCCGCGCCAACACGCTGGCCCAGGGTTACAGCGGCGTGCGCCGGGCGGTGATCAATACGCTGATCGCCATGCTCAACCGGGGCGTGCTGCCGGCCATGCCCGCCCAGGGGTCGCTCGGCGCGTCCGGCGACCTCGCGCCGCTGGCGCACCTGGCGCTGGTGCTCAGCGCGCCCCTGCCCGGCGAGGAGCCACATCCCGGCGCGAACAGCCAGGCTTTCTGGCAGGGCGCGCTGCTGGACGGGGCGGAGGCGATGGCGGCGGCGGGCATTCCCCGTGTGGAGCTTGGCGCGAAGGAGGGCGTGGCCCTGATCAACGGCACGGCGGTCAGCGCCGGGATCGGCGCGCTGGCCTGGCACGATGCCTTCCACCTGCTGGCCGCCGCCGAGATCGCGCTGGCGCTTTCGGTCGAGGCGTTGTGCGGCTTCCGCGACGCCTTCCTGCCGCACCTGCATACCGTGCGCGGGCACGAGGGACAGGCGCGGGTTGCCCGCTTCATCTACCGGCTGCTGGAAGGCAGCACGCTGGCGCGCGGCGACGCAGACATTGACCTCGACCCTGCCGAAGGCCCGCCGCAAGACCCCTACTGCCTGCGCGCCGCCCCGACGGTGCTCGGCGCGGTGCTCGATACGCTGCGCCATGTCGAGGGTGTGCTGACGCGCGAGATCAACGCCGTCACCGACAACCCGCTCATCTTCCTCGACGAGGAGGGGCCGCTGCACCTGCCGCGTGCCACCAAAGCGGTCTCCGGCGGCAACTTTCACGGCGCGCCGGTCGGCTACGCGCTGGATTTCCTGAAGATCGCTCTGACCGACCTGGCGAGTATCTCCGAGCGGCGAACGTTCATGCTGCTCGATGGGCGGCTCAACCGGGGGCTGCCGCCGTTCCTGATCACCGATCCGCCGGGCGGAGAAGGGCTGAACAGCGGCCTGATGATGGCCCAGTACACGGCGGCGGCGCTGGTCAGCGAGAGCAAGATACTGGCGCACCCGGCCAGCGTGGACAGCATCCCCAGCAGCGCCAACCGCGAGGATCACGTCTCGATGAGCACCATCGCGGCGCGCGGCGCGGCGGAGATCGCGCGCAACGCCCAGGCGGTGATCGCTATCGAGCTGCTGTGCGCGTTCCAGGGGCTGGAGCTGCGGCTGGAGCAGCAGCCGGACGCTCGCCTGGGGCGTGGCACGGCGGCGGCGCTGGACTTCCTGCGGACGGTCGAGATCGCGCCCGGCCAGCCATTGCGCCCGCTGCGCCGTGACGCCGCGCTGTACCCGTACCTGGACGCGCTGACTGAGGTCGTGCGCTCCGGCGCGCTGGTGGAGGCGATTCACGACGCGCTGTGATCCGGGGAAAAGGCCAGGACTATGACTCCGGCACTGCCAGACCCGATCTTGCGTGACTTCCCCGACCAGTTGGCGACGGAGCGGCTGCTGATCCGCCCGCCGCGCCCCGGCGACGGCCCGGCGATCAACGTGGCCATCCTGGAATCGCTGGCGGAACTGCGGCCCTGGATGCTCTGGGCGCAGACACCTCCTCCTGTCAGCGAGACAGAGGCCCACTGCCGTCATAAAGCCGCCGAATGGCTGCGGCGCGCGGACTTGATGCTCACGCTGTGGCGGCGGTCCGATGGGCTGTTCGTGGGGGGCAGCGGGCTGCACCGCATTGACTGGTCGGTGCCGCGCATGGAGATCGGGTACTGGTGCCGCACCAGCCTGAGCGGGCAGGGCTACATCACCGAAGCGGTGCGCGCGATCACGCGCTTCGCTTTCGAGCACCTGGGCGCGCAACGCCTGGAGATTCGCTGCGACGCGGGCAACCCGCGCAGCGCCGCCGTTGCCGAGCGCGCCGGGTACGTGCTGGAGGCGCGCCGCCGCAACCATGCGCGCGGCGTGGATGGCACGCTGCGCGATACGCTGGTCTTCGTCCGGTTTCCGGAGGGGCAAGCGGAAGGCTAGTCGCTGGCGGGCTGCTCCACGCTTTGCAGGGCGTCGGCCAGGGTGGGGCGAAAGATGAAACGGTGAGGGTTGTTGAAGCTGCCCAGGCTGAGCGCCAGCGCGCGCACGTAGGGGTTGGCTCCGGCGACGATCACGTGGCACACGCGCCGGTCGCGCACCATCCGCAGGTTCTGCAGGCGCGGGAACAGACTCGCGCTGATCGTGTGCAGGCCGGACATATCGGCAATCACCGTCACGCACTGACCTTCGCCCAGCGGCGCAAAGCAGGACGCTTCGGCGTCTTGGGCGTTGTCCAGATCGTCGTGCGTGATGTGCCCTGAAAAGTGATAGTACAGGGTGTCGGAGGTGGGCAGAGCTTCGACGTTGATGGGCACGCTGGACTCATACTCCTTTCTGGCTCACCAGTCACTATGTACCGTGATTCTAAGGGCACTGCTGCTGAGAGACAACCGGTAGGGGCCAGTTTTCACGTGATTTTCGTTTCCGGCTGGCGCTGCGATTGTCCGCGACTCGCTTGACGCCGAGCGAGGCAAGGTCCCGTAGGGGCGTATTGCCACGCCCCTACGGGGGCGCAGCAGAGCAGCACCCCTACCTGACAGGTTCTGCACGCCGTCCGCGCGCATGCTTTACAAGCGGGCCGAACCTGTTTATACTGGGGCAGCACAGAGGAGATATACCCCATGCGCCAGCGCCACCACCATTCGCACAGCAGCACGAACGGCTGATCGGGCGGCCCTGCCTGGCGCGTGTCGAGCGTGGACGGTGGAGGCCACGCTCTTTTTGTGTCTGTTCGCCGAAAGGACTTGCCACGTTCCGCTGCGTGCGCGACGAGATGGCTGCCTGGCTGACTGAGTTACTTGCCCTGGACGCTTAGCGCCTGCGCAGGCTGAAGACGCAGGCAGGGCGGGCGAGGTGCCCGCCAAGCGGACTTCGATCAACGAAAGTGGAGTGACGACCAATGCCCAAGATTGACGCTCGCCTGCCCAAAGGGATGCGCGACTTCCTCCCGGGGGAGGTGCTCAAGCGCGAGTACGTGATCGGTGTGATCACGGACGTGTTCCAGACATTCGGCTTCGAGCCGATCTACACGCCCACGCTGGAAATGCTGGAGACGCTGCTCGGCAAGTACGGCGAGGACGCCGACAAGCTGCTTTTCTACGCGCAGCACCCCGGCGGCAAGGAGCAGCTTGGCCTGCGTTACGACCTTACCGTGCCGCTGGCCCGTTACGTGGCTATGCACGAGCACGACCTGACCATGCCCTTCCGCCGTTACCACATCGCTCCGGTGTGGCGCGGCGACCGCCCGCAGAAGGGCCGCTACCGCGAGTTCTTCCAGTGCGACGTGGACATCGTCGGCGTGGCGAGCATGGCCGCCGACGCCGAGATCGTCAGCCTGCTGACAACGGCGCTGGGGCGGCTGGGCTTCGTGGATTTCACCGTGCACATCAACAACCGCAAGCTCTTGACCGGCATCGGTATCTATGCAGGCGTGCCGCAGGCGCAGCTTGGCGACCTGTATCGCAGCGTGGACAAGCTGGACAAGATCGGCCTGGACGGCGTGAAAGAGGAGCTGACCGCCAGCGGCATCGCTGGCGAGGCCATCGGGCGGATGATGGACTTGCTGCAGCACCGCGAGGGTGGGCTGGATGCGCTGCGCCAGGTGCGCGCGCAGTTGGCCGGGGTGCCCATTGCGCTGGAAGGCATTGGCGAGCTAGAGCAGATGGTCGGGCACCTGGGCGCGATGAATGTACCGGAGTCGCGCTTTACGGTTGATCTGGCGATGGTGCGCGGCCTGGGCTACTACACCGGCCCTGTCTACGAGACGTACATCACCAAGCCGGACAACCTGGGCAGCGTGACCGGCGGCGGACGCTACGACGAGCTGGTGGGCATGTTTCGCGGCAAAAGCCTGCCGACAACCGGCTCCAGCCTGGGGATCGAGCGCATCATTGACCTGCTCGATCTGCTCAACCTCTACCCGCCGGAACTGACGGGCACGGTGGTGCAGGCGATTGTCACTGTCTTCGGCGAGCGCACGCAGGGTGCGTCGCTGGCCCTGGCCAACGAGCTACGCGCGGCGGGCATCCGCACCGAGGCGATCATGACCCCCAGGCGTGCCATCGGCAGGCAGGTGCAGTACGCAGATCGCAAGGGCGCGCGCTTGGTTGCCTTTCTGGGTGAAGACGAGATCAAGGCCGGGCAGGTTAAGCTCAAGCGGCTGAGCGACGGGCAGGAGATCGCGGTGCCGCGCGCTGAAGCAGCGGCGGCGGCCCGCCGTCTGCTGGCCGGGTGAGTGGGGCGCTGCCCGACGAGCTACGCGACTCACACGGGGCGGACCTGCCAGGGTTCGCCCCGTGCTATAATCGGGAAAAGCAGGAGGTGCCACCATGAACACCAAGACCATCGCGCTCGAAGACGTACAGGCCAGTCTGGATACCCTGTTCGCGCTGGTGCGCGAGGGCAGCGAGGTCATCATCATGGACGGCAGCAAGCCGTTGGCGCGTGTGTCGCCTGTCGAGCTGGGCAAGCGTGTCATGGGGCTGCACGAACATCTCGGTGCCGCGTGGATGAGCGATGACTTCGATGAGCCACTGCCGGATGAGTTCTGGCTGGGTGAGGAATGAGATACCTGCTGGATACACACACGTTCATCTGGATGGACAATGATCCGTCCAGGCTCTCTGTCAGGGTATTCGACATCTGTCAGGACAGTAACAACACGCTTGTTCTGAGTGTGGCCAGCGCATGGGAAATGATGATCAAGACACAGGCGGGCAAGCTGACACTACCTGCATCGCCCGCCTATCTCATCAAGAGCCAACGCCGCACAAACGGCATCCGGGTGCTCCCGATCAAGCTATCCCACGTCCTGGGCCTCTCCGATCTGCCTCATCACCACAAGGACCCCTTTGACCGCCTGCTCGTTGCTCAGGCAATGGCCGAGAACCTCATCGTGCTCAGCCACGATCCGCAGTTCGCGCGCTATCCGGTGCCGGTGGTCTGGTGATCGCGGCGTGCGTTGCGTCCGAGGTCTCCAGCAGACTTCGGAAGTCCATTCTAGGGTAACAGTCAGCGGTCTTTCTTGGGCTTGGTCTGGCCGGGCGGTTGTCCTTCATTGCCGATGCCAGGGTTTGGCCCGCCCTGGCCGGGCGGGTTGTCGCCCAGGCCCGGCGTCGGCCCGTGACCGGGCGGCGTGCGCGTAGGCGTGCCGCTCCGTTTGCCTGCCGCGCCTGGCGTCCCGGTAAGCGTGCCGGTCGGCGTGCTGGTCGCGGTGCTGGTAGCCGTTGGCGTGGGGGTAGTGGTGGGCGTTGCCGTCGGTGTTGGCGTGGGCGTGGGAGTCGGCGACGGGGTAGGTGTCGGCGTGGAAGTGGGCGTCGGCGTGCGCTCCGGCACAAAGCCGGGCACGCCGCCCTCGTCCGCCAGACGTTGCTGCACGGCCAGGTTGCGTTCCTGGGCCTGGCCGAGCCGCAGGGAGTCCTCGAAGCCGGCCAGAGGTGTGGCGCGAGCGATCAGGGCTGTCTGCTGCCGGGTCAGCACGGCGATGCGCGCGTCCAACGAGGCGTGCTCGCCACGACTCGCCGCCAGCAGGTCGAGCGCCCGCTCAAGCTCGGTGGACGCGTCTTCGAGCGCACGCGGGTAGATGTCGCGCCGATCCAGCAGGCGGGCGAATTCGTCCAGCCGCCGCCCGGCCAGCTCGACGCGCAGCCCTGGCTCGCTTGCCTGCGAGACAAGCGCCAGCCGCGCTCCTTCTACGGCGCGCTTCATCGGGTACAGGCGGTCGCCGGGCAGACTGTGGGCTGAGGCACTGCTAAGGCCAGCCAGGGTCACGACCAGCGTCAGCAGGACGGCGGCTGCCGCGCGCAGCGCCAGGCCGGGCCGCCAGCGTGGAGCGGGGCGAGACGTTTGGGCGCGCAGCGGAGCAGCCGCGACCTGAGTGCGCAACCGCGCCTCAATCCGCTCGCGGGCGGCTGGGGCCAGCTCTACGCGCGGCCCCAGCGCCAGACGCCGGGCTGCTTCCAGCAACGGATCAGCGTCACCAGCGGTCACGCTGCGCATGTGCGGCGGGATGGCGCGGTCAAGCTGTTCCTTCAGCGCGCGCGGGTCGCGCAACTCTTTGTCGCTCATGGCGACTGCCCCCGCAGATAGTGACGATCGGCCTTGTCGGTGCCGAGCAGCCCGGCCAGCTTCTTGAGCGCACGATGCTGGGCCGCAGCAACGGCGCGCGGGCTTTTGTCCAGGATGCGCGCCACTTCGTCGTGACTCCTGCGCTCCACGAAGCGCAGGATCAGGATCGTCTGCTGCTCGTCGGTTAGCTCGTGCAGCGCAGCGCGCAGCGTCTCGAATTCCTCGCGCTCGACGATGTCCAATTCCAGCGCCGGCTCGTGGCCGCCGGCTGATGCCTCATCGAGCGGCCTGTCCTGGCGGCGCGCGCCCCGGCGATAATGGTCGGCGACGCGGGTGGCTGCGATGCGATAGAGCCAGGCTTCGAAGGGCGCGCCGGTGGGCCGGTAATGTGGCAGGCGCTCGACCATGCGCAGGAACACCTCGGCTGTGAGATCCTCAACCACGGTGTCGTCGGACACGCGGTAAGCGATATAACGCGCGATGGCGTCCACGTGGCGGCGGTAGAGAGCCGCCACAGCGTCACCGTCACCGCTCTGGGCGCGTGCTATCAACTGCTGCTCCGCCGTGTCGGTCGTACTGCCCATGCCGAGAGATCACGCCACCGTTTGCCATAGGACACTCAACTCTACTATAACCCGATTCTGCTAGCTGCCGCAGATGCAACGAGAGTGGGGTCAGGGCATATGGCAGTACGCCCCAACGGGCGCAGCAGTGTGGCGCTTCTACTCTCACAGCATCGGAGCCAGACAGCAGTGGGGGCCGGGGAGGTCGTTATCCGATCCTAGGCCCGGCCCCCTAACCCACCCGCCACAGCGCGCTACTTCTTCTTGCCCTTATCTTTATCCTTGTCTTTAAGCTGGCCCGGTGCGGTAGCACTCTTGCCGGGGCCGTCGCCACTGTGACCCGGTGCCATGCCGCTCTTGCCGGGGTTGTCGGGCTTGCCGATACGACCTGGCGGCCCGCTCTCCGTCTCGCCCCCGAATTCGAAGCGCTCGCGGGCGCGCGCCGAGATCACCTGGCCGGGTGCCATCTCACTGGGATGGATGTCGTACAGCTTCTTGATCTGGCCCCAGCCCAGGCCGCTGGCGGACATATCGAGCAATTCCTGGGCGGTCACCGTCTCGTCAAGGTAGGCTATCTGCAGGGCGCGGGCGATCTCGCCGAAGCCGAAGCCGTCGCAGTGCCAGCCCATGATCGTGGCGTAGTCCACCTCGAACGAAGCGGCCAGCGCCTCGGCAACGGGGTGATTCAGCCGGTCGCAGACACCGCCCTCTTCGTCCTCGCTGTCATCCCAGGTGTCGCAGACGTCGCCGATGCCGTCACCATCAGCGTCTTCCTGGTCGGGATTGGGTGTCAGCGGGCAGTTGTCTTCGGCGTCGGGCACGCCGTCACCGTCAGTGTCTTCGCCCAGGTCGCAAGCATCGCCCACGCCGTCACCGTCGGCGTCTTCTTGCAGCGGATTGGGCGTCAGCGGGCAGTTGTCTTCCGCGTCGAGCACGCCGTCTCCGTCGTCATCACCGTCGCAGGCGTCGCCTAGCCCGTCCATGTCGGTGTCAATCTGGTCGGGGTTGTAGACCGCCGGGCAGTTGTCCATGTCGTCAGGGACACCGTCCTCGTCAGCATCCGGCTCGCAGGCGTCGCCGATGCCGTCAGCGTCGGCGTCCTCTTGCAGCGGATTGGGCGTCAGCGGGCAGTTGTCCTCAGTGTCGAGCACGCCATCATTGTCGTCGTCATCGTCGCAGGCGTCGCCCAGGCCGTCCATGTCGGTATCAATCTGGTCGGGGTTGTAGACCGCCGGGCAGTTGTCCATGTCGTCGGGGACGCCGTCACCGTCACTGTCCGCGCCCTCGACGACGACCAGCGAAGTCACCTGGATCGTATCGCCATCGGGCAGCAGCCAGCCGGTGATGATCACGTAATCGCCTACGGCCAGCGTCGCCGGCAAGACGACTCCGGTGGGCACGATGGTGTAGCCGTCCACGACGATCAGGTCGGGTTCGAGGACTTCTACAAGCCCTTCGATCTCGATGGGCAGGGCCGGGTCTCCTTCAGCCTCACCGTCCTGGGCGATGGTGACGGGCAGTGGCGCGCCGATGAACAGCGCCGCCAGCAGAGCCGACAAGATCAGGCCGATGGCCCAGTGCTTGTGTCTGGTCATAACGAAACGCTCCTTTACCAGGTGTCTCAATTCATAGGTTATAACGCGCGGCGGGGTGGCAATATCACGCACCAGCGGGCGGAGTAGTACAAAAAGGCTACCGTCGCGGTGGGCAGGGGGCATATCTCATTTCTGGGGCAAAGGATTACCGCTGAGGCGCAGAGAGCGCAGAGAAAGGATAGGATGGAGAGAGTATTAGTTCTTCTCCGCATCCGCTGCATCTCTGCGGTTTAGGTATTTCGCCCCCATCGTGACATGCGCCGGTGGGCGGGTGGGGACTTGCTTTGAGAGATTTCCTGACATGGAATGTTTCTATAGTGTAGAAACGAGGTGAGCCATGCACGACGCGAACGCACGGGTTCAGAAATGGGGCAACAGCCTGGCGCTGCGTATCCCCAAAGTCTTTGCACAACAGATCGGCCTGCACCACAACAGCGCCGTCAGAATCCGCCTGGAAAGTGGACGCTTGGTGATCGAGCCGGTGCCGCGCTTTGATCTCGCCGAGCTGCTCGCGGCCATCACACCCGACAACCAGCACGGCGAGGCTGGCACGGGTGCGGCAGTGGGAAACGAGGTGCGGTAGATGTATATCCCCAGGCGCGGCGATGTAGTCTGGCTCTCGTTCAACCCGCAAGCCGGTCACGAGCAGGCAAGTCGCCGTCCGGCGATGGTGCTTTCCCCTGAAGCCTATAATGCCAGGGTGGGCCTGGCCCTGCTCTGCCCGGTGACCAGCCAGGTGAAGGGCTACCCGTTTGAGGTCGGCATCCCGGACAATGATCGAGTCTTCGGTGTGATCCTGGCCGACCAGGTCAAGAGCCTGGACTGGCGAGCACACCAGGCGGAGCTGATCATCAGCCTGCCTGCTCACACAGTTGAAGAGGTGCTCGCCAAGCTGGGTACGCTGTTGAGCTAGGCGCGGCTCACCTGTCCTGGCTGGCCTGCACGGTGCGCACCAGCCCCTCGATCAGCGCTTCTTTCTCCGCGCCCGACAGGCGCGCGGCAGGGTGCGCCAGCCGGTAGGTGCCAGGTGGCATCGAGCCGTCGCGGATGGCGTCCGTGATGCGCTCGGAGAGCGTCTTGGGCGGGAAGGGATCGCCGGGGTCTACGGACTCGTCGCGGACGTGGCGCTCCCACGCGGAGAAGTTGAGTGCCTCGCGCCCCTCGGTCACGTCGTACCAGACCACCCACGCGAACGGGGCGACCTTCGCGTACCAGGGCCAGGCGGTCTCGTTGCTGTGGCAGTCGAAGCACGCCGCCGCAGCCAGGTCGCGTGTCTGCGGGGAGTCCCACTGCGGCTCGCGCTGGACAGGGGGATTCTCGCGCGGGACGGGGATCACCTGGATCGCTGCGGAGAACGCGAGCAGCAGCGCGGCGTTGACAGCCAGCGTGCGTGCCCACCAGCGACGGGTGAGCGCTATGCGCGGCGGTGCGGTCAAGGGCAGCTCCTCGCGGCGTTGGGCGGGCGTCTGCGCAGATTATAGGGCAAAGACGCCTGACTTGTTGCGGGTGACAAAAACAGCGGGACACTCTCCGTGAGCGCCCCGCCGCACTCCTAAACCCTGAGCACCAACGTCTGTCAGTCGCCGATTTCCTTGCTCGGCTTCCAGACTTCCCACACCTTGCCAACGAGATTCGGGCCGGGCTTGAGTGTTGTCTTGCCTGGCACCCAACCCGCCGGAGTCACTTCACCGGTCGCGCGCACGTGCTGGTACGCTTGCACCTGGCGGATCAACTCCTTGATGTTGCGACCGACCGGCGGCGTCATCACTTCCATCGCCTGAATCACGCCGTCCGGGTCAATCAAGAAGCGGCCCCGGATGTCTACTCCGGCGTCTTCATCGTACACGCCGTAGATTTGCCCGATCCGCCCGCCGGAATCCGACAGCATCGGCCAGGGGACGCCGCCCTCGACCATCTTGGAGAGTTCCTGTTCCTGCCAAATCTTGTGGGTGAAATGACTGTCCGTGCTCATGGAGTAGACCTGCACGTCCAGCGCCTGAAGCTGCTTGTAGTGGACGGCAACTGCCGCCAATTCGGTCGGTCAGACAAAGGTGAAGTCACCGGGGTAGAAGCACAGCAGCGCCCAGTGCCCTTTGAGATCGGACAGCTTGACCAGCTTGAAGCCGCCCTGGTGATAGGCCATCGCCTCGAAGTCCGGGGCGGGCTTGCCAACACGTGCGATCATGTGCGATACCTCCTTCAATGGCTCCGTTGAGACTGATGCCTCTGGTGCAGCCGGGGCAACCAACGGGCCGCGCGACGGCTGCGTGCACTTAACGGGTTGGTCGGTCATATGGATATGGTGCTCCTTTCTGTGCTGACCGTCCGTGCCGGATGTGGCTCCGGCGGGCCTGGTGTGGGTGGGATGGGGTGTGTGCGATGTGGGACAATGATGCCATCCCTACCTGACAGTATAGCGCAAATGGGCCGGGCGGTTGTTAGTGTGCCTTCTCACCAATTCCGGGCGATATTCGTCCCGATCGGGTCGGGGGCAGGGTTGCTGCAAAGTCACGAGACAGAATGACCTTTCCTGGTGAGGGTAGTGTTGCGCAACAGAATCCGCACCAGGAAAGGTCACCATGAACTGTTGCACAGACGAGAGCACGCGGGCAGAAGAGTTCTTCTTTGCGATAGGTAGCTTGCATGAAAGCATGAGCTAGTTAGTCGCTCGACATGCCTGGCGCGGCGTCGCGCTGCCTGCCGTATCGCCACCCCCAGCGCCTACAGGTGGATCATGTGTCCTTCCAGCCCATGCGCCACCTCCAGCAGCGCCTCCGACAGAGTGGGGTGCGCGTGGACATTGCGCGCGATCTCGTGGGTGGTCAGCTCCCACTTCTGCGCCAGGGTCAGCTCCGGCAGCAGTTCGGTTACGTCGTGGCCGATCAGGTGCGCGCCGAGGATTTCACCGTAGCGCTTGTCGTGAATCAGCTTGACGAAGCCGGACCCCTCGCCCAGTCCCAGCGCTTTGCCGTTGGCCTGGAAGGGGAACCTGGCGACCTCCACTTCATAACCTGCCTCGCGCGCCTGCGCCTCAGTGTAGCCGAAGCTGGCGACCTGCGGCTGGCAGAAGGTGGAGCGCGGCATCATGCGGTAATCGAGCGTGGTCGTCTCCACACCGGCGATGCTCTCGGCGGCGATGATGCCCATTGCGCTGCCGACGTGGGCCAGCATCAGCTTGCCGGTCACGTCTCCGATAGCCCACACACCGGGGATGTTGGTCGCCATGTGCTCGTCAATCTCGATGGCACCGTGCTTGGAGATGGCCAGGTCTTTGAGACTCTCCAGCCCGTACCCGTTCAGGCGCGGCTTGAAGCCAGTTGCCATGAGCGCCCACTCTGCCTCGATCACCTGGCTCTGGCCGTCCTTCTCGACGGTGACGCGCACGCCGGTTCCGGTCTCCTCTGCCGACTTCATGGCCGTGCCGGTCATGAACTTGACGCCCCGGCGCTTGTATTGCCTTTCTAGCTCGACGGAGACTTCCTCATCCTCGTTGGGCAGCAGGTGCGGCAGATACTCGACCAGGGTCACGTCCACGCCGTAGTTGTGCATGATGTAGGCGAACTCGACGCCGATTGGCCCCGCGCCGACGATCACGGCGCTGGCGGGCAGCGTCTCGGACAGGATCGCTTCCAGGTAGGTGACGACATGCTCGGACAGAGTCACGCCGGGCAGCAGGTTGACGAGCGAGCCGGTGGCGATGATCAGGTTCTTCGTCTTGAGCGTTTCAGTCCCGCCTTTGCTTAGCTCAACGCTCACGGTGGACTTGTCCTGGATGGTGCCCCAGCCCTCGTAGGTGTCAATCTTGTGTTTCTTGAGCAGGAAGCCGACGCCCTTGACCAGCCGGTTTGACACCTGGCGGCTGCGCTTGAAGGCGACGCTGTAATCCACCGTCACACCCTCGCCGTCATTGAAGCCAAATTCCTTCATGCGGTGCTGCACGATATGGGCCAGCTCAGCGTTGCGCAGCAGCGCCTTTGACGGAATGCAGCCCACATTGAGGCACACGCCCCCCCACCATTCCTTCTCGACGATGGCGGTTTTCAGCCCCAACTGGGCGCTGCGGATCGCGGCAACGTAGCCGCCGGGGCCAGCCCCAAGCACCAGCACGTCGTATTCATCAGCCATGTTGCAGTGCGCTCCTTATTATCTTGTTCACGGCGGAATGGTTGGCCCGCGCCGCCCTCCGCCCCTGCCTTGCCAGAGCTTAGCGCAAACGCTCCGGTTTGCCCCAAAAAGCCTCTATTTCTGCTCGTTACCGACCGCTGCGGATGCGCCTCGCCGCTCCTTACTGCGCCGCCCAGGGCGGACGGGCTGGCGGCTCGTCTCCGCCGCGCAGCGACTCGACGGACAGGCGGTTGCCGCTCGCTGTCACCACGTGCAGCACGTCGCCCGTGCCCAGCAGCGCCCGCACATCGTCCAGGCGAGCGCGCAGCGCTTCCTCCTCAACGATGACCACTTCCGCCCAGGCCGTCGCGTCGAGCGGGTGCAGGCGGCAGGTCTTGAGCACTGTGCGCAGCGCCGTGTAGCGCGCGGCGGTGTTTGGGTCGGGTGCCAGGGCGATCCACAGCAGGCAGCGACCGGGTTTGATCGAGGGAAAGCGCATGGAGTTCCTTCCTCGTTGGCGAAGCTTCTTGTCTTGCTGCCTCGTAGTATAGCCTGAGCGCACACCAGCACACTTCCTCTAACGTTACACAAACCATTTTCTAACCTGGATTGAGACCAGAGTACGCTGTGCGAGGGGCGATGTCTCCCGTAAGATAGACGTGGTGAGGGGGCGCGAGGGTGGTCAGCGCCGGGCGGGGGGTGAGGTCATGGCCGGACTTCCGAAGTTCCCGAAGCTTTGGAAGGCCATTCCAGGGCCGGGCGCAGCAGAGCGGCACCCCTGCTGGCAGGTTTCCTGGTAATCGGAACGGTCAGCACAGTACTGTAGCCTGAAAGACGGCTGGTGCTGCACAGGCACGCGCTGGCTGCCCGGTGGCCTATGGGGAAGGCCGTGCGGCAAGTTGTCGGGCGGGTTCGACCATGTTCATACATTTTTCACACCAGGGGCATTGAGCGTTGGGCAAAATAGTGATAAAGTGGTTGGTATGATGGTGCAAAATGGTTAGGATGGGTGGGATGTATACGCAGAATGAACTGATGTTCCCCAGCCACGCGATCCCTAAGCTGCACAGCGCACGCAGCGAGCAATGGGACGCACTTATCGAGCGGCTCTCGACATTGCCGGAAACCCACGAAGATGTGCTCGCCTTCATGCTCATGATGATCCGGCTGAACGGCTGCCTGCCGTGCGAGACCGACAGCTACCGGGCCATGCGCGGCTGCGTGATGTGCACGCTGCAAACGCTGCGCCGCTTCAAGGAGCCGGACGAAACGCTGCTGCGTCTCTATGAGGAGGCGCGGCGCGACATGCGCCGCCATCTGGTGCTCTTGCAGCCCGCGCTGCAGAGCGAGAGTGTCGCCGCGCGCTAGAACGCGTGGCAGGTGACGCTCACCCCTCACGCGGCGGGATCGCCCGCCGCTCCCGCGCCTGGCGGATCGCCCAGCCGGGCGCGTAGCGATGCCATGTGCCTGCCCCCCTACGTTTCGCGTTATGCAAGCCGTACACGTATACTGTGCTGGTCAAGGTGATTGACATTCCGGGGAACGACACGACGAAGGGGATCATGGTGGAGGTAGCATAAGGCCGGGAAGAGAGGCAACGATGAAAGCACCGCGACTGTCAGACTTATCGGACTTGACCCTGGACGAGCTATGGGAACTGCTGCGCGAGAAGGCCGAGGCGCTCATCCGCGAGCAGTTGGGTCACGCCCCGGAAGGAACGGACTTGCGGCAGAGCGACCTGTCCGACTTCCCGGTAGATGGCTACGGCTCGTGGCCGGAAGACCTGTCGCTGAGGCGCGAGGATTTGTATGGCGACGACGAGCGTTAGGACGGTCTTCCTGGACACTAACATCCTGCTGCGGGCCAATGTCGCCGAGGCTCCGCTGCACGCCGAAGCGCTGGCCGCCGTCAGGGCGCTGCGCGCCAGAGGAGACGTGCTGTGGATCAGCCGCCAGGTGCTGCGCGAGTTCATGGCGATCCTTTCCCGCCCGCAGACCTTCGCCGCGCCGCGCCCGCCGACCACTATCGTTGAGCGCGTGCGCTATTTCCAGGCGCACTTCTGGGTCGCCGATGACACGTCCGTTGTCACCGAAAGGCTGCTCAGCCTGTTGCAGAACGTCCCTGTGGGGGGCAAGCAGGTGCACGACGCCAACATCGTCGCCACGATGCAGGCATATGGCATCGGCCACTTGCTGACACTCAACGTCGTGGACTTCACCCGGTTTTCGTCCCTGATCACTGTCCTGGCGCTTGAGGACGTACTGGAAGGCCCCTAGAACACCCAGCGGAAGGGTAGCCCACGCCGCGCAAGAAACGCAACGCCGCCCAGATGAGCTTCCTGGAAGACTACGGCAAGACCGCCCCGCCATCCCTATGCGTTACCCACAAATGCCCCCATCCCCCAGCCCCTTCCTCCACGCTGCGCGGAGGGAAGGGGAGCGGCCCTGCCGCTTTTCTCCCTTCCCCCCTCGTGGGGGAAGGGCCGGGGATGGGGGGACAGGCACAGCCAAAGATGTGGGTAACGCATAGCCGCCAACGGAGCGGGGGTGAGGTAAACCAGGGCGCTGCTCTGCCGCGCCCCTACTGCCCCTCAGATTCTGCATACTCCCGTTCAGCTTTCTCCGCACCGACCCCCGACCGGCGGCCCGCAGGGAGGGCGCATGGCAAAAGACAGGGTACAATCGCCGCGCCGTGCTAAGATGGAGGACGGTACCGGCTCGCCCTGTGGAGGACGTCATCCTATGACTGCGCGCCTGACTCGCTCTCGCGCCCTGCTGCTCGCCCTGCTCGCGCTGACGGTGGTCGCCCTGCCGATCCCGGTCGTGGCCCAGACCGGCGAGCGCTACCAGAACCCTGCGCTGGGCGTCGCCTTTGACCTGCCCGCTGGCTGGGCGGTAGATGCACAGGAAGCTGCTCTGATCGCTGGCGCGCCGGGTGACGTGGCCCTGGTGCAGGCGGGCAGCCCGCCGCAAGGTTTGGTCGTGCGCATGGTCTTCGGCACGTTCAGCGAGCTAGGCGTCGCCGACGCGAGCGAATTGCCCGGCCTGCTCGACCGCCTGGTTACCACAGGCGCGGTGGCGACGGAGCCGCAGCGTATCGTGTGGGGTAACGCCAGCGGCTATGAGGAGCAGATCACGCAGGCCGCGGAAGGGCTGACCGCGCGCGTGGCGCTGCTGGCTATCGCCGGAGGTCGCGCTGCGGTTGTGCGCGGCATCGCTCCCACTCCTGTCTGGGAGAGCGGAGGGAGCGCGGCCTTCGACGCGCTGGCCGCGTCGCTGATCTTCTCGCTGCCGGAGCGCGACGCCAGCCTGGTGGAGACGATCACTGTTCACGATGGCGGCGTGCTGTGGCAGTTCGCCGGGCCGCAGCCGGAAGATGGGCGCGCCGTGCGGCTGGGCGGCCTCGTCTACGACCCGTTCAACGTGATGTACATTGCCGCCGGGCCGGGCGGCGTGCTGACCCTGGAAATGAACAGCGGGCGGCAGATCAGCTTCATGGGGCCTTGGTATGGCGCGGACTTCGCGGATGTGGCCATTGGCCCCGATACCAGGCTGTACCTGGCTAACACTGCCCCCGACACGCCGGGCGCGGTGATGGTCGTGGATCGTGCCGGGAACTGGGGGCGCGCCTGGGGTGCGCGCGGCGACGGCGAGGGCGAGTTCGCGCCGGGGATGCCGCAGACTATCGCCGTCACCCGCGCGGGCGAAGTGTGGACGGTCTCCGAAGGGCACGGGAGTGGCATCCGCGACCGGCTGTACAAGTTCGATGCCGTCGGCAATCTGTTGCTGACCGCTGACCTGGCCGCCGTCAACCCCGATCTGCGCGGCGTGCGCCTGGCTGTGAACGACGAGACCGAAGCGCTCTACGCCGTCGGCGCGACCGGCGCGCTGACTGTTGTGGATGCAGATGGCGATCCGCTGGTCGTCAACCTGGCCCAGGAGATTCTGCACGGCCTGACTCCGCTGGACATCGCCATCACCCCTGACGGCAACCTGGTGCTGGCCATAGCCGCGCCAGGGTTGGACGGCTTCGGCTTGCTGGAACTGAGCATTGGCGGCAAGCTGCTCGATATGTTCGGCCTGCCCTACGACGAGGCGCGCGGCGGGCCGTACCTGCCCGGCGAATACCTGCGCCCCAGTGGGCTGGTCATGGGGCCGGACGGCACCGGTTACTGGACGGAAACACACCCGCAGACAGGCACCAATCAGGTACAGCACTTCACCTTCAGCGGTGATGGGCTGTTGCCGCTGGGCGTGGAGGTGGCCGCCGGAATCGGCGACGATGCCGGGGTGGAGCCGAGTGCTGACCCGGCGCAGGGCGGCGGCGAGATCGCCTACGGGCAGACGGTGCACGGTGCGCTTAACAACCGCTACCCGTCTCACAAGTGGACGTTCACCGGCAGCGCGGGTGACCACGTGATGATCACCATGCGCGACGCCAGTGGAGCCGGTCTGCTCGATCCCCGGCTGGCGCTGCGCGGCGCTGAAGGGCGCGAGATCGCCGCCAACGACGACGTTGGCGCGGTGCGCCCGGAGGGTCTGGCCGAGCGCGACGCGCTGATTGACTTCTTCCTGCCGGCGACGGGTACCTTCACCATCGAGGCGGGGCGCTTCGGCGGGCGCGGCGACTACCTGCTGACGCTGGAGCGAGGGGCGCAGTAGGGGCGCTGGGCGTTGCTCTGCTGCGCCCTGGGCAGGACAAGACTTCCGAAGTTTCGCAAACTTCGGAAGTCTGAGTGAGTCTACCCTCACTCCTTGGGGCGTGAGTGCCGCCCAAGATCGGGTACAATAGCGAGCAGGCGACCTGTGGGCACCGATCGGGGCGGGCACTCATGCAAGACCTTTCTGGGACGACCATCGGCCAATACGAGCTACACAGTCCGCTGGGCAAGGGCGGCATGGCGACCGTGTACCGCGCCTACCAGCCGAGCATGGAGCGCCTCGTAGCCATCAAGGTGCTGTCGCCAGACCTGGCCGGTGACGCCGAGTTCATCGCCCGCTTCGAGCGTGAGGCGCGCATCATCGCCCAGCTTCAGCACCCGCACATCCTGCCCGTTTTCGACTTCGGGCGCGCGGGGCCGTACACCTACCTGGTCATGCGCCTGATTGAGGGCGGCACGCTGGGCGATGAATTACTCGGCAGGCCGCTGCCCCTCGCTCGCGTGTCCCAGCTCACCTGGCAGATCGCCGACGCGCTGGACTACGCGCACCGGCACGGCATCGTGCACCGCGACCTCAAGCCGACGAATGTCCTGCTTGAGGGGGGCGACCGCGTCTTCCTGACCGACTTCGGCATTGCCAAGCTGATCGTCGGCGGGGCTTTCACCGGTCTGACTGCGCCGAACGCCGTGATGGGCACGCCGACTTACATGGCTCCGGAGCAGTGGCGGTCGGAGCCGGTGGACGGGCGCACTGATGTCTATGCCCTCGGCGTGATGGTTTACCAGATGTTGGCCGGGAAGGTGCCCTTCACCGCCGAGACTCCGCACGGGCTGATGTACCAGCATCTCGACCAGCAGCCAACGCCTGTCTGCCAGATCAACCCCAGTCTGCCAGTTGCCGTCGAGCCGGTGATCCGGCGGGCGCTGGCCAAAGATCACCGCGCGCGCTACGCCTCGGCGGGCGAGCTGGCTCGCGACCTCAACCGGGCGCTCAACTTTCCGGCTCGCCTGCCTGAGCAGACTGCCTTCGACAGCGCGCCGCCCGAATTGCTCAGCCCGTCGCTTGATGCGGACCTGGCCGACGTGCTCGCCGAAGAAGACCTGCTGGCCCATGCCAGCGATGCGGATCAGCCGGACATGGCCCTGACCAACCGCGCTGTGCGGCTCCCGCCGCCTCCCGCCGAGACGATTCCACCGGCGCGGCGCGCGGCTCCGTTCCACCGTTCCCCGGCGGCAAGCCCTCCACCCGCTTACAACACGCCGCCGTACCAGGTACCCGCGCAGTCTATGCCCCAGCCCTCATCGCCGCGCATCACCGGCTACGCGCCGCCTTACCGCGCGCCGGAGCCTGTGATTGAGCCTCCTAGCAGCGGGTTCGGGCGTCTGCTGACCATCGCTGTTGTCCTGATCGCGGCTCTGATCGTCATGGCGGGGATCGTGCTGGTCAGCGCGCTGCTGCTCGATTCCGGCCCAGGCGCGCCCGCCGCCCCCGTCGCCCGCCCGCTGCTGACGATCACGGCTCCGGCGGACGGAGCGACGCTCCAACTGGGGAGCCTGGTTTCCGTGCAGTTCACGGCCAGCGCCGAGGATGGCATCACGCGCATCGAGTTGCGCCGCTTTGGGCAGGTGCTCAATACCATCGAGGGCAGCGGGGAGAAGACCTTCCAGGGCTGGTTCACCTATGCGGCTAACAGCACCGGCACCCACGAACTGACGCTGATCGCCTACAGCGGGACGCGCGCCAGCGAGCCGGCGCGAGTGACCGTCTTCGTGCAGTGAGCGCCGCCCTACCCAGGCGTTGTCTGCAAGGGTATACTGGCGGCACATCGCCCGCCCCTGCCTGAGCCTGGAGCAAGCGCTGCATGACCCTTGATGTGCACCCGGACGCTATTCGGAACCTGCTCAGCGGCGATCATGGCGACCCGTTCGCCCTGCTCGGCCCGCACCCCGCCGGCGAGGGGAAGATCGCCGTGTGCGCCTTCCGCCCGACCGCCGTCGCCATGACTCTCGTTGTCGAGGGGGACGGCGCGCGCCTGCCCATGACCCGCCTGGACGAGGGCGGCTTCTTTGCCGTGACGCTGGAAGCGGCGTGGCCTCCCCCCGCGTACCACTTCGTCGCCCAGACGTCCGACGGGCGCGAGGAGTCGCTGCACGACCCCTATCGCTTCGGCCCGCTGCTGACCGACTACGACCTCTACCTGCTCAGCGAAGGGCGGCACTTCAGCAGCTACGAGCGGCTTGGCGCGCACCTGCGCGAAGTGGACGGCGTGCGCGGCGTCCATTTCGCGGTGTGGGCGCCCAACGCCTACCGCGTCAGCGTCGTCGGCGACTTCAACGGCTGCCTATGACCTGGCCGGACGAGGGCGGCTTCTTCGCCGTCACGCTGAGGCGGCGGCCGCCCTGCGCATCATTTCCGTCGCGCAGACGCACGATGGGCGCGAGGAGACGTTGCACGATCCCTATCGCCGGCCCGCTGCTAACCGACTATGACCTCTACCTGCTCAGCGAAGGGCGGCACTTCACCAGTTGAGCGGCTGGGTATGCACCGCGCGAAGTGGACGGCGTGCGCGGCGTGCAGGCTTCGCGGTGGGCGCCCAACGCCTACTGCGTCAGCGTCGTCGGCGACTTCAACGGCTGGGACGCGCGCGTTCACCCCATGCGCCTGCACCCCGACGCCGGCATCTGGGAGCTGTTCATCCCCGGCCTGGACGAATGGACGGCCTACAAGTACGACCTGCGCACACGCACCAAGGGCTACCAGACGCAGAAGACCGATCCCTACGGCTTCGCCCAGGAGATGCGCCCGCGCACCGCCTCGCTGGTCGTAGACCTGGACCGCTACGAGTGGGGCGATGCGGCCTGGATGGAAGCCCGCCCCACGCGCGACCCGCTGCGCACGCCGCTGAGCATCTACGAGGTGCATCTCGGCTCGTGGCGGCGCAAGACGGACGGGCTGGAATGGCTGACTTACCGCGAGCTGGCCGAGACGCTGGTGCCCTACGTCAAGGAGATGGGCTACACGCACATCGAGCTAATGCCCGTCGCCGAGCACGCGCTCGACATGTCGTGGGGCTACCAGGTGACCGGCTACTTCGCCGCGACCAGCCGCTACGGGACGCCGCACGACCTGATGCACCTGATTGACCAGTGCCATCAGCACGGCATCGGCGTCATCCTCGACTGGGTGCCGGCCCACTTCCCCAAAGACGGGCACGCCCTGAGCTATTTCGACGGCACGCACCTCTACGAGCACGCCGACCCGCGCCAGGGCGAGCACCCGCACTGGGGCACGTACATCTTCAACTACGCCCGCAATGAGGTGCGCAACTTCCTGATCAGCAACGCCCTGTTCTGGCTGAAGACGTATCACGTGGATGCGCTGCGCGTAGACGCCGTCTCTTCGATGATCTACCTCGACTTCGGGCGCAAGGCAGGGGAGTGGGTGCCCAACGAGCACGGCGGCAACGAGAACCTGGCGGCCATCCGCTTCCTGCAAGAAGCCAACGCCGAGATTCACAGCCAATGCCCCGGCTGCCTGACCATCGCCGAGGAGTCCACGGCCTGGCCGATGGTCTCGCGCCCGACGTACCTGGGCGGGCTGGGCTTCACCCTGAAGTGGAACATGGGCTGGATGCACGACACGCTCGAATATATCAGCAAGGACCCCATCTACCGGCGCTGGCATCATCATCTGCTCACCTTCTCGCTGATGTACGCCTTCAGCGAGAACTTCGTGCTCTCGCTGTCGCACGACGAAGTGGTGCACATGAAAGGCTCGCTGATTAGCAAGATTCCCGGCGACTGGTGGCAGAAGTTCGCCACGCTGCGCCTGCTGCTTGGCTATCAGATGACGCATCCCGGCAAGAAGCTGCTCTTCATGGGGCAGGAGTTCGGGCAGTGGCGCGAGTGGAGCGAGACACGCAGCCTGGACTGGCACCTGGTCGAGAACTTCCCGACGCACCAGGGCTTGCAGCGCTGGGCGCGCGCGCTCAACCACTTCTACCAGGCGCAGCCGGCGCTGTGGCAGCGCGACTTCGACCCGGCGGGCTTCGACTGGATCGAGGCCAACGACGCCGAGCAGAGCGTCTACACCTACGTGCGCTACGCCGAGGATCGCGCAGATTTCCTGGTCGTGGCGCTCAACTTCACACCGGTGCCGCGCCTCAACTACCGCATCGGCGTGCCGCAGCCGGGCACGTACCGCGAGCTGCTCAACAGCGACGCGAGCGTGTACGGCGGGGGGAACGTGGGCAATCTCGGCGGCAAGCAGAGCGACCCCGTGCCCTGGCACCGCTGGTCACAGAGCGTCAGCCTGACGATTCCGCCGCTGGGGATGGTTGTGCTGAAGTGGGAAGGCGTGTAACCAGGGCGCAGCAGAGCAGCGTCCCTACCTGACAGCCAGGGTCTGCATCCACCCTCCCTGGCTTCCCCGCACCTCTTCTTGACACTCGCCGCAAAATGCTATAGTCTTGAGGAAACGTTTACATACGCTCTGCGCGGCGATGCTGCTTCGCCAGCCGCAGCGCCCCGGCGCGGGCGTGCCCCGCGAAAAACCGGGCATAGTGGAACGCACGAGCGCAGGTAATCCTGTCCCGAACCGGCCTGGCACTCTGGGCGCGCGGCACCGTGCCCAGGGACACCCGCCAGCCGCCGGGGAGGATGAGTGCGCCGTCCGAAGAGGCGACACGACCCTCTGACGCAAGCAGGCTGGCACACATGCTGCGTTACCTTCGGACGGCGCACGTTCTTTTGTGGGGACTGCGCGTCGCGCAGAGCCTGATCATGGGCACCTCTGCTGTTATGGGATCGCTGCCGTGCAAAAGACCTACGACCTGCTGAACATCGGGCGCAGCTCGATTGACCTCTATTCCAACGACGTTGGCACCCCCTTTGTGGACATCTCCAGTTTCGCCGCTTACGTGGGCGGGTCGCCGACCAATATCAGCGTGGGCGCGCGACGGCTGGGGTTGCGCTCCGCCCTGCTGACCGGCCTGGGCGAAGACCCGGTCGGCGACTTCATCCTGCATTTCCTGGAGAATGAGGGCGTCGAGACGCGCTTCATCGTCCGCAAGCCGGGCCGCCGCAGCAGCGCCGTCGTGCTCGGCATCGAGCCGCCGGACAAATTCCCGCTGGTCTTCTACCGCGACAACTGCGCCGACATCGCCCTGACCATTGACGATGTGCTCGCCGCACCGGTGACCGGTGCGCGCGTGGTACAGTTTGCCGGGACGAATCTCTCCCAGGAGCCGAGCCGCAGCGCGACCATGTTCGCCGCCGAGCTTGGGCGGAGCGCTGGCGCGAAAGTCGTGCTGGACATTGACTTCCGCCCCGACCAGTGGCACGACCCGCGCGCTTTCGGTGTGGCGATTCGCGCCGTGCTGCGCAGCGTGGACGTGGTGATCGGCACGCAGGACGAGATCAACGCGGCCATGCTGTCCGACCCGGCGCAGATGACCATCACCGATTCGCAGATGTCCGATACGCGCGTGCACGGCGACCTGGAGGCGGCCATTGCCGGGCTGCTGGCCCTCGGCCCGGCGGCGGTGATCGAGAAGCGCGGCGAGCACGGCGCGCGCATTCACCTGGCGGGCGGCGAGCGCATAGACGCGCCCGGCTTCCCGGTGGAAATCTACAACATTCTCGGCGCGGGGGATGCCTTTGGGGCGGGCTTCCTGTACGGCTACGTCAAGGGCTGGAGCTGGTACAAAGCGGTGCGGCTGGGCAACGCCTGTGGCGCGATTGTCGTCACCAAGCACGGCTGTGCCAACTTCATGCCGACGATGGACGAAGTGCTCGCCTTTGTAGCGGGCTACGGCGGGCTGGAGTGAGGGGGTAGATGATCATGCGCTACACGGCAGAGACGATGCGCATCAAGTCGCGCGACACGGGCCGAACAGGTGTGTTCGCCGAGGTGCTGGCGGCGCAGGCTGGCTGGCAACTGCTCAACATGCAGGCGCGGCGCATGAATCGCGGCGAAGTGTGGGCGGGGGAGACCGGCGAGCACGAGTATGTTCACGTGATTCTGGGCGGGGTCTGCCACGTGCACAGCAGCACCGGTGGCTTCCCCGATGTGGGCCGCCGCCCAAATGTGTTCAGCGGGATGCCCTACGCCGTGTACCTTTCGCGGCGCACCGAGTTCGCGGTTGAAGCGCTGACCGACGGCTTCGAGGTAGCGACGTGCTGGGTGCCCACCAACCAGGATCATCCGGCGCGGCTGGTCACGCCCGCCGACTGCGCGATTGAGCTGCGCGGCGGGGGCAACGCCTCGCGCCAGATCAACGGCATTCTCCCGCCCGGCTTCGACTGTCACCGGCTGGTCTGCGTGGAGGTCTACACGCCCGGCGGCAACTGGTCGAGCTACCCGCCGCACAAGCACGACGTGCACCGCGAAGACGCCGCCGGGAATGTGCTCGAAGCCGACCTGGAGGAGATTTACTTCTACAAGGTTGACCGGCCCGGCGGTTACGCCTACCAGCGCGTCTACAACGACGACCGCAGCATTGACGGGCTGATGCTGGCCGAACAGCACGACACGGTGCTGGTGCCGGAGGGCTACCATCCGGTGGTCAGCGCGCACGGCTACACGACCTACTACCTGAACTTCCTGGCCGGCTCCGCGCAATCGCTGGCCAACAGCGACGATCCCGCCTACGCCTGGGTCAAGACGGGCTGGACGAGCCTCGACCCCCGGCTGCCCATCGTTGACCTGGGCATGGAGCCGCCGCGTTAGAGAGGAGATACCTATGGCAACCCGACGGCTGACGATGGCCCAGGCGCTCATCGCCTTTTTGCAGAGCCAGTATGTCGAGCGCGACGGCGTGGAAACCCCGTTCTTCGCTGGATGCTGGGGCATCTTTGGGCATGGCAATGTCGCGGGAATCGGGCAGGCGCTGCAGCAGGTTGCAGCGTCTTTTCGTTACTATCAGACGCGCAACGAGCAGGCGATGGTGCATGCAGCCATCGCCTACGCCAAGATGAAGAACCGCCTGCAAGCCTTCGCCTGCACATCGTCCATCGGCCCCGGCGCGACCAACATGGTCACCGGTGCGGCGACGGCGACGATCAACCGCATCCCCGTGCTGCTGCTGCCCGGCGACATCTTCGCCGAGCGCACCCCGGCCCCTGTGCTCCAGCAGCTTGAGTGGGAGCACTCGCAGGATATCTCGGTCAACGACTGCTTCAAGCCGGTCTCGCGCTACTGGGATCGCATCACCCGCCCGGAGCAATTGCTGACGGCCCTGCCGGAAGCGATGCGCGTGCTAACTTCGCCCGCCGACACCGGCGCGGTGACGCTGGCCCTGCCGCAGGACGTGCAGACGATGGCCTTCGACTATCCGGGGGCATTCTTCCGCCGGCGCGTCTGGCACATCCCGCGCAACCGGCCCGATGTTGCGGCGCTGCGCCAGGCGGCGGCCTGGATCGCCCAGAGCAAGCGCCCGCTGATCGTCGCCGGGGGCGGCGTGCACTACAGCGAGGCGACGGAGGCGCTGCGCCAGTTCATCGAGCGCACGGGCATTCCCGTTGGCGAGACGCAGGCGGGCAAGGGCGCGCTGCCCTACGATCACCCGCTCAACCTGGGCGCGATCGGCGTCACCGGCACGCTCGGCGCTAACCGGATCGCCCATGACGCCGACCTGGTGATCGGCATCGGCACGCGCTACAGCGACTTCACTACCGCCTCCAAGACTGCTTTCCAGCATCCCAACGTGCGCTTCATTAACATCAACGTGGCCGAGTTCGACGCCGCCAAGCACAGCGCCATCCCGCTGGTGGGCGACGCCCGCGCCACGCTCGAAGAGCTGCTGCCGTTGCTGGAGGGCTGGCAGGTGACGGCGGAGTACCGCGCCCTGGCCGCGCAGTACAACCGCGAGTGGGACGCCGAGGTGGAGCGCATCTACGCGCTGGAGCACGGCCCGCTGATCAGCCAGGGCGAGGTCATCGGCGTGGTCAACAAGCTCTCGCGCCCGCAGGACGTGGTGTTTTGCGCGGCGGGCAGCCTGCCCGGTGACCTGCACAAGCTGTGGCGCACCCGCGACCCGAAGGGCTACCACCTCGAATACGGCTACTCGTGCATGGGCTACGAGATCGCCGGGGGCATGGGGGCCAAGCTCGCCGCGCCGGAGCGCGAGGTCTACGTCATGGTCGGCGACGGGTCGTACCTGATGATGAACAGCGAGATCGCCACCATGACCCAGGAAGGGATCAAGGTGATCATCGTCGTGCTGGACAATCACGGCTTTGCCAGCATCGGCGGACTGTCCAAGAGCGTGGGATCGGACGGCTTCGGCACCAAGTACCGCCGCCGCACCGAGTCCGGTCACCTGGACGGGGACGTGCTGCCCATTGACTTCGCGGCTAACGCGGCCAGCCTGGGCGCGCACGTGCTCCAGGCGCAGGGCCGCGACGACCTGGCCGACGCGCTCCAGCAGGCGCAGGCGATCCAGGGCGGGCCGGTGTGCATTGTCATCGAGGTAGACCGGCGGCAGCGCGTGGGCGGCTACGAAAGCTGGTGGGATGTGGCTGTCGCCGAGGTTTCGGAGAATCCTGACGTGCAGCGGGCGCGCGCCGAGTACGTGGAACAGAAGAAACGCGAGCGGCATTTCCTGTAGTGCGTCGCGCTGCGCCTGACTCTCTCTGAGGAGCAGATACTACTATGACCCGATCATTTCGCATCGCCAATGCGCCCTGTTCGTGGGGCGTGCTGGAGTTCGACCTGGAGGGCGAGGCCGCCGGTTACGCCCAGGTGCTTGACGAGATCGCTGCAACCGGCTACACCGGCACCGAGCTAGGCGACTGGGGCTTCATGCCCACCGACCCGGCAGTGCTGCGCGCCGAGCTAGACCAGCGCGGGCTGGCGCTGCTGGCGGCCTTCGTGCCGGTGGCGCTGGCCGACCGCGCCACGCACGCCGACGGGGAAGCCGTCGCCGTGCGCACGGCCCGCCTGCTGCGCGATACTGCCGGGGAGGGCTGCTTCATCGTCCTGGCGGACAACAACGGCTCCGTGCCGGAGCGCACGCAGAACGCCGGGCGCATCACGCCGCAGATGGGGCTGAGCGACGCGCAGTGGGAAGTGTTCGCCGAGGGCGCCAACCGCATCGCCCGCGCTGTGCGCACGCAGACTGGTCTGCGCACCGTCTTCCACCACCACTGCGCCGGCTACGTCGAGACGCCCGCCGAAGTCGCCCGGCTGATGGCTCTCACCGATCCGCAGGCGCTCGGCTTGTGCCTGGACACGGGTCACATCATGTTCGGCGGCGGCGACCCGCTGGAGCTGCTGCGCGCCCACCAGGAGCGCATCTGGCACGTCCATTTCAAGGACTTCGATCCGGCGGTGGCAGCGCAGGCCCGCGCCGAGAGCCTGAACTACTTCGGGGCGATCCGGCGCGGTGTCGTCTGTGAGCTAGGGCGGGGCGCGGTGGACTTCCCGGCGATGCGCGACGCGCTGACCGGCATGGGCTACGACGGCTGGATCGTCGTCGAGCAGGACGTGCTGCCGTCGTTGGGCGCGCCGAAAGAGAGCGCGCAGCGTAACCGTGACTACCTGCGCGGCATTGGGCTGTGAGTGGACGAGGAGACACACGATGACCATCAATGTGGGCGTCATTGGCGCGGGGCGCATCGGCAAGGTTCACGCTGAGACGGTGACTTACCGCATTCCCGAAGCGCAGGTCGTGGCGATTGCCGATGTGGTCGAGGACGCGGCCCGGAGCGTGGCCGAGGCGCTGCGTATTCCGCGTGTGACGCGCGATTACCGCGAGATTCTGGCCGATCCCGCTGTGGACGCGGTGCTGGTCTGCTCGTCAACCGACACGCACACGCCGGTCTGCATCGAGGCAGCGCAGGCGGGCAAGCATATCTTCACCGAGAAGCCGATTGACCACGACCTGAAGCGCATTGACAGCGTGCTGGCGGCGGTGGAGCGGGCGGGCGTCAAGTTCCAGGTGGGCTTCAACCGCCGCTTCGACCCGACCTTCGCCCGCGTGCACCAGGCCATTCAGGGCGGCGAAGTCGGCGACCTGCACCTGCTGCACATCATCAGTCGCGACCCTGCCCCCCCGCCCGTCGAATATGTCAAAGTGTCCGGTGGGCTGTTCCTGGACATGATGATCCACGACTTCGACATGGCCCGCTTCCTGGTAGGCGCGGAGGTCGAGGAAGTCTACACGCGGGCGGCGGTGCGCGTGGACCCGGCCATCGGTGAGGCGGGCGACGTGGATACTGCCGTCGTCGTGCTCACCTTCGCCAACGGCGTCATCGCCACCATTGACAACAGCCGCCGCGCCGTCTACGGCTACGACCAGCGCGTTGAGGCGCTGGGCAGCGGGGGCGGCATCTCGACGGCCAACGTCTACCCGAACGAGGTGACGGTCAGCACCGGCGAGCATGTGCGGCGCGACCTGCCGCTCAACTTCTTCATGGATCGCTACACGGAAAGCTACGAGCGCGAGGTGCGCGCCTTCTTCGACGCCATCGTGCACGGCACGCCGGTGCCGGTGAGCGGGCTGGACGGGCGCGTGCCGGTGGTGATGGGCCTGGCCGCGCGCAAGTCGCTCGATGAGCATCGTCCGGTGCGGCTGAGCGAGATGGAGTGAGGAGTCGCCGGTGATCATCTGTAAGGGCGGGTTTCAAAACCCGCCCCTACAAGGGCGCCAATCATAGGGGCGTGTTGTCAGTGATCGGTTGGCGGTGAGAGAACTGGCTGCCGGTTAGGTAGGAGCGCGAGATGACTCAGACTTCCGGAGTCTTCGAAGACTTCGGAAGTCTTGTATCCGCTGTTCGCTGCCCGCCCTCAGTACACGAATTCCCCCGACAGGAAGGCCGCCGTGCGCGGGTCGCACGGCGCGTCGAAGAATTGCTCCGCTGGCCCTTCCTCGATCAGCGCGCCTTCCAGCAGCAGGACGACGCGCGTCGCCAGCCGCCGCGCCTGGAAGATGTTGTGCGTGACCAGGATGATCGTCGTCTCGTGCGTGGCGTGCTGCTCGCGGATCAGGCTCTCGATCAGGCGGACGTTGTACGGGTCGAGGTTGGCCGTCGGCTCGTCGAGCAGCAAGACGCGCGGCTCCAGCACCAGGGCGCGCGCCACTGCCACGCGCTGCATCTCACCGCCGGAGAGCGTGCGCGGGTGGGCGCTCGCCAGGTGCGTCAGCGAGACGCGCTCTAGCGCAGCGTCTATGCGCTTGTGGCTGTTCCGCTCCCCGCGCACGCGCAGCCCATAGGCGACGTTGGCCCGCACGCTGCGGCTGAGCAGCGCCGGTCGCTGGAAGACCATCGCCAGGCGGCGGCGCTGGGCGGTGGATGCTGTCTCCGCCGTGACGCGCTCCCCGTCCAGGTGGAGTAGGGCCTCGCCCTGGGTGGGCGTCTCCAGCAGGGCCAGCAGGCGTAGCAGCGTGCTCTTGCCCGCCCCGCTCGGCCCCACGACGGCCAGCACCTCGCCGCGCTCAACCGCCAGCGCGGGAATGTCGAGCACGGTGCGCGTCCCGTAGACCTGGCGCACATCGCGCAGCGTGTAGAGGGGGGTGCTCATGATGACTCGGCCAGCTTTCCCTGCCCCAGAACCATGATCAGATTGGCAACGAATGACAGCGTCAGCAGGATGATACCCAATGCCAGCGCCACGTCGAAGTTGCCGCGCCGCGTTTCCAGCACGACGGCGGTCGTCAGCACGCGGGTGCGCCCGTCAATGTTGCCGCCGACCAGCATCACCGCGCCGACCTCGGAGATGATCGAGCCGAAGCCTGCCACCAGCCCGACGATCACGCCGAAGCGTGCTTCGATCAGGGCCGCTGCCGTCGCCTGCCAGGGCGTGGCACCCAGCGCGCGAAGCTGCACGCGCAGCGCCGGGTCTACCGCGCGCACGCTGCTCATGGTCACGCCGATCACCAGCGGCGTGGCGATGATCACCTGGGCGACGACCATCGCCTTGATCGAGAAGAGCCAGCCCAGGTCGCCGAACGGCCCGCTGTTGGACAGGAACAGGTACACGACCAGCCCGACAACGACCGGCGGCAGGCCCATGCCGGTGTAGATCAGCGCGTTGAGTACTCGCTGGCCGCGAAAGCGGGTCAGCGCCAGCCACGTCCCCGCCGGGACGCCGACGGCGGCGCTGATGACCAGGGCGCTGGCCGTCACCTGCAGCGAGCGCCACATCACCTCAAAGACTGCCGGATCGAGGGCGATGATCAGGCGCAGCGCCTCGCGGAGAGCGTCAAGTATGGTTTGGATGATCTGGCTCCTTCAGCGATCAGGTGTCAGCCGTCAGCGTTCAGCCGTCAGCGAAGACTCGTAGGGGCGCTGCCCTGCCGCGTCTGTAGGGGCGGGTTTCAAAACCCGCCCCTACAAGGGCGCCAATCATAGGGGCGTATGGCCATACGCCCCTACGGACCACCCCCGCTCGGCGCTGGCGGGCCTCGCCGCCCTCTCTCCGTTGCGGAGAGGGGGCTAGCCGAGCGTAGCGAGGCTGGGGGTGAGGTTCATCACTCACCGCTGTGCGCGGCGCGCCATGCCTCAGAGTCCGGCGTGAACAGCGATTGGTCGTTGAGCTTGAAGCTCAGAATCAGCTCCTGCGTCTCCAGCGAGGTGATCCAGTCGGCGAATGCCTGGCCCAGCTCGGCGTTGATGTTCGGGTGCTTCTCCGGATTAACCGGGATGACGCCGTAGGGGTTGAACAGGATCGGGTCGCCCTCGACCAGAATCTCCAGCTTCAGGCCGGTCGCCTGACGCGCGACGTAGGTGGCGCGGTCGCTGAGCGTGTAGGCGCCCATCTCGTCGCTCATGGTCAGCACTTCGCCCATGCCCTGCCCGGCGGAGATGTACCAGTCGCCTTCGGGCGTGACTTCGGCGGCGGCCCAGATCGCTTTTTCCTTGCTGTGCGTGCCGCTGTCATCCCCGCGCGAGACGAACGTGCTGCCTGTCTCGGCAATCTTGGCGAAGGCGGCGGTAGCGTCGGTCATGCCCTTGATGCCGGCGGGATCAGCGGCGGGGCCGATCAGGATGAAATCGTTGTACATCACGTCGTAGCGGGCCGTGCCGTAGCCATCGGCGACGAACGCATCTTCGCGCGCGCGGGAGTGCACGAGCACCACGTCCGCGTCACCATTCTGCCCCAGTTCGAGCGCCTGGCCGGTGCCCACCGCGATCACGTCCACTTCAGCGTTGTATTTCGCCTCGAAGTCCGGCAGGATATACTCCAGCAAGCCGGAGTCCTCGGTGCTGGTGGTCGTTGCCAGGATCAGGCGCGCGGGTGCGGCGGGTTCCGCAGTGGGAACGGGCGTAGCGGCTTCTTCGGTGGGCGTAGGTGCGGGGGCTTCTTTCTTGTCCTTATCGCCACCGCAGGCGGCCAACAGCGCGGTCAGGCTGACCAGGGCGAGCATCAAAAAGAAGATGAAAATCCGGCGTTTTGCCATGATCTGACTCCTACAACAAGACTGCACTGCTGTGCAGAGAGACCAGTCGGCGCGGAGTATACGCGGTTTAAGCCTGCGTGTCAATTGATATGCTATAACTGACACAGTAATCAGCCACACACCGGCGACCTAGCGCGGCAGGGGGAACTGACCATGACCACGACTCCGCTCTTCCAAGAGATCGCCGAGTCGATCCGCCAGGCGATCATCAGCGGCGCGCTGCGGCCCGGCGACGAGCTGCCCCCCGTACGCGAGATGTCCATCCAGTGGGGCTGCGCGCCGGGGACGGTGCAGCGCGCCTACCGTGAACTGGCGGCGCAGGGGCTGGTTGTCAGCCGGCCCGGCCAGGGGACACGCGTGGCCGCGCCAGCGCCGCCCGCCCCCTTGTCGCCGCTGCGCCAGGTGACGCTGGTGCACCGGGCGGAGTCCTTCCTGCTGGGCGCGCTGGCCGAAGGGTATGCGCCTGGCGAGATCGAGGGGGCCGTCCGCCAGGCGCTCGACCGTTGGCGGGGCATGGCGGACGCCCTGCCGCCGCCGCCGCAGACCGTCCTGCGCTTCGCGGGAAGTCACGACCCGGCGGTGTCGGCCATTGCCGCCCGCTTTGATACGCTGGCTCCCGGCCACACGCTGGAAATCACCTTCAGTGGCAGTCTGGGCGGGCTGATCGCGCTGGCCGAGGGCAAGGCCGATCTCGCGGGCTGCCACCTGTGGGACGCCGAGACGGATACCTACAACCGCCCGTTCGTGCGACGGCTGCTGCCGGGCCGCCGCGTCGCCCTGCTGACGCTGGCCCACCGCCGTCTGGGGCTGATCGTGCCGCCTGGCAATCCGCACGGCCTGGCTGCCCTGCCCGACCTGGCCCGGCCCGGTCTGCGCTTCATTAACCGCCAGGCGGGGGCGGGCACGCGCGTCTGGCTGGACGCGCAGTTGGGGCGGCTTGGCCTTGACCCGGCGCGCATCCAGGGCTATGAGGATCGCGTCGCCACGCACGAGGAGGTCGCGCGCGCGGTGGCCGAGGGGCGCGCGGATGCCGGGCTGGGCGTCGAGACGGCGGCGCTGAGCTACGGGCTGGCCTTCATCGGGCTGACCACTGAGCGGTACGATCTTGCTATCCCCGGCGAGGTATGGGATTCCGTGCCTGCGCAGCGGTTGGCGGCGTGGCTGGCAACGGACGAGGCGCGCGAGGCCATCGCCGCGCTGGGCGGCTACGAGACCGGCGCGACGGGCCGCGTCGAGTGGGTGGAGTGAGCACCTCACCCCCCTCGCTGCGCCCGACTTGCCCCCCTCTGCAACGGAGAGGGGGCGGCGAGGCCCGCGTAAGTGGGTCGAGGGGGGGTGAGGTAAACCCGCGTCAGTGGGCGGTCAGGGTCCGCTCACGACCAGCGTCGTCAGGTAGACCAGCGGCGATGGGAGCGGCGCGCGTCCGCGCGAGGCGGGCAGCGGCTCGGCGCTCACCAGGTCGTGCAGCCCGATCAGCAGCGGGTAATCGCCCGGCGGCAGGTCGCAGGGGATGTGCAGCGTCCGCTGATCGAGGTGGTACGAGTCCGCGCGCCAGTCAATCGTCAAGGTGCCACTCGGCTCGGCGTCGGTGCGGGACACGCCCTGCCCGCTTGCGTCGGCCAGCACCAGGCCGATGCCCAGGTCAGCGCCCGGCGCATCGGCAGTGTGCCACCAGCTTTCGAACGGCACATCCTGGCAGGCGCGGACGGATACCCCATCCGGCAGGCTCCACCCCCGCAGATGATCGCCTCACCGAAGCGAGCCAGGTCGCGCAGATCGGCGGGAGCGCGGCGGTATTCCACGATCTCGTACACGTTCGTGTCGTCGCGTAGCACGGCCTTGCGCGCGTCGCCAAAGTCTCGGCCCAGGGCGTCCAGGAACGGATCGAGCAGGTCTGTCCGGCTGTACGTGATCAGCCAGGCGTGCTCTGCCCCGTCGAGGAACTGCGCGAAGCGGGCCAGCGTCGCGGGGTCGCTGGCCCACACCTGGTTGGCGATGGGGTCATAGGGGAAGCGGTGGCTGCTGCCGCCGACGTGAAACATGCTGGCCTTGTCAAGGCCGCCGGGCAGCCGGTCGTGCAGGTAATAGGCGAGCACCTGCGTGCTGGCGGCGTAGTCGTTGACGTGGGCGATCACCCGGTCGCCGGGCTGGTAGGCGGGCGTCATGAAGGCCACCAGCTCGCGGTAGGGGGCATTATTGCGGTAGGTGCGGAATTCGGTCAGGGCGGGATAGGTGAGCAGCAGAATTGCCGCCAGCCGCGCCTGCCAGGGCAGCCGCCGCAATCCCAGCGCGCCGACCAGCGCCATGAACGGCACCAGGATGATCAGGTTCTTGGGCGTGGCGTTGCCTGTCCCGAAGCGATTGGTGATGAAGGCCAGTGCCAGCGCCGTGCCAGGGGCGATCAGCATGGTCAGCGCCGGCCCTGCCGCCCCAAAACGGAAGCGGCCCTCCGACTTTGCCTCCCATCCCCGGCCCTTCCCCCACGAGGGGGAAGGGAGAAAAGCGCACAGGCTAAGCCCCTCCCTCCTTGCTGTGGGAGGGGTTTGGGGTGGGGGAGAGCAACCCTCCAGATAGCCTCTCTTCCCGGCAATCGTTGCGCCTAGGATGACCAGCACGCCGACGACCAGCAACAGCCACCCAATTGCCACCGGCTCCAGCATCATCTGGTCGTGAAGCTGGCGGAAGAAGCGCCGGTCAGAGGGCATGGCGTAGGTCACGCCGCCCGCACCACGCAGAAAGCGGTGCGCCAGTGGCAGCAGCCACGCGCTGAACGACAGTCCGACGGCGGCGAACAATCCCAGCGCGCGCAGATACAGTCCGGCGCTCCCAGCGCACCAGCAGCAAGAAGGCAACAGCCAGCCCCGCCAGAGCGTAACCGGCGTAATAGTGCGTTTGCAGCGCGGCCACACCGAACGCCACAAATAACAGCGCGCGGGCGAAGGTGGGCCGCCGCACCCAGCGCAGCAGGGCCAGCGTCATGCCCGCCGTCACCAGCACCAGCGCGCCGTAGGGCCGGAATTCGCCCATGTAGAACTGAGCGAAGGGCAGCGTGCCCAGCACGAAGGCAGCATATGCGCCCGTCACCGGGCCGCCGAGATCCGCGCCCAGCCGCCAGACCAGCGCCAGCGCCAGCAGCGTGACCAGCGCGGAGAAATGGCGCACGACCGGCTCGGTCTTGCCAGCTTCACCGAACAACTGAACCCACCACACGGCGATCACGCGCCAGCCCGCCGGGTGCACGCCGCCCGTGCCGATCCACTGCACCACTTCGGACGTGTCCATGATCTGCGCAGCGTGAACCGTGTAGATTTCGTCCTCGCGGAAGTTGCGCCCGTGAAAGTGGTAGGTGTGCAGCGCGGTCAGCGCCAGCAACAGCGCGACGGCGAGCAGGAGGGTGGCGGAACGCTCCAGGCGGGTCACGGGGTCACTGTCAGTGTGGTCAGGTAGACCAGGTTCGAGCCGGACGGCGCGCCGTCCGGCGTGAAGGCGGGCAGCGGCTCAGCGCTGACCAGGTCGTGCAGCCCGATCAGCAGCGGGTAGTCGCCCGGCGGCAGGTCGCAAGGGACGGTCAGTGTCCGCCCGTCCAGATGGTAGGTGCCCGCCTCCCAGTCAATGGTGCGCGCGCCGCTCGGCTCGGCGTCCACTTTGGCCACGCCTTGCCCGCTCGCGTCGGCCAGTGCGAGGCCGATGCCCAGGTCAGCGCCTGGCACGTCGAGCGCCTGCCACCAGCTTTCGAACGGCACGTCCTGGCAGGCGCGGACGGTCACGCCGTCCGGCAGATTCCACCCTTGCAGACTGATCGATTCTCCGAAATGCACCTGGTCGCGCAGGTCAGCGGGGATGCGGCGGTACTCGCGGAAATGGTAGGTGGCGTCGGTGGTCGCTAAGCCCGTGCACAGGGCGAAGTCCGTCTGCAGAATATCCAGGAAGGGATCGATCGGGTTCCCTGTTTTCGTCGCCGTAGAGATACCACAGGCGCTGGGCACCAGCTAACGACTCCGCGAAGTCCGCCAGGGCTTCTGGCTCCGGCGTCAAGATCAGGTTCTCCAGGTGTTCAACACGCTGAAGCTGAAAAGTCGGATAGCCCACGTAGAACATGTTATGCTTGTCGGGGCGGGTGGGTAGCCGGTCGAAGAGGTAGAAAGCCAGCGGACGCGGGTCGTAGATACCAGTTACCAGAAAGCGATCGTCGGGCTGGTAGTGAGGCGTCACAAAGCCAACGATCTGGCGGCAATCCTCGCGGTAAGCGGAAGTCGGTCAGCGCCGGAAAGCAATCAGCGCCACAATCGCCATCTGTGCCTGCCAGGGCAGGCGACGCAGGGCGAAGGCCAGCAGCACGGCCAGCGGCGGAAGCAGCACGATCAGGTTGCGTGTGGTGATGCTGCTCTTCCAGGTGTTGATGGCAAAAGCGATCACCAGGGCAAACAGCGGCACCAGCAATACGTATCCTTTGCGCCATTCCTCACCGAAACGGAATACGCGGCTCCCCTTGCGCCGTGCATAGTGCGCCCCGACAGGCGTCACCAGGGCGACCAGCAGCAACAGTTGCCCCAATGCAGGTGGGGCAAGCTGCAATTCATCGTGAACCATTGCCAGGGTGTCCCAGTTGGTGGGGAGCGTGTACCCTCTGGGACCCCGGGATACAAGGCCCCTGATGACCGGCAACAGCCAGGCCGTGAACGAAAGAGCGATCGCGGCGAACAGTCCAAAGGCCCGCAGGTAGCGCCCGCGCTCCCAGCGCACCAGGACGAGGAAGGTGAGCGCCAGTCCAGCCAGAATATAGGCGGCGAAGTAGTGTGTCTGCAGGGCGGCTACGCCGAACAGCACGAAGAGCAAGGCATAGCTGAAGCGCGGACGGTGCACCCAACGCAGGAATGACAGCAGCAAGCCCGCCGTGACCAGCGCCAGCACCGGATAAGGTCGTAACTCGTACATGTAGAACAGGGCAAAGGGCACAGTGCCCAGCAGGAACAGGGCGTACAGCCCCGTGCGCTGGTCGAACAGGTCAGCGCCCAGGCGATAGACGAGGGCCAGCGCCAGCATGGCACACAGCGCCGAGAGCCAGCGCGTCGCGCCCTCCGTCACGCCGACCAGCTTGACCCAATACACCCCCAGGATACGCCAGCCAGCCGGGTGGATGCCGCCTTCAGCTATCCACTGGGTGGTTTCGGCGGCGTTCAACATGACCCCGGCGTGGACGGTGTTGATCTCATCGCGGAAGTAGTTTCGGTCGTGGAAGCGAACGGTCGAGATGGTCACTGAGGTCAGGATCAGCAGGGCGGCAATTAACACAACGGCGGGGCGTTCCAGGCGCGTCATGGCATCACTCTCAATGTGGTCAGGTAGTATAGGTTCGAGCCGGTTGGCGCGCCGTCCGGCGTGAAGGCGGGCAGCGGCTCAGCGCTGACCAGGTCGTGCAGCCCGACCAGCAGCGGGTAGTCGCCCGGCGGCAGGTCGCAGGGGACGGTCAGCGTCCGCCCGTCCAGATGGTAGGTGCCCGCCTCCCAGTCAATGGTGCGCGCGCCGCTCGGCTCGGCGTCCACTTTGGCCACGCCCTGCCCGCTCGCGTCGGCCAGCACGAGGCCGATGCCCAGGTCAGCGCCCGGCGCGTCGAGCGCGCGCCACCAGCTTTCGAATGGCACATCCTGGCAGGCGCGGACGGTCACGCCGTCCGGCAGATTCCACCCTTGCAGGCTGATCAGTTGCCGAAGTGGGCCAGGTCGCGCAGGTCGTCGGGGATGCGGCGGTACTCGTGGAAACCGCGGAAGTGGTAGATACTGTCGGGAATCGCCAGGCCAATGCGGTACAGGGCGAAGTCCGTCTGCAGAATATCCAGGAAGGGATCGATCAGGTCTTTGTCCTCGTTGCCGTAGACATACCACAGGCGCTGGGCATCAGCCAGGGAGTCCGCGAAGCCCGCCAGGGCTTCTGGCTCCGGCGTCGGGATCATCTGGGCTCGATCCGCAGAGTTGATGAGGCCGGATAGCGACAAAGAACATGTTGCGCTTGTCGGGGCGGGTGGGCAGCCGGTCGAAGAGGTAGAAAGCCAGCGGACGCGCTCATGAATGCCGGTCACCAGAAAACGATCGTCCGGTTGGTAGTGGGGAGCGATAAAGGCGAGCGTCTCCTTGTAGGGCGCACCTGGCCGGTAGGAGCGGAAGTCGGTCAGCGCCGGGAAAGCAATCAGCGCCACAATCGCCATCTGTGCCTGCCAGGGCAGGCGACGCAGGGCGAAGGCCAGCAGCACGGTCAGCGGCGGCAGCAGCACGATCAGGTTGCGCGTGGTGATACTGACCTTCCATGTATTGATGGCAAAAGCAATCGCCAAGACGAACAACGGCACCAGTAGTACATAGCCCTTGCATCCCCCCCGACCGAAACGGAAGATCCGATCATCCCGCCGGTCGGCGTAGTACGCCCCGACAGGCAGTAGCAGTGCGACCAGCAGCAACAGTTGCCCCAATGCAGGTGGGGCGAGCTGTAATTCATCGTGAACCATTGCCAGGGTGTCCCAGTTGGTGGGGAGCGTGTACCCTCTGGGGCCACGGGATACAAGGCCCCTGATGACCGGCAACAGCCAGGCCGTGAACGAAAGGGCGATCGCGGCGAACAGTCCAAAGGCCCGCAGGTAGCGCCCGCGCTCCCAGCGCACCAGGACGAGGAAGGTGAGCGCCAGTCCAGCCAGAATGTAGGCGGCGAAGTAGTGTGTCTGCAGGGCGGCTACCCCGAACAGCACGAAGAGCAAGGCATAGCTGAAGCGCGGACGGCGCATCCAGCGCAGGAACGACAGCAGCAGCCCCGTCGTCAGCAGGGCCAGCGCCGGGTAGGGCCGGAACTCGCGCATGTAGAACAGGGCAAAGGGCGCAGTGCCCAGCAGGAACAGCGCGTACAGCCCCGTGCGCTGGTCGAACAGGTCAGCGCCCAGGCGATAGACGAGGGCCAGCGTCAACATAGTACACAGCGCCGAAAGCCAGCGCGTCGCGCCCTCCGTCACGCCGACCAGCTTGACCCAATACACCCCCAGGATACGCCAGCCAGCCGGGTGGATGCCGCCCTCAGCCATCCACTGCGCCGTTTCAACCACGTCCAACATCACCCCGGCGTGAACTGTGTTCACTTCGTCAGAATGGTAGTTCCGGTCACGGAAGCGGAAGGTTGGGATCGTCACCGAGATCAAGATCAGCACGGCGACAAGCAACATGACGGTAGGAGATAGAGGACGAGTCATGGCGTCACCCTCAGTGTAGTCAGGTAGGCCAGGTTCGAGCCGGTTGGCGCGCCGTCCGGCGTGAAGGCGGGCAGCGGCTCCGCCGTGAGCAGGTCGTGCAGCCCGATCAGCAGCGGGTAGTCGCCCGGCGGCAGGTCGCAGGGGATGAATAGCGTCCGCCCGTCGAGGTGATAGGTGTCGGCTTCCCAGTCAATGGTGCGCACGCCGCTCGGCTCGGCGTCCACCTTGACCACGCCCTGCCCGTTGGCGTCGGCCAGCACCAGGCCGATGCCCAGGTCGGCGCCCGGCGCGTCGAGGGCGCGCCACCAGCTTTCGAAGGGCACGTCCTGGCAGGCGCGGACGGACACGCCGTCCGGCAGGTGCCACCCCTGCAGGCTGATGGCCGCGCCGAAGCGGGCCAGGTCGCGCAGGTCGATGGGGATGCGACGGTACTCGCGCAGATGATAGGGTGCGTTGGTCGCTGGTCGCTAGCCCCAGGCGATACACGGCGAAATCGCTGTGCAGGATGTCCAGAGCTAAAGAAGGGTCTACCGTTGGTATCTGTCAGGACTATACACATACCATACTCGCTGTGCGTCAGCCAAGAAGCTGGCTAAGGTGTACCGAGATGTCCTGCATTGGAATCTGACTTTGGTCGGGCTTGATTTGCAGGAGATTATTCGTCGGATAACCGACTACATACATATTGTGCTCGTCGGGGTGGGTGGGTAGCTGGTCAAAGAGATAGTAGGCCAAATGACGCCCTCCCGAGATGCCCGATATCAAGAAGCGATCGTCCGGCTGGTGGGTGGGCTCGATGGGCGCCAGCACTTCTCGGAAAGGGGGCTTGGGCGGAAAGCGTGAAACTGTGTCAGCGCGGAGATGGCGATCAGGGCGATGATCGCCGCCTGCGCTCGCCAGCGCATCTGGCGCAGGGCGAAGGCCAGCAGCACGGCCAGCGGCGGCAGCAGCACGATCAGGTTGCGCGTGGTGATGTTGCCTTTCCAGGTGTTGAGAGCGAAGGCGATCGCCAGAGTCATGAGCGGCACCAACAGCACATAGCCCTTGCGCCACTCCTGGCCGAAACGGAAGACCCGATCATCCCGCTGCCCGGCGTAACACGCCCCGACAGGCAACAGCAGGGCGACCAGCAACAATAACTGCCCCAGCGCGGGCGGCGCGATCTGTAACTCGTCATGAACAAGGGCCAGCGTGTCCCAGTTGGTGGGCAGCGCGTAGCCTATACCGCTCCGATACATGAAGTTGTGCATGATCGGCAGCAGCCAGGCCGTGAACGAGAGGGCAATCGCGGCGAACAGGCCGAAGGCGCGCAGGTAGCGGCCCCGATCCCAGCGCACCAGCAGCGGGAAGGCAATGACCTGCCCGGCCAGGATGTACGCGGCGAAGTAGTGCGTTTGCAAAGCGATCACGCCGAAGCCCACGAACAGCAGCGCGTAGCTGAAGCGCGGGCGGCGCACCCAGCGCAGAAACGCCAGCAGCAGCCCCGCCGTCGCCAGGGGCCAGCGCCGCGTAGGGCGGAACTCGCGCATGTAGAACAAGGCCAGGGGAGCCGTGCCCGCAGGAACAGGGCGTACAGGCCAACGCGCCGGTCGAACAGGTCAGCACCCAGGCGGTAGACCAGAACCAGCGTCAGCATGGTGCACAGCGCCGAGAGCCAGCGCGTCGCGCCTTCGGTCACGCCCACCAGCTTGACCCAGTACACGCCCAGGATGCGCCAGCCGGGATGGACACCATTTCGGGCGATCCACTGGGCGGTCTCGGCGGCGTTGAGCACGACCCCGGCATGAACCGTGTTCACCTCGTCGGCGCGGTAGTTGCGCTCGTGGAAGCGAGCAGCGGCCAGGGCCACCGCGCCCAGGATCAGAACGGCGGCGAGGAGCGTGGCGAGTGCCGCTGCCAGCCCAGCAGACCGGCGGGATACGGCCAGTGATGGTGTGTCGGTCACGCGCTCACTCCCCAGGTTACCCGCCAGGGCCAACGCCCAGCCGGTACATGCCCCCGTCGGCGGCGATGATCACGGGCGTGGCGTCCCAGCGCCCGGCCAGCGTTTCTACCGTATAGTCTGTCTCGATGCAATGTCTGCGCGACCAGTCGCAGCGCACAACTGGCTCGAACCAGACGAGTGTCACCTTCTCGCCCGCTGCATCCTGCATCAGCGCGGCCCAGCCGTCGAGCGTCGCCGGTACCGGGTCGTTAGCCAGGCCGCTTTGCACCAGCAGGTGCAGCGGCGCGTTGGTTAAGATGCGTCCGCTGGGCGGCTCCGCGCGCACGGCGCGCACCAGCGGCGACTCGCGCCATGTCTCGTAGGTGATCTGCGACGCCTGGGAAATGTCGCGCAGCGTGGGAATGTTGTCGCGCAGCCTGTCCACCGGATGGAGCAGCCACAATGCGGCCAGGGCGACGAGGGCGTAGGCAGGAATACGCCCGCCGCGCGTCCGCAGCCAGTCCGCCAGCCGGTCGAGGGCGGCGAAGGCCAGCCCGATCACAGGGACGTACAGCGGCGCGAGCAGCCGCTCGTCAATCGGGTCGTACTGGACGCGCGCCGCGCTGACCACCACAAAGGCCGTGTACAGCGCCGCGAACAGGATCAGCGGCAGCGCGCGCAGCCCGGCCAGCCAGCGCAGCGCCCCGCGCCGCTCGCGCATGATCAGCAGGGCGAGTCCCAGCACCAGCGCCCCGCCCGCGATCAGCCCGGCGGCCTGGTAGCCGATCCCGAACCGCTCCGGCGTCAGCCAGGTGATGGTGAGATCGTAGACGGCGCGGATGTTGGCGCGTAGGGTGCGCGTGGAAGGGGTGCGGTCGCCGGTCAGCGTGCCGGCGCGGGCCTGGTTATGGGCCAGCCACAGCGCCAATGGCAGCGCCGCAACTGCGGCGAAGATCGCGGCGTCGCGCAGGCGGCGGCGCAGAGGAACGCGCAGCGCCAGCAGGACAAGCGCCAGCGTGCCGGTGACGATCAGCATGGCACCGGTGTAGCGCTGGAGGCTCGCCAGGCCCGCCAGAATCGCGACGGCAAGCAGCGTCCGGCTGCGCGGCGCGGCCAGGTGACGATCCAGCGCGATCAGGGCCAGCAAGCCCAGCAGAATGAACAGCGGCTCCGACCAGGCGAACGCGGCCACGTAGATCAGCGGGTAGCCCAGCGCGACGGCCAGCGTCGCCAGCGCCACCAGCAGCGCCGAGCGCAGGAAGCGCCGCCAGAGCAGCCCGGCGGTGATCACCGTTGCAGCCACAGTGAGCGCGTTGGCGACGCGCAGCGCGTCGAGCAGGTGCAGGTTGCGCCCGGCCAGGTCCGCTAGACCGATCAGCGCGGCGATCAGCGTGGGGAAGAGCGGCGGCCAGAGCACGAACGGGTCGCCCGTATAGCGGGTGAAGCCTTCCCCGGCCAGCAGGTTACGCGCCGCCGCGAAGTAATTCCACGAATCCGGCGACGTGCTGGCACCGCCCGGCGTGCTGATCCACACCAGCGCCGCGCCCAGAATCGCCGCGCCAGCCAGCAGCGCCAGCGATAGGGCGCGCTCCCGGCGGGGAATGGGCAAGTCTGCTTGCCGGTCTGCGCTCATGCGCTGCTGCCTCCCGTGAGCGCCCGTCAACGGGGCACACGCTCCGGCGCGTCCGGATCGGGACAGGCAGGGGACAGATGGCGGGAACCGGTCATGCGGTCACTCTCCAACGCAGCGCGCAGCAAGGCTCCGCAAAGCAGCCGCGATTGTAACACGAAGTGCGCGGCTCTTGGCAGCGAAAAACGGGGGTGATCGTCTGCGGTGGAATCTGTAGGGGAGGGTTTCGAAACTCTCCTTTGCAAGTAGCTGGCACTGCCTGAGACTTGAAACCTACGCTGTCACGCCGGCAAGTCGCACAAAACGCGAAAGTGATTCATAATCAGCGGCCAGCCGTGCCAGCACGGGCCTTTGACCGTCAGCGAGCGGCGCTCCGGCGTGCGGCTCGCTTACTTGAGCGGAACAGCGTGCTATGCAGACTTGCTCCCACTGCGGTTGGGAAAACTTCGAAGGGATCATCTACTGCGACCGGTGCGGGGTGGCCCTTGTCCGGCTGCCGCTGGCTACGCGCATGTTGGCTGGCTCGCCGGAGGAGCAGATTCGCGCCGACACGATGGGGCCAGACGGCGTCGTGATCGTGCAGGTGGGCGAGACCGACCTGCCGTTCATGATCCAGATTCGGGGTGAGATCGTCCTGGGCCGCATCTCTCAGGCGTCGGAGCAGGCCACTTACCTCAACCTGACGCCCTTCGGCGCGGAGGAGGCCGGGGTGTCGCGCCGTCACGCGCGGCTGCTGCGCGACGGGCGCGCGGTCTACCTGATGGACCTCGACAGCACCAACGGCACGCGCGTCAACGGCGAGCCGCTGGCGGCGGGCGTGGAGAAGCGGCTGCGCGATGGCGACGAAATCCGGCTGGGACGCCTGAAGGTCTTCGTCTATTTCAAGCAGTAGGGGCGCATGAACCCGGTGCGACTGGCGACAATAGGGTTGGCGGCGCTGCTTGCGCTGACCGTCGCTGCGTGCGGCGGCAGCGTGCGGAGCAACGACCCGGTCTTCGTGGTCGCCTCGCCTGTGCCGCCGGATGCCGGTTTCGTCACCTACCGGCACCCTTCCGGCGCGTTCTCGTTGCGCATCCCGCCGGACTGGATCGCTGGCGAGCTGCCCGACCCGGAGGGCGTGCGCGTGCAGTTCACCGCTCTGGAGGGCGCGGCGGCGGTCACGCGGCTGAGCGTGTACGTGGTCAACACCGGCGCGCCGATGACGGCGGAAGCGTTCGCCCAGGCCGCCAACGCCTACCAGCCCCCCGCCGACCTGGTCGCGTATGGCTGGCACGAGCTTGAGCGCGCCGATCAGCGCGACGGCAGCCGCCGCCTGGTCGGTGTGCGCACCTACCCGACGCTTGGCCCGCGTGCGCTCAATATCTTCTTGCAGGGAACTGGCTCGTTCTTCTCCGCGCTCGAAGTGGACGTGACGGAAGCCAGCCCGGCGGCGCTCGACTCGCTGGCGACCGTAGCCAATACCTTCCGCGTGAACCCTGACGCCGAGCTAATGGCCGGGGCGGTGCAGCAGGCGGCGTCCGGCGTGACCTCGTTCACCGGCGTGATCGGCTTCAACGGCTACCTGGCCTGGATGGACGCCGAGGGCGTCTTTCACCTGACGGGCGAGGCGGTCAACACAACGCCCAACGCCCTTGAAGCGGTGCGGCTGTCCGGCGTGCTCTATGACGCGCAGGATCGCCGCCTGGCCGAGCAGTCGGACATCCTGTCCCTGGACGTGCTGGGGCCGGGCCAGGGCGCGCCCTTCGACCTGCGCTTCGAGGGCGGACGCCCGCCCAGCACCGTGCGCTATGAGCTGAACGTCGCCGGGCGCGCGGCGGAATACGCGCTGAGCACCTTCTACGGGCCGGAGAACTTCGCCATCGCCAACGATCGCGCCGACTATAACGCCCAGGGTCGCCTCGTTGTGAGCGGCGAGCTGGCCAACATCGGGCCGCGCAGCGCCGAGGGGGTCAAGGTGATCGTTGCCATCTGGGATGACCAGGGACACGTTGTCGCCGCCGAGACCGTCTTCGTTGCCAGGCCGCAGCTTGTCCCGCAAGAGGCAGTCGCCTTCGAGGTGCCCTTCTACGGGCTGGGTGGCCCGGCAGTGACCTATACGCTGACGGTGGTGGGCCAGGTGGCGAGCAACGTGTCATGACGGCGTGGCTGGCCTCCGGCCTCCCACTAATCTGGAAAGACTGATGACTGAGCACAAACCCTTGTGGAAGACCATTGGCCCGCTGGAGGCCACCGGACTGATCGCGTTCGGGATCGCGCTGGCGCTGATCGCGGCTGGCGGGCTGGATCCGCTGGCGCTGATCATCCTGCTGGTGCTGGCTTATTTCACCTACATGGCGCGTGGTGTGCTGCGCCAGGCGCGGCGCTTCCGTCCGGTTGAGCCGCCGCACACCTGGGCGATCACCGCCGCCGCCAACCTGGGGCTGATGGCGCTGGGCATCGGCGCGTTCGGCTCGTACCTGGCCGGGGGCGGCACGCTGGCCTGGGTGCCGTTTCTGCTGTTCATGGCCGGGATGATGGCCTTGCGCCTGTGGCGGCGCGGCGTCGTCAAGCAGTTGTACGCCTGGCGCGGACCGGCGCTGTCCTTGCTGCAACGCGGCGAATATCGCCAGGTGGTGCGTAATCTTGAGGACGAAGCGACAGCCGGGCGCGGCCATCCCGATAAGCTGGCGGTCGTCGCCCTGGCCCTGATCGAGCTAAACAAGTGGGAGCGCGCCGACCGGTTGCTGGCCCAGGCGCGGCAGCTTGCGCCGGAGTACGCCTCAGTCAACGGGGCGCTCGGCTCGCTGCGCCGCCATCAGGCGCGCTACGCCGAGGCCGTGACCGCGCTGCAGGCGGCGCTCACCTTCGAGGAAGACCCCAACTCGCGCTACTACCTGGGGCTGTGCCAGTTCATGGCCGGTGACCTGGAGGGGGCGCGGGCCACGCTGGGCAGGGTGATGGACGAGCCGCTGCTTTTCCGCCAGGGGCAGGCCGTCGGCGCGTATATCATGGGGCAGGTCGCGGAGGGGGAGGGCGACGCGGACGCCGCGCGAGCGTGGTACGCGCGCATGGCCGAAGCCGCGCCGAAGGTGATCCCGGCGCTGGAAGAAGAGGCGCGCCGCCACAAACAGACGCCCTATGGCGAGACGATGAAGGAGCAGGTGCGGGCCATGCAGCGCATCATCGCCCGCCGCCCGCTCGAAGGTAGCGGGTGACGGCGACAGCGCGCCCCAATTGTTAAGGAACAGTTGGGATATGTCAACGTTTTCGTGCACGATATTCATCCTACGTGAATATTTTGTGAAAATGGCGAAAAACCACTCTCAGCGGGGTTGTCACGCCAGGGGATGCATGATACTATCAGGGCACTATCGGGTAGATCAAACCCATCTCATTCTAATCTAAGGGAGGTCTCATATGTTGTACCAACCGCGTGAAGAGGGTCAAGGTCTCGTAGAGTATGCGCTCATCCTGGTCCTCGTGGCCGTTGTCGTGATTATCATTCTGGCCCTGCTCGGCCCGGCCATCGGCAACATCTTCTCGAACATCGTCGAGAACCTGTAATCGTCCGCCCTTCTTGACCCACGAAGCCCCGCAGAATGCGGGGCTTCGCTGTTTCTGGGCACCAGATGCGGCGTCCGGCAAGCGTAGGAGACGGGCGCGGCATTTTGCGCTAGACTCTGTCCGGTGACACGCTGGTAAGGAGAGGCACCATGCATTTCGTGGCGAAGCTTGCGCCGCTGATCTTGCTGCTGGCGCTGACTGCGTGCAGCACGCTCACCGGCAGCACCGAGATAGAGCAGTTGGAGACGCGCAACGCCCAGCTTCAGGGCACCATCGAAGTGTTGGGCACGCCGCAGGCAACCATCACCGCCCTGCAAGGTGCGGCAACCCAGGCCGTGCTGCTTGAGGCGCAGCTTGCCGCCGCCCAAAATGAGGCGCTCGCGGCCAGGGCAACGCTCACTGTGCTGGAACTGACCGGCGGCGGCGGTGCTATCGCTCCCACGCAGCAGGCCCTGACCGCGCCGCCCGGCGACCAACCGGCTATGCTGGCGACGGGTGCTCCCATGCCTGCCGGGACAGGCACGCGCTTCACGGAGACGGTCACCGCCACTGGGCGCGACGCGCAGGACTGTCCGATGGGCGCGACCTCGGCCTTCTCCCCTAACACAGGCACGATCTACGTGATCACGCGGATCAATGTCCTGCCCGCAGGCTCGACGCTCAGTGCCCGCTGGACGGTCAACGGCCAGTTGTTCTACGACGATACCCAGTGTTGGGTCACCGACAGGGAATGGGTGGACATCTGCGCGTATTGCTCTATCGTCCCCGAAGGTGCCGCGTTCGAGACCGGCGAATGGACCGTGGAATTGCTGCTCAACGGGCAGTTGATGTCGCAGGCGCAGTTCCGCGTTGGGGAGGCCGCCGGTGCGTTGGAGGGTGGCAGCGCCGTGACTCCCAGCAGCGGCACGCAGTGAGGCTTCTCGCAGCACGGCAGGCGATGTAAGATCCGTCCGGCGCGTCCCTGGCCTAATACGGGTGGACGGGGGGCGCGTGTGCGGCAAATTTGCGGGGCGTCCGCTTGGCGGGACGCCCCGCTTGCGTGACCGTCTGCGCTTCGCTGCACCTCACACGCTGGGCTGCGCGCCCGTAGCGGCGGCCTTGCCTGCCGGGCGACGGTTGGTCCACCGGGTGACCGCGGTCGCCACGATCACCCAGTAACCGATGTAGCCGATGATCTCGAGCAGCGTCGGATTGTCGTTGTAGCCGACGAGCGCGCGCAGCAGGCTGCCCACCGTCGATCGGTCGCTGAGCACAGGCTTAAGGTTCCACACGTCCTCAGCCAGCGCAGGCAGCCAGCCGGCTTCGTGCAGCTCGTACAGGCCGTGCGCAAACAGCCCGGCGGCGAAGACGAGCAGCATGATACTCGTCACGTCGAAGAAGCGCCGTACATTGAGCCGCACGGTGCTGCTGTAGATCGCCCAGCTTGCTCCGACAGCCAGGACCAACCCGATCAGCCCGCCAACGATCGTGGTGCCAGCATCGGTCACCAGGCTGGCGGCGGTCAGGAAAAGCGCCGTCTCAACCCCCTCGCGGAAGACGGCCAGGAAGACCAGGCTGAACAGTCCCCAGTTGTGACCACGACGCAGCGCTCCGCGCATGCCGGCCTCCAGGTCGCCCTTAATGTGGCGCGCCTGCTGGCGCATCCAGAAGATCATCCAGGTGAGGACGGCAACGGCCAGCAGCATGGCGATGCCCTCGAAGATGTATTCGGCCTCCCCTTCCAAGCGCGCACCGATTGCCTGCAGAGTGATCGCCAGAGCGAGGCTGAGCGCCAGCGCAACGCCAACCGCTCCCCACACCCAGTGGCGCCGATTGGCATGGCCGCTCTGGTCGAGATAGCTCAGGATGATGCCGACGATGAGGGCTGCTTCGAGGCCTTCGCGGAACGTGAGGAGCAGGGATGGCAGCATGACGTCTTCTCCGTAAGTGCCGAGGAGTTTCCTCGTTATTGAGAATTATTCGCAATTACAATCGGGCATTGTAGCGGCTCCCTGGCGGGCTGTCAACTTCCCGTGACGAAGAGCATTCGGGAATGTGAAGACATACTCCGATCATCTCGCAGGCAGTCGCCCGCTCTACCCCGACGACCCGAAGCGCCGGGCGTGGGGGACGGTCATGAGTTCTTCTTTGGGGGTGGGATGCGCTCTGCTGCCTGGCGCGCAGGCCCGCAAGTGTGCGCGCTGAGGGGCGCTGCGCCCAGGGTCGGGCAGCACAGAGCAGCGGGCCGATCAGGAGGGACGGGCGCTCAGCCGGCTCAGGCGGCGGCGGATGCCCTGCTGCAAGCGGAGCGTTAGCTCCGGCAGCACGATCGGGTCATCACCATCGCCCAGCCAGTCGGTGACACGCCCGCCGAGGTACAGCCCCGCGTAGTAGCCGCTCACTGCGAACAGGTAGCCGCTGATCAGGTCGGGCGAGTTGTGGCGCATGGTCAGCACAGTGGACGCTGAAATCAACGTGCCCAGTGTCACCCAGGTGAGGAAGACGCGCCGCGTGGGGCGGAAGCGGATCACGAAGCACATGTTGATCAGCGCGTAGAAGACGTGCTGGCTGGGCGCGGCGTTATGCGTGCTGGCCGCCGCGTCAACCTCGTAGCTGTCGCGCAGGATTGTGGCCAGGGCGTGCGTGCCAGGCACCTGGTCTGGGGCGGGCTTGGTCACGTAGGTGGGAAAGAGGATGTACACCAGGTACCCGGCCAGGGCAGCGGTGCCCATCGCCAGGACGAACTGGCGATAGAGGCGGTTGGGCATGGTAAACATGGCCCACAGCGGCACCAGGGCCGACAAAACGAAGCCAATCGAGTACGGGATCAGCCACAGACTGTTGGGCGTCAGGTGGTTGTCTATGGCGGCGATCTTAAGCTCCCAACCGTCGGTTGGCTCGCGCAGCCAAGTGTTAAGCAGGTTGATCGTGAAGAACTGAAGCTGGATCAGAAACAGCGCCAGAAACAGCGCCAAGCGGTTTTGAAACAGCCGTCGCAGCAGCGACACAGCACCAGAGGCAACCATCGTCATGTCTCCCTCAGCCGTCGGATCGGTGCGCCGACGACTCGCGAGCGGCAGACTGCACCGGAGGGCAGGCGTCCATTTGAGGGTATTATACGGGCTTGGCCTGTCATTGGCGAAAAAGGAGAGGGCGGCGGAGAGGGAATTCGGATTTCGGATTGCGGATTGGAAAATCCTCTTTCCACACGCAGAGAGGGATTTCGGAATGCGGATTGCGAAATTCTTCTTTATGTGGAGGGACGGACGAATTAGACAGTGTTGATTTAGCGTAACGACGAGCGATCATAATCAACGGAAGAGGCGGGCGGCTTGAGCGAGAAGCTCGGAGGCCTGTAGGGGCGGGTTTGCAAACCCGCCCCTACAACCGGTTCCCCGAAGTCGCCTTCTTCGTTCGTTTCTTCCCTTGAGTTAATCTTCCGTTAACCGTCAATGCAATCTTGCTTGTCCGTCCCTCTATGTGGAGAAGAGTTCTCCAATTCAAAATCCGCAATTCGCAAGTCGCAATCCGCAGGGGATGAGGTGTCTAGACGGCCTCCGGGTGGGAGTTCGCTGGCTCCTGCTCGTCGCCGGGCGGCAGCGTGAAGTAGAACAGGCTGCCCTGGCCGGGGGCGCTCTCTACGCCGACTTCGCCGGAGAGCTTCTCGACGATGCGCCGCACGATGGACAGGCCCAGCCCATGCCCTTCCACGTGAATCGCGCGAAACTGCGTGAACGGGGTGAACAACTGCGCTTGCTGCTCCGGCGACAGCCCCTCGCCGTTGTCGCGCACCCAGAAGCGCGGCGTCCTGTCGGGCAGCACGTCCGCGCCTAGCTCAATGCGCGGCGGACGCCCGCCGTACTTCAGCGCGTTGCTGATATAGTTGACCCACACCTCGGCCACCCAAGCACTATAGCCGAGCGCCGGCGGCCAGGCATCGGCGACGACGACTTGCGCGCCATATTCCTTGATCATGTAGTCCAGGCGGCTCAGGGCATCGTCTACGATGCTGGCCATGTTCAGGGGGCGGGCTTGCACCTCACCCTGGCGCATACGGGCCAGCAGCAATAGCTCGTTGATGATGTTCCCCATGCGCTTGGCGCTGTCGGCGATGATCTGCACGAAGGAACGCCGCGCCTCATCGCTGAGGGTGCCGCTGTCGCTCAGCAGCAAGTCGGCGTAGCCAAGAATGGGACTCAGGGGACTCTTGAGATCGTGGGCCACCGTGCGCGCGAACGCATCTAGCTCCTGGATGAGCAGCTCGCGCTCCTGGGCGGCCTGGATGCGCTCGGTCATATCTTTGGCAATGGTCAGCAGGCAACGCTGGCCGTCCAATTCGACGACTTCTGCAGAAAGCAACGTGACACCGATCTCGCCGGACTTGCGCCGGAAGGCGACTTCGAGATTGTGCGCTGCCCCCTGCGCGGCCACCCGGCTCAGGAAGGCGTCGCGCTTGTTCGGGTCCGGCCAGATGTCCAGCTCGCTGATCGTGTGGCCCATGACCTCGTCGCGCTCGTAGCCGACGATGTCCAGAAAGCTGTCGTTGGCATCAATGAAGCGCCCGTCGCCAAGCGTGTTGATGATCATCGCGTCGGGGCTGGCGCGAAAGGCGTGAGAGAACTTCTCCTCGGACTGGCGCAGCGAGTCCACCAGGCGGGCATTGTCAACGGCGATGATGGACTGGTTAGCCAGGGCCATCATCAGTTCCAGGTCCTGCTGCGTGAAGCTGCGTCCGCTGGGCAGGTTGGTCGCCGCCAGGGTGCCAACGTTGCCGTCATGGAAATGCATAGGCACCACGATGATGTCGCCGCAGCCCGACTCCAGCCGTTGCTGCTGGGCGGCTGGCGACTCGCGGGGGTCCGGCTCCTCTTTGGGGGAGAGGGCCGGAAGGCCCTCGCGCAGCACCCAGCCGCTCAGCCCGTCCCATAGCTCGTCGAGCGTTGGCTCTGCGTCGTTGGTCGCGCCCGGCCCGCCACGAACGCACTGCAGAATCGTCCGGGCATCGCGGTCGAGCATGACCAGCATCACGCGGTCGGCGTACAGCGCGGCGGCCACGCTGTCTACCACTGCCTGGAGCAGTTCCGGCACGCTCTGGGCGGTAGCGAGCAGGGAATGGCTGGCGTCGTAGAGAATCTGGGTGTGGAACAGGCTCTCCTCAAGGGCTTGCTCGGCGTGCTTGCGCGCGGTGATGTCTTCCTTGATGCCCAGAAAATGGGTGATGCGCCCGCCGGAATCCCGGATCGGCAGGATGGTCGCCAGCTCCCAGTACAGCTCGCCCCCCTTCTTCTTGTTCAGGAATTCGCCGCGCCACTCGCCGCCAGCGGTGATCGTCTCCCACAGCTCTTCATATTCGGCGGCGGCGGTATGCCCGGACTTGAGCAGGCTGGGCCGCTGGCCGATCACTTCGCTGGCCGTGTAGCCGGTTACTGCCGTGAAGCGCGGATTCACGTACTCAATCGTGCCGTTCACATCGGTGATCATGATCACGCTGGGGCTTTGCTCGACCGCACTGGAAAGCTTGCGTAGCTCGTGCTCCACGCGGCGGTGCTCGGTGACATCCACCAGGCTCTCGATGCCGCCGATGATCTGCCCGGTGGGATCGGTGAGCATCTCAACGTTCTTGATCACGGTGTGGACTGTGCCGTCTTTCGCGCGCAGTGTGCACTCGACGTTGCTCACCGGCTGGAGCGGCCCGCCGGCGCACAGACCGCAGTGCACCGTGCACGGCTCGCTCATCAGCGCCGTGCACGGCTGGCCGACGATCTCGTCTGTGCTGTAGCCCAGAAGCTCAACGGCCCGCTCATTCAGGCTGGTGATGGTGCCGCTGCGATCCACCGTGAAGACTGCTGCTGGCACAGCGCGATAGAGCAATTCGGCGTATTCCTGCGCCCGGCGCAGCCCGCGCTCGGACGCTTTGCGCGCGCTGATGTCTTGCACAGCCATCAGGCGGGCGGCGCGCCCCTGGTACGTCCAGTCCTGGCAGTGGATGTCTGCCGGGAAGCGCGACCCATCGCGGCGCACCAGGGTTAGCTCAGCCGCCGTCTCGCCAGACCACACCAACCGCTCGCGGGCCTGCGCGCGCGCTTCCGGCGCGACGAGATCGAGCACGGACTTGCCAGCCAGATCGCCCGGCTCGCAGCCCAACTGCCGGGCCAGGGCGCGGTTCACTTCGAGGATTGTGCCCCGGTCGTGGACGATCAGCCCCTCGCTGGCAACCTGGGCAAGCTGGCGCGCGCTTTCCTCAGTTGCCTGGGCCGCCCGCTGCGCGCGATCCAGCGCTGCCGCCAGCCGCCGGTTGCGGATGCGCAGCAGCTCGAGGTGGCGCAGGGTGCGGATGCGCATGACGTGAATGATCGCCGCCAGCGCCGTCGCCGCCAGCAGCCCGAACGCCCAGCGGTCAACGTGCCCGCCCAGGCCGGCGCTCCACACGACCAGCGCCCAGGCTCCCCAGCTTAGCACGGCGATCAGCCCCAACCAGAACGGCGACAGCAGCAGGAACGCCGCGCCGATGAGCAGCAGGATCAGGCTGGTTGTCTGCTCCAGTTGCTCGGTGAGGTAAAGCCGCAGCAGGCTGTTAGCCAGCACCAGCCCTGCCACTCCCCCCGCGAGCGGATAGACCCAGCCCGCCGGGGGCTTTCGCCGCCGCAGAGCCAGGTGAGCGCCCAGCAGCGCCACTGCTGTCAGCAGGGCGAACGGTGCCAGCACCAGCGCAGTATCGCGGTCGAGCAGCAGCAGGTGACCCACCGCCACCACAACGTACAGCGCGCTCAGGCCCGCCGTCACCGGGCGCAGGCTGGCGCGCACCGAACCCAGCAGCGCCGCGCGTAGCTCGGCGTCGCTGACCCACACTTCAGTCCGGCGATCCGCCGGAGCCAGGTTCCCCCCCGCCGTCTCACTCCTGGGTGGCTCGCTGGCCATAGAGTTCCCACCTTACTCCTGTGCGCCGCCACTCACAGCGTGACAGCCGTACATCCACCCTGTGTGCATTATACCCCCTCTGTCTCAAGTATGCTGCGCCGCGACGAAACGGGCAGGGCCACTGTATCTAACGTGTGCCCTGGGTTACCTCATCCCCTGGCCTCGCTGCGCTCGGCCTTTCCTCCTCTCCGTTGCGGCTATGCATTACCCCACAAATACCCCCTCCCCAGCCCCTTCCCCACGCTGCGCGGAGGGAAGGGGAGCAGGCCCGCCGCTTTTCTCCCTTCCCCCCTCGTGGGGGAAGGGCCGGGGATGGGGGGACGGGGCTGTAAAGATGTAGGTAATGTATAACGGTTGCGGAGAGGGAGAAGTGAGGCGCGTCGGCGCCGAGCGGGGGTGAGTCAACCGAGGGCGCAGCCGGGCAGCGTCCCCACCGCCTGGCTGATGGGTTTTGCGCTCCCGACGGGCCTCGGCTGACTGCGTCTGCGGGTGTGCTACAATCTATGTCTGCCTCTCGCGTGGGGTCTACGAACGATCGGTAGACTCTGCGGAGCGGATGCGCCTGTTCTGGCATTACGAGGAGACCTGATGACCACACTCGGCAAATACCGCCACCTGACCCAGGCCAGCACGCCCGCTGGCCATTTCGTCATGCTGGCTATTGATCACCGCGACGTGCTGCGCAACGCCATGAACAAGACCGCGCCGTCGCCCATCACTGACGCGCAGCTCGCCGCCTTCAAGCGTGACATCATGCAGCATTTACTGCCGGAGTGCAGCGCGGTGCTGGCCGATCCCGCCTACGGCTTCGGGCCGGGCATCGCCGCCGGGACGATTGGCGGGGCGGTCGGCGTGCTGGCTCCGCTCGAAGACGCCAGCTACACCACCGACCCGCACCGCTACCGCGCCGCCTTCATGCCCGGCTGGTCTGTGGCGCGGATCAAGCGTTTTGGCGGGGCCGGAGCCAAGCTGCTGGTGTACTACCATCCGGAGGCTTCCACTGCCGCCGCCGTGCGCGATGCTGTCTCCCACGCCGTCGAGGAGTGCGCCCGCTACGACCTGCCGCTGTACCTGGAGCCGCTGACCTACTCGCTCGACCCGGCCAGGCTGCTGCCCAGCGCCGAGCGCCGCCAATTGGGCGTCGAGGCGGCGCGCACCTTCTGCGCGCTGGGCATTGACGTGCTCAAGGCCGAGTTCCCGGTCAATGTGCGCCAGGAGCCGGACGAGGACGTGTGGCGGGTGGCGCTGGCCGAGCTAAACGCCGCCTGCACCGTGCCCTGGGCGCTGCTCAGCGCGGGCGTTGACTACACCACATTTCTGCGCCAGACGGAACTGGCATGCCAGGCGGGAGCCAGTGGCGTGATCGTCGGGCGGGCGGTGTGGGCGGAGGCGGTGTCGCTCGGCGGCGAAGAGCGCACGCGCTTCCTGGCTGCGACGGGCCAGGAGCGTATGCGGGCGCTGGCCGCCATCTGCGCGCAGCACGGGGCTGACTGGCGAAAGCGCGTCGCGCCTCCAGAGACTACCGCGCCGGACTGGTACTTCAGCTACGGGGAGTTTGAGAGCTAACGCGCAGGCGGGGCCGTCGAGCAGCGCACAACCAGCGACGTGGGCAGCAGTACCGACTGCGGCGGCGACTCCGGCTCGTCCAACTGGGCGAGCAGGATGGTCGCCGCCGTTTCGCCGATGGCGTAGATCGGCTGGGCGATGGTCGTCAGCGGCGGGATGATGAACGACGCCAGCGGGATGTCGTCGAAGCCCATCACCGACACGTCGGCGGGCACGCGCAGACCCAGCTCGTCGGCGGCGTGCAGCGCGCCGACGGCAATCGAATCGGTCAGGGCGAAGAGGGCGCTGGGCCGGTCTGCGCTGCGCAGCAGGCTCAGCGCCGCCGCGTGCCCGGTCTCGAAGTCGGGCAGCCCGCCCATGATGCGCACCTCCGCCTGGACGCCCGGCTCGTCGAGTGCCTCCCGCGCTCCGCGCACGCGGTCATGCGGGATCATCTCCAGGCTGCCGCTGATCACGGCGATGCGCGTGTGGCCCAGGTCCAATAAGTGGCGCACGCCGTCGCGGGCACCCTGCTCGTTGGTGACGCGCACTTCACTGACGGGCAGGCCAGGCAGCGAGCGCTCCAGCAGCACGATCGGGATGCCGCGCTCGATCAGCCGCTCGACGTGGGGACGGCGGTCTTCACCGGCCACGAAATACACGACGGCGTCTACTTGCTGGCTGAGCAGCATGGTCACGTAGTCGCCCTCTTTGGCGATGTTCTCCTCGGTATTGCAGAACAGCGTGCGGAAGCCGTACGCGAACATCGTCTTTTCGATGGCGAAGACAAGCGTGCTGAAGTACGGCTCGTTGATGCGCGGGAGCAGGACGCCGATCGAGTGCGTCGCCTGGCGGCGCAACCCTTGTGCGATGGCGTTGGGATGGTAGGCGAGCTTGCGCATCGCCGCGTGGACGCGGCGGCGGGCTTCCTCGCTGGCGTAGCCCGTCCCGTTGATCACGCGCGAGACGGTGGCGATGGAGACACCCGCCTCAGCCGCTACATCCCGGATGGTGGTCATGCTGTTCCTGCTACCCGTGCCTGCGCGCGCCGCGCCGAGAGACCTGGCGACGCTCGCGGCAACCATAGCACGGGCGCGGCGGCGCTGTCAAGCGTGGCGGACGGATGGGGGGTGTGCGTAGGGGCGTATGGCCCATACGCCCCTGCGATTCGCCTTACTCCCTGATCGCACTGCGCTTGGCTTGTCCTACGCACGGAGAGGGGACCGCTGGGTGAGATCATGTAGGGGAGGGTTTTGAAACCCTCCCCTACGGAGGCATTTCGCCAACAGTATCGCGTGTGGAGATGGGGCGGTGAGGCGCGTTAGCGCCGAGCGGGAGTGAGGTAACCCAGGGCGCGCCGTCAGCCGCGCCGCTCCAGGCGCTTGGTGTACATGTCCACCGTCACCGCTGCCACCAGCACCAGGCCCTTGATCATCTCCTGCTGGTAGGACTCGACGCGCAGCATGTTCATGCCGTTGCCTAGCTCGCCGATCAACAGCGCGCCGATCACTGCGCCAGGGATGTTGCCCACGCCGCCGAACAGACTGACGCCGCCCAGCACTGAGGACGCGATGGCTTCCAGTTCCAGCCCCACGCCGATACGTGGCTGCGCTGAGTAGAGGCGGGCGGTGAGCAACATGCCCGCCAGCGCCGCCAGCAGCCCGCTGATGCCGTAGGTGAGCAGCTTGATGCGCTTGACGGGCACCCCGGCCAGGCGGGCCGTCTCTTCGTTGCCGCCGATGGCGTAAATATGCAGGCCGAAGCGCGTCTGGGTGAGCAGCAGCACCGCCAGGCCGACGATGACCAGCGCCACCAGCACCGGCGCGGGCACATCGCCCAGCACGGGCAGCGTGATCGAGCCGCGCCCCCAGAAGGTGTAAGCGTCCACGTTGGCGATGGAGATCGGCTTCTTGCTGGTGTAGAGCAGCATCAGCCCGCGCGCCACCCCCATCATGGAGAGAGTCGCCGCGAAGGGCGGCAGCCTGCCGAACACAACCAGCGCGCCGTTGACCAGGCCCAGGCCGAAGCCCACGGCCAGAGCCACCATCACGCTCAGTTCGAGCGGCAGATCGCTGCGCACGACCAGCCCCGCCGACAGCGCCCCGCCCAGCGCCGCAATCGAGCCAACCGACAGGTCAATGCCGCCAGCGAGCATGACCAGCGTCATGCCGACCGTCACGACGACGATGTGCGCGTTCTGCTGCGCGACGTTGGTCAGGTTCTGCTTGGTGAGGAAGCGCCCGGTCTCCGACTCGAACAAGAGGGCCAGCCCCACCAGCACCAGCAGCACAATGCTGCGCCGCAGCACATTAGCCAGCGTTTGTTGCCAGGAAACAGACGTTAAGGCGGTCATCAATCGCTTTGCTTCTCTCTAGCTCGCGTTCATGCCCGTAGCCGCGTTCATCAGCGCGTCTTCGGTGGCGGTGTGCGCGTCGAAGACGCCCGCCAACTGCCCCTCGTGCATGACCAGGATGCGGTCGCTGATGCCCATCACTTCGGGTAGCTCGGACGAGATCATCAGAATGCCCACGCCGCGCTCGGCAAGCTGGTTCATCAGCCGGTAAATCTCCGCTTTGGCCCCCACGTCAATGCCGCGCGTCGGCTCGTCGAGGATGAGCACCTTCGGGTCGAGCGTCAGCCACTTGGCGATCACCACTTTCTGCTGGTTGCCGCCGCTCAGGTTGCGCACACGCTGCGCCGTCGAAGGCGTGCGAATGTCCAGCCGCCCAATGAAATCGTCCGTGATCTGCTCGACCTGCGCCCAGCGAATGAACAGCGCGCGCGTCAGGCGGCGCAGCACGGCCATGACCACGTTCGCCGCCACCGACATGCGCAGGAACAGCCCCTGGCGCTTGCGGTCTTCCGGCACGAAGCCGATGCCGCTGCGGATCGCTTCTTGCGGGCGGCGGATGCGCAGGGGCTGCCCGTCCAGCAGAATCGTGCCGGCGGTGGCCGGGCGCGCGCCGAAGATCGCTTCGGCCAGCTCGGTGCGGCCCGCGCCGACCAGCCCGGCCACGCCCAGAATCTCGCCCTTGTGCAGGGTGAAGCTGACATCGCGCACGCGCTCACCCCGGCCCAGCCCGCGCACTTCGAGGATCACCTCGTCGGCTGGCGGGGTGTTGCGCCGCTCAAAAATCTGTCCCATCTCGCGCCCGACCATCATGCGGATGATGTCGTCGGTGCTTAGCTCGCTCACCGGGCGCGTGCCGACAAGCTGCCCGTCGCGCAGCACCGTCACCCGGTCGGCGATATGCAGCACTTCCTCCAGCCGGTGCGAGATGAAGACGATGGCGACGCCCTGGGCGCGCAGCGCGCGCATCTGGCCGAACAAGGTCTCCACTTCGCGGTCAGTCAATGACGAGGTCGGCTCGTCCATGACGATCAGGCGCGCATCCATCGAAAGCGCCTTGGCGACCTCGATCATCTGCTGCTGGGCGAGGGGGAAGAAGCGCACCGGCGTGCGCACGCTCACCCCCAGCCCCAGCCGGTCGAGGTCGGTCTGCGCCTGGCGGTACAGGCTGCGCCAGTCCACCGTGCCGGGCAGCTTGCCCGCTGGCTCGCGCCCCAGGTAGATATTCTTGCCGGCGTCGAGGTACGGGATGAGCGCCAATTCCTGGTGAATCATGCTGATGCCCAGGCGTTGGGCATCGTGCGGCGAGTGGATGGTCACGTCCTCGCCCTGCCAGAGGATCTCGCCGGCGTCCGCCCCGTATATCCCGTTGAGCACCTTCATCAGCGTGCTCTTGCCAGCGCCGTTCTCGCCCACCAGCGCCAGAATCTCGCCGGGATGGACGGTCAGGTCCACGCTCTGAAGCGCCTGGACGCCGGGGAACGCCTTGCTGATGCCCCGCATCTGTAAAAGCGGTGTGTTGTCCATGCTGCTCGCTAACGTGAAAAGGCTGTGCAGGAGCGCACCCCTGCACAGCCCCACACTCATGTCGCTTACTGGGTGACGAGCGCCAGGGCAACCGGGATGTAGGTTGCGACTTCCTGGCCGCCCAGATACGCCGCTGCCGTCTCGACGCCGAGCATGCCCATCAGGGCGGGCTGCTGGGCGACGGTCGCGGCCAGAGTGCCCGCTTGCACGGCGGCGACAGCGTCATCCACCGCGTCGAAGCCGACGAAGATGATGTCCGCTGCGCGGCCCGCCGCAGTTGCGGCCTCGATAGCGCCCAGGATCATTTCGTCGTTGTGGGCGAAGACGCCGTTGATGGTGTCCTGCGCCTGCAAGATGTTCTCGAAGACAGTCAGGCCCTCAGCGCGGTTGAAGTTAGCGGTCTGGCGGGCGACGATCTCCACGCCGGAGCAGTTCTCGCTCATGTAGGCGTTGAAGCCCTCGCCACGATCGCGCGCCGCCGACGTGCCAGCGATGCCCTCAAGCTCAACGACCTTGCCCGTGCCGCCGAGAGCGTTGCACAGGAACTCAGCGGCCATGCGGCCACCGGCCACGTTGTCCGAAGCGATGTGGCTGACCACTTCACCGCCGGACGCCCCACGGTCAATGGTGAAGACGGGGATGCCCGCTGCGTTGGCGGCCAGGATCGAGGGCACGATGGCGTCAGCGTCGGTGGGGTTGACCAGGATGGCGTCCACGCCCTGGGCGATCAGGTCTTCCATGTTCGCCGCTTCGGTCGCCGGGTCGTCCTGCGAGTCGAGCACGACCACTTCCACCGGGCCAAGCTCCGTTGCTGCCTGGAGCGCACCGTCGCGCAGGGTGACGAAGAACGGGTTATTGAGCGTGGACAGCGACAGGCCGAGCGTCAGCTTTTGCACCAGACGCAGGTCAACCGGGATGTAGGCCGCGACTTCCTGGCCGCCCAGATACGCCGTTGCCGTCTCGACGCCAAGCTGGCCCATCAGGGCGGGCTGCTGGGCGACGGTCGCGGCCAGGGTGCCCGCTTGCACGGCGGCGACAGCGTCATCCACCGCGTCGAAGCCGACGAAGATGATGTCCGCTGCGCGGCCCGCCGCAGTTGCGGCCTCGATAGCGCCCAGGATCATCTCGTCGTTGTGGGCGAAGACGCCGTTGATGGTGTCCTGCGCCTGCAAGATGTTCTCGAAGACGGTCAGGCCCTCAGCGCGGTTGAAGTTGGCGGTCTGGCGGGCGACGATCTCCACGCCGGAGCAGTTCTCGCTCATGTAGGCGTTGAAGCCCTCGCCACGGTCGCGCGCCGCCGATGTGCCAGCGATGCCCTCAAGCTCAACGACCTTGCCCGCGCCAGCGAGAGCGTTGCACAGGAAGGCGCCCGCCATGCGGCCACCGGCCACGTTGTCCGAAGCGATGTGGCTGACCACTTCACCGCCGGACGCCCCGCGATCAATGGTGAAGACGGGGATGCCCGCTGCGTTGGCGGCCAGGATCGAGGGCACGATGGCGTCAGCGTCGGTGGGGTTGACCAGGATGGCGTCCACGCCCTGGGCGATCAGGTCTTCCATGTTCGCCGCTTCGGTCGCCGGGTCATCCTGCGAGTCGAGCACGATCAGCTCGACCGGGCCTTGCGCCGCAGCCGCCGCCTGCGCGCCGTCGCGCAGGGTGACGAAGAACGGGTTATTGAGCGTGGACAGCGACAAGCCGATGGTCAGTGGCTCGTCCTGGGCGCTCACTGCCGCCAGCGGAAAGACCGCCAGCAATGCAACCAACACTAGCATGATACTTTTACGGAACATGTTTTTATCCCTCCAACCAATCACCACACAACCAGGCGAGTGAATACGAGAGTGAATTCCAAAACTGGCGAATAGCAGACTTGCTCACCTCCTTCTGCCACGTGGCACCGCAACGTCCACGAACGTCAGCGAATGGCGCGATGGAGCAGCAGCGCCAGGGCGATGACCGCTCCTTTGGTGATGTCCTGGTAAAACGAGGAAACGTCCAGCAGGTTCAGGCCGTTGTCAATGATGCCGATGATCAGCACGCCGACCAACGTGCCCATGATCGTGCCCTCACCGCCGTCAAAACTGGTGCCGCCCACGACCACCGCTGCGATGGCGTCGAACTCGTACATTTCGCCCGCCGTCGGCTGGGCGGAATTGAGCCGCCCGACCAGGATGATCCCGGCCAGCGCGGAGAGCGCCCCCGCCGCCACGTAGACGAACATCTTGATCACGCGCACGGGCAGCCCCGACAGGTAGGCCGCTTCCTCGTTGTCGCCCAGGCCGAAGATGTAGCGCCCGAAGGGGATGCGGTTGAGCAAGATGTACCCGGCCAGGAACACCAGCGCGGCGACGATGATCGGCATGGGAATCCCCAAAGGCTCGGCGGTGCCTAGCAAGCGGAAGCCCTGGCCAAGCTGATCCAGCCCGCTGATCGGCTGGCCGTCGGTGTAGAACTTGGCCGCGCCGCGCGCGAAGGTCATCATGCCCAGCGTGGCGATGAACGGGGGGATATTCAGCCAGCTCACCAGCACGCCGTTCACTGTGCCAGCGGCGGCCCCCACCAGCAGGCAGATGCCTATCGCCTGCACCGCTGGCATCCCCTCGTTCTTGAGCATGTCTGCGCCGATCACCGTCGAGAGCGCCAGCACCGACCCCACCGACAGATCAATGCCGCGTGTCAGGATGACCAGCATCATGCCCATCGAGATGATGCCGTTGATCGAAGACTGGCGCAGCACGTTGAGCAGGTTGCTGCTGGTCATGAAGCGGCTTGAGGCCAGGCTGAGGGCTATACACAGCAGGATCAGCGAGAGCAGCAGCCCGTAACGCTGGAAGAACACACGCCAGTTGATCTCTTTAGGGAAGGTCTTGGCCGCGATCAAAAGGTTACTCCTGCAATCAAGATCACGTTGGCATAAGGGGTGAACTCGCCGGTGCGCACCACCGCACGCGCCGCCGCCGTCCGCGCCTTGAGCTCCTCGTGCGGGATCGCCGTCACCGGCACACCGTCCAGCGCTGCCAGCAGCGCCGCGTGCATGGCCGGGCTGCGGCTGGTCATCTCGCTGGCGATCACTGCGCCCTGCACCTGCATCTCGGCCAGCACTGCCCGCAGCACGTCCAGGAAGGGCGGGATGCCCTGGCTCACGGCCAGGTCAATGCGCCTGGTCGCTGGCGGGATGGGCAGCCCGGCATCGGCGATGACCAGCGTGTCCAGATGGCCCAGTCCGGCGATGACACTTGATAAGGGTTGGTTCAGCAAGACCGTCTTCTTCATAGATATTATCCCTGCTCACGCCAGCCGCCGGCACGAGTCGCGCTCGACCAGCGCGACCGGCAGCGCCTCCTGCACCGGCGGTGTATTGTCGCATTTCTGTAGCCGCGTCACCAGGCGCTCGACGGCCAGGCGGCCAAGCTCCTGGGCGGGCTGGGCAATCGTCGTCAGGCGGGGCACGGTGTACGAAGCCAGCGGGATGTCGTCGTAACCGATCACCGAGATGTCGTCCGGCACGCGCAGCCCCGCCTCGTGAATGGCGCACAGCGCGCCGACTGCCATCAGGTCGTTGCAGGCGAAGATCGCCGTCGGTGGGGCGGCGAGCGCCAGAAGCTGGCGGCAGGCCTGGTAGCCGCTCTCGTGCTGGAAGTCGCCGGTCACGACAAGCGCCCGGTCAATGGGCAGGCCCGCTCTGCGCAGCGCCTCGTAGTACCCCGCCACCCGGTCGGCGCTCGGCGTCAGGAACGACTGCCCGGTAATACACCCGATGCGGCGGTGTCCCAGGCCGAGTAGGTACCTTGTCGCCAGCAGGCCGCCCTCTTTGTTGGCCGTGAATAGCTCGTCCACTGCCGGAATATCCGCCGAGCGATCCACCATCACCACTGGCTTGCCGTGCGCCGCCAGCAGCGCAATGGACTCGTTGTAAGCGCCGGTCGAGATGAGCAAGATGCCGTCCACCTGGCGCGCGATGAGTACCTCCAGGTAGGCAAGCTCGCGCGCGCGGTCGTCGTTGGCGTTGCCCAGGATAATATTGTACCCCCGGTCGAAGCAGGCCGCTTCGATTCCCAGCAGGATTTCGGCGAAGTAGGGGTTGGCGCTGTTGGGCAGCAGCACGCCCAGGGTCATGGACTGGCTGCTGCGCAGGCTGCGCGCCAGGCGGTTGGGGCTGTAGCTGAGGTCGGCCATCGCTTGCAGCACGCGCTGGCGAGTGTCCGGGCTGACATAGCGCGTCCCGTTGATGACATGGGACACGGTGGAGGTAGACACCTGGGCCGCTGAGGCCACATCGCGGATGGTAGCCATGACTTCTCACTCATCGAAACGATTGCGCAATCGTTTCGCACTCATCATAATGCAGGTTGCCAGCTAACGTCAAGTGACTCATTTGACGCCGCCGAGCAGCCTCGTTCCCGACCTCGCGGCGCGGTGGTGAGGTCTCGCGTATCGCGATACGACGCACCAGACTTCCGAAGTTTCGAAAACTTCGGAAGTCTATTCTGGGGCCGGGCGCAGCAGAGTTGCGTCCCAGCCGTCTGGCAGGTCATGCGCGCACAGCCTCGCCCATGCCGTTGACGGAGCGCGGCACATAGGGCATGATTGGGGGCGCGACTAATTCCCAGCGAGCGGCCCATGCGTGTATTGATGCTGTCTAAGGCGTGCGTCGTCGGCGCCTACCAGCGCAAGCTTGAAGAGATGGCGGCGCTGCCGGACGTGACGCTGCGTGTTCTCGTCCCGCCGAGCTGGCGCGACGCCGCGCGCGGTGAGCTGCGCCTGGAGCGGGTGCATGTGACCGGCTATGATCTGCGCGTCACGCCGGTTCGCTTCAACGGCAGCTTTCACCTGCACTATTACCCGCAGTTCGGGCGCGAAGTGCGCGCCTTCCAGCCCGACATCGTGCACATTGACGAGGAGCCGTACAACCTTGCCACATGGCACGCGCTGTGGCACGCTCGCCGGGCCGGGGCGCGAACCCTGTTCTTCTCGTGGCAGAACATCGCCCGCCGCTACCCGCTACCCTTTCGCCTGGGCGAGCGCTGGGTGCTGCGCACGGTGGACTATGCCATCGCCGGGACGCAGAGCGCGGCGGAGGTCTGGCGGGCGAAGGGCTACGCCGGGCCGCTGGCAGTCATCCCGCAGTTCGGTGTAGACCCGGACGTGTTCGCTCCGGTGGAGCGCCCGCCCAGCACTGAGACGTTCGTCGTGGGCTTCGTGGGGCGGCTGGTTGAGGAGAAGGGCGGTGCGTACCTGCTCGACGCGCTGGCCCGGCTCGACGGTGCGTGGCGGCTTGACGTGATCGGCGAGGGGCCGCAGCGCGCGGCGCTGGCTGACCAGGCCCGGCGGCTGGGCATCGCCGACCGCGTGACCTTCGCTACGCTGCCCTCGACGCAGATGCCGGACTTCTACCGGCGGATAGACGCGCTGGCCGTGCCTTCCTTGACGCGCCCCAACTGGAAGGAGCAGTTTGGCCGCGTCATCGTCGAGGCGATGGCTTGCGGCGTGCCGGTCACCGGCTCATCGAGCGGGGCGATCCCGGACGTGATCGGCGAAGGCGGGCTGATTGTCCCCGAAGGCGACAGTGCAGCCCTGGCCGAGGCGCTGCGCCGCCTGCAAGAAGCGCCCGATCTGCGGCGCACTCTGGGACAGCGCGGGCGGGCGCGCGTCCTGGCGCATTACACCCAGGCACAGGTCGCCGCGCAGACGGTCGCCGCCTACCGGGCGCTGCTGGCGCGCTAGCCAGCGGGTGCGTTTCACTGCGATGATGGCTTCGGGGGCGTCGGCGGTACGTCCCTAATGCGCATTGGCGATCGTGATCGGTACCCACCCTTCCCCACGCAAGCGGAGAAGGGAAAAGCCCCGCATGAGGCGGGGTGGGCAGCCTTCCCCCGCGAGCGGAGAAGGGGCAAGCGGGCTTCTCCTTCCCCTTGCGGGAAAGAGGGGGCAAGCGGGGCTCCCGCCTGCCAGTCCATAAGCCTCCAGCCAGCGGGTGCGTTTCACTGCGATGCTGCGGTGATATGGTCGTGTGCGATACGTCCCTAATGCGCATTGGCGATCGTGATCGGTACCCACCTGTAGGGGAGGGTTCGCAAACCCTCCCCTGGCACACACCCGGTGCGCGTTACCTGTATTGAATGTCAAATCCCTTCGGGCCGCAGCAGAGCAGCGCCCCTACGAAACCGGCGTGCAGGGAATTCGCCAGCAACATCACTGTCGAATGCGCCCCTGGCCAGTGTGTGCATTGCACACGGGGGAGCGCCGTGCTAGAGTCTCGCTCGTTACCATCAACGCAGGATAGGATATCATGCTCAAAGCAGTACTGTTCGATCTGGACCAGACCCTCTTGGACTGGAGCCAGGTCGAGTCGTGGGAAGACTACCAGAGACAGCGCGTCACGGCGCTGCTCGACTACGCCCGCCAGGAGCTTAACGCTCCGGCGGATCTGACGCCCGTGACGCTGTTCGCAGCCTTTCAGGAGGAGAGCAGCATGGCCTGGGAGCACGCGCGTCTCACCCTGCGAGCGCCCAGCGTCAGCGCGGTGCTTGTAGAGGCGCTGGCGGCGGTGGGCGTGTCCGTGCACGAGGCGGACTCGACGGCTGTGCTGCGCGCTTACAGCGGGCGTCCTCCGGAGGGCGAGCGCGCCTATCCCGACGTGTTCGCCGTGCTGCCGCAGATTCAGGCGCATGGCGTCGCGCTGGGCCTGATCACCAATTCCGCGCACCCCATGTACCTGCGCGATCACGAGCTGCGCGCGACGGGGATGCTCGATCTCTTTCCGACGTGCCGCCTGTCGGCGGTGGATGTGGGCGTGATCAAGCCCCACCCGGACATCTTCAAGTACGGGCTGGACTTGCTGGGCGTCGAGCCGCACGAAGCGGTCTTCGTCGGCGACAACCTGGAGGCGGATGTCGCCGGAGCGCAGGGAGCCGGAATCTACAGCGTGTGGATCGCCCGCGAGGGCGAGGCGGTCGAGGCCAACGACGAGATCGTGCCGGATGCCGCCATCACCACGCTGCACGAGTTGCTGCCGGTGCTGGATGGCTGGTTTCCGGGGTGGCGTAACGGGCACGGGCGATGAGCGCGGTCTTTGAGACAGCGCCGTATCAGAACCTGACTCTCACCGGGCCAATGGGCGTCGGCAAGACGACAGTGGGCCGGGCGGTGGCCCGACGCCTGGGCGCGGAATTCTTCGACCTGGAGAACGAGATTCTGGCGCGCGAGGGCCAGTCCGCCGACGCGATCCGCGAGCTATTCGGCGAAGCGCGCTTGAAGGCGCTGGAGATGACGGCCATCCGCGACCTGACGCTGCGCCGTCACGCGGTGATCGTTGTCAGCGGGCCGGCGGTGCTAGATGAGGCGAACCGCGCGCGCCTGGCCGAGTCCGGGCCGATTCTGTGCCTGACCTGCCGTCTCGACGAGGTTCTGCGGCGGATGCACGCCGCACGTGGGGCGTGGTTTCACAACCCGGCCAATCGCGGCGTGCTGCTCAGCCGCCTGAAACGCGAGATGCGCGTGACGGCGCTCGACCTGCCGCAGTTGGACACATCGCGGCTGTCCATCGAGGAGACGACGGCGGCGGTCGCGGTCTATTGGCTGGAGCACGCCCGGTTGTAGAATGGTGGGGAAAGCGGTGATCAGTTGTCAGTCGTCAGTTTTCAGTGATCAGTAGTCAGTTGAGAGTGTGGAGCCTGGCGCAGGTAGTGCGATTCAGGAATTGAGCCTGACAACTGCTGCCTCGCTGCTGATCACTGACAGCGGCAACTGATTGCTCGTCCGCAACTGATAACCGAGCACTGATCACTGATCACCGAAAACTGAGAACTGACAACAGATTTGCGGAAAGGATCGGCTATGGCTACCTTAACCGTGTCACTGGTTCAGATGAACGTGCGCAAAGGCGTGCCGCGCACCAACTGGACGACCATGCAGCAGTACACCGTCCAGGCCGCGCAGCAGGGCGCGCAGCTTGTGGTCTTCCCGGAGCTATGGGACGCTGGCGGCGCGTTCGACAAGGGCCGCGAGATGGCCAGCTCGCTCAGCGGCGGGCTGTTCGCCCAGGTAGTCGCCCTGGCCCGCCAGCACAACATTCACATCCTCGGCTCGCTTTACGAGAAGCGCGGCACCGGCGTCTGCAACACGATGGCTGTCATCTCGCCGCGCAACGGCGTGATGGGCGCCTACCGCAAGATTCACCTGTTCCCGCTCATGCAAGAAGACCGCTGGCTGCTGCCCGGTGAGGCTCCGCTGACCATTGACCTGCCCTGGGGCCGGACGGGATTCGCCATCTGCTACGACCTGCGCTTCCCGGAGTTATTCCGCCGGTACGCGGCGGAGCGCGCCGACATCGTGGTCATGCCGATGGCCTGGCCGCACCCGCGCCTGGCTCATTACCGCACGCTGCTGCGCGCGCGGGCCATCGAGAACCAGTGCTTCATGGTCGCTGTCAACCGCGTAGGGCCGGAGGAAGAAGGCGGCCCTCAGTTCTTCGGGCACTCGTCGGTGATCGATCCCTGGGGCGAGACAGTGCTGGAAGCGGGCGAAGTGGAGGGCCTGTTCACTGTCACGGTGGACATCGGCCAGGCGGCGCGCGTGCGCCAGGAGATGCCCGCGCTCGACGGGATGCGCCTGTAGCAGGGGCTAAGCCTGCCGTTTACCTGATGCGTCTTGACGATTATGTTCGGCAGCCACTTGTAGGGGCGGGTTTGCAAACCCGCCCCTACGTAACATTCGCGCCTTTACCTGTCTTGAATGTCAAATCTCATCAGATAGGACGCGCTCACGGGGCGAGCGGGCCGGAATGCCGCCCTTCGGCGGTGAACAGGGTGTAGACCGTCCCGCCGATGGAGACCATCGCCCCGCGCTCGAAGTCCTGCCAGAAACCGCTGGCTGGCGCTTCCGGCTGCGTGCCCCAGCCCAGCGCGTCGCGGATGGCGGCGTTGCTGCGCCAGACCAGCCCGAAGCCGCGCACCGGCTGGATCACGCCCGGCGGCGGGCTGAACGCCGGATCGTCGGCGGGCATTCCCTCGCTCCAGCTATCGGCCACCTGCCAGAACTGCCCGCTGGTCGCCAGCGCGTAAATCTGGCTCACGTCTCCGCGCCAGACCATGATTCCGCGCTCGAACGGCTGCACCGCCAGCGCCGTGATAGACGCTCCGCCGCTCACCGGGCAGCCGAGCCGCTCGCGCAGGGCGGCGTCGCGGTTATAGGCATTGGCGACGCCCGCGCCTACCGCAAAGCTGCACGCGCCGCTGTCGCCCCCCGCACCAACCACGCCGCTGGCAATTACGGCGCTGCCTCCGGCTGTTCCGCTGAAGACATAGGGGGCCAGGGTGGGGGCTAGCTCGCCGCTCTCCGAGGTTGGCTCGCCCAGGAAGACGCCCACGTAAGGCGTCAGGGTGACAGTAGGCTGTGGCGGGCCAGGGGTGGGCGTGGGGACGGTGATCGCCACCGTCTCGCCGCCGACCAGGACGGGCGTCGGCGTGGCCGTGAGCACGACGGTGGCAAGCTGCTTGGGCAGCGCGTCGAAGCTGGTCAGGATCGGCGGATCGCCGGACGGGGCGGGCGCTTCGTCGCCGCACGCCGCCAGCAGGATCAGCGCCATCAGGAGCAGGGCCGCGCGCCGGATCATGGCAGCCACTCCGGGCAATGCGCCCGCAGCGCTGGCTCGCACAGCAGCAGGGCCAGCGCGCTCGGCCCGTCCTTGATCTGGCCGGTGCGGGCCAGGCGCAGCCCTTCGGCAACGGGCACCGCGCGCAGATCGATCAGCTCGGTCGGCTCGCGGTCAGGCTGGCCGAGCGTCACGCCCAGCGCCAGGTAGACCCAGGCGATCTCGTCGCCGATGCCGTTCATGGTGTAGAAGTCCGCGACTGGCACCAGCCGCTCCGCCGTCCCGCCGATCTCCTCACGCAGTTCGCGGGCGGCCATCACCGCCGGGTCAACGCCCGGCTCGACGTTGCCCGCTGGCACTTCCAGGCACCACTCATCTACCGCATAGCGGTACTGGTGGATCAGCACCAGGTCGCCCCCGGCAGTGACCGGCACGACCCACACGGCGGCGGGCTTCTCGATGACCGTGTAGGTGAACTGTCCGCCGTCCGCGTCGCCGAGCGTGTCCTGGCGCACGTGGTACCAGCGGCTCTGCCACAGGTAGCGGCGGGCGAGGAGATCGTAGGGCTGCTTGTGCGTGCTCACCGGGCGATCCTGATCCTGCGTGCGGGCTGTTCTGATGGGCAATTGTACGGACGAACGGGCCTTTGTGCCAGCGGTGCAGGGTGGGGGCGCGGAGCGTGCTACGCCGGGGCGTATCGCCATACGCCCCTCGGTTGAAATGGCGGGTAGCCGGTGACCCCACAGCCCCGCGCTGCGCGGGGAAGGGAGCAGCCCTTCCCCTTCCCCCTCGTGGGAAGCCGATGGGGGCCATGTGTGACGATTTCAACCGACAAGGACACCTGCCAAAATCCGCTGCGTCAGGCGCCCTCCGTAGGGCGCGTACACCAACTACCCCCGCTCGGCGCTGACGCGCCTCGCTTCCCCCACTCCGCGTCGGAGCGGGGGAAAGGCTGAGCGCAGCGAAGCCAGGGGTGAGGTCAATGTGAAGAGGCCGGGCTAGTCCTCGATCACGGGCAGGCGGTTGATGTCCGGGTCGGTGAACAGGTCGCATTCGTCGCGGCTGCGCGTGCTGAACTCCGACACGACGGCCCCTTGCGGCCCGCCCTGGAACCAGTGCCAGGTTTCCGGCATGAGCGTGTACTGGTCGCCGGGCTTCAGCACGATCTCGTGCCAGACGGTGTAGGTGTCGGCGCGGTGCGCGGGCGGCTTGGCCTTGGGATTCGGCGTCGCCTCGCCGGTCACGTACAGGTACACTTCGCCCCAGCGGCAGCGGAAGGTCTCTTCCTTGCCCGGCTCGCCGTTCACGGGCGGGTGAAAATGCTGGGGGCAGGTCTGGCCGGGCATCAGGATCAGCTCTTTGGCGCAGACGCGCTCCGTGTTGATGTAGGTGACCAGCGCCAGCCCGGTCTGCTCGTATTCGTCCAGCCCCAGGTCGGCGATCTCGATGTTCGCCGCTTCTTCTGGCGTGAGCACAATGCCCGCCCGATCCAGATACTCCTGGGCGACGCGCTGCCATTTGAGGACATCTTGGCGTTTCATAGTTCCACCTTGCAGATACGCTTACCAGAATGCCAGTGTGTTGCTGCATGTGCAGAGTATACGGAAGAGCGATGGCCGGGGCAAGGACTTTGTCCCCAGCCGGACGAGCGCGGGCGTATCGCAATACGCCCCTGCGCGGGGTGCGGCAGGGCAGCACCCCTGCGTGACAGATGGTGCGCGACCCCTCTCGTGGGTCGTTGCCCTGCCTGCCGTGCCGGGTTAGAATGCGCAGGCATGGCCTCCTCAGGACGGCCATGTGTGCAGACAGCTTCGCGCGGGGGCAGGGCGCAATTCCCTGGCCCCGCGCCGCGCCACAAATCAGGGAGACCGGAGAATGACGAGCGCAGTGCAGTGGGCGGTTGGGGTTGACATTGGCGGGACGAACATGCAGGCCGCCGCCATCAGCCAGGATGATGGCGCGATCCTGGCCCGCATCAGCCGGCCCACCCCCATTGAGGACGGGCCGGAGGCGGGACTGGAGCGCATCGCCGCGATGGTGCAGGAGGCCATTAACGGCGCGGGGCGTCCGCTGGCGGCGCTGGCCGGGATCGGTGTAGGCTGCACCGGCCCGCTGGACATCGAGCGCGGCCTGATCATGGAACCCTGGACGATGCCCGGCTGGAATGAGGTGCCCATCGTCGAGGCGCTGGCCGCACGCTTCGGGCGGCGCGTCACGCTGGACAATGACGCCAACGTTGCCGCGCTGGGCGAGCACTGGCTGGGCGCGGGGCGCGGCTATGCCCACATGGTCTACGTGACGGTCAGCACGGGCATCGGCTCCGGCGTGATTGTAGATAACCGGCTGTTGCACGGCTTCGGCGGCAACTTCGGTGAAGTAGGGCTGATGACCATTGACCTGCACGGCCCGCCATGCTTTGAGGGATCGTCAGGGGCCTGGGAGCATCTGGCGTCGGGCACTGGCATCGCTCGCAGCGCCCGCGAGCAGGCCGACCCGGCTATGCTCGCAGCGGCGGGCGGCGACCCGGACGCGATCACGGCGGCGCTCGTCGCACGGCTGGCGGGGGAAGGGCACGCGGTCGCCCGCGCGATCATCGCCCAGGAAGCTGAGTACCTGGGCGTGGGGCTGGCCAACCTGATGGTCGTCTACGCCCCACAGGTCATCGTCATGGGCGGCGGGGTGATGAAAAGCTGGAGCCTGTTCTACCCGGCCATCGAGCAGATCGCGCACGCCCGCACGCGCCTGATGCCAACGGCCCAGCGCACTCCGGTTGTGCGCGCCCGGCTTGGGCTGGCGGCGGGCTTCATCGGCGCGGCGCGCATGGCTTTTCTGGCTGCTGAATGATAGCGGGGAAGGTGCAGCACCTTCCCCGCGCGGTTTCCCATTAGGGCGAATTGCCCTACGTTTTCTTCCCGGTTAGCCGTAAACGCACCTGTGCGCCTCGTCCACGAAGGCCGCGATCAGCTTCGGATCGGCGTCGAAGAAGTGATCCGACGGGCTGATGATATAGCTGCCGCCCGGCCCGGCCTCCTCGAAGCAGCGGCGCACCTCGGCGCGGGTCTGCTCCTCGGTGCAGTTGATCAGGAAGTGGAACTGGTCGAAGCCGCCGATGAAGCACACGCGGTCGCCAATGCGCCGCTTGGCCTCGGCCAGGTTCACGTCGGCGCCCATGCCCGGCGGGGTGAACGTCTCCATCGCGTCCGGCCCCATGCCCGCGATCAGCTCCAGCAGGGGCATCATGCCACCGCAGGTGTGATAGGTGATGCGCTGCCCAGCCTTATGCGCCGCCGCGATCAATTCGCTGTCGTAAGGGGCGACGAACTTCTCGAAAATCTTGGGCGAGATGACCGTCGAGGAGGCCGAGCCGCCGCCCAGCTCGTGCACGTCAAAGCGCGCCCCGACCATCGACTCGATGTAGACCTTCTTGCGCCGCTGCAGGATGCCTAGAAACTCGTGCACCCATTCCGGATCGTCATACGTGGCGTAGATCAAGTCCTGGATGTTGAACAGGCAGGCCGCATCCTGCCAGCAGCCGGGCTGCCCGAACACGTCGAAGCAGCAGATGTGGCCGCGCAGCAGCCCGCGCTCGCCGAGAGCATCAGCGGCCTTGTTGACCGCTTCCACGTCGCACTTGGGCGCGGTCACATACTCGCCCAGCAGGTCAATGTCGCGCTTGTTCTTGATCAGGTACTCGCCCACCCAGGCCGTGTGCTCGTCGGACTCGATGACCATGCTCAGCGTGCCCTTGGGCGTGACGAAGTTGTAGCGGACGGTCTTGTAGGGCTGGTTGGGGATTTCCTCCGCGTGGACGCGCCAGTCGTCCGTGCTGACCCGCTGCGCCTCCAGGAAGCCGATCTCCCCTTGCTCCGGGTCGGGATACTCGCCGTTAGCCGGATCGTGACGGTGGGCCACTGTCCAGCACCAGGCATCGAAGCCGAAGTGGTCGAAGAACTGCCGGCTGGAGATGCCACCCATGTACTTGTCGAGGAAGGAAGGCATCACGTGATGGGTAGTCACCGGCAGGCGGTCGGGCTTGCCCCTGGTAAGGGCGGTTAACATCCGTTGTCGGGAGGTCATGCTGGCCATGCAAAAGCGTCCTTTCCGCAAGTGTGTTGTATGCTGCGTGACCCGGTCAGTGGGCGCTGCGCGCCTGATCTGGCCCAGGATCGCCCGGCCAGACGCCAGCGCGCGATGTTCACTTTTGTTCATTCATGTTTGTTGAAAGTCATTCTCACATGGATTCTGGTCGTTGTCAAGCGAGATAGCGCCTCATTTCACTTGACAAACCGGGCTATTTGACATACCCTTCAATCATAATCATACAAAAACGCACTTTTGCAAACAGCCACCCATGTTACTTGCCGAGCGCGAAAAAGTCATCCTTTCCAGGCTCGACCAGAGCGGCATCGTCTCCGTGCGCGAGCTGGCCGCTGCCTGCGGCGTCACCGAGGTGACTATCCGCCGCGACCTGATCAAGCTGGAGGCGCGTCACCTGCTGCGCCGCACGCACGGCGGCGCGGTGCGTGCCAACCACAGCGCCTTGCCGGATGCCAGCGCGCTCGACGCTGCCGCTGACACCCCGGACGCCCTGATCCTGGCTCCGGTACAGCACGCGGCAGTGCACACCTTGCGCGAGCGTGCCGTGCGCAACCGCATTCCCTTGCTGGCCGAGTCGTGCTACTTGCCTGGTGCCGTGTACGTTGGCCCCAACAACTACGAGGCGGCCTTCCGGCTGGGTCGCTGGACGGGCGAGTACATCCAGCAGCACTGGTACGACATGCCCTATGTGCTGGACATCACCCAGGAGGAGCTGCCTAACACGCGCACCCGCAGTCTGGGCTTTGCCGAAGGACTGCGCTATGTGCTTGGCGAGCGGATGGCGATCCTGTCGGTGCACGGTCATGGACTGTACAACGACGCCTATCAGGTAGCGCGCGATGCGCTGGCGTTGCACCCGGAGATCAACGTCATTTTCGGCATCAACGATGATTCCCTGCTGGGCGCGCTGCATGCCTACCTGGACCTGGGCCGCGATCCGCACGCTCTGCTGGCGGTCAACATTGGCGGCGAAGGCCGGACGCTGCTGGACATCTTGCAGCGCGGCGGGCCACTCAAGGCGTGCATGGCTCTCTTCCCGGAAGTGGTTGGGCGGCGCAGCGTCGAGGCGGTGATCCGGCTGTGGGCTGGCGAAGCCATCGGCGCGGAGGTGATCACGCCCAGCGCCTTGCTCACCTCGGAGAACCTGGGCACCTACTACACTCCGTATGGGCAGGAATGGGCGCTTAATTACGGGGCGGTGGAAATGCTTGACCAGACGCGCTGGCCGACACCGCTGCCCCCTGCCCAGCGCAAGCGCCTCTCGTTCGTCATCCATTACCGCACGCACGAGTGGTACCAGAACCTGGCGCGGGCCATGCAAGAGCACGCGGCGCGGGCCGGGGTGACGCTCTCTGTGGTGGACGTGAAAGACGACCTGAAAGCGGAAATTCGCGAGTTGCGCCGGCTGATCGGCAAGCTGGCGGCTACCTACGTCAAAGATGGCGACACGATTATTCTGGACAGCGGCACGCCGACCGCGAATATGGCCCAGTTCTTGCACGGCTACAATTCGCTCACTGTCATCACTAACTCGCTGGATGTTTTCCAGAGTCTGCAAAGCAATCCTCACGTCACGCTCATGCTCACCGGCGGCGACTTCCACCGCGAGTCGCGTTCGTTCGTCGGGCGGGCCGGGCAATTGATGCTGCGCGAGATCCGCGCCGACAAAGCCTTCATCGTCGCCGGTGGTGTATCGGCGGCGTTCGGTGTGTCGTCAAAGAGCCAGACGGAAGCGGACATTCGCCGGGCGATGATGGATGCCGCGCGCGAGGTGGTGGTGCTGGCCGATCACACGGTGCTGGGCCAGGATGCCCACGCGCGCGTAGCCGGTCTCGACCGGGTGAACACGCTGGTCACCGATGCGGGCGCGCCGTCGGCGTACCGGTTGGAGCTGAACCAGCGCGGGATCAGGGTGCTGGTCGCCGGGCAGTTGACGAACGGCTCATCTTCACGATAGTGATCGCCTGCGCCGCAGATGTGAACTGCGTGGCGCAGTTGCCTGGCGTGGCACTGGTCGCGCTGCGATCTGTACAGCGTATGAAGAAGGAGGTGGCGGAGCGCGAAAACAGGGTTTCTCAGCGACTCTACGTCTTGTTGGCTCGCTCGCGAAGAATGGTCTCTTGAGAGGATACTGACATGAAGCTGCATCGCATCATTCTCCTGGTCATGGTAGTCGCGCTGGCCGTCCCGCTGATTTCTGCGACGGCGGTGGCGCAGGAAGTGGTCACCATCGAGTTTTGGGACAACCAACAGGCGGAATCCGGCCTCAGCCAGTTCCAGCAGGCTGCGGTTGACCTGTTTGAGGAAACTCACCCCGGCATCAAGATCAACGTCGTGACGGTGCCCTATGCCGAGTACCAGGATCGTCTGACGATCGCTGTGCGCGGCGGCACTCCGCCCGACATCTCGACCGTTGACCAGATTTGGAACTACGGCTTTGCCACCGGCGGCGCGATCATCGCCCTCGACGATTACATCGCTGGCTCCGAGACGGTCAAGCAAGAGAACTTCTTCCCCGGCGCGTGGAACTCCGCTGCATTCGAGGGCAAGGTGTGGGGCATCCCCTTCAACATTGATGTCTGGCAGTTCACGTTCTACAACAAAGCCCTGCTCGACGCCGCCGGCGTGGACCCGGCGACGCTCGTCACCTGGGAAGGTCTGAAGGCCGCCGCCGAGAAGCTGACCGACCGCGCCGCTGGTAAGTACGGTGTGGGCCTGGTTGGTCACCTGGGTGAAGACACGGTCGTGATCCAGGACTCGTTCATCTACTCCAACGGCGGCTCGGTGCTGCACGAAGACGGCACCTGCGCCCTGGACGAGCCAGAGGCCATCGAGGCGCTGGAGTACCTGGTGAGCCTGCTGCCCTACGCGCCGGAAGGCGTAGCCAACGCGGGCACCGGCGACATGCGCGAGCTGTTCCTCAACCAGTCGCTGGCGACCGAGTGGTGGCCGGCGCTGGAGCAGCCGACGCTCTTCGCCAGCGACCTGGACTGGGACTTCGTCGTGGGCACCGCGCCCGAAGGCATGACCCCGGTTGCCACGTTGGGCGGCTGGAACCTGGTCATCTACGAGGCGTCGCAGCACAAGGACGAAGCCTGGCAGTTCATCGAGTACATGACCCTGCCGGATGTTAACTCCCAGGTTGTGGACTTGATCCCCGCCAACATCGAGTCGGCGACCAAGTTCCTCGAAGACACGCGCAAGGGGCCGGAGCTGATTCTTGAGCACCTGAACAACGCCCGCCCGCGCCCGCTGTCGCCAGAGTACCTGCAAGTCTCGACGATCCAGCAAGAGCTGGCCCAGGCGATCTTCACCGGCACACCGGTGGCGGACGCCGTGGCCACAGCTTGCGAGGCGATCAACGAGCTTGCCGCCGAGTAGAATTCCTGACGTTCAATAGCTGCTTGCCTGCCCAGTGCCTCACCGGGCAGGCAAGCGTTCCTATTCCTGGAGGCAACGTAGCCGACCATGACCAGCAGTGAGGACATTATGCCGATCAGCGTGCGCCCCCGGCTGCGCCGTTTTCACCTCAGCAGTGACCTGCGGCTGGCGTTGCTGTTCATCCTGCCGGCGGTGGTGCTGGTGGCTATGCTGATGTATTACCCGATGGGGCGCGTCGTCAAGGAGAGCCTGTACAAGACGCCCAAAACGGCGTGGCTTGACCCGAACCCACCTCAGGTTTATGTCGGCCTGGAACACTACGAAAAGCTGATCAATGATGCTGTCTTCAAGCAAATCCTGACGAACTCACTGTACTGGACGATCGGCGTCGTATTCTTTCAAAACCTGATCGGGCTGGCGACCGCCGTGCTGCTCGACCAGAAGCTGCCCATGCGCGGGGCCATGCGCGCGCTCGTCCTGCTGCCCTGGGTGCTGCCGGGAGTGGTCAACGCCATCCTGTGGCGCTTCATGTACGATCCCCAGTTGGGACTGATCAATTCGATCCTGATCGGCACTGGCATCACCAGTGAGAAGACTGCCTGGCTGGCCCAGACCGACACGGCGCTCGGCGCGCTGATCATCGCGGCGATCTGGAAGGGCTTCCCCTTCTCGACGGTGATGTACCTGGCAGCGCTGCAAGGCGTGGATCACGAGCAGCTTGAGGCGGCGCAGATTGACGGGGCCAACGCGCCGCAGCGCTTCCGCCATGTGACCATCCCAGCCATTGCGGGCATTGTGCGCCTGAACCTGCTGCTGACCACGATCTGGACTTTCAACTACTTCGACCTGATCTGGGTGACAACTGCTGGCGGGCCGCTGAAGAAGACGCACATCTTCCCCACGATCATCTACCAGACGGCTTTCCGCGAGTCGGGCAACTTTGGCCGGGCGTCGGCCTACGGCGTGATCGCGGTGTTGGTGCTGCTGGTCTTTGCGGTGCTCTATCTGCGTGAGCTGCGGCGCTCGAAGGTGTTGTGACATGGCGACGACAATGGCGGCGCTGCACAGGCAGCGCAGACAGCAGAAATTGGTGCGCAACAGCATCCTGATCGGGCTGCAGGTGCTGCTGGCGGTGATCATCCTGATACCCTTCTTGTGGATGTTCAGCGTCTCGATCAAGCCGGCCAATGAGCCGTTCGCCATTCCGGTGCGTTTGTGGCCGGAGAACCCCACTTTCGACAACTACAAGAGCGCCTTCTACCCGGAGTTCCGCCGCTACTTCCTCAACAGCATCATCGTCTCCGTCTCGACGATGATCCTGTCCATCAGCATCGGCTTGCTGGCGGCCTATGGCTTCGGGCGCTTCAGGTTCCCCGGCGCGCGCCCGATCCTGATCCTGATCATCCTGGCGCAGATGTTCCCGGTGGCCACGATGATCATCCCGCTGTACAAGATGATGAACAGCCTCAACCTGATCAACACCTACCCGGCATTGATCATGGCTTACCTCACCATCACCCTGCCGGTGTCCATCTGGATGCTGCGCGGGTTCATCCAGAGCATCCCGCCGGACCTGGAAGAGGCGGCGATGGTGGACGGCTGCACGCGGTTGCAGGCGTTCTGGCGGCTGGTTGTGCCGCTGGCCCGGCCCGGCATCGCGGCGACGGCGGTGTGGATCGCGGTGGTGACCTGGCAGGAGTTCCTCTTCGCCCTGGCCTTCACCACAACCGTAGACATGCGTACTATTCCGGTCGGCATGGCGGACTTCCAGGGGCAGTTCGGCATCCGTTATGGCGAGCTGATGGCTAGCTCGGTGATGGTATCCATGCCGATCATCGTGCTCTTCTTCTTCCTGCAACGCTATTTCGTCGCCGGCCTGACGGCGGGCGCGACGAAGGGCTAGGCACGGCTGCCAGGAGAAGAGCGGTCTCTCGTAGGGGTTGCACTGCGCCCCTGGCAAAACCCACACCAAGGAGTCAGCCGGATGGCCTTCGCCAATGATTACCGCCACATGCTCGACGTGCTGGCCAACCGCAGGCCGCGCCGTCTGCCGGTCTACGAGCATATCATCTGCCCGGAGATCATGGAGAAGATTCTCAACGTCACCTTCGCCAGCCTGATCGAGGGCGACGCCGATGACCTCTCCGAGTACTTTAGGCACTACTGCCGCTTCTTCCAGCAGATGACCTACGACACCGTCTCGTTCGAGGTGACGATCACCGATATCCTGCCCGATCACGGCGCGATCTTCGGCGGGCGGCCCGGCCCCATTCAGACGCGCGCCGACTTCGAGGCTTACCCCTGGGAAGACCTGCCGCGCCGCTACTGGGAGGTCGCCGCGCCGCGCTTCGACGGCCTGATCCCCTGGCTGCCGGAGGGCATGAAGGCCCTCGGCGGCGTGGGCAACGGCGTGCTGGAGATCGCCGAAGACCTGGTTGGCTTCCAGTATCTCGCCTACCTGTCGGTGGACGATCCCGACCTCTACGCCGATCTCTTCGTCCGCATCGGCGACCTGATGACCATGCTATGGGCCGACTTCCTGGTGCGCTACGGCGAGCATTTTGCCGTGTGCCGCTTCGGGGACGACCTGGGCTTCCGCAGCAGCACGCTCATTTCCCCGGCGACGATCCGCCAGCACATCCTGCCGCAGTACAAGCGAGTCATCAGCCTGATTCGCGGGCAGGGCAAGCCGTTCCTCTGGCACTCGTGCGGCAGCATCTTCAACATCATGGAGGACGTGATCGCCCTGGGCATTGACGCCAAGCACTCCAACGAGGACGCCATCGCGCCCTTCGACAGGTGGATCGCGCTCTACGGCAAGCGGATCGGGCTGCTGGGCGGCATTGACGTGGACACGCTCTACCGCAAAGCGCCCGCCGAGGTAGTCACCGAGGTGGTGGAGAAAGGGACGCGCTTCCGCCAGACGGCTAACGGCTACGCGCTGGGGTCTGGCAACTCGATCCCGGACTACGTGCCGGTAGATGGCTATCTGGCGATGATTGAGGCGGCGCGGCGCATCCGCGAGGCCGAGGAAGCGTAGGTACATGGCAGGACGAGACTTCCGAAGTCGCGGAGGCTTCGGAAGTCCTTACGTCCTCCCAAGCGCGACGGCGTGGAAGGCCCGCGCGATGTGCGGTACACTTGCCCGCGACCGATCGCACAGCCCTTCGCCTGCGCGCTGTGCGACGCGACCGGAGCGATGACCACCAACGACCTGCCACCCGTTCCTCAGACTGGCGTTCCCCCGCTGGCCCTGCCGCCCGATCAGGAGCAACGGCTGCTGGCCCGGCGGCGTAAAGACGACCAGACCGACCCCTTCGCCAGCGACCCAGACGACGAAATCCGGCGCTTGGGGCGGCTGGCGCTGCGCCGCGATGTCCCGCACCCTTACGACTACCTGGCGTTGGGCGACCTGTGCGCGCAGCGCTCGCTGGTCGAGGGCGAGGGGCGGCTGCTGGTCTTCTACGCGGGCAAGGCGCTCCACGCCTACCGCCACGCCGCCGAGCTGGCCGGGCCGGACAGCTCCGAGCGCGACCTGGCGTACCTGGCCTACGATGCCTATGTGGGCTGGCTGTTCCAGGTAGCGCGCGGAGCGCCCACCCGCCGCAACATCGCGGTCGCGCTGTGGGCGGTCGCCGAAGCTGACGCCCAGGGGCGTGCCGACGGCCTGCGCGACGAGGCGCGGGTGCTGGCGCTGTGGTACGTCTCGCCACCGGTGAGCGACAGCACGCCGCTGCCCGATCCCACCCCAACCCCCCACGAAGATCACGCTACCGCGATCTACCCTGAGGAATTGATCACGCACGCCGGAGAGAGCCTGGAAGTGGGGTCGGCGCTGCTGTCACTGGCCGCGCCGGAGCACGAAGCGGCGATCAACGAGACGCGCTCCGACAAGTCCGAAGTCTTCCGCCTGGAACTGGAAGCGACGGCTGCCAGCCCCGCGTCGCTGGATATGCTCGTCCCGCCCGCTCGCCACAGGGAAGGTGCTGACTTCGACTTCGGTGACCGCATTGACGGGCGCTACGAAGTGGCCCAGGTGTTGCGTGGCGGCATGGGCATCGTCTACCTGTGCTACGACCACGAAGAGCGGCAGTCGGTCGCCATCAAGACCTTCCAGAGCCGCCTGCTGACGAATGAGACCGCCGTCGCCCGCTTCACGCAGGAAGCGCGCACCTGGATCATGCTCGAAAAGTACCGCCACATCGTCCAGGCGCGGCGCGTGCAGAAGTTCGAGGGCCGCCCGCACATCATCCTGGAGCATATCACCGGCCCGGAAGGGCTTGGCTCCGACCTGCGCAGTTGGATTCGCCACAACCGCATTGACTTGCGCCAGGCGCTGGATTTCGCCTTGCAGATCGCGCTGGGGATGCAGCACGCTACGCGGCGCGTGCCCGGCCTGGTGCACCGCGACCTGAAACCGGCCAATATTCTCGTCCGGCACGACGGCATCGCCAAAGTGACCGACTTTGGGCTGGTGCGCTCCATTGAGGCCGAACAGACGGCTGAGGCCGACGGCGGCGAAGAGCAGGTCGTGACCGGGCTGACGCGCGCCGGTGCGGTCGTCGGCACGCCGCCCTATATGTCGCCGGAGCAGTGCCGCGCTGAGGCCGTTGACCCGCGCTCCGACATTTACGCCTTCGGCTGCGTGCTGTTCGAAATGCTCACCGGGCGGGTCGTCTTCGATGCCAAGCTGCTCACGGAGTGGGTGCACGCCCATCTGAACCTGCCCCCGGCTTTTCCCGAATCGGCGGCGGAGGTGCCGCAGCCGGTCAAAGACCTGGCGCTGGCCTGCCTCGCCAAGGACGCCGCCGCCCGCCCGCAGACCTGGGGCGAGGTCGTGGCGGCCCTGGCCGCACTGATCGAGGAAGCGACCGGCGCGCTGCCCGACTACGACCAGGACGGGCCGGAGCTAGAAGTCCGCGAGCTGATGGACAAGGGCTACAGCCTGACCGAGCTGGGCTTCGCGGAGGAGGCGCTGGTCGCGTATGAGCGCGTCCTGGAGATCGAGCCGGGGTCGGCCTGGGCCTGGGCGCGCAAGGGGCGCACGCTGCGCCTGCTGGCCCGCTACGACGAAGCCCTGGCCGCCTATGACCGCGCGCTCGAACTCAACCCGCGCTTCGCCTGGGCCTGGACGGGCAAGGGCCAGGTGTTGGAGCGGCTGGGCAACCTGGAGCGGGCGCTGGCTGCCCACCAGACGGCCACCGGCCTACAGCCGGGCAACGTCTGGGCGTGGTACAACCAGGCCGAGGCGCTCCACACCCGCCGCGACTATGGCGGGGCGATGGAAGTGCTCGACCGCGCGCTGGAAGTGGATGCTCATCACGCCGAAAGCTGGGCCAAGCGCGGCCAGGTGCTGCGCGCCCTGGATCGCTACCCGGAGGCGCTCAACGCCTACAACCGCGCCCTGGAACTGAACCCGCCCTACGCCTGGGCCTGGAACGGCAAAGGGCTGACGCTCAAGGCGCTGGGGCGGCTGCCGGAGGCGCTGGAGGCGTTCGAGCAGGCGGCGCGCCACCAGCCTGGCGAGGTCTGGCATTGGTACAACCAGGCGGAGATGCTCGTCGAGATGGGCCGCTACGCCGAGGCGCTGGCTCCCACCCAGCAGGCAACGCGCGTCGTGCCGGGCCACGCCTACTCGTGGGCCAAGCTCGGCCAGGTGCTGCGCTACCTGGATCGCTACCCGGAGGCGCTGGCCGCCTATGACCAGGCCCTGATGCTCAAGCCCGACTATGCCTGGGCCGTCAACGGCAAGGGGATCGTCCTGGAGCGGCTGGGCCGCTACGACGAGGCGCTGGCGATGTACCACCGCGCCGCCGAGATCGCTCCCGGCGACGTGTGGCACTGGTACAACCAGGGCAACCTGCTCATCCTGCAGAACCGCTTCACCGAGGCCATTCCCCTGCTGGAGCGCGCCACGCAGATCAGCCCGGATCACGCGCGCAGTTGGGCGCGGCTGGGAAATGCTTGTCGCCAGGCCGACCGTCCCCGCGAGGCGCTCAGGCTGCTGGCGCGGGCGGTCGAGATGGAGCCGGATTACGGCTGGGCCTGGAACGAGCGCGGCGTCACGCTGGAAATGCTGGGCCGCCACGACGAAGCGGTAGACGCCTACCAGCGCGCCGCCAGCACGGAGCCGGATAGCCCGCTCTACTGGTACAACAAGGGCGATACGCTGGTGCTGATCAAGCGCTATGAGGAGGGGATTGAGGCACTGCAGCGCGCCCTGGAAGCCGATCCGCGCTATGTGCGCGCCTGGGCCAAGCAGGGCCAGGCCCTGCGCCGCCTGGGGCGCTACGAGGAGGCGCTGGCCAGCTACAGCCGCGCTGTCGAATTGGCCCCCGACTATGCCTGGGCCTGGAACGGGCGCGGGCTGGCCCTCAGCGCGTTGGGCCGCCACGAGGAGGCGCTGACCTGCTTCAAACAGGCGGCGGCCTACCAGCCGGACGACGTGTGGTTCTGGTACAACCAGGCCGACGAGCTAATCGCCATGCACCGCTACGAGGACGCGCTCGCCCCGCTGGAGCGCGCGCTGCGCCTCCACCGCGATCACGCCGAAAGCTGGGGCAAGCGCGGACAAGCCCTGCGCCGCCTGGGGCGCACCAGAGAGGCGGTCGCCGCCTATGACCGCGCGCTGCGGCTGGAGCCGGGCTACGCCTGGGCGTGGAACGGGCGCGGCCTGGCCCTGGAAGCGCTGGGCCGCCGTGAAGAGGCCCTGCTCTCCTATGAGCGCGCCGCGCAAGAAGACCCGTCCACCGTCTGGTACTGGATCAACCAGATCGAGCCGCTGCTGGCCCTGGGGCGGGTCGAGCAGGCGCTGGCCGTGACTGACACGGCACTGTCCATCGCGCCGGACAGCGACTCCGCCTGGGCGCGCAAGGGGCAGGTGTTGCGGCGGCTGGATCGCCACGAGGAAGCGCTGCCCGCCTACGAGCGCGCGCTGAGCATCGCTCCAGAGTACGGCTGGGCGTGGAACGGCAAGGGCCTGGCCTGCGCCGCGCTCGAACGGTGGGAGGAGGCGCTGGCCTGTTACGTGCGGGCGACGGATGTTTCGCCGGACGATGTGTGGTTCTGGCACAACCGGGGCGAGGCGTTGCTGCGCCTGGGGCGCTGGGATGAGGCGGTGAGCGCCTTCAGCCGCGCGCTGGAGATTGACCCGTCGCACCAGCCCTCGCGCGACAAGCGCACCGAGGCGCGCCGCCTGCTGGCCGGGGAAGACGAGTGATGTGGGGGAGGGGATGCGCGTGACCGAGATTCTAATCGCCCTGATGAGCGGCCCGCAGGACGGGGCCTTGCTGACCTTCGAGACGTTCCTGGATTCCGGCAAGCCAGCGGAGATCACCTTCGGGCGGCGCGAAGACTGCGACGTGTGCCTGAGCTACGACAGCCAGGTATCGCGCGAGCACGCCGTGCTCACCTACGACGGCGAGACGTTCTGGCTGGAAGACCTGCACAGCACCAACGGGACGTATGTTGGCGAGGAGAAGATCACGGGGCGCACGGCGATTGCGCCGGGGGAGTTGTTCCGCGTCGGGCGGACGTGGCTGCGCATCGAGCCGCTGCCGACCATGCTGGGGTCGGACGATGACCTGCCGTTTTGAGCGGCCCCTTCGCGCCCTCCGCCTCCCTGCGCTATACTCGCAGCCAGACATCTGAGCGCGGCGAGCGCCGTCCGCCGATGGCCGCTCGCTCAAGGAGCGTGAGCCAATGATCACCACACTGGTCACCGGGGGCACGGGGTTCGTCGGGTCGCATGTGGCGCGGGCGCTGATCGCGCGCGGCTACCAGGTACGCATCCTGCGCCGATCCACTAGCCGCCTCGATCTGGTCGCCGATCTCGCCTGCGAGCACGCCGTCGGCGACGTGAGCGACTACGACTCGCTGCTGGCGGCCATGCAGGGCGTGGACTGGGTGTTCCACGTCGCGGCGGTGGCCGATTACTGGCGCAACGACCCGGAGCGCATCTACGCGGTCAATGTGGACGGCACGCACAACGTCCTGCGCGCAGCGGAGGCGAGCGGCGTCAAGCGGGTGATCTTCACCAGCAGCGCGGCGGCGGTGGGCTACCGCGACGACCTGCGCGCGGTGGACGAGTCGGTACGCTTCAACTGGGATCAGCACCTCACCCCCTACGGGCACAGCAAGTTCCTGGCCGAGGTGGAGGTGCACCGCGCCATTCAGCGCGGGCTGGATTGCGTGATCCTCAACCCGACAGTGATCATCGGGCCGGGCGACCTCAACCAGATTTCGAGCAGCGTGGTGCTGGAGATGGGGCGCGGTCACGTCCCGCCGACGGTGCCGCCGGGCGGTGTGACGGTCATTGACGTGCGCGACGTGGCGGCGGCGCATGTGGCCGCCGCCGAGCGCGGGCGCACCGGCGAGCGTTACCTGCTGGGCACGGTGGACTTGACGCACAAGGCATGGCTGCGCCTGACCGCGCACGCAGTCGGGCGGCACATGGGCGCGTTGCCGCTGCCAGCCTGGGTGGTGATGATCGTCGCGGTGGTCGCCGACGTGCTGCGCCGCCTGGGGGTGAATATTCCCATCGAGGGCAACCAGCTTCGCCTGAGCACGCGCATGATGTTCTACAACTGCCAGAAGGCGTGGCGCGAGCTAGGCGAGCCGCAGGTGCCGATTCACCAGAGTCTGCGCGACACGTATGCCTGGTACAGGTCGCACGGGGAGCTGTAAAGAAAGCAGGGGCGTACACCATACATCCCTGCCTAAGTCCACGATTTGGCGCCACCCTCACAAGGACCCAGGCGGGACACCTCAACAGCTCTTGCTCTCGCGGTCAACCCAACGTGCTTTATAGCACCTACCTAGCTGGCTGGAGTGCGCTACCCGCTCAGCTCTCAAGAGGTTGACGCCGCGAGTATGCTGGAATGTCTCGCCTGGACGTTACTGATAGTGTAGCACGGATCAGATTCCTAACGCAATACCCTCGCCCAAGAAATAGGCCGCCCGGAGGTCTGCTCAGAGGCCATTTGGGAAGTCCTGACCTGCGGGTTTACCTCACCCCTAAAGCCCCTCTCCACACGCGGAGAGGGAACTTAACCGCAAAATGACTCCCTCTCTCCACCACGTGGAGAGGGGGCCGGGGGGTGAGGCTTTCAGACGGCCTGCTCAGCGCGTGATCAGGGCGATGCTGCCCAGGATCAGCGCCGCGCCGATCCAACCGATCGCGTTGGGAATCTCCGCGAAGAAGACCAGTCCCATCAGCACGCCGAAGACCGGCTCGGCCAGCGAGACGACGCTCACCTGCTGCGCGCTGATGCGCTGCAAGCCCTGGAAGTAGAGCAGGTACGACAGGCCGAGCGAAAAGATGCCCAGCGGGATCAACAGGTGCAGGTTGCTGGCGACCGCTGCCCCCGGCGCGCGCAACGCCCAGGGGAGCAGCACCAGCACAATCGTCCCGTTCGACCACAGGTTTTGCGTCAGCCCGCTGATGCGCCCGCGCAGCGATCGGCTGATCAGCATGACCAGGCTGTAGCACGCGCCGGAGAGCGCCGCCGCAGCGATTCCGGTCAAATCGCTCGAACGCATGTCGAGCCGCGCCGGGTTGGTCATGAGCGCCATGCCGGTGAAAGCCAGCGCCAGGCTGAGCCAGGTGTAGCGGGCGCGCGGCTCGCCCAGCACCAGCGGGGCCAGCACCGCCACATAGATCGGCGCCGAGTTGACCAGCAGGACGGCATTGGCCGCGGTCGTGTGCCGCACGGCGTAGGTGTAGAGTATCACCGTCGCGCTGACGGCCAATCCCAGCGGCACCAACCGGCTTATCGTGCTCCGGTTCAATGCCTGGCGCAGCGGCTCGTGGCTGGCAGCCGCCAGCGCGCACAGGAACAGGAAGCCGAACAGCGCGCGGAAGAAGGCGATGGTGCTCGTGCCCAGCCCGTCCGTCCAGCGGGTGAAGGGGATGGCCAGGCTGAAGCAGAAAGCGCCTACCAACACCAGGGCGATGCCGGTGCGCTGGGCAGAGCTAGCGGCGAACGTGGTCAGGCGCACGGCGACCTCGTGACAGGTGAAAAGGGTGGCGCACTTCGTGCGATTATAGAGGGGCGCGGGCGTTACGGCTATGCCGGTTTAGTGGGGGATGTGCAGAATCTGCCTGGCGCTGGCACGCCGCACTTCCCCCTCTCCGGTCTATGCACTGCGGAGAGGGGGAAAGGCCGAGCGGAGCAAGGCCAAAGGGTGGGGTCAGCAAGCTCGCTGGCTACTGCGGCGGCTCGACTGGCTCTTCCGATACGACAGCGGGGGGCTGGTCTTCTTCGCCCTCGATGGTGATGCGTGCGGGCGGGGAGTACGGCTCCTCGCCTTCCTTCTTCTTGGCGCACTTAGCCATCGTGTCGAAGGCGGTGCGCACATGATCCATCACCTGGTCACCGACATCTTTCCAGTCGGCGTCCTCTCCCGCGCCGACCAGGTGACCGATCCAGCCGCGCACGTCGCGCTCGATCTTCGCGCCAATGTCCGACCATGCCGGTTCAGCGGGTTCTGCCTCGGCGGCTGGTTTCGGTTCGGCGCGCACCAGCCTGGCGATGCCGTGCCGGATGCGGTTCTCGATCTTGCTGCTGATCTCGGCCCAGTCCGCGCCCGGCTCGGCGCCGACCCAGCCGCCGATGGCCTCGCGGGTGTTGGTGTCCATCTTGGTGCCGATGGTCTTCCAGTCGGCGTCTTCCTCAACGCCGACCCAGCCGGCGACCCGGCGGCGCAGCTTCTCGTCCACACGCTCATCCAGGTCTTCGAACTTACTCTCGTCGGGGTTCTCGGCCCAGTCGTGCACCGTCTTCTTGATGTCCTCGTCCAGGTGTTCACCCATGTCTTCGGGCTTGGGCGTGGTGTTTTCCGTCATGCTGGTTCCCTCTCATTTCCACTCAAGACAGGCACGTGGTTCTGATTACCTATACGTGGAAAGGGGCCAGGGCGTTGCTGAGTGGCCACCGGCGGCCTCCCTTACCGCAGCCGGCGCGACTCGCGGTCGGACGGCGTGACGCTGAGCTTGGGCGCGTCCTCGGCGCTCGCCGGGCTGACGCTGGCGTAGAAGTCGGCGTCGTAGGTGCGCGTCTTGACCACAACCGGCATGGGCACGGCGTGGCCCATGATCAGCGCTTGCTGGCAGGTGTCCAGCCGGGCGATCACTTCGCGCAGCCCGCCCGCGCCGCTGACGCCGGTCAGCACGGCGGCGATGTCGCGCTCGTTGTCGAGCAGAGCCGTGACGCGCGTCCCGATCTGGCTCATCACCTCCTCGTCAATGCCGCTGGGCCGCTGATCCACGATCAGCAGGGTGACGTTGTACTTGCGCAGCTCGCGGGCGATGACGCCGAAGATGGTCTGCCGGGCGATTTGCGGGTCGAGGAATTTGTGCGCCTCTTCGATG
>JAXGOK010000009.1:0-137850 GCA_040767545.1 Aggregatilineaceae bacterium | reverse complement strand
CAGAGGACGCAGAGGAGAGCCTTGAAGATTCCCTGTCTTTCTCCGCGCTCTCTGCGCCTTTGCGGTTCAAGCAGTGCGCCCCCACGCCGGTTGACTTTCGCGCTGCAAGCACTACACTAAGCGTCAACCGAAGACGAGCGGAAGGAAGCAGCCATGGCCGGGTCGCGGACGCTGAATATCCTGATCGTGCACGGCATCGGCTGGGGGCAAGAGGGCACGAAATACGCACAGCCACTCCAGCGCAACATCAGCGCGGCGTTCGAGCGCGCGCTGGGCCGTCTGCGGCTGCGCGACATCCAGCGGGGCGACGCCAGCCCCCGGCGCGCGCTGCGCTTCGCGGCGGTGCACTGGGGGCCGGTCACGCAGGCATCGCAGGATGCGCTGCTGGCGCTGCTGGGCTTCCGCGCCTTTCCGCTGTTGCACCGGCTCAACCTGGCTTACCAGGCACGGCGGCAGATGGTCGGGCTGCTGGGCGACGTGATCGGCTATGAGGGCGGCCCCGCTAACCGCGTTTACCAGGCGATTCATCGCTGCGTGGACGAGCACGCCGCCACGCTGGGCGCGGCCAGCGCCGCCGAGCGCAGCGGCGACGGCTTTGCCCCGCTGACCGTGATCGGGCACAGCCTGGGCAGCGTGATCGCCTCCGACTACATCTGGGATCACACCAAAGGGGCCGCCGAGCCGTACCACCTGGCGGAGCACCGTCTGGCGCTGAAGAACCTGATCCTGATGGGATCGCCGATGGCCCTCTACGCCCTGCGCAACAACCCCGCCGCCGACCGGCAAACGCTGGCCACCAGCCTGGACTCCCCCGTGCAGGTAGACCCCGACGGCGGCTTCTGGCTGAACCTCTACGACCCGCAAGACCCGATCGCCTTCCCGCTGCACCCCCTGGAGTCCTACGCACGGGCCGGGGTGATTGATTGCACGATCAAAGCCGGGAACTGGCTGACGACCTGGAACCCGGCCAGCCACGTCGGGTACTGGCGCAGCAGCGACGTGGCCGAGATCATCGGGCGCAAGCTGGCGCTCGACTGGGCGGCGCTCAACAGCCCGGCCTATGCTGAGGAACGCTGCGCACGTGATGTTGGCGCGCTGCGCAAGGAGTTGGCCCGCCGGCGGTAGGGGCGCTGCTCTGTGCGCCCATTGTAGAGGAGGGTCAGCAAGCCCTCCCCTACGGATGCAGCGTCAGGCTGATCGGGCAGTGATCAGACCCCGGCACGTCGGCGTGAATCTCGGCGGCAGCGACGCGCGCTCGCAGCTCCGGCGTGATGAAGAAGTAGTCAATGCGCCAGCCGATGTTGCGCGGGCGGGCGTTGCCCCAGTAGTTCCAGTAGGTGTAGTGGCCCGGCTCGTCGGGGTGCAGCTCGCGGAAAATGTCCACGTAGCCGCGCGCGACCACTTCATCAATCCAGACGCGCTCCTCCGGCAGAAAGCCGGTCGTGTTCTGGTTCTCGTCGGGGCGGGCCAGATCAATCGGGCGGTGAGCGGTGTTCACGTCCCCGCAGAAGATGACCGAGCGCCCCTCGGCGCGCAGCCGCTCGGTGTAGTCCAGGAAGGCGGCCTTGTAGGCCATCTTGAAGGGAACGCGGCTGTGATCGCGCGCGCCATTGGGGAAGTACGCGCCGATCAGCACGAAGTCGCCGTAGTCGGCGACGATTGTGCGCCCTTCCTGGTCGTACTCAGGGATGCCCAGCCCGATCTGCACGTCGCGCGGCGCGATCTTGCTGTAGAGCGCCACGCCGCTGTAGCCCTTCTTGACCGACGACCACGCCCAAAAGCTGTGGTAGCCGTCCGGGTCGCGCAGCGTCTCGTCAATCTGGTCGGGTTGCGCTTTGGTCTCTTGCAGGCAGAGCACGTCCGGCTGAACGGTGTGAATCCACGCCAGCAGTCCCTTGCCGTGCGCGGCACGAATCCCGTTCACGTTCCACGAATACAGTCGGAGCATAAGCCCTCCCTCGCTCAGCGATGGGCGCGGCGTCCTACGGCGCGCTGACTGCCAACATGTCGAGCATACTTGTGTACACCTGCGACCACAGGTCCCAGCCATATTTGCCGGTCGCCGTCAGGCTGAGCACAACGGCGCGGCCATCGTCCAGCGCGAACGCGCCAACGGTCGTGGCAACCGGCGGGTCTTGCGTCTCGTCGCGCGCAACGCCGATCGTCCCGCTCAGCGCGCCCGCCGTCCATTCGACGGTCTCCGGCTCCGTCAGCGCGGCCAACGCCGCCTCAACCGACTCGGCGAAGTACGCCTCGAAGACGGCACGCTCGGCGAACTTGTTGTTCTCCGACGGCGTGATGGTGAACAGGACATCCCCTTCGCCGGGGGCCGCGTCAAAGTAACGTTCGGGGTAGCGCACGCTCACGCCGCCCGCCGCAATCTCACCGTCCAAATCCATGACCAGCGGCACCGGGCATTCGTCATCGTTGGGATCGGCGCAGCCAGGCAGTCCGCTGGCGCTCCCGCCGCCTGTGCCCAGGCTCAAGCCCAGCCCACCGTCCAGGCTCACGCCCCCTGACGAGCCAGTGGCGTCCGACGTTGGCCCCGGCACGCTGGCTGGCTTATCGTCGTCCTTGCTCCCACAGGCCGCCGCGCCCAACACAATAATCAGCAGCATCGCCCATATCCCAACCCGGCTCAGTCTACCCACACTTCTCCTCCTCATGCGCATCCATACGAGGTCTGTCAGCGCCCAACGAGCAGAGTCTAGCGGTCTGCGCCGCGTGTGGCAACCGGCGCGCTGCATCGCCCTGGCAATCCATCGTCAGGACGGCGCGACGTGTTATACTGGAGAGCGGATTCGGACGCCTCGTGAGCAGGAGCGCTCTATGACATTCCAGGGAATCCGGTTTGGCCGGGTGGTTCAGGCGGTGTTCACCGTGCTCTTGCTGTCGCTGGCGCTGTCGCTGCTCACCTCCTGTGTGCTGATGCCTTTCGTGTCCTCCGACATGGTGGAGCGGCTCTCCGATCTGCTCGCGTCGTTCAACAGCAGCGGCCCCAACCAGGAACAGCAGATCGAGAAGTTCCAGACCGATGTGAACGCTTTCGCCAAGGACTTCGAAGGCGAGCTGACCATCTACTACGCCGTCCAGTGGACGCTCGTCGCGGCGGTGACGTACCTGGTCGCGGGACGGATGGCGCGTCGCGCCGCTGCGCCGGCCCAGGCTGTCGGCTACGGCCTGCTGATCGGCGTCGGCGTCCTGATCAGCTATGGCGCGTTCTGCGTCGTGATGACCATTGCCCCTGGGATATTCAAGTTGCTTTACCTGATCCTGTTGGCGCTGGCCGGCTACCTCGGCGGGCGCAGCGCAGCCGGACGGCTCCTGCCCGCTGATGCAGTCCTCCCCGACCAGCCTAGGCTCAGACAATCGCCCTTCGCTCCCAGCCAGCCAGGGGTGAGGCCGGAGATCCTCTACAACATGGGCGTGCAGGCGGCGCTCGGCGGGCGACGCGACGAAGCGCGCCAGCACTTCACGCGCGCCCTGCAGGGCAACCCGCGCTATGTTGAAGCGTGGCTCCAGTTGGCGAACCTGGCCGATACGCCGGAGCAAGCCTGGAACTATATCCAGCAGGCGCGCGCTGTCAGCCCCGACGATCCCGCCGTGCAGCAGGCCGTCAGCGTGATCTGGCCGCAGGTTGCCGCGTCTGCCGGGCAGGTCAGCCCGTCGCGCGCACAGCCACCCTACGCCGGCGGCGCGCAGGACGACGCGGCGGTTCCCCGCTCGACGCTCCCACCCGGCATCTACGAGGATAACCTGCCCCTGCCTCCCGGAGAAGACAGGGACGGTGCAGCGCCGCCCGATTCGCCGGAGGATGAAGCGCCGCGCCCACCTGCACCCTAGCGGATCAACAAAACGGGGGCCGCACTATCTGGCCCCCGCTGTATGCTAAGCTGCTCTCTCAGCCGCCGAAGTAGGCGCTCGTCGCCTCGCTGACCGACAGCCCGTCGTCAATGATCAGGCGGATCAGCGCGCGCAGCGTGTCAATGGGCACGATACCGCTCCACACCCGCCCGTCAGAGAGCTTGATCGTTTCCGGCGCATCGCCGTCAGCGCCGAGGAGCACGGTCGGCGTGCCGCTCAGCCCGTAGTCCAGGAAGTCGGTGCGGATCGCGGTGAGCGCCTCGTTATAGGTGTCCGCGTCCATGCAGGCGGTGAGCGCCGTCAGGTCTACGCCCAGCGGCTCCAGCAGACTCTGCACGCCTTCTTCGCTGTACGCTTTCTCGTAGCCAAGCGTCAGGTAGCCATCCCACAGCACCTTGTACGCGCTGTAGCCCTTGCCCTGCTCGGCGGCGCAGAACGTCGCCTCAGTGGCCCGTATGGCCAGCACGTCGCCGGCAATCGGCGCGATCTCGATGCGCATCCGCCCCGTGTCCGCTTCGAGCGCGATCAGGTGCTCGATGGGCATACTGAAGCTGGCACAGTGCCCGCAGGTGAAGCTGAAGAACTCGATGGCGCTGACCGGCGCATCGCTGTCCCCGTAGATGAGGCGACCCTGTTCAGCCACGCTGGTCTGCCAAGCCGCGTCAATGGCCGCGTAATCGGGCGCGGGCGGGTCTACCAGCATCGAGGCGAGGATACCCTGCACGGTTGCGTTCTCTTCGGGCTTGGCCGACGTCCGGATGAACAGCACAGCCCCCTTCTCGCCATAGGGCAGCAAGACGAGCTGATTCGTGGTGCCGCTCGTCTCATCGTCGAAGGCGATCCCAAACCCGTCCAGCCCGGCGGCGCTGAACGGCACCACTTCGCCGCCGACCTGCTCGGCCACCGGATCGAGCGCGCTGTCCATCGTCGTGTCCTGCCCCAGGGTGGGATAGACCTGTAGCATGATGAACGCGCCTTCGCCGGACACCAGTGCGTCCGGCGAAACCAGCGCCAGATCGAAGTTCTGGCTCTGGCCCAATACCTGCCAGTCTTCGGGCAGGGTGAAAGTGAGACCGTACTCCTCCCACACGAAGGTCTTGGTCGGCGCGGCGTCCTGGCGGCGCAGGGACTCGTCCCCGGCAGTGCGATCGGTGAAGGCGTGCGCGCTTCCAGCAACCGCACCGGTCAGCAGGCCGCCCAGCACGCTCAGCGCCAGCGCCAATCCCACAAATGCTCGTTTGGTCATGAGGATGCTCCAAGTTTGGATAGATGAGTTTCGGCAGGGCGCGCAGGTCATCGTTTGGACGCACGCAGCGCCCGCTTCCCCCGGCAGCATCTCGCGGACGCGCCAGGGTATCCGGAGATTATAGCGAGGGCTGGCCGTAATCGCACGTCGTCAGGCAGTTGTCGGAACGCCCCCATCCCCCGGCCCCTTCCCCCAGCAAAGCTAAGGGAAGGGGAGAGCTACTGGCAACAGGTTATTCGTGCGCCCACCGGCAGGAGTTCAGAACAGACGCGAGGCCCGTTAACCAGACTTCCGAAGTTTGGCCAACTTCGGAAGTCCGGATCGGCACATTACCCCTTCTCACGCCGGGCGGCGCAAAGCCAGCAGCGCCAGCGCGCCCCCGCCGCCGATCAGCACGGCCACTGCCAGCACCAGCAGCCCGCTGTACTCGTAAAGCTGGTCGAGCAGCGCGCGCTCCTCGTCGCCGGAGTCTTGCGCCGCGTCGAGCGGCGGCGCGACGAGTCCCGGATCAACCACGCCCGGCGCGACGGTCGGCGCGTCACTGGTCGCGATACGGGGCGCGGCATAGCCCGGCGCTGCGCCAAAAGCAACCATCACCTCCCGCCCGATGATCACATGGATCAGAGCCGCACCCGGCCCCGTCAGGCCGAACCCGTCCGGCGGCAGCGCGGTGACCTCGTACACGCCCGGCGCTAATTCCACGCACAGCGGGTCGGGGTCTTCGGCGCTGGTCAGCGTCTCAACGCGGTCGGTGCCCGTCACCAGCAGGCGCAGGCCGGCCAGCGCCGCTTCGCCGGGATCGCGGGCGGCGTTCAGGTTCTCGTCGCGGAAGGCGGCGGCGCACAGTGTGCCCGTCTCAGTGACCAGCGCGGGGGGCAGCGGCGCGAGCGCGGTCGGCGTGAGGGTGGTCGTCGGCGTCGCGGTCGGCGGCGGCGGGGTTGGGCTGGGCGCAGACGTGGGCGCGGGAGTCTCCCCGGCGGCTGCGTCCGCGCCGGACGCTGCGCTCAGCGAGATGGTGTCCCAATAGATGCTGTTGAGCGCGACGGCAGTCTGCTGCGTCATGAACAGGTACACAGTCACCGTCTCCGCTTGCGCGGTAGCCGTGACGTGCAGCGCCGCCCACTGATCATACGGTGCGGCGTCCGCCGACCACTGCACGGCAGAAGACAGCGGGTCGAGGCCGCCGGTCGGGTCAATGCCCACGCGCAGGGTGATGCCCACCGTCTCATCGGACTGGGCGTAAGGTGGCGCGGGGATGGCGCAGCGAGTAGCCGCATCAGCGCAGGCGAAGGCCCAGCCATGCGCGACCAGCTCCAGCGCCGTGCCGGGCGCAATCTCGCTCACCTGCTGGTAGCCCGCCGCCGTGAACACGAACCCGTCCTGGCGCAGGTGCCAGGACACAGCGCCGCTATGCACTCGCGGGCTGTCCTTATGCGGGAGGGCGTCGGGCGCGCCCGCACCGATCCACAGTCCCCACCCCTGCGGCACGGTGCGCGTGGCCGCCCCCTGCGCGTAGTAGGGCGTTTCCAGGTCGCCGTTGGTCAGCAAATTGGGCACGGGCTGTTGGGCGGCTACGCGGAGCGCAGCGCCCAATCCCAGCGTCAGGAGAGCAGCGAGCGCCAGCGCGCCCCGGCACAGCTTCAGGATCATGACCGGCCTTCTCAGGAATGGCATGGTTATTGAGTGATCGGTTGTTGGTTATTAGTTGTTGGTTGTTGGTACCGGTGGACAGATGTCAGTGATCAGTCATCAGTAGACAATGTTCGGCAGCGGCAGCCAACCGCCAACTAGCGTGGGCAAGCGGGTATACGCCCGCTGATCACCGATAACTGCACTGATCTCTGCCCCTCGCGCCAGGGCCGTTCGCCCCCTCAGTGTAACACGTCCCTCGCGGCCATCAAAGCGGCTCGGCAGCGGCGGGCGTCTCGGCCAGGAATGCATCGAGAAGCTGCGTCAGCCTGCCGGGATCGTCCTCGGACAGGAAATGCCGCGCCCCGGCGATGAAGTGCGGCCCCCTGGCGCGCGGCAGCGCCTTCTTCCAGTGATGGGCCAGTTCCAGCGAGAAGATGGGGTCTTCCTGCCCCCAGACGATCAGCGCCGGCGTCTTGTACAGAGTGTTCAGCCCGCCCTCGATCTCGCGCATCATCTCGGCAGAGGGATGGTGAGGTGCCACGCTGATCATGCGCGGGAACTGCACCAGGGCCATCCGCTGGCGCGCCTCGCGGAAAGGAGCGCGATAGGCCGTCATCACCCCCGCCGAAAGCTGGCGCGCCGTCCAGTGTTGCAGCCCCAGCGGAAAGGCCAGATTCAGCACGCCGAGCGCCAGCTCGCCAATGCCCGGCCAGGTCACCAGGCGCACGAACAGGGGCACGCGGTGATCGAACGTGTCCTGAAACACCCAGGAGTTCATGATCACCAGCCGCCGGATGTTCTCCGGGCGGCGCACAGCGTAGCCCAGCCCGAAGGCCGTGCCCCAGTCTTCCATGATCAGCGTCACCTGGCGCAAATCCAGGGTCGCCATGCATTCCAGGACATTGTGAATGTGGCGGCGTAGGGTGTGGTAGCTGCGGCTCATTGGCTTGTCGCTGAGGCCGTACCCAATGTGATCCATCGCCACACAGCGATAGCCCAGCGCCGCGTAGTAGACAATCAACGCGCGATAGGCAAAGCTCCACATCGGGTACCCGTGCAAGAAAACGAGCGGTTCCCCATCCTGTGGCCCCTCATCCACGTAATGCATCCGGTGCCCGTCGCTAAGCGCAAGGAAATGCGACGTGAAGGGGTACAGCGTACGCGTTGTTTCGGGCAGCACCGCCGCTCCCATGAGTGTCCTTTCTAGTGCCGCTGGCGATCCCGCCTTCGAAACTGCCGACAAACCGGCTTCGTAGGGGCGTATTGCCATGCGCTCCGCAGGGCGCAGCGGAGCAGCCCCCTACCGTCTGACAGGTTTTGCACCCCCTTATTATACTGTGGGGCGCGCTTTTTCGCGGACGGGGTATACTTGTGCGGGTACATCTCACGATGGGAGCGAAATGCTCGAACCGCAGAGACGCAGAGGACGCGGAGAAGAACTAACATCCTCTCCATACTATCTTTTCTCTGCGCTCTCTGCGCCTCAGCGGTGATCTCTTGCCCCAGAAATGAGATACGCCCTACTTCTACGGGCTGCCGGAGCACAGACCCGGCGATGAGCAGGTCTTGTTGCTGGTTCTCTTTCATCCCAGGCAAGGAGCACGACGCAACTATGGATGTCTTATGCATCGGCGAAGCGTTAGTTGACTTTGTCTCGCGCGAGCATGGCGAGGCGCTGGAAACAGCTACCCAGTACACGGCGGCAACCGGCGGCGCTCCGGCCAATGTCGCCGCCGGGCTGGCCAAGCTGGCCCGCCAGACACAGCTCATCGCTACGGTTGGCGACGACGCCTTCGGACGCAAGATTCTGCACGACCTCGAGTCGTTGGGCGTTGAGTGCGCGCTGCGTATTGATCCCGATCACTTCACGACGCTGGCTTTCGTCCGTCAGGGCAAGGCCGGGCAGCGCGATTTCGAGTTCTGCGCCGGAGCGCACGATTACCTACTGCCCGACCAGGTGACCGAGGAAGCCGTGCGCAGCGCGCGCGTGCTGCACTACGGCTCGGTCAGTATGCGCGCTCCCCAGTCGCGCGAGGCGATGCTCAAGGCGATCCGCATCGCCAAGAGCGCGGGCGTGCTCACCTCGTGCGACCCCAACTGGCGTCCGCACCTGTGGCGCGATCAAGATGCGGGCCGCGCGGCCATGCGCGAAGCCATTGCCCACGCTGACCTGCTCAAGATCAGTCGCGGCGACCTGGCTTTCCTGGCCTCCGAACACGGGGACGACTACACGGCAGCGCTGGCCAGCCTGGGATTCGCCGGGCGGCTGGCTACCGTGACCCTGGGGCGCGATGGCTCCTGGTACCAGGCCGGGACGCGCACGGGCGTGGTGCCCTCGCCGCACGTGCAGGTTGTTGAGACGACCGGAGCGGGCGACGGCTTCATCGCCGCGCTGCTGGACTGCCTGCTCAAGCGCGACCTGGCCGTTGAAGCGCTCGACGACGAGACGCTGCGCGGCATCGTGCAGCGGGCGTGTGCCGCCGGTGCGCTGACGGCGACCGGCTATGGGGCCATCCCTTCGCTGCCCGACGCGGACAGCCTGGAGGCGATGCTGCGCATGGTCGGCGCGCTTGGGGATCGCCTCGAAGCGTAATAGCTCGCCCTGCCCATGAAAAAGCCGCCCCAGTCAAGTTGACCGGGGCGGCGTGAGTTTGCGGATAGGGAGCTGGCAACTAGCCGCGCGCCGCGTCGGGCATGTGGGCGGCATCTAGCGCGGCGACCCTTCGCCGCCGGTCAAGGCGGAAGGCGAGCACAGCCAGCACCACGCCAATCGCGACCAGGGCGGCCCCGGCCAGGAACGCCGCCTGCACCCCCTCGACGATGGCCCAGGGGGGCGCGTTGCTGGCGTCCATGCCGCGATCCAGGGTCGTCACGGCATAGATACGGCTGGCGAAGACTGCCCCGATCAGCGGCAGGCCGGTCACCTGGCCGAAGACACGCGACAGCGAGAGCAGCCCGGAGGCCACGCCCAGCCGCTCGTGCGGGGCCGCGCCCATGATCGCGCTGTTGTTGGGCGACTGGAACATGCCCGAACCCAGTCCCAGCGGCAGCAGCCGCAGGATGTAGCCGGTCGTGGACGTGTTCTCATCAAGCGTGGCGACGCCCAGGCACGCACCCGCGACGATCACCAGCCCTATCAGCGAGATGCCGCGCGACCCGTAGCGGTCGGACAGCGATCCGGCGATGGGCGCAGTCAGGCCGAGCGCCGCCGGCACCACCGTCAGGAACAGCCCGACCTGGCGCGGATCGTAGCCCTTGACCCGTTCCAGGTAGAAGGGCAGCACAAACATCCCGGCGATGACCATAAAGACCAGGAAGCCGGTCAGCAGGCTGATGCTGAATAGCGGGTCGCGGAACAAGCTCAGGTCTACCATCGGCTGGGCCAGGCGCTTCTCAACCGCCACGAAGACGGCGAATCCCAGTGCCGCGCTGATCAACAGGGCCAGGATCGGCGCGCTGTCCCAGCCCTGCTCCGGGCCGAACGTCAGGCCGAGCGCCAGCATCAGCAGCGCGAACAGCATCAGGACAGCGCCCAGCGCGTCGAAACGCTGGCCGCCGGGCGGTCGCCAGTCGGGGACGTGGCGCTGCACCAGGGCAAACCCGACGATGCCCACCGGCAGATTGACCAGGAAGATAGCCCGCCAGCCGACCGTGCCGATCAGCAGCCCGCCGACCGTCGGCCCGATGCTGATGCCCAGCGAGACGACCGTGCCCATAATGCCCAACGCGCGCCCGCGCTCCGTGCGCGGGAACGCCTCGGTGACGATGGCCATGCCCAGCGCCTGCATCATCACCGCGCCGATGCCCTGCACGACGCGGAAGGCGATCAGGAGGCCGACCGACGGGGCCAGCCCGCACAGCAACGACGCGGCGGTGAAGACGACCATGCCCGTCCGGTAGATGCGCTTCTTGCCGATCATGTCGCCCAGGCGGGCCACACCCAGGATCAGCGAGGTGACCACCAGCAGGTAGGCGACGACCACCCACTGCACGGTGGAGAAGCGGGCGTCCAGCTTCTCTTCGAGCGTGGGCAGAGCCACATTGACGATGCTGCCGTCAATGGTCGAGAGGAAGATGCCCATTGCCACGCTGAGCAGCACCCACCATTTGCGCGAATAGTCGGCCTGGGGGGTGGATGTGGTGTGCGGCGCGGACAAGACGGGTGACCTCCACAAGGAGACGCCTGTAGCTCTCTTGAAATGGGACTGGTCAAGTATACCGTAACTTTATACAATCGTGTCCTGCACCTACCGGGCTGGGCGGTGCAGGAGTCAGCAGGTAATGCCAGCGCGATGAGGTTAGCCTCACCCCCGGCCTCGCTGCGCACGGCTTGCCCCCTCTCCACGACGTGGAGAGGGGGCGGCGAGGCGCGTCAGCGCCGAGCGGGGGTGAGGCTTTTCGCCGGCGTCAGGGGATTGGCTGACAGGCTGGCCCACCCACAAGGATCGGATCGCTCGATGAACATTCATTACACGTTGGACGACAGCGCCGCCCGCCTGCCGCTCTCCATTCGCAGCAGCGAAGCCGTCTGGGATCGCGCCGCCGACTTGCGCTCGTCGCCGGGCGTGCAGCTTGTCGAGCTGACGACGCAACACTTGCTCCCCACCGGCCTGGCGCTGGTTGACGAGCTGGCGGACTATTTCGAGGCGGGCGCGCCCAGCGACAGCGACCCCTACGGGCTGGGGCCGTGCTTCGAGCAGCGCACCATGCTCGAAGACCTGCTGCGCGATGTGCGCGAGACGCAGCCCGGCTTGGTCGCGCTGCACGAGGTCGCCGAGCTTTTTCCGCTCGACTTCACCCACGACCTGCAATTCATGCTGGCCCTCACTGTCGTCGGCTACCCCGCCTTCGGCTACGTGCGCACCTACAAGGACTCCGAGGGTGAGGAGTATCACGGGCTGGTCGTCAACCTGGCCCAGGCCCGCCCGCACGTCGAGGGGTTGCTGGGGCATTTCTCGCTGGAACGGCTGATTAACCTCATCCGGCATGGCTTCTTTAACCGCGAAGGCTTCCTGCTGGCCTACACCGCCTACTGCGACGCCATCGGGCGCGCGCCAGAGCGCCCCGCCGAGCGCGCCAAAGACAAGCTAATGCGGCGCGGCATCGCCTGGTACCTGAGCTACCGGCACGACTTCGCCTTCTACGATCAGGCGTTGGGGCTGGAGTCCGCCGGACTGCCCGGCTATGTGACTCGCTACAACGCACACCTTGCCAGCGTGGAGAAGAAGCGCGGCGACGATGCGCTTGCCCAGACGCTTGACGCGCCTGAGCCGGATCAGTCTTGGGGTGACATCGTGGGCTACTTCGCGGCGCGGGCCATCGCCGGGGCACACGGTGACGAGGCGCTGCGCGAAGCGGTAGCTGAGGGAGCGACTCACTTCCTGCGGCTGTACCACGCGCTGGGCCTGCCGGCGCTGACCTTCGGCGGCTGAGCGCCCGCCTATTCGCCATCCTCGGCAGTGAGGGCGGCGGTGCACTCGGCGCAGTAGCCGATGAAGCACGAGTGCGCGGTGATGACGGTCACGCCCAGCCGCGCAGTGACCTCAGCGCGGAAGGCGTCCACAATGTCCGGCTCGACGGGCACGATGGCCCCACAGCGTTTGCAGGTCAGCGTATAGCTCTCGCGCTGGGCGCGGAAGCGGTATTCCTCGCGCGCCTGGTCGGTGTCCACCAGTCGCCCCTCAACCAGCCCCAACTCTTTGAACAGGGCCAGCGTGCGGTAGACCGTCGCCAGGCTGAGGTCGGCGGCGCGCAGCCCGGCCAACTGGTGCCAGGTCTCGGCGTCCAGGAAGCCGCCCTGGTCGCGCATGACGCGCAACAGCGCCAGACGCTGCGAGGTGATGCGCAGCCCGGCGCTGCGAAAGGCGCTGCGCAGCGCCTCGTCGTCGGCGCTGTCATGCATGGGCAGGGAAATGCGAGTCATAAGTCCTCGGCGGCTTGCGCCTAGCTGGGCGGTGTGGTGCGCTCCGCCATGCCTGATTATGGCATAACATGACGCCTAGCCAAAACATCGGCCAGAAATTGTATGAATCTATAAAAATGACTGAGAATTACTTAGGTTTCCGCATTGTCAGGCGTGCCATGCCCCGTTACAATTCGACCGCATCCGCCAGAATTGGCCGGAATGGTCCTCACCGCATAGGATTAAGCACAAGGAGAACAATAAAGATGCTATCTGCAACCTCCGTGCGCCGCGTCATGACCGCGCTGCTGGCGCTGACGCTAATCGTCGTGGTGGGTGCGCCCCTCGCCTCTGCCCAAGAGGGGGGCGAGCCGCGCACGATTGTGGACTTTGCGCACCGCCAGGTGACGCTTGAAGCGCCGCCGCAGCGCATCGTAGGCATGAGCGCCTCGATCAGCGAGATGCTCTTCGCCATCGGCGTGAAGCCGGTGGGGGTCACGTCGGGCATGGACTACCCGCCCGAAGCGGCCACCCTGCCCGACTTCGGCACCGGCTACCAGCCCAACCTGGAGGCGCTGGCCGCCCTGGAGCCGGACTTGATCATCGGCAACGCCCAGCTTAACATGAGCATCCTGGACAAGCTGGAAGCTATCGCGCCGACGATCATGGTCATGACCATGACGGCGAGCGACGTGCCGCAGAATGTGCGCTTGCTCGGCCAGGCGACCTGGCACGACACTGAGGCCGAGTACCTGGCCCGCGCCTATGACGGCTACCTGGCCATGGCCGATAAGATCGGCGCCGCGCAGGAAGGGCCGAGCATCGTCTTCATCGTCGGCACGCTCGACGTGCCCAACTACGGCAAGTCCGCCACCTACTTCGGCGACATGGCCAAGCGCCTGGGCGCAACCAACATTGCCGACAGCGAAGCCGACGCCGGGCCGTTCCCCGGCTATGCCCAGCTTAGCATCGAAGCCATCGTGGACGCCGACCCGGACTTCGTCTTCACCGTGACGCGCGGCTCGCCGACGCCCATGCCGGAGACGATGGCCAGCGACCCGATCTGGTCGTCGCTGTCGGCCTTCCAGAACGGGCGCGCCATCGAGCTGGACAACCGCCTGTTCGTCGAGGCACCTGGCCCACGCTTCATCGAGGCGATGGCCCAGTTGCTTGAGATTCTCTACGGCGAAGGGATGGAATAAGTGCGCGCGGAGGCTGTGACTCCGGCCTCATCTTCTCACGCGCTGGGCCTCTCGCGCCGGCGCTTGTTCACCCGTCTGATGATCATCGCCCTGAGCGGCCTGCTGCTGCTTGGGGCGATGATCCTGGCGCTGGGCAGCGGCTCGCAGTCCATCGCCCCCGATGAAGTCATCCGGGCGCTGCAAGACCGCGAGAGCGTCAAGAAGTCGGTCGCCCTGATCATCCACGAAGTGCGGCTGCCGCGCGCGCTGGCCGGGGCGTTGGTGGGCCTGAACCTGGCCGTAGCGGGCGCGCTGCTGCAAGGCGTGGTGCGCTCGCCCCTGGGCGACCCCTACATCCTGGGTGTGTCCGCCGGAGGCGGGTTCGCGGCAGCGGCTACCTCGCTGCGCGTCGAGGGCTTCCCGCCGGACGCCGTGCCGGTCATGGCCTTCATCGGCGCGCTGATCGGGGCGTTGATCGTCTATGCCATCGCCTGGGACGGCTCCGGCGTCACCACGACGCGCCTGGCCCTGGCCGGCGTCGCGCTGACAGCAATGATGAGCGCGCTGACGACAACGGTCGTCGTCATGTCGGTGCAGGGTGGCGGGCAGATCATCTTCCAGTGGCTCGTCGGTGGATTGTACACGGCGGGCTGGCGCGAGTACCATCTGATCGTCCCGTACAGCATCGCCGGATTCATCCTGGCGATGCTGCTCGCCCGGCGCGCCAACATCCTGGCCCTGGGCGACGAGATGGCCCAGGGGTTGGGCCTGCGCGTCGAGTGGACGCGCTTCCTGATGAGCGCCGTTGCCGCTGTGCTGGCGGGCAGCGCCGTCGCCGTCGCCGGGCTGATCGCCTTCGTCGGGCTGCTGGTGCCGTTCGTGGCGCGGCGGCTGGTCGGGTCGGACTTCCGCTTCCTGTTGCCGACGTGCGCGCTGCTGGGCGCGGCCTTGCTGGTGGGCGCGGACACGGCGGCGCGGGTGACCTTCCCGGCCCTGTTCGACCTGAAGAACGTCGAGTTTCCGGTTGGCATCATCACTGCGATCATTGGCGGGCCGCTCTTTCTGTGGCTGGTGCGCGCTCGCCGGGCGCAGTGGTGAGAGGGTTGTTGGTGGCTGGTTGGCGGTAACCGATGATTCGGGTTGAGTTATGGTAGCGGCCAGCAACCAGAAACCAATAACCGCATTCAGAGCAAGAGAACTGTCCATGCCCACACTCACCGCCGATCATCTGACGCTCGCCTACCGGCGCGGCGTCCCCGTCGTGCGCGACCTGGTGCTGACCGTCGCCCAGGGTGAGATCGTCACCCTGGTTGGCCCCAACGGGTCCGGCAAGAGCACGGTGCTGCGCACGCTGGCCCGCCTGATGCGTCCGCAGGGCGGCGCGGTGTACCTGGACGGCAAGGCCATTCATCGCATGCCCACGCGCAAGGTCGCCCAAACGCTGGCTATCCTGCCGCAGACCCCCACCGCCCCGGAAGACCTCACCGTGCGCGATCTCGTCGCGCGCGGGCGCTTCGCTCGCCAGGCGTGGTGGCGTGCCTCCAGCCGCCACGACCGCGAGGTGGTCGAATGGGCGCTGGCCGCCACTGGCATGAGTAGCCTGGCCGAGCGCCGGCTGACCACGCTGAGCGGCGGGGAGCGCCAGCGGGCGTGGATCGCGCTGGCGCTGGCCCAGGAGCCGCGCATCCTGCTGCTCGACGAGCCGACGACCTTCCTCGACATCAGCCACCAGCTTGACGTGATGGTGCTGCTGCAATCGCTCAACGCGGAGACCGGCCTGAGCATCGTCATGGTGCTGCACGATCTCAACCAGGCCGCCCGCTTCAGTCACCGCCTGGTAGCCCTACGCGACGGAGTCGTCTACGCGGCGGGGACGCCCGCCGAGGTGATGACTTGCGCTGTGCTGCGCGAAGTCTTCCAGGTGGAGGGGATCGTCGCCCACGATCCGCACACAGACACGCCCGTCTTCACGCCGCTGCAATCGGTGCGCGGCGCCAACGGGCGCAGCGGCTCCAATGGGACGAACGGCTGAGCAGGCGAGCATCCCGCAGGCAACGCAACGGGCCGCTCACAGATACCTGTGGGCGGCCCGTTCAGTCTGGGAGTGATCGCGTGCCAGCGCGAGAGCGTCAGTCGCGCAGGTGGTCAAAGAGCCACAGCAGCCCCAGGATGACCAACGCCGTGAAGGCCAGCGGAACCAGCGCCTTGACAATCCCGACCACGATCTGCAAGAGGATTGAGACGGCCAGCAGCGCGACGACGATGGTGACAAGCTGGCCCAGCAGCGACATCGTGCGAAATCGTTCGTACATGGGTGGAGTCTCTCCCGGTTGCTGCGCGGCTGCGCGCACCCAACGCTTATGAGGCTGAGCCTTGCGCTTGAAGCTGGCGGTACAGGTAGACGCCGCCGGCGACGAGCGCAACCACGATCAGCAGCGGGATCAGCGCCTTGACGATGGCCAGCAGCAGAGCGATCACGATCAGGGCGAGGATCAGGAAGACGATCAGCTTGAGCATCTGGCCAAGCGAGGGCAGGTTATTGAGCATGTCGTTCATCGCGGTTTCTCCTTGCAGGGCGACCTTGGCACATGGCAGTCGCGTGGTTGTCAGCGTGCGTTCTCACTGATCATTACGCGGCAGCGTGGCCAGGGTTGCGCCTGGCGCGGACCTTTACGCGCTTTTTACGGTTCGCCGCGTAGGATCGCAGGGGCGCTGCTCTGCCGGGCCTTGATGAGATTTGACATTCAAGGCGGGTAACTCGTGCAAATGTTATGTAGGGGCGGGTTTGCAAACCCCGCCCCTACATGCCTCTCCCTAAATCCCCCTCTCCAGCCGAGCCAGAGAGGGGGACTCTGACCACCAGATGGGACGTTTTCCCCCTCACTGGCTTGGCTGGGGAGGGGGCCAGGGAGGGGGCGTACCGCCCGTACCACGCGCCCGGAAGCCTTAACTTGGTGCGCATAGGGCGCAGCAGAGCGACGCCCCTACGAGCGGGTCGCGAGCATAGACTTCCGAAGTTTGGCAAACTTCGGAAGTCTCTTTCTGCGCTTAGCGGTACTTGCCCGTGCTGTACACGTAGACGTAGGGAGTCTCGTAACCGCCCTCAAGGCTCCAGGTGAACACCCAGTGCGCGTCGGTGATGGTCAGGTTGACGCAGCCGTGACTGTGCCGGTAGCCGAAGCCGTCGTGCCAGTACGTGCCGTGCAGCGAGATGGCGCCGTCGTAGTACATCACCCAGGGCACATTTTCCAGCGAATAGAAGTCTTCCTGGCCCTCAGCCCCGCTCATGTGGCCGTTGGTCTGGCGCGACCAGACGGTGAACAGGCCCTCGTTGGTCGGCCACTCCTCCAGGCCCGACGAGACCAGCGTGGCGTAGACGGGCGTCTGCTCCTCATAGGCGATGAGCACCTGCTCGTACAGGTCAATGGCGAACCAGCGCCCCTTGACCTGCGGCGGCGGCTCGACGAAGACGATGCGCGCCACGCTCGTCTGCGGAATCCACGCCTCCGGGCCGACCAGGTACCACTTCCAGCCATTCGCCTCGGCGCTGGCAAAGATGTTGACCCGCGTGTACCGCTCGATCTTCGGGCGCGACTCGTCGCCCGCCGCGCCGGGAGACCGGCTGGGATACGACGGGATGAGCACCCAGGCCATCGGGTAGGCCAGCTCACTGTCGAGATAGACACCGGTGAACTCACTGGGGCGGGCAATGGCAAGCTGGCTGGTGGACATCCACTGCCCGTCGTTGATCTGAATCCAGTCACCCTGCGTGCTGGTCACGCTAACGTAGGTGAATCCCTGGGGAATCTCGCCGATCGGATTGCCGCCCGGCGCGTCGTAGAGCGTCGCAGCGCCACCGACAATGCGCCGGAAGGCGAAGCGGGCGATCTCCTCCATGTTGGGGGCCAGCGGGCGCACGTCGGGCTGCGGGTGCAGCAGCATTTCGTCGAGCAGCATCTGGTATTCGACGGCGGGCAGCCCGGCGATGCAGCCCGGCCCAAAGGGACTGCTCAGACAGGCCGCGCTATCCGGGTTGGCGGCGCGCACCGCGCCGTTGGACAGCGCGGCACTGAGAGCCACCAGGCCCACAACGGCGGACATCAGCAGGCGGCGACGAAGCACAATGGTCCCTCCTGAGCATGACGGGACGGCAGGCCACAGGCCAACCCCTGGCCCCGACCTGCCGGCACAAGCTTTCTTCCCTGCTATTCTAACAAATCGGCGGTGCTTGCGGCATACGCTCAGAGCGCGCGACGCCTACGCTTCAGCAGCTTCCTCGGCAGCGAAACGGCGCAGCAGGCAGGCCAGCCGCAGCCGTAGCTCGGCGAGCAGCTCGCGCGCCATCCGGTCTTGTTCGGAGGGAATATCGGCTTCCAGCGGATCGCTCAGCGACCAGTGCGCCTGCCGCACGCCGTGTAGCAGCGGGATACCGGCCCACTCGCCCTCGTGCACGATGTCGCAGACGGTGATCACCAGGTCGAAGGGCTGCCCCGCAAGCTCGCCCAGCGTCTTGGCGGCCAGCCCGGCGGTGGATACCCCGTGCTCGGCCAGCACGCGCGCCACTACTGCGGGCAGCGCGTCTACCGGCTCCTCGATTCCGGCGCTGAACGGGATCAAAGCTTCGCGGGCGAGACAACGGGCCAGCGCCTCGGCCATCAGCGAGCGGGCGCTGTTACGCTGGCACAGGAACAGCACGCGCCGGGGACGACGCAGGACGGGCAGCATACGGTCACGGTCAGGCGCGCACGAGCCGTGCCGCTCCCACCACACCGCGAACCGCTGAGCTTGCGCCAAGTCCACGCTGAAGTAGTGCCGCCGCGCGTCGCCAATGCTGCGCTGCACCCGCACCAGCCCGCTCTCCACCAGGATATTGAGATGATGCGAGAGCAAGTTCTGGCGCAGCCCAGTCTTGTCCATCAGCTCAGAATTGGTCAGGTCGCTGGCTAACAGCAGCCGGAACAGGGTCAGCCGGTTAGGGTCTGCCAGTGCCTTGAAGATGTCAATGACCTGCGATTCGCTCAACATGGCTGTGTTCTCTCATGATGGGTGTGATGGGCCAACTTCGCGCCGGGCACGCCTGGCTAGGAGTCGAGCGGCTCCTCCAGCGTCTGGGCGACCTGCTCGATGACCCAGCGCAGGTTGCGGTTGCGCACCGCTTCCAGCGCCGATCCGCAGGCGAACTGCGCTGTCGAGGGATCGTCACCGGTGCGCATGGCGGCCAGCAGCCAGGCCAGCGCCCGCGCATCGTCATCGGCGTCGTCGGTGCTGAGCTCCGTCTCGCGCCGCTCCAATTCCTCGAACAGAGTTTGGATGGTCGCGTCGCTGTCCTGGGGCTGGCTAAGCTGATCGTGGGCATAGGCGATCAGCGCGTAGATGAAGGCCAGGTCTCTCAGGGAGGGGTTCTCGCGGCGCTTGAGCAGCGCCAGCGATTGCTGCGCCGCTTGCAGCGTCCCGCGCCGCCGCTCTAGCTCGTCGAGCGTCTCGCGCAGGTCGTCGGAGGCGCGCCGGGCCATGTTCGAGATCATGGTCACTTTCTGGTAGAACTCGGCGGCCTTCTCCAGGTCTCCGGCGGCGCGGTAAGTATCGGCGATGGCCCCCAGCGTGTCGCTGATGCGCTTATCGCTGCGCGGCACGTAGTTGCCCTCGATGTCCAGCGCTTCGCTGTACGCCTTGATCGCCTGTTCCGTGTCACCTTGCGCGCCATACAGCGCGCCGAGGATGCGCAGCGCATCGGCGTAGGCCACCGGCTGCAAGTCGCGATCCATGTAGACCAGCGCCTCGTGGTAGCGGGCGATGGCCCCGCGCAGGTCGCCGGAGTGCTCGTGCGCGTCGGCGAGCAGTTGCAGCGTGTGAACGATGCGCGCGTTGGCCTGCTGCGGCTGCGCCCGCTCTACTTCCAGCGCCTCGCGCAGCGGCTCGATGGCATCAGCGGGGCGCTCGGCGGCCAGCAACGTCTGCCCCAGGGCGCGCAGCGCAGCGGCAGCGTGCACCGAGCGCGGTGGCAGATGGCGCAGCGCCTCCCCAAAGCCGTCCACTGCCTCAGCGTACTGGTGCTGGCTGCGGTGCGCCTCAGCGATGGCGTGATGCGTCAGCCCGATCTCCACCGGCGACTGGTCGGGCAGTGCATCAGTCAGTCCCAGCGCCTCCGTCCAGGCAATGCGCGCCTCGTCATAGCGCCCCATCATCGCCAGGGCGCGGCCCAGGTTGCGCAGCGAGTTGATGCGATCCTGGGCGAAGGGCGGGGCTGGCTGCTGGGCGAGCGCGGCCTGGTAGTACTGGATCGCCAGCGGGAAGCGCCGTGCGTCGCGGTGCACGCCGGCCAGCTCGCACAACACCTGTCCCAATTCCTGGCCGGTGCCCAGCTCGCGCGTGGCGTCGCGCACCTGCTCGTAGAGCGTCACCGCGCTCTGATCGCCCAGCGCCGCCGTGACGCGGGCCAGCAGGTGCAGAATATCGCGCGACTGGCGCGGGGCATCGGCTCGCTCCAGCACGTTGAGCGCACGGCGGTACGCCTGGGCTGCTTTGGGCAACTGGCCCTGCGCCTCATGCGTCTGGCCGAGCGAGCGCAGCACGTCGGCGGTGTGCGCGGGACTGGCGTCCGGCACAGCACGCAGGGCATTGAGCGCGTCCTCGTAGACGGTGATCGCCTCAGCGTAGCGGTTCAGCCCGCCGAGCGTGTGGGCCAGTGTGGTCAGCAGGCGAGCGGCGTCGGCGGCCCGCTCCTCGCGATCCAGCAAGGGCAGGGCCGCGCGCAGGCTCTCGACCGCTTCGCCTGGCCTGCCCAGGCCAAGCTGAATGGCGGCAATAGTCTCGCAGAGCAGCGCCCGCTCGTGGGTGCTTGGCTCGTGCTCCAGCGCCGCTCGCAGGTGATCCAGGGCGCTGTCCGCCTCGCCGATGTGCCAATAGGCGCGCCCGCTGAGGGCGTGGGCGCAGGCGTAGGTCACCACCCCGCCAGGCGCGTCGCGCACCGTCTCGCTCAGCAGTGGCTCCAGGACGAGAATCGCTTCTTCAGAGCGGTCGAGCGCCATGTACGCTTCGCCCAGGTCGCGCGTGGCTGCCCAGGCAGCAGGCGTCTCCGGCAGGTGGGCGCTGGCATCGGCCTGCGCTCGCTCGGCGAGTTCGAGAGCCAGCGCCGGACGCCCCTCGGCCAGCAGCGAGCGCACCGCCAGCCCCAGCGCCAGCACGCGTAGCGCCGGACGCTCGTCAGCGAACGCTTCAGCGGCGCGCGAGGCCAGCGCGCGCGCCCATTCGCTGAGCGACTGCCGGGCGCGGATGGGGCGCTCCATCGCCCGCTGCGTGCGTGCGCGCAGGGCCTGCACATACCCAACCTGGCCCAGGTCCGGGCGCGGCTGGCGCGTCAGATGGTCGAGCATCTCTTGCGACACTTCGAGCGCGGCGGGCAGCCGCTCCGTCTCCATCAGGACGCGGTGCAGGGCAAGCTGGCTGATCAGCGTGTCGTCCGGCTGCTCGGAGGGACGCTTGTGGGTGAGCGCCAGCCGGTAATTGGCGATGGCGCGCTCAGTCTGGCCGGCGGCGCGGCAGGCGTCGGCCAGACGGTGCAGCGCCCGCCCGATACGCCGGTCGTCGCGCTCCGGGGCGCTCTGCGCGTTCTCGACCTCGCCCTGGAAGGCGGCCAGCGCCGCCGCGTAATCACCCTCGCGCCACAGGGCGCGGCCCAGCGTACGGTAAGCGTCGGCGCTGTCGGCGGGCGCGCTGGCATGTTGAAGCTCGATCAGCGCGTCGCGGGCGGTGGCAATGGCCGCGTCACAGTCACCCGCCGCCAGGTGCACGGCGGCCAGCAGGCGCAGCGTGCGCCCGATCTGCAGCGCGTCCGGCTCCATCTCGGCGCGGTAAAGGGCCAGCGCGTCGCCCAGGGTGTCGCGCGCCGCGCTGTACTCCCCGGCGCTGGCCAGCGCCGCGCCCAGCCCGCGCAGTGTCTTGGCACGGGCGCGCGGCGGGATGGTGCCAGATTCCTCAAGGGCGGCGCGATAACCAGCGATGGCAGCGGCGACATCGCCACGCAGGTGGTGAATCTGGGCGCGCAGGTGCGCCGATTCGTGATCCTCCTGCCCCGCCAGCGCGTCCATCGCCTGGTCGTACTGTCCGGCCAGCAGGTAAATCTCGGCGCGGTCGTAGGGCACGCTCTCGGCGGCCTGGGCGATCTCGGCGACGGCGGCGGCGTACTCGCCGCGCGCGCGCAGGATCGCCGCGCGCTCGGTGTGCGCTTCCGGCGCTTCGTCGAGCACTTCCAGCGCGTCGCTCAGCCGCCCCAGATGGCGGTAGACGCAGGCCAGCCCGCGCCGGATGACGCTCAGCGACTCCTCCGCGCCAAGCTGGAAGACCATCTCGGCGGCTTCGAGCAGCTTCTCGGCGGCGTCCTGGGTGCGCCCGGTCATGTCGAGCAGCCGCGCCTGGGCGACCAGGGCCTCGGCGATGGCGTGGGCGCTGTCGTGCTCCTGGCGCAGGGCCAGCGCCCGGTTGAGCGCCTCTTCCGCCGCGTAATACGCACCCTGGTCGGTCAGCTCGATCCCATAGTGCAGCAGGTTGGCGGCCTCGGCCCGCGCGCCGCTCAGCTCCGGCGGCTCCTCGTCGCCGGGCGGCAAGCCGGGCACGTACTCGCGCAGGTAGGGGCGCAGCGTCTCAGCCAGCGGCTCGCTGATGTAGGCCGGGCCGTGCGCGTTGGCCATGTGGTAAGCGTGGAGCAGGCCCCCCTGCGCCCGGTAGAGGGCAAGCGGGTCGTCGCTGTGCGCACGGGCGTAACGCAGCGCCCAGGCGCGCATCTTCTTGGCGATCTTGCTCTGGGCGGGATGCTCGTCGTCAGCGGCAGCGGCGCGCGCGTAAGCGACAGGGTGCATTACATAGAGGCTCGAATCGCGGTGATCGCGCACGGCGAAGCCGTACTCAGCCAGCATGGTCATGCCGCGTCGCGCGCTGAGCGCGCTGCCAATGCCCGCGACCGCGCGCAGCCCGTCCAGCGGCGCACCGGTGGGCGGGAACGCGGCGAACGCCTCAAACAGCCGCCGGTAGTCGCGCGGCAGGGCGGCGACGGAGACATCCAGCGCGCGGTTGAGGCTGACGGTGGGCGCATCTTCGGCCTCGTCTTCGGTGGTTGCAGCGGTGACTGGCTCCGCTGCGTCCGGCGCTTCTTCCTCGTCCTCGGCAGACGCCTGATCGTCCGCTTCGTCCGCGTCCGCACCGGCGGCTAAGCCGTCGCCGTGCACGGACAGCAGGCGCTCCAGTTCGTCCAGGCTCAGCCCGTCGCGGTGAATCAGCGTCCCGGCCAGCATCAGCGCGTAGGGGTGGTTGCCCAGCGCCCGCGCCAGCCGCCGCAACTGGACGCGCAGCCGCCGCGCGTCTTCGAGGGCGGCGTGACGGGCCAGCGCGTCAATGGCGGCCAGGTCGTCCAGGGCGTGCAGCGTGACCACACCCTCCGGGTCTTGTGGCGGCTCGGCGGGGACAGGTGCGTCCGGGTCGGGCACTTCGGGCACGATCTCAATGGCGGCCAGCACGTGCTCGGTGAGGGCCAACAGCGCGCCGAGGCGGGGATCGTCGCCCGCCAGGTTGTCCACAATGAGCAGAGTATGCTCGTCCAGGTGAGCGGCCAGCCACCCCCAGCGGCGGGTCGGGTCTGGCTCGGTGAGCACCTGCGGCAGGTTGAGGACCAGGGCGAGCGTCTGGTCGAGGCGATCCGGGTTGTCGAACCACCAGATGCGGCGGAAACGCTGGCGGGTGCGCTCGTGGACGGCGATGGTCGCCAGCAGCGCGGTCTTGCCCGCGCCCGCCTCGCCGCGCACCTGCACCGGGCTGCCGGAGAGCAGCGGGCGCAGCACGCGCGCGACCTCATTGGCGCGCCCCTCGAAGATGCGCGGGCGCGGCGGCGGCTTGAGCCAGGCGCGCGCCGCCTCGATGACTGCCGGGACGGGGCGCGGGTACCAGCGCGACGGCAGCGGCGGCAGCGGCGCTTCGGGGCGTGGCTCTGGTCTGTCCAGCCGGAAGGGAGCCGTATCAAGCCGCTCCTGGCCCTGCTCGATGGGCATGTCCAGCAGCGCCTCGGTCAGGGCGAGGAATTCGGCGGCACGAAAGCCGGGCAGCGCCGGGGCGAATTCGGGCACGATCAGCGGTGGGCGTGCGTTTGCAGTCATACCCCGGAATTGTAATTGTCCGGTAAGGGTTACGCAAACGGGAAAGGGGCAGGGCGAGGCAGTCCTGGCGCGCTTCTGCAAGACTGCCAGAGCCTTCGCAGGTTTCCGCAAAGTGGACACCAACGGATTCATCTACTGAGCCAAGAGCGTGATTTGGGAGTGGCGACAGAACGCGCTAAAATTAGAATGTGTGTTCGATGTGTAGCCTGGGGGACGGAGCAGAATGGAGTACCTAGACCAAGTTCTTCTTGGCGACTGTCTCGATGTATTGCGGGCCATTCCTCCCCAGTCGGTAGACCTGATTATCACCTCACCTCCCTATGCCAACCAGCGTGAGAATGTGTACGGTGGTATCCATCCGGATCGCTATGTAGAGTGGTTCATGCCTAGAGCGGACCAGTTCTATCGCGTTCTGAAGCCAACGGGTTCTTTCATCCTCAACATCAAGGAGAGGGTCGTCAAAGGGGAGCGCCACACCTATGTCTTGGAGCTAGTCCTGGAGATGAGGAAACGCGGTTGGCTCTGGACTGAGGAGTATATGTGGCACAAGAAGAACTCTCATCCCGGTAAATGGCCTAACCGGTTCCGTGACAACTGGGAGAGGTTGCTTCACTTCACGAAGAAGAAGAAGTTCAATATGTACCAGAACACGGTCATGGTCCCTGTAGGAGAATGGTCTAGAGAGCGCCTGAAAAACCTCAGTGAAACTGACAAGCGCCGTGACAACTCACGAGTAGGCAGCGGCTTTGGCAAGAATGTGTCCAACTGGGTCGGACGCGAATGGGTATATCCCAACAACGTTCTGCACATGGCAACCGAATGCTACAACCGGGGCCATGCCGCGACTTTTCCGGTGGCGCTTCCAGAGTGGTTCATCAGACTGTTCACGTTGCCGGGCGATATCGTGCTGGACCCGTTCAACGGATCGGGCACCACTTGCGTGGCAGCCAAGCAGCTAGGCCGGCACTATATTGGAATTGACATCATGGAAGAGTTTGTTACGCTGGCTCAGGAGCGACTGGCCAACACGGTTCCACTTGCCAACCATCAGGAGGCAGAATTGCAATGAACCCGCTTGATTTTGACGAAGTGTGCCAACATGTCAACAAGACCATCGTCGAGTTCCATGAAAAGCGGTTGAGAAAACTGTCGGAACTCACTTTGAGTGAGCTTGTTGAGAAAAATCCATACTTGTTCCGGGCGAAGAATATCACTAGCGCCAGCCAGTTGATCGAAAGTACTATGTCGGCTTTCTTGTCTTCATCAGAAGAAAAAATGTTCGGAGACTTCTTGGAAGACCTGGCGATCTTCATTGCTGAAAGGACACTTACAGGCCACAAATCAGGGGCACAAGGCGTTGATCTGGAATTCAATGCTGGCGGATGCCATTACTTCGTTAGCATCAAATCGGGCCCCAATTGGGGCAATGCATCTCAGCATAGGCAATTGGGCGGAGACCTACAGAAAGCCCTCAATGCATATCGCCAGGGGCGCGTGATGGCTGATGCTGTTCTGGGGATTTGCTACGGTAAAACAAGAACCTCTCGTAACAGGACGTTCGGATACTTGAAACTGGTTGGACAGAACTTCTGGACTTTCATTTCCGGGAATAGGGAATTATACAAGGAGGTCATTGAGCCGATTGGCTTCCGCGCCAGAGAGCACAACGACGAGTTCAAACGCAAATCGGATGCTGTGACTAATCGGCTGGTCAGGGAATTCGTGGATAAATACTGTGACAAAGACGGAGTCATTGACTGGGCCAAGCTGATCGAAGCCAATTCCGGGAACTACGATCTTGACAAACAGGGCCTTGACCTGGCCACGTAGCCAGTATCTTGCCAGGTAGGGCGTGTAGTCTCTCGCGCTCCTGCGCCGCACCACCTCTCCCCCAAAACCTGCCCCCTCCCACAAGTCTGAGACGGAGCATTTGCGCCTCCCGCCCCCACCCTTTTGTGCCCGGCGCGGTATAATCCACTCCAGCACCGCCGGGGCTGCCTGGCGCAGAGGACGACGCTCATGCTCAAGATCGCCGTATTCGGCTTCTACTGCCCTGACCAACCACGCCTTGCCGCGACCGACGGCTCGCCCTACCTCTCGCCAATCACGACCGAGGAGTTCATGCGCACCGTCTGGGCGATGGAGCCGGAGGAGCGGCGCATTGGCGGCGCGCCGGATGCGCTGGGCTTCGCCAAGCTGACGACGCTGACCACGCAGCCGGTGTACGTGCAACAGCTCAGCGATGAGATGGCGCACGGCGCGGCCCTGCTCAACTGCGACGGCTACATCGCCATCATTGACGCGGTCAAGATTCTGGCTCCGCGCGCCATTCACAACGCGCTGCGCCGCCTGCACGAGCTACAGCCCGCCGCCAATCTGATCATCGCCGCCGGGCGGCAGCACGAGCCGGATGCTTTCTCCTCCGACGAGATTCGCCAGATGCTCGGCCTCAGCGCTTCGCTGCCGATCATGCCCTATGTGCCGGGCGAGCCGAAGACCGTCCACCGCCTGATCCGGCGCATGGTGCGCTACATGGACAACCCGGATCGCGTCCCGCCGCCGATTTTCGCCGGTGAGCAAGCCTCCGCCCCGCCGGCCTTGGCCCGCGATGACGGCGACGCGGCCCCTACGCCCCAGGCGACGATCACGCCCGCGCCGCACATCGAGCGCCTGGATCACGTCGCCATCGCCGTGAGCGATCTGGAGCGGGCGCTGGCCTTTTACCAGGGCCTGCTCGGCTTCCGGCCCCTGGGCCAGATTGACCTGCCCGGCGAAGACCCGCCGCGCACCCTCGCTCACCTGGACACCGGGCGCGGCGCTCTCGTGCTGGTAAGCGGCGCGGACGGCAAGGCAGAGGCAGAAGGGACGCGCCCCGGCCCGCTGTACGTTGCGCTGCGCGTGGCCGGGCTGGACGCCATCGTCGCGCGGCTGGCTCACGCCGGAGTCGCGGTGCGCAGCGCGCCGGTGAGCACGGGTTACGGCGTGCGCGTGGCCGAGGTCGCCGACCCGGACGGCACGCCGATCCGCTTGATCGAAGGGGACTTCGTCTATTCGCGGCGCTAGCGCGGCGGGGGACAGACTCGCGTCTCACAACTGCTGGCCGGTAGCCGGCAGTTGACCGCTCTCAACCGGCCACCGACCACTGACAACCGATAACCGATGACACAAACCAACGAGGACTCTCCCTGTATATGACCCACCACCCCTCTCCGAACAGGTATCTCCCTCAGGATTATCACGTACACACCGAGGCAAGCTGCGACTGCCGAACGACGATGGCCGAGATGTGCCGCCGCGCTGTGCGGCTTGGCATCGCTGAGATCGCCTTCACCGATCACTTCGACCCCAGGCCCGAAGACCTGTGCTACGGCTACTACCGCCCGGAGCCGTACTTCGCCGCGCTGGAAGCGGCCCGCCGCGAATTCGCGCCACAGGGCCTAACCATTCGCGCCGGGATCGAGCTGGGCGAGTATCACCTGTTCCATGCGGACATGTCGCCGGTGCTGGCCGCCTGGCCCTACGATCTCGTGCTGGGCAGCCTGCACTGGGTCGGCGATCAGATCGTATTCGACGAGGGCTACTTTCGCGCGCGCGGCCCGCACGACTCCTTCGCCTGCTACTTCGCCGAGCTAGAGCGGCTGGCTCGCTTCGGCGGGTTCGACGTGCTCGCGCACCCGGACGTAGTCAAGCGCGTCGGGCATGGTGAGGTGGGCGGCTTCGACATCGGCCAGTGGGAAGACCTGGTGCGCCCGGTCTGGCGGGCGTGCATCGAGAATGGCATCGGCCTCGAGATCAACACAGGGTCGCTGCGCACCGGGATGAGCGAAGTGCACCCTGGCCCGGAGTCGTTGCGCTGGTACCGCGAGATGGGCGGCGAGATTCTGACCATCGGCAGCGACGGTCACCGGCCCCGTGATGTGGGCATGGGGCTGGACGTGGCCCTGGACGTGGCGCGGGCGGCGGGCTTCACTCGCCTGGCCCGCTTTGAGAACCGGCGCGTCACCGGCTGGATACCGATCTAGTCGATCACAAAGACAGGGGCTTTGCTCCACTGGCTCTCGTAGAACGACACGGACTTCGGAAGTCTCCTCCCAGGTCTGCTACACACCGTAGGGGCGGGTTTCGAAACCCGCTCCTACGAGAGCGCAAAGGCGTGCCGCATACGCCCTTGCACAGACATTCCGAACAGCACACCCCGATTCCACCCACGCCGCAAAAGAAACACCGCCGGGGCAACCGGCGGCGTCAGGAAGCGACAGAAGTAGTCACTTGTCCCGCGTGAGCGTGAAGCCGCTCATGAACTGCTTCTGCAGCAGGATGAACACAATCACCGGTGGCAGACTGACGATCACCGTGCCCAGCATCAGCGGGCCGAAGCGCAGCGCCCCACCGCCGAGACGCAACGTGCCGATGCCCGTCTGGATGGTCTGCATGTTCGGGTCGGAGATGATCATGTTGGGCCACAGGTACATGTTCCAGGCGTAGATCGTCTGGACTACCGCCAGCGCCCCGATCGTGTTCCAGCTCATCGGCACCAATATCCGAAACAGGAACTGCAACGGATTCGCCCCGTCAAGCTGGGCCGCTTCCGACATCTCCGCCGGGATACTGGCGAAATGTTGGCGAAACAGGAAGGTACCTGTCGCGCTGGCCGTAAAGGGCACGATCAGCGCATAGAACGTGTTTTGCCACTCCAGATCGTTAATGAAGCGGAACAGGGCGATGATCAACACCTCGGTGGGCATCATCAGCGTGATCAACACGAAGCCAAAGACGAGCCACTTGCCCGGAAAGCGAAAGTAGACAAACGCCAAGCCAGATAGCAGCGAGAAGATGGTCTTGCCGATGGTGATGCCGGCGGTCATGACCACACTGTTGAGCATGTACGTATGCAGATGGCGCTCGTAGAAAACCACATTCCAGTTGGATAGCAGGCCACTGCCCGGCGTGAACTGGTAGCGAAAGACCTCGGCGTTGGTCTGCGTGCTGACCAGCAGCGCGTAGAACAGCGGAAGACCGGACAGGAAGCAGGCGGTCACCAGAATGAGGTGCGCATACCAGCGCTTGGGCACCCAGGAGCGCAGCGTCCTTTTCCAGGCTTGAACCGGCATCACACGTGCAGTCTCTCGTGAAGCAACAGTCATGGCCTCACACTCCGTAATTGACCTGCCGCCCGCCGGTCCGGAACAGCACAATCGTCATGCCGATGACCGTCAGGAAGAGCACGATGGACTGTGCAGCAGCCTTGCCCATGTCGTTATTCTGCACGCCCAGTTGGATGACCCGATACATCATGGTCGTCGTGGACTGGAGAGGCCCGCCGCCGGGTGTCAGGTAGTCAATGGTGGCGTACGTCTCGAAGAAGGCATACGTCAGATTGGTGACGATCAGGAAGAATGTGATCGGCGAGAGCATGGGCCAGACAATGTGCCAGAAGCGCCGCAGCACTCCCGCGCCATCAATCGCGCCTGCCTCGATCAGGTCTTTGGGCACGTTTTGCAGCCCGGCAATGTAGAACAGGATGTTGAAGCCCATAGACTTCCATACGCTGGCCAGGATGACTGTCCAGGGGGCCACCTTCGGGTCGTTGAGCCAGCCCAGCTTGATGCCGAACCACTTGCCAAAGAGGTAGTTAACCATCCCTCCCGACGGGTTGAACATCAGCAGGAAGATGATGCCCGCCACCGCTGGCGACATGGCGTAGGGCCAGACGAGCAGAACCCGGTAGATGGACGCGCCGCGCAGCGGCAAGTAGGCCATCGTGGCAATCAGCAGCGACAGGCCCATGCTCAGCACGACGATGAAGAATGAGATGTACATCGTGCGGATGAACGTATCCACATAGGCGGGATCGTCCACCAGCCGGGTGAAGTTGTCCACACACACGAAGACCTCGCGCCGTGCTCCCAGCCGCGACAGCATGGTTGAAAGGCGCAGCGTCTCCAGCGAGGGGTAGTACAGGAACAGGACAAGAATGGTTAGCGTTGGCGCCAGCAAGGGCAGGGCGATCCACCAGTGCCTGAACGTCCCCTGCGTCTGTTCGCCGGACATCAGGCTCTCGCGGCGCAGCAGCTTGCCGCTCAGCCAGCCCACAGGCATCACGACAAGGGCAATGCCTGCCAGCACGAAGATCGCCCCGAACACACGATCCAGGGACTCGCGCTCGGCCTCGAAAGTACAGTAGTCCAGCGGCACCATGAACAGCGCCGAGCCAAACGCCCCGGCGATGGCTCCAATCCCCAGCCCAAACAGCAGGCGACCACCCGCTCGCTGGAAGGCAAATGCCAGAGCAGCGGCGCCCACTACCGCACCCATGATCATAAGAACTACGGGAGAGACGACCATGATGATGTTTTTTCTTTCTGCTACAAGAAAGAAACCCGATCGCGGAGGGGCGGCGTGCTGCCGCCCCTCCATGACTGGTGCTGAGGCGCGTCGGGTTACGGCGCGTTCAGCAGGTTGTACTCTTCGATGATCACGTTGGACTCAGCAGCCGCCTGTGCGAGGACTTCTGCCGGGTCGTCGTCGGTCAGCAGCACGCGGTCAATCGCGGCAGTGACCAGATTGCGGATGGCCGGGAAGCCGCCCACCAGCGCGCCGCTGGTCGCCGGGGTGATCGTGCTCTGGGCAAGCTGCTCCAGCGCCACCGTCTGATTCGGATTGGCCTCGTAGTAGCCTTCGTCAATCAGCATCTGGTAGGCGCTCATGCGGATCGGGATGTAGCCGGTGACCTGGTGCCAGTCAGCGGCATTCTCGGTGTTGGTGAAGTACACCAGGAAGGCCAGCGCGCCTTCTTCAACCGCCGGGTCGAGGCCGTCCACCAGCCACAGCGTCGCGCCGCCGATCAGGTTGCCCGTCCAGCCGACCTCGCCGTTGTAGGGGTAGAACGAGGCCAGGCTCTCGAAGCCGCCTTCCTCACCCATTTCGGTGTAGAGGGTGGTGTCCGAGCTGCTGTAGACAGCGATAGCGACCTGCTGCGTCGAGTAGGCCTGGTCAACGGTGGACCAGGAGTCACCACCCTGCGCGCCGCTGTAGTACAGGTAGCCCTTGTTGAACTGGTCGTCCAGCCATTCCAGGATGGCCACACCGGCGTCACTGTTGAAGGCTACTTCGGTCGCGCGCTCCTCGCGGCCATTGCCGTTGTTAACATACAGCGCGTCCTGAACGGCCAGCCACTGCTCGAAGAACCAGCCGTGGTTGGGGAAGGTCCAGCAGTACTCAGGCGCGTTGTCCAGGGCCATAACCGCTTCGCAGGCAGCGTCAATCTCTTGCCAGGTCGCCGGCGGCTTGTCCCAGCCCGCGGCCCGCAGGTAGTTCATGTTCGTGAACATGATCGCCGAGGAGGTGTTCCAGGGCATGGAGGTGAACTTGCCATCGAGGGTGTAGTAGGCGATCACCGGGGCGACGTAGTCTTCCATGTCCACATTCAGCCCGTTGATCTCGGTGCGGCCCTCAAGAGCATCGGCGATCGGCTTGAACAGCCCGCTATCGCGCGCGTCCTGCGTGGCCGCCTCGAAGTACTGCACGACGGCAGGAAGCTGACCCTGCTCGGCAGCCACGGCGACCTGGGCGAACATGGTCTCGTAGCTGTAGCCGCCGGTGACGACGACTTCATACTGCGGGAACATCGCATTGAACTCAGCCGCGACATCCTTGGCCCAGTCCCAGCGATAGTCCTGGAAGGCGATCCAGACATCAATCTTGGTCTTTTCCTGCGCGCTGATCGGCGACGCTGGCAGGGCCAGGGCGATCACCATAACCAATGCGATAGACAGGAACACGAGCTTTTTCATCGATCTTCTCCTTAAGTCTGGTAATCTGCGGACGAATCGCGCCCTTGCGGCACACTCCTTCAGAATACACCGCGCGCGCTAAATCCGCCCTAACACAACTTGAAACTGAGCTTACACACATGAAATCCGACTAACCTTGTCCCCCATTCTCAGCCGATGGCGGCCTCCTTTCGCCTCATGGCGTACACATCCAGAACAGTCATCTACCTAGGTGACATGCACAACGCTTGATGTCGCGCGGATAGGCACAGACAGCACCTGCCAGTGCAGCGAGTCAGCCCGTTCCCGGCACGTCCTCCGCCCATACCGCCATTGTATGATAAAACGCGCCGTTATGCCACCAAGAACCAACATGCGCACGTTGATTCGCGCACATTGAACGAACATCGCGCCAGATTCTAGAAGTAGTTGTGTGTGATCCCACCATCCACAACGAGGCTTGCCCCGTTCACCCACGACGCCTCGTCCGACGCCAGGTACAGCGCGGCATAGGCCACATCCGGCGGCTGGCCGAAGCGCCCCATCGGGATGCGGTTGAGGCGCAGCATCTTGGCCGCTTCTGTGGCGAAGAGCGTCTCCATCAGCGGCGTGATGATCGGGCCGGGGCAGATGGCGTTGGAGCGCACCTTCTTGGGGCCGAACTGCACCGCCAGCGAATGAGTCAGAGCGATGACCGCGCCCTTGCTGGCCGTGTAAGCGTCCTGCGGGACGGAACAGCCGACCAGAGCCACGAACGAGGCCACGTTGACCACCGCGCCGCCGCCCGCCTTGATGATCTCCGGGATGCCGTACTTGCAGCACAGCGCCACGCCCTGCACGTTCACGTCCAGGATGCGCCGCCACACGTCCTGCTCCATCGTCAGCACGGAGACATCTTCGTTGGGCATGATCCCCGCGTTGTTGAAGAGCGTGTCCACCTTGCCGAACTTAGCCACGCCCGCCTTGACCGTCTTCTCGACATCGGCATCAACGGCCACGCTACCCTGCACGGCAATCGCCTGGCCGCCCGCGCTGACGATCATCTGCGCGGTCTCCTCGACGGTCTCGGCCACCACGTCGTTGAGCACCAGGCGCGCGCCCTCTTTGGCGAAGAGCAGCGCCGTCTCGCGGCCCAGGCCGCTCCCCGCACCGGTGATCAAAGCTACCTTGTTTTCGAGTCGCATAATCCTTTGCAAGCTCCTTCTGTGTGAATACGCACAAGCCGCAAGAAACAATTGCCCTTCGGTGGGCGCAGCAGAGCAACGCCCCTACGGTTTGCCTCACCCCCTGACCGCGCCGAGCGGGGGTGAGGTCAGGCTTAAATCTGCTCAAAGTAACGCGCGCGCTCCCAGCAGGTGACCACTTCATCGGCCTTGCGCTGCTCAGTGCGCGCGAAGTGCAGGTAATGCTCGACCACGTCCTCGCCGAACGCCGTCCGCGCCAGGTCGCTGCCCTCGAAGGCGGCAATAGCTTCCGGCAGCGAGCGCGGCACGCGCGGCACGTCGCTGAGGACGTAGGCATTGCCCCCGAACAGCGGCGGCGGCTCGATGCGCCGCTCGATCCCGTCCAGCGCCGCTGCCAGCAGCGCAGCCTGGGCCAGGTACGGGTTGGCGTCCGCGCCGGGAATGCGGCACTCAATGCGCAGCCCATCCCCGCTCCCGACGATACGGAAGCCGGTCGTGCGGTTGTCGTAACCCCATGTGATCGCCGTCGGCGCAAAAGACTCCGCCTGGAAGCGCTTGTACGAGTTCACCGTCGGCGCGAAGAACAGGGTCAGCGCGCGGGCATGGGCCATCATCCCGCCCGCCGCCCAGCGGAAGGTGTCGCTGGCGGCGACGGGCAGCCCCTCCATTGGCACACCCTGCCCAGCGAACGCATTGTGCGCGCGGCTCGCGTCCCACAGGCTCATGTGCAGGTGCATACTGCTGCCCGCGTGACGCTCGTCCCACTTGGCCATGAAGGTCAGCGCCAGCCCTTGCTGGATGGCGATCTCTTTGGCCATCTGCTTGAAGACCACCGTCCGGTCGCCCATAGTCAGCAGGTCGCAGTAGCGGATGTTGATCTCCTCCTGGCCCGCGCCCCACTCCCCTTTGCTGAACTCGACCGGGATGCCGGAGTCATGCAGATGGGCGCGGATGGGACCGAGCAGCCCCTCGACTTTGCCGCCCTGCAACAGGTGATAGTCCTCGATATACGCGCCGAAGGTGCGCAGGTCGTGGTAGTGCTTCTCGCGGGCGGAGTCGTAGCTCTCCTGGAAGACGAAGAACTCAAGCTCGGTCGCGCCCATCGCGACGAAGCCCGCCGCCGCAGCCCGCTCGATCTGGCGGCGCAGCACCGAGCGCGGGGCGATGGGCACCAGTGCGCCCGTCGCATGGTCGCGCACATCGCACAGCACCAGCGCCGAGCGATCCAGCCATGTCGCGCGGCGCAGCGTCGCCCAGTCCACCACACCCCAGGCGTCATGGTAGCCCGCCTCCCAACTGGTGTAGCGGTAGCCGGGCGCGGGGTCCATAGCCAGGTCGCAGGCGAGCAGGTAGTCGCAGAAGTGCAGGCCGTGATCCGCCGTCGCCAGGAAGTGGCGCGCGTCGTAACGCTTGCCGAGCAGCCGCCCGTACATGTCGGGGAAGCCGACCAGCACCGTCGCGATCTCGCCGCGATCAACGGCAGTCGCCAGCGCCTCGCGGCTCAGCAGGCCCGCACTTGACTCAGTCATCGCTCGCCGCCTCCGGGACGGCGCAGGCGGTCTCCAGTTCACCGGCCACCCAGCCGATGCCCAGCTCCTCCAGCTTGGCGCGCACGGGCATCCCCGTCGCCACGTCCCAGCCGGCCATGCCGTAGTAGATGTCTTTGGCCCGCTCAACTTCTTCGACGGTCACGAACAGCCCATCGCTCGACCCACCCTTGAGCGGCTTGGTCAGCTTCTTGGGGATGGTGTCCTGGTCGCGCCCGAAGCCCTCGCGCGCGTTGAAGGCACGCAGCATGTTCAGGCGGCGCTCGCCGAGCTTCTGCAGCTCGAAGACCGTCACCGGCCAGCCGGTCACCGCCCGCACGAACTCAACCAGTTGGCTCAGGCTGAAAAGCTGCCAGTCCGGCCCCCACACGAATTGGCACAGGTCGAGCGTGTCCAGCATACTGTAGGTGCACTGCGTGTAGAAGGCGTAGCGCACTTTCTCCGCGTTGAGCACGCGTGCCGGCTGCGGGTCGAACAGCCCAAGCTCGGCGATGCGCGCGTTGTACTCGGTGTAGCTGCCGTCGTGCTCGCTGGACATATGATCCGCGCCGAACGGGTTGACGGCGTAGATCAGGGCCAGGCTGCGCTTGACCTGCGGCATGTGCGCGGGCATCTCCGATCCCTTGACGGTGATCAGCAGGTCTTCGGCGGCGGGGCCGAAGCGCCGCGCGGCCCTGGCCGACCCCTCAGCCAGCACGTCGCCGAAGCCCTCGCGCCGGGCGATCATCTCCACCAGGCGAGTCAACACCTCGCCGTCACCGTAATTCAGGGCCAGGCCGCCGGTGTCCGCTTTGGTGATGATCCCGTGTGCGTAACAGTCCATCGCCCAGGCGATGGTCGCGCCGCAGGACATCGTGTCCATGCCGTACATGTTGCACAACTGGTTGGCGTAGGCGACTGCCTTGAGGTCAGAGATGCCGCAGTACGAGCCTAACATGCTCAGCGACTCGTACTCCGGCCCGCCGTAAGCCGGGTCGAGCTTGTAGGGGCCTTCCTCGTTCTCTACCACGCGCTTGCAGCGCACCGTGCAGGCGTAACAGGTGTCGTTGCCCTTGAGGATCGTGTCGCACATGGTCTGGCCGCTGATGCCCTCAAAGTCATCGAAGACGCCGCTATCGTAGTTGTAGCCGGGCAGCCCGCCGCGCCCCTGCTGCGTGCGGATCAGGCCGGTCGTGCCCAGCCGGGTCATGCCACCCATCACGTCTTCGGTGTTCTCCGCGCCCCACTTCGCCAGGGCCTTGAGCACCTCGCCGTCGAAGACCTCCGGGCGCTGCCTGCCACGCACGGCGATGGCCTTCAGGTTCTTGCTGCCCATCACCGCGCCCATGCCGGTACGCCCGTTGGCGCGGTTGGACATGTTCATCATCGCCGCGAAGCGAACGCCATTCTCGCCCGCCGGGCCAATGCCCAGCACCTGGATGCGTCTGTCGCCTAGCTCGTCCTCCAGCGCGCGCTGCACGTCATGAGTCACGCGGCCCCACAGGTGCGCGGCGTCGCGTAGCTCGGCCTGGCCGTCGTGCACCCACAGGTAGACAGGCTGCTCTGCGCGGCCCCAGATGACAATGCCATCGAACCCGCTGAACTTCAATTCCGCCGGCCAAAAGCCGCCGCACTGCGAGTCGCCGACCATGCCGGTCAGCGGCGAGCGCGCCGTCGCGCACATGCGGCTCTGCCCGGCAATGGGCAGGCCGGTCAGCACACTATCCATCAGGGCCAGGGTGTTTTCGGGAGCCAGCGGATCGGTGCCGGGGGGCGAGTTCTTGAGCAAGTAGTACAGCCCCATCGCGCTGCCGCCCATGTACGTGCGGTAGAAGACCTCGTCCGGCTCCTCGACGGTCAGGCTGCCAGTGGTCAGGTTGACGTGCAGTATCTTGCCGTGATACCCGTAGGGCATGGTGAACCTTCCTCATGACGGTGCAGGCGACGTAGTGAAGCAAAGATTACGGGTCAGAACGCCGGGCGGGTAGGCGCGCGGCTGGCCCGGCAGGCGTGGCGCGCACCAGGCTTCCGAAGTCCGCAAGGCTTCGGAAGGGGACTCGCCCTCACCCCGACCCTTCCCCGCAGAGGGAACGGAAACGCAGGTCTGCACCCCTTCCCTCCGCTTGCGTGGGGGAAGGGGTCGGGGGATGGGGGGTGACACGGCAGCCAGCACCAACGCCATTTCCACCGAGTTCGACGCGCTTCCGCAACGACAAGGGGTAGTATTTTTCGGCCACATGATGTATTTTCGGAAGTGCACAGACTCTGTTTGAAAAGGAACAATCCGCCATGCACAACGATTTGAAGCTCGCGATTGCCATCCTCAATGGCTACCCCAAGAGCAGCCGCGAGCGCTTCGACGCCGCCAACGTGGGCCACCCCCACGACATGTACGCCCGCTTCCTGCGCAGCTATGTGCCCCAGGCAACGCTCGACGTGCTCTTCACCGCCGACCTGGACAGCGCCCTGCCGGCCGGCGCTCACCTGCGCTCTTACGACGCCTACATCTTCACCGGCTCGGACCTGACCATTTACCACACCGACGACCCGCGCGTGACGCGCCAGGTCGAGCTTTCGCGGGCCATCTTCGAGGCGGGCGTGCCCTGCTACGGAAGCTGCTGGGGCATCCAGATGGCCGCTTATGCCGCCGGCGGCGAAGTGCGCAAGAACCCGAAGGGCCGCGAGTGGGCCATCGCCCGCCGCATCACGCGCACCGACGCCGGCAAGACGCACCCGCTGTTGGCCGGCAAGCCCGACGTGTACGACGGCTTCATCATGCACCTGGATGAGGTCGTCACCCTGCCGCGCGGCGCCACGTTGCTGGCTACCAACGAGCACACCCACGTCCAGGCGCTCGAAGTCAGGCACAAGAACGGCACCTTCTGGGCCACGCAGTACCACCCGGAGTACAATTTCTACGAGATGGCCCGCCTGATCAGCGCCCGCGCCGAACCACTTGTTAAGGAAGGCTTCTTTGCCAGTGCCGATGATGTGCAGGCTTATGCCGACGCCATGTTCGCCCTGCACGCCAACCCCGACGACCCGGCGCTGCGCGAGCGCTTCGCCGTCGGCCCGGACATTCTCGACCCGCTCTACCGCGAGGCCGAGCTGCGCAACTGGATTGACGCGCTGGTCATCCCCGCGCGCAGGCATTAGCCCGCAGGTGATGACAGAAGGCTGTTTGTTGCGCCTTGTGTCTATTTCAACATAATTCAACACAAAGCGCAAGTGATTCGTGTTGGTATTTTGACACGAAAGCAGAGAAAAGAGGTAGGTGCCGTGATCGCCCAGGAGCGGCAGAAGATCATCTTGCAGATCATCGCCGAGCAGGGCGTCGTCACCGTCGCCGAGATGTGCCAGCGCTTCGGCGTGTCGGACATGACCATTCGCCGCGATTTCACCATCCTCGAACAGGCGAGCCTGCTGCGGCGCATTCACGGGGGGGCGGTCAGCGCGCGCGGGCGCAGCTACGAGCCGCCCGTGCTGACTCGCGTCCACGAGATGCCCGAAGCCAAGCGAGCCATCGGCAAGCTGGCCGCCTCGCTCGTCCACGAGGGCGACAGCATCGCCCTGGACATCGGCACGACCACGCTGGAGCTGGCCCGCCACCTGATCGGCTTGCAGGACATCACCGTGCTGACCAACGCCCTGCCCATCGCCAGCCTGCTCACCGATCAGCCCGGCATCCGCCTGATGCTGTGCGGCGGTGTCGTGCGCCCTGGCGAGCGCTCGCTGATCGGCCCGGTCGCCGAGTACACCTTCAGCCAGTTCTACGTGGACAAAGCGTTCCTCGGCATCGGCGGCGTGGACCTGGAAGCCGGGCTGACCGAGTACAATACGGACGATGCCCAGATCAAGCGCACCATGATTCGTAACGCGCAGCGCCGGATTCTGCTCTCAGATAGCCGCAAGTTTGGGCTGAAGACGTTCGCCAGCGTTGCGCCGCTGTCCGTCGTGACCGACATCGTGACCGACGACGGTCTTAGCGCGGAGTACCGCGAAGCCCTCGAACGCGAGGGTATCACCGTCCATATCGCCGCTCTGACGGGCGAGGACAATCCCTGACGGGCTTTGTGCTTGCGCCACCACGCACCGACGAGGCTCAACTGCATCCATGACCCACAAGACGATTCTCACCATCTTCGACGGCTGCCGCCCCGACGCTCTGGCCCAGGCTCACACCCCCAACGCTGACCGCCTGTGGCAGGGTGGGGCCTACACCTGGCACGCCCAGTCGGTCGCGCCCAGCTACACGTTGCCGGCGCATATGTCCATGTTTCGTGGCGTCTCGCCGGCCAGGCACGGCGTGACCGACAATATCTTCCAGCAATCTGCCGTCGCCTTCCCCAGCTTCGTGGACATAGCTCATCACAACGGGCGGCAGACGGCCATGTTCTACAGTTGGGAGCAGCTCCGCGATCTCTCGGCACACGGCAGCCTGACCGTCAGCTACTGCCGCGATGGGGCCGTCACCGCCGAGGCCGACCAGATCGTGGCTGCCCAGGCCACCGATCTACTTGTGACCGAGCAGCCCGATCTGGTCGTCATCTACCTGGCCGAGTCCGACCTGGTGGGTCACGCTTCTGGCTGGATGTCCGCGCCGTACCTGGCGGCGGTTGAGCGCATGGACGCTGCGCTGGGGGGCGTGCTGGACGCGCTGGAGCGCGCCGGCCTGCGCGACGCCTACACCGTGCTGCTGCTGGCCGATCACGGCGGGCACGACTTCACGCATGGTACCGACTCGCCGGAAGACCTGACCATCCCCTGGATTCTCAACGGCCCGGCGGTCAAGGCGGGGTACGCCATCAGCGGGCCGGTGTGCATCTTCGACACGGCGGCGACCATCGCCCATCTGCTGGGGATTCCCTGTCCCCAGGTGTGGGAGGGCCACCCCGTCCGGGAAGCCCTGCGCGATGGCTAGCCTTGCCCTGACTGCCTGGCGGCAGCGACTTGCGCCAGAATGGGCGCTGCACATCGTCGGGCTGGGCGTGGCCATCTCCTTGCTCGGCGACCTGACGCTCTATGTCGTGCTACCCACGCACACGAAGGAGGCCGGCATCGCCCTGACCAACGTGGGGCTGATGCTCTCGGCCAACCGCCTGATCCGCATCGTCATCAACGGGCCGCTGGGCGTGCTCATCGAGCGCATCCCGCGCCGGCGGATTGCGGTGCCGGCGCTCTTCTTCGGGGCGATCTCGTCGCTGCTCTACACTGTCCCCGGCTTCTGGCCGCTGCTGATCGGGCGCTTGTTGTGGGGCACGGCCTGGGCGGGCATCTGGCTGAGCGCCAGCACGATGGCCCTCGACCTGTCCACTTTCGCCAACCGGGGGCGCTTTGTGGGCCGCCTGCAAATGTGGTTCTTCCTGGGGTCGGGCGGGGCAGCGCTGGCCGGCGGCGCGCTGACCGACTGGCTCGGCTACCACGCGGCGCTGCGCGTCTGCTCCGGCATCACCTTCAGTGCGGCGCTGCTGTGGCTGCTGCTGCTGCCGGAGACGCAGCCCGCGCACCCTTCTTCGCCCTCGCCCGCCGCCGTGCCCTCGCAGCCAGGGACGCCCATCCCGCCGCCGAATAAGCGTTTGCCGCTGGCAGTCGCCATCGCTTTGCTGGGCGTCAACTGGCTCATCTTCATTGGCATCCTGGGCGCGGTGCTGCCGCTGCTGCTCGAAGAACGGGTCGGCGAGACGGTGCGCATAGCCGGGACGATCATCTACCTGTCCACATTCACCGGGGCGATGTCGGCAGGGAGTCAGGCGCTCGGCCTGCTCGCCTCGCCGCTGGCCGGCTGGCTCAGCGACCTGACCGGCAACCGCTGGCGGCTGGTCCTCTTCGCGCTGGCCCTGGGCGTGGCTTCGATGGCGCTGACGGCGGGGGGCAGAGGGATCGTCGTGGTGACGGCGATCATGCTCAGCTCCATCGCCACCAGCGTCCTGCAGACGCAGGTGATGACCCTCGTCGGCGATTACGCCGGAGAGAACAACCGGGGGCGCATCCTGGGGATCATCAACACCATCGGCGATAGCGGCAGCGCCGCTGGGCCGCTGATCGCCTACGCGCTGCTGCCGCTAGTGGCTATCGGCGGGCTGTTCTGGCTGGCGACGGGTATCTTGCTGGCGGCGCTGCCCGCCGCGCTGTGGGTCGCCCGGCAAGAGGCGCGGGGACTGCGGGCCATTGAAGTATCCCCCCACCCCAAACCCCACCCCCACAAGGAGGGAGGGGCTTAGCGGGTGCGCTTTTATACCATACCCCACCAGGGGGGAAGGGCTGGGGATGGGGGGCACAGGCAGGCGCACGACTTCTCAAACGGTCTCAGACGACTGCGTGTCATACGCGCCTGACCAATAACCAACAACCAATGACTTCCGCTCTCCGCGCTCCAATAATCCTGCTTAGTCTTTGAGGAGGGTGACCTTTGCATGTTGTAGCGATTGCAAACATGACACCGGACACCGAGGCTGCCGTCGCGGTGGACGCCGGCGGGAATGTCCAGTGGGGCGACAAGCTGGTGGTCAACCCCTGGGACGAGTACGCCATCACCGAGGCCGTGCTGCTCAAGGGCGCGCACAACGGCCAGGTGACGGTCATGACCGTTGGGCCGGAGGCGCAAGTCGAGGCGCTCAAGCACGGTCTCGCCATCGGCTGCGACCAGGCCATTCGCGTGTGGGACCCGGCGCTGGCCGACGGCGACAGCCTGGCCTATGCCCACGCCGCCGCCGCTGCCATCCGCAAGCTGGGCGACGTTGGCCTGGTCATCTTCGGCAAGGAGATTTCCGACAGCGCCAGCGATCAGCATATCTTCCAGACGGCCCGCAAGCTCGGCTGGACGATGATCGGCTTCGTCGCCAAGATCGAGGCGATTGACTTCGCCGCGCGCACCATCCGCGTCCGCCGCATGACCGACCAGGGCACCGAAGTGGTCAACGGTCGCCTGCCCGCCGTGATCAGCGTGCTGAAAGACATCAACGAGCCGAAGTACCCGACCTTCATCGGCATCCGCAAGGCGGCCAAAGCGGAGATTCCCGTCTGGTCGCTGGCCGACCTGGGGCTGAGCGCGGCTGCCGTCGCGCCCAAGACGACAGTCAGCGGGCACCGCGAGCTGCCCAAGCGCGAAGGCTCCGCCGAGATCATTGAGGGCACCAGCGCCCAGGAGCAGGCGGCCAGGCTGGTCGCCCGCCTGCTGGAGGAGAAAGTCCTATGAGCGCCGCGATCTTTGTCTGGATCGAGCAGCACAGCGGCCAGCCGGTCACGGCGTCGTGGGAGGCGCTGGGATTGGCCCGGTCGCTGGCCAATGGCGGGACGGTGACGGCGCTCGTCTTCGGCGACGGCGCGCAGACTGGGGCTATCACGCAGGCCGCGTTCGAGTACGGCGCGGACGCCGTCATCCAGGCAGGCGATGCGTCGCTGGCCCGCTACCGCTTTGAGCCGTATGTAGCCCTGCTGGCCGCGCTGGTGAAAGAGCGCGCGCCGGATGTGGTGCTGGCGGCGGCGACTATCGCCGGGCGCGAGCTGCTGGCTGGCGCTTCCGCCGACCTGAGCGCTCCCCTGCTGGCCGACGTGACCGAATTGGCGCTCGATGGCGGCAAGCTGCGCACTGTGCGCCCGGTGCTGGGCGGCAGGGTGTTGCGTGTGGAAGCGGTCACCGGCGACGGGCCGCAGTTCGCCGCGCCCCGCCCGCGCGCCTTCCCCGTGCCGGAACCCCAACCGGGGCGAAGCGGCAAGGTGATCGCTGTTGCGCCCGCGCTGGCCCCGGACGCCATCCCCACCCAGATTGAGGGCATCGAGACGAGCGGCGGCCAGGTGAGCCTGACCGACGCGGGCATCATCGTCGCGGGGGGGCGCGGTGTTGGCAGTGCCGAGGGCTTCGCCCCGCTGCGCGCCCTGGCCGAGGTGCTCGGTGCAGCGCTCGGAGCCAGCCGCGCCGCCGTTGACGCGGGCTGGATTGCCTACGAGCACCAGATCGGGCAGACGGGCAAAGTCGTCTCGCCAGACCTGTATATCGCGGCGGGCATCTCCGGTGCCATCCAGCACCAGGCGGGGATGCGCACGGCCAAGGTGATCGTCGCCATCAACAAAGACCCCGACGCGCCAATCTTCAAGCAGGCCCGCTTCGGCATCGTTGGCGACCTGTTCGACGTGGTTCCGGCGCTGACCGAGGTGTTCCGCGAGCGGCTGGCGTAACCGCAAGGCTGTGTGGCGCAGGACACAGGTCTCCCGGCGAGGGGAGACCTGTGTTGTTGGTAGTTGACAATAGACGCCGATGTGCCGAATATCACTATGATGGATAGGCTTCGCGCGATGGCGCGGTCTTGGGTTCTTGGTTATTGGCTGTTGGTAGAACATGCTTCAAGCGGTACTGCCGGGGGGGAGGTCAAGAATGTTCACTGAATGCCTCCCCTTGATCCTCCTTCCAGCCGAGCTAGAGAGGGACTCCGGCTGGCCGTTCTCCCCTTCCCCTAGCTTGGCCCAGAGAAGGGGCCAGGGGATGGGGGCCTGTCGGCAACTACCTGACAGCTTGCTCGTGGACCGTGCCACAGCGGGCCTCTCCACTTGCGAGGTACTATCGTGAGGTTTTGCACTGCGGGCACCCGCAGACTGAGCACTGATGACTGATTAACGGTTACCGATGCTGGCGACGTACAAGCCCAAGGAGTATTCACTATGCGCAAGACTCTGTTCGCCCTCATGTTGATTGCCGCCGTGCTCGCCGCGAGCCTGGCTCCGCTGGCCGGGCGCACCCAGGCGCAGGATATGCCCAAGCTGCGCATGGGCCTGCTGCCCATCCTGGACGTGCTGCCCTTCTACGTGGCCGACCAAGCCGGTTACTTCGCCGCCGAGGGCGTGGAGATTGAGCTGATCCCGGTCAGCAGCGCCCTGGAGCGCGACCAACTGGTGATCGCCGGGGAGATTGACGGCATGGTTAACGACCTGATCAGCGCCGGCATCTTCAACCAGGACGAGCCGCTGGTGCAGATCGTGGCGCTGGCCCGCCGCGCCTACCCGGATTCCCCGCAGTTCCGGCTGCTGGGCGCGCCGCGCAGCAACCTGACCATCCCCAGCGACCTGACCAACGTCGAGATCGGCATCAGCGAGAACTCGGTCATCCACTACATCGCCCAGCGCATCCTCGAAGCCGAAGGCGTGAGCGCCGCTGACCTGACCTTCCGTGCCGAGCCGAACATCGCCATCCGCTTCCAACTGCTGATGGAAGGCCAGATGAAGGCGGTCTGTCTGCCCGATCCACTGGCTCAGGCGGCCATCGTCGGCGGGGCGACGCTGATCGCCGACGACACCGTGCTGGTGGAGACGCAGTTCAGCCAGAGCGTGCTCAGCTTCCGCACTGAGGTGATCGAGAAGCAGCCGGAGGCCGTCGAGGGCTTCCTGCGGGCGTGGATACGCGCCGCCGACGACATCAACACCGACCCGGAAGCGTACCGCGAGCTGTGGATGGAGAAGACCAACGTGCCCGACAGCGTCAAGGACACCTACGCGCTGCCGCCCTTCCCCATCTACGAGATCACCAACGAGGCCGCCTGGGATGACGCTGTCGCCTGGCTGATCGAGCAGGACATTGTGGAGAGCACAGCCAGCTACGCCGACACCGTCAACCCGGCCTTCCTGGAAGCCATCGCGCCCGCCGGTGATGCCGCTCAGGGCGAGGCGCTATTCGCCAGCCTGGGCTGCACCGGCTGCCATTCGCTGGACGGTACGGCGGGTGCCGGGCCATCGCTGGCCGGAATTGCGGGCCGGGCAGGGAGCATGGTTACCGGGCAGAGTGCGGAGGAATACCTGCGCCAGGCTATCGTCGAGCCGTCGGCCTTCGTCGTCGAGGGCTTCGGGCCGTTCATGCCCGCCTACGACACGCTGAGCGAGGCAGACGTGGCGGCGTTGGTCGCCTATTTGATGACACTGGAGTAGTGGGGCCTCACCCCCAGCCTCGCTCCGCTCGGCTTGCCCCCTTTCCACGCTGTGGAGAGGGGGCGGCAAGGCGCGTCAGCGCCGAGCGGGGGTGAGGCTGCCCAGGCGGAGAAGGGTCCAGTTGGCTCCTTTGCCTGCACCTGAATCAAAATGATTACCATCGAGCACCTCACTTTCCGCTATGGCTCGCGCGGGACGCCCGTCTTCCAGGACTTCTCGTGGCATGTCGCGCCGGGCGAAGCGTGGTCTATCATCGGCGCGTCCGGCTGCGGCAAGACCACGCTGCTGACGCTGATCGCCGGGCTGCGCCGCGCGACGAGCGGGGCAATCCGCGTCGGCGAGACGGTGATCCGCCGCCCTCGCCCCGAAACAGGGCTGATCCTGCAGGACTTCGGCCTGCTGCCCTGGGCAACGGTCTGGGATAACGTGGCCCTGGGGCTGCGCGTGCGCCGCTTCTACGGGCCGGACGGCACGCATGCCCCGCGCGGCGCGCCGCCGCCTTCGCGCAGGGAAGCGCGGGCGATGGTCGCCCACTGGCTGGCGCGGCTCAACATCTACGACCAGCGCGACAAGTTCCCCGGCGCGATCAGCGGCGGGCAGCGCCAGCGCACGGCTATCGCCCGGACACTCGCCCTGCAACCGGACTTGCTGCTGATGGACGAGCCGTTCAGCAGCCTGGACGCGCCCACCCGCGAAGACCTGCAAAACCTGATCCTGCAACTGCGCGCGGAGATGGGCCTGACCAGCGTGATTGTCACCCACGCCATTGAGGAGGCGGCCATCCTGGGCCGCCGCATTCTGGTGCTGAGCCACCCGCCCAACACCGCGCCCGTCATCGTCGAGAATCCCGGAGCCGGCGCGTCCGGCTACCGCAGCACAACGGACTTTCTGGACAAATGCACCGAGCTACGCACCCTGCTGGGCCTGGCCCACTGACTCCCGCCGAGGCCGCCGAGAGCGCCGAGCCGGGCACCGCGCACCAGACGCTGCGCGGCATCGCGGCGCGCGCCCTCAACCTGGCGCTGGCGCTGGCGATCTTCCTGGCTTGCTGGGCGGCGCTGGCCGCCGCGCTGCGCCGCAATATCATGCCCTATCCCTGGGACGTGCTGCCCGTCTTCGTCGAGGAGATTCAGGGCGATCTGTGGGATCACACGGCTGCCAGCGCGGAGCGTGTGCTTAAGGCGGTCGCCTTCGCCACGCTGATCGCCACGCCGGTGGGCATGGGCCTGGGCCAGATTCGCGTGCTCAACCGCATCTTCTCGCCGCTGATCGGGCTGGTGCATCCCATCCCCAAGATCGTCTTCCTGCCGGTGATCCTGGTCATCATGGGCATTGGCGAGACCTCGAAGGTGTTCCTGATCGCGCTGATCCTGTTCTTCCAGATTCTCGTCGTGGTGCGCGACGAAGCGGCCAGCCTGCGCCCGGAGCTAATCCAGTCCGTGCGCTCGCTGGGAGCGGGGCGGCGCGCGCTGTTCCGCTATGTGTACCTGCCCGCGTCGCTGCCCGCCGTGCTGACCGCGCTGCGCGTCTCGGTGGGCACGGCCATTGCCGTGCTGTTCATGGCCGAGCAGTACTCGACGCGCCAGGGCCTGGGCTACTACATCGTCACGCTGACCTGGCAGCGCCTGCGCTACGAGAAGATGTATGCGGGCATCCTGGCGATGTCGCTGCTGGGGCTGGCCTTCTACCTGGCCGTAGATGCGCTGGAGCGAGTCGTCGGGCGCTGGCGTCATGCGGGGGAGAACTAGCTGGCTGCCAAGAGAACGCTCCCCCGCCGGGCGGCGAGGGAGCGAGTTCTTGTTATCGCAATGGTGTTTGTCGCACTCTGGCAGAGGCTTACTCGCCGTAGCCAGTGGTGATCGAGCCATCGAGCAGGCCAGCGGCGACCTCTTCCAGCTCCGCCACGACCTCGTCAGGCACGAAGTCGGCCAGGTCGTGGAAGTCAGCCAGACCCGCTTCACCGAAGAAGTTGCCCGGCTCCAGCGTCTCGTCCACGAAGGCCATGATGATGGCCGCCACACCCTTGTCCAGCAGCTTCACCGCACTCGACACCAGGCAGGGGTGCGCTTCGGGCACCGTGTACCACTGGTCGGTGTCCACCCCGATGCAGAACGGCGGCGGGCCACCAGCCCCTACCGCGTTCGCCACCTCGATCAGCGCGCCGTTGCCCGTCTTGCCGCCCGCGCCAAAGACCACGTCGGCATCCTGGTCAAGCGCCTGCTTGGCCGTCCCCGCTCCCCACTCCGGGTCGGTGAACGCCTGGTCAATCGCCCCCGGATGGTAGGTCGAGATGATGCGGATGTCCGGGCTCACTTCCCGCGCCCCGGCCTCGTAGCCTTCCTTGAAGGCCACCACCGGCGGTACCTGGTCGGTGCCCAGCACAGCGGCAATCGTCCCCGTCTGGGTCAGCCGCGCCGCCAGCACCCCCGCCAGATAGCCCGCCTGATCCTCGTGGAAGACCAGACCCACCACGTTGTCCACCGCCTCACCCTGGAACTGATCCACCCCGATGAACAGCACATCCGGGTAGAGGGCCGCCGCTTCCAGCGTGGCCGGGCCTAGGGCGAAGCCCACCGTCACAATGATGCTGTAGTCGTTCTCAGCGAACTCGGCGATGTTGTCCGCGTAGTCGGCAGCGCTGGCCGTCTGGATGTAGTTCACCGTTGCGCCGCACAACTCCGCCGCCAGCACCCCTTCCCACGAGCTTTGGTTGAAGCTCTTGTCGTCAACCTCGCCCACGTCCGTCACCAAGCCGACCTTCAGCTCGCTCAGGTCGTACTCGTCACATGGGATCAGCTCTTCGACCTCGAACTCCTCTTCCTCCTGGGCGACGGCGGCCTGCACTGCCATGAACACGAGCAGCAGCACGAGCATTGAAGTCAACAGTCGTTTCATTGGTGCCCTCTCCTTGAAACATTCTATGCGCGATTTCCTGGTCCGTAGACCTACCATATCAGTATAGCCATCTTGGACGGATGTGTAAAAAAGCGCCCAGGGCACGCGCTGCGAAGTTTGGTACAATCGCTGGAACACACAGCAGCCGCGCTCATCCGGCGCGGCACGACACGGTTTCACACTCCTGGTGGACATGCATACTACTTCACGCGCTGACCACGCCGCCTACGTGCGAGATATGTTCGAGCGCATCGCGCGGCGCTATAACCTGATGAACCGGCTGATGACCTTCGGACAGGATCAGCGCTGGCGGCGCTACGTCGTGCAGCGGGCGGCGCTGCGCCCCGGCGCGCGGCTGCTCGACATCGCCACCGGCACCGGCGACATCGCCTTCGAAGCGCAGCGGCAGGTCGGCGACCTGCACATCGTCGCGGCGGACTTCGCCCTGCCGATGATGCGCGTCGGGCAGCGCCGCGAAAGCAGCGCCAGCACTGACGGGCGACGCCCGCTGTCCTGGCAGGCCGCCGACACGCTGCACCTGCCCTACGCCGCCCACTCCTTCGACGCGGTGACGAGTGGCTACCTGTTCCGCAACCTGACCGACATCGCCGGGGCGCTGACCGAGCAGGTGCGCGTGCTCAAGCCGGGTGGCCGCCTGGTCACGCTCGACACGACGCCGCCGCGCGGCCCGCTGCGCCCACTCATCCGGCTCTATCTCCGGCTGGTCATCCCGCCGCTGGGACGCTGGATCACCGGGCAGGCCGACGCCTACCGCTACCTGCCAGAGAGCACGCTCGGCTTCAAGTCCGCCGAAGAGCTGGCCGCCCTGATGCGCGCTGCGGGCCTGGTGGACGTGGGCTGGCGTCGCTTCATGCTGGGCACGATGGCCGTCCACTGGGGCACCAAGCCGGGCGCGGGCTGAGCGGTGCGGTTGTGGGGTGCGGCGGGGAGTTAGCGGACAGGCGAGGCAGAAGCGATGAAGCGCTGGGCTGGAATCGTGGCGGTGATTGTGCTGGGCGTGGCGCTGATCGCGCTCGCGCTCAGCGCTGCGGGCGTCATCGTCCGGGACAAGAGCGCGCCGGGGCCAGGTGAGGGAGCAGGCGCGGCACCAGCCGCGCCGGGCAGCCTGACGGGGGGCGCGCTCACCGCTGGGAGCACGCTGCGGCTGGCCCCGCAGACGGTCACCGCCGGGGCGGGAACCCTGCGCGTCCAGGTGACCATGCCCGACGGCTACAAGCTCAACGACCAGGCCCCCTTCACGGCCATCTGGCCCGACAACCCCGTCGCCCAGGTTCCGGCTGAGTCGCGCGACATCCGCATCATCCTGCCGGAGCTACCGCTTGAGGTGCCGGTCACGTTTGCGGTGGGGCAGACCGATCTGGCGCTCGACCTGACGGTGTACTGGTGCGAGGCGGTCAACGAGACGCTGTGCTTCGTAGACCGGACGACGCTGGTTGTGCCGCTGACCGTGCTGCCCGACGGCGACGCCCACGCGGTGACGTTCGAGCGCGCGCTGGTGCCGCCGGTGGTGCAGGATACGCCGGGTTAGCGTGGCGGGACGCGGGATTTTTCATACATCTTTCACGCTCAGGCCGTCCACAAGGCCCCTTTGTCGCCTATACTAAGGCCAAACGACAAACGCACATGCGCGTCGGAAGGCCAGCCATGTTCGCACGCAACCCCGGACCCAATACCATCCTCACCGTGCACAGCGACTCCACAGCCCGCAAGGTGATTGGTCGCGCCCTGGCCCGCGAGGGGCACGCCATCATTGAGGCCGCCGACGGGCAGACGGCGGTCAAGCTGGCGCGCACGCACCGGCCCGATATCATCATCCTCGACGCCATGCTGCCCGACATGAACGGCCTGGAACTGTGTGCCTACCTGCGCACTCTGCCTTACGCCACCCACACGCCGATCCTGTTCGTCAGCGACCGGCTCGGCGCGCACTACGCGGCCCAGGCGCTCGACTCTGGCGGCGATGACTACCTGCGCCTCCCCTTCACCTCGCGCGAGCTGAAGGCGCGCGTGCGGGCGCTGCTGCGCCGGGCGGAGCGCAAAGGCAAGCTGACAGCCCAACCGGTCTTGCGGCTGGACGCCAGCACGCGCACCGTGCAGATCAACGACTGCTGCACCCAGCTTACCGCCACCGAATACCAGTTGCTGGAGCACCTGTGCCAGCCCCCGCTTCGCCACCACAGCGCACACGATCTGCTGGAAGCGTTGTGGGGCTACCCGCCCCACAGCGGCGACACCGCCCTGGTGCGCAACCATATCCGCAACCTGCGGCGCAAGATCGAGAGCGACCAGGAGCACCCGCACATTATCGTGTCGCTGCACGGGCGAGGTTACATGATCAACGCCATCGTCGAGGGCGTGCGCGACGATCCGTCGCCCGCGATTCACTCCCTTGACGCTGACAAATCCTTATAAACTCCTCACAATAGCCTGACAGGGCGGCCTGACCTTCTATGGTATTATTGCCAATAGGGGCAGCATCGCTCGCCGCCGGAAGTGGCGCGCGCGGGCCACTGTCTTGCTTATTGTTGGCGGCCCACTGGCATTTTTGAGGTGAACCATGCGGGGCAGACTCCGTAGATTACTGGCTGTGCTGGACGGCACCCCGACGGGCACGCGCGGCCAAAGCCTGGTGGAACTGACCCTCACCCTGCCGATCCTGCTGGTCATGCTGATGGGCCTGACCGAGATCGGCTGGTACGCCAATAACTACCTGACGCTGCTCGATGTCGTGCGCGAGGCCGGGCGCTTTGGGGCCACGCTGGATCCCCTGACCTGGCCCGACGGCGAAGAGCTGAAGTATCACCGCATGGACTGCGAAGACCTGATCACCAACTTCGACAAGCGCGCCTTTGAGGAGCAGCTGACCTGGCCCGGCCCGGACTTGAGCGCCTGGGGGTACATTCCGGGCGATGATGAGCGTCCCATCGGCTTCTATGACGGCGTGGCCTGCTCGGTGATCGGCAACATGCAGCCGCTGGAGTTCAACGACCTGACCGACGACATTGCGGTGTCGGTCTTCCAGTTCGTGGTGGTCAATCGCGGCCTGCCCAACGCCCAGGTGCGCATCGTGGGCCGGCTGCCCGCCCGCGCCAACGAGTGCGAGAACGACGACGAATACGACCCCTTCGACTGGAATCACGACGGCAACGGCAGCGGCATGGACGAGGACGCCGCCCGCTTCGATTCGGGCTGGGACAACGTGCGCGGCTATGTTTTTCGCGGCAACCATCGCATGAACTTCGGCGCGCCGATGGACTGCTTGGGGTCTGCTTTCTCCACAGCCAAAGTGGAGAGAATGCTGGACTTCAGCGACGACCCAGACCGCGCACGCAAGATTGACGAGGTAGCCAACTTCGGGCTGGTGCTGGTCGAGGTCTTCTGGCGGCACCACCAACTGCTCGCGCTGCCCTGGTTCAACCTGGGGCCGCTTGCCGACGGCCAGATGATCCATGTCTGGGCGTTTTTCCCTGTCTCCGCTGCCGAGCCTGACCTGGACTATTAGCCGCTCCCCGGTGTGATGCTGATGAGACACTTGCCGATCCCACCTCTCTTCTCCCGGCGTCTGCGGCGCAGCCAGCGCGGGCAGTCCATCTTGCTGCTGGCTTTCGCCTTCATCGCCCTGATCGCGTTCGTGGGGCTGGTGACCGACGTGGCGCTGCTCTTCACGCGCTACGCGGCGCTGCGCCGCGCGGTGGACGCGGCGGCCATTGCCGCCGCCGGCCAGGTCCGCGAGGGGACGGACTACGCGACGGTGGCTATCGCCGCCGAGCAGTACATCGAGCTACACAACCTCGACTCGCGCTCCACGCTGGTCGAGACCTGCGAGACGGACATCTACCAGTGGCGGCTGGGGCTAGGCCCCTGGGAAGGCGACCCGCACCCCGAATCCGCCGACCCCTGGACATGTGGCCCTGGCAAGAATGAGAAGTGCAATGTGCCCAACCTCATGCCCGAAACCGAGCTATGCAACTGGGACGACCCGCGCAAGCTTGTGCGCGTCAGTGCGCAGATCGAGTCGCCGACGACCTTCCTGGCCCTGATCGGCATCCCCTCGATCACCCTGGAGACGACCTCCGTCTCAGAGACGGCAGTGCTCGACGTGGCCCTGGTCATTGACACGTCGGAATCCATGTCGAAGGAGACCAACTCCACCGACTACACGCGCGTCAACCTGTCCTATGGCGCGGGGGGGAGCCTGACCATTCGCGGCGAGTGCAATACCACGCCCGAAGACTGGGCCGCCGGCCTGGACCCCTACGCGCGCGAGCGGTGGGCTGGCTGCTGCAATGACCCTGGCACGGGGCAGGTCAGCGACGGCACAATCCGCCGCTCCACTGGCGGCTTTCTGCCCAATGGGGTCATCTGGCACGACGCCAACTTCAACGGCATGTGGGACCCTGGCGAAGACGGGCTGGCCAGCAGCGCCGCCCAGAGCAACAGCCTGACCGATCCCGACGGCTTCAACTTCACCACGCTGATCTGCCGCCCCTTCAAGACGGTGAAGGACGCGGCACGGCAGTTCATCAAGCAGTTGGACTTCGTGCGCGGCGACCGCGTGGTGCTGGTGACTTTCGACCGGGCGGGCGTCGCCTATGATCCTGACGGCGACGGCACGACCTTCCGTCCCTTGCTGCGCAGCCAGCAGGCGGCCATTGAAACGCTCGACCAGAAGGTGGGCGTGATGATCAACCCGACCGGCATCCACAACCGCTGCGCGGAGTACATCATTGCCCAGGAGGAGTGGCCGCGGTGGCTCAATGGCGAGCTGCCAGAAGAGCCGGCGCGGCGGCCCTTCGCCTATGAATCGGTCGCGCCGTGCGGCAACACCAACATCGGCGGGGGCATCCTGGCAGCCAGCAACGCCCTGACCGACCCCGCCGACATCCGCCGCGAGGCGGTCTGGGTCATGATCGTGCTGAGCGACGGCGCGGCCAACGTGACCGACCGCGTCTCCGATGCGTCTAACGTCCGCGACTATGGTCTCTATGGCTACTGCCCCTGGTGGACATTCTGCCAGCTTGACGGCGACCTGGTCTGGCCGGAATGTACCGAGAACAACCCCAGCCAGAGAGAGATGGAGAAGCCCGTCTGCAACGACAACGACCCGAACACGCGCCATTTCTGCATTGACTGGGAGACGGGCGAGCCGGAAACCGGCAACGTGGAATGCACCGTCGCCGGTCACTACGACGCCGACGACTACGCGCGCGACATGGCCGACTTCGCTGGGCTGATCGAAGTGGTGCCCGGCGGCAAGCAGGGCAACTTCATCGCCATGTTTGCCATTGGCTTCGGCCAGGAAGTGCTCGACGAGGCGACCGCTGCGCCGCTGCTGCGCTACATTGCCGACGCGGGCGACAACGGCTTCATCAACAACCGCTTGCAGCAAGACCTGCGCGAAGACCGCAACCCGGTGCCCACCTACCCCATTGGCGGCCCGTACCCGGACTATTACGGCCAGCCTGACGTTTGCGAAGGGAACTTGCATCCTACCGAGCAGTGTGGGCAGTACTGGTACGTGTCCTACAATCCCAGTAACCCTGAAGCCAGCCTGGCCGAGTTGAACGACGTTTTTGAGGAGATCGCCAGCCGTCTGTTCACACGCCTGTCGCGCTAGGCACAAGTGTCGCGAGTCCGAGGGGATAGCACGATGAGTCCAGCAACCGAGTCTCAAGCAGTTCGGCAGCGCGGCAGGCGCGGGCAGACGTTGGTGGAGTTCGCGCTGACGCTGCCTATTCTGCTGATGCTGATGTTCGGCGTGATCGAGTTCGCGCGCATCTTCCAGGCGTGGATCACGCTGCAGAACGCGGCGCGCGCGGCGGCTCGCTATGCCGTCACCGGCCAGTGGGACGAGAACATCCTGGCTGAGGCAATGGGCTACACATTCCCCGAAGGTCTGTCTGTAGAACAGCGTCGCCAGGCCGTGCTGGACACGCTGATGCCCTGCACCGAGGGCGAAGATGCGGCCTTCCTGCGGCATTGGGGCTATGACTGCCAGCCCGGCTCGGTGGAAGACCAATGGCTGCGCGCCGATGTGGCCCGCATCCCGTCCATTGTGGATCGGGCGCGTATTGGCGCGTCGGGGCTGGCCCTCAAGAACGGCGATCACTACGTGGGGTTGCAGTACCCCGACGAGGATGACATCAGCACGGGCACAGTCACCGACAGCGAGCGCGGCTGGTTCCACGTGTGGATTTGTAGCTCGCGCCCCGGCGTCTACAGTGACATCCCCGCCCGCTACAAGCCCAGCCAAGACCGCAGCGCCCGGCTGTGCCAGGTGCAGGAGCCGGGCATGGAAGATGTCAACCAGTACGATCCCGGCGGGCCAGGCGATGCCGTCGAGATCATCGTCTTCTTCAACCACCCGCTGATCACGCCGCTGGGCCTGGTGGACTACATCCAGCTTCAGGCGCGGCGCGTGATGATCAACGAGGCGTTCCGCTCGACGCGCGTGATTAACATCCCGCCTGCGCTGGCGCTGCCCACCTTCACCCCGTCCAACACGCCGCTGCCCAGCGACACGCCGACGCCGACTAGCTCACCGACGATCACCTACACGCCGACATCGTCGCCAACGGCGACCTCAACGGCGAGCGTGACCCCCACGCCCTCACCCGACTGCGACCTGGTCACGCTGGACAGCGTGCGCCTGGCAGACAATGCACTGGAAGTGCGCATCAACAATGCCAACCCGTACAGCCCGCTCTTCATCTCGCGGGTCGAGGTGCAGTGGGGCAAGCACCCGCTCTTCCCTGGCATGTACACCAACAACATGCGCGTCTCCAGCCGCACGGCCTTCTGGCACGGAATGGACCTGGACCCGCCCACCATCGCGGACAACTCTAATGCGATCGATCCCGGCTGGGACGACGACGCGCCCACTTACCTGATGCGTCGCTTCGACCCCAACACCATTACCCCGCTGCGCATCGAGTTCGCCAACGGCCCGTCGCGGCTGACCGACTACTTCGTGCCGGGCGTCTTCGACGGCACGCGCCTGTACCTGGGCACGACCTGGGGCGGGATCGGCTTCGACCCGGACAACGACTGCCTGGTTGAGCTAACCGGCTACCCCACGCCCACGCCGACCTACACGCCCACCGCGTCGCCGACGGGCTACGATCTGACGCGGACGGCGACCTTCACGCCTACGCCGGTCTGCACCAACTACGAGGTGCGCTTCATCGGCTTTGAGACCAACGGCGTGGTCCACTTCACCGTGCGCAACACAGACATCGCCATGGCCTACATCACCGGCTTCAGCATCAACTGGAACACGTACAACCGGCCTCTCGACCCGATCTGGCTGGACTTCGTCTCAGTGGGCGGGCCAGGGGCGTTCGATCCTGCTGCCGTCAAGATATGGGATTTGCCGCAGGATGTCACGACGCGCCCGGCGGTTGGCGTCTCTGGCGGGGCTGGCTGGCTGGTTGACCCGGTGATCGAGCCAGGCAGGACGCTGGATGTCTGGTTCGACTTCGACGGCACGTCAGGCCGGCTGGATCAGATCGGCTACCGCGACTACGACTTCAACGACACGACCTTCGTCGTCAACTTCGTCTGCTACGGCGAGGGGATTGACGTGCCGACGCCAGCGCCGACCTTTACGCCAAGCGTCACGCGCACGCCCACCATCACGCTGACGCCTTCCAAGACGCTGACGCCCACCATCACCCTCACGCCGAGCAGGACGAACACGCCGACACGCACGAACACGCCCGGCCCGGTGACGTGGACTTTCACGCCTTCACGCACGCCGACGTACACCCACACGCCGGTGAAGACGCCGACCAACACGCCCACGGTTGATACGGGCGGCTTCGAATAGGCCGGGCGTTGCCAGGCCGCAACAAGACAGGCCCCAGGGCAAACACCCTGGGGCTTGTTAACTTTACCTCACCCCCTGACCTCGCTTCGCGTTTTCCTTCCGCGCGGAGAGGGGGAGGCGTCAGCGCCGAGCGGGTGAGGAAAGTAACTTCACCGCTTGCCCCCACGCGTCCGCCCCTCTCCATCGAAGGTCCGCCCCCACATCTTTGGCCGGCCCCTCCCGGCCCTTCCCCACGAGGGGGGGAGGAGCGGCGGGCGCTCCTTCCCTCCACGCAGCGCGGGGAAGGGGCTGGGGATGGGGTATTTGGGTAACGCATGATCGAAGGAGAGGGGGCAAGCCGAGCGCAGCGAGGCTGGGGGTGAGGTAAGCAGGCGGCTCAGCGCTGCGCCGCCTGCAAAGCGGCCAATCGCTGCTCGGCGAGGCGCAGCTTCTTGCTCGCCGCTGCCTGCGTCTCGCTCATGGACAGTTCCAGGTAGGGGAAGGCCAGCCAGACGTTCATCAGCCCGAACAGCGCCCCGGTGATCACGCGGTAGGCGGGCAGCGACTCGCGGATGGGCCAGAACTCAAACGGCACGTAGCTGAACATCTGGCTGAACCCGTCCAGGCCAAGCGGCACCAGCCCCAGCAGCACGTAGAGCATCACCGGCGCGGGGCGCAGCCAGCGCCGCACGCCCACAAAGAGCAGCCCGGCCAGGAACATCATGCCGTAGATGGCGACATCGCGCTCGCACAGCGCCGTCTTGTAGCCCATCTGCTCGTTGCCCTTGAACGAGCGTGACTTAAACTGCAAGTCCGCCGACCACACCGCCAGATCAACGCCGGCGAAGTGCGGGTCTTGCGCGGCGTAGGACTCGAACGACCCCAGGCCAGACCCCGCCACCTGGCGCGGGTAGACAAGCTGCTCGCCGAACAGGAACCACGAGCGGAAGGCGAACTGGTGGCACATCGGCGCGTAGACCTTGTACACGATGTTGGCAGCGCCCGGCCAGCCCGCTTCCATGAACAGGGGCGGCGTCAGCGACAAGCCCGTGTAGAGCAGCAGAAAGCCGAGGGCAATGACCAGCCAATGCCGGGCCAGGCGCAGCACGAGACGGTTGGTGCGGATGATGCGGCGCAGGTCGTGCTCGTCGAGGGCTTGCTCGGATATCATGCAGCGGTGTCCTCCGCAAAGACGCGATCAGCAAGAGCGGCGCGCGCCGTCGCCGCCGGGGGAGGCTCAGCCTGTGCGCAGGTCGTTCAGCGCGGCCAGCAGTTCTGGCCCGCTCAGGCTGCCAGGGAAGTAGGCGGCGATGATCCCGTCCGCATCGAGCAGCAGGCTGGTCGGGTAGCCGGGGATGGCGCTGCGGTACAGGTCGCCGTTGATCTTGCCGTCAGGGTCGAGCGCCACCGGGAAGGTGATGCCCAGCCCCTCGGTGAAAGCGGCCACGTCGCTCCGCGCCTCCATGAAATTGACCGCCAGCACGACGAACTCGGCCTCGCCGCCCTGCAAGTCATAGACCGTCTGGAAGTCGGGCATTTCCTCGCGGCAAGGCCCGCACCACGTCGCCCAGAAATTGACCAGCACGGGCCGCCCGCGAAAGTCGGACAGGCTCACCGTGCGCCCGTCGAGCAATTCAACGGTGAAATCCGGCGCGCGCTGGCCCACGCTCAGCCCGACCGCCACCTCAGCGCTCGCCGCGCCCGGCAGAGCCGCATCGGGCGAGGGGCTTTCCAGGGCGGGCGAGGCAGCCAGAACGTCCCTGGGCGCGGCGATGTAAAAATCCCCTTTGACCCCATCGCCGATGCACGACCACAGGTTGCCCAGGCGCACCCGCCCCTCAATGGCCCCGACCACACAGTTCTCCATGTTAAGCTGAATCTCGCCCAGCTCCCCTTGCGCGCCGAGCGCCGTCAGCCGCTCCAACTGCCCGCTGAAGACGAGCACGCCGATGAAGATCAGGAACGCGCCGCTGACCGCCTGGATGGTGCGCATGTGGCGTTGCAGGCGGCGGAAAACACCCTGCGCCCGGTCGAGGGCCAGCGCCGTCAGCAGGAAGGGGATGCCCAGGCCGGTGGCGTAGGCCAGGAGCAGCACGCCCGCCCGCGACACTGACCCGCCCGTCGAGGCGAGGGTGAGCACTGCCCCGTAGATCGGGCCGATGCACGGCGTCCAGCCGGCGGAGAAGACCACGCCCATGAACAGTGACCCCAGGTAACCGTAGCGCTGGCTGGGGCGCGTCTGACGGCGCGTGTCCACGTAGAGCGCCATATGCAGGCGGGCGATGATGCGCGACCAGAACTGGCCGGGCGTGTCGGCCTTCAGCGCGTCGCGGAAGACCTGCGCCAGCAGCAGAATGACCACCAGCGTCAGGAACCACGACTCGACGAACAGCCAGTAGATGGCACCGATCAGGGCGATGCCCACCACCACCGAGATCAGGTTGGCGTAGGGACTCTGGTCGAGCCTGAGCGCCCGCGTGCCCAGCCAGGTGAAGGCGCGATTGAGCGCGCCCAGGATGTGCAGCCCGAACAGGATCACCGCCGTGCCGCCAATGCGGGCGATGCCGTCGCGCACCTCGCCCTCGGTGACGCCCAGGTCGGTCAGCGAGGAGACGGCGGCGGTAGTCAGCAGGCCGAAGATCACGAAGAACAGGGTGAAGCCCAGCACGAAGAAGAAGCCATGCGCCAGCGTGCCGAAGCGCCGGCGAAGCTCGTCCCGCGCCGCGCCGCCCGCTGTCACCTGCTGGGCCATCTGCCCGCCCATGTAACCCACGTAAGCGGGCACGAGCGGCAGCACGCAGGGCGAGATGAACGAGAGCAGCCCGGCGATAAAGGCAAACCCTATGGTGACATCACCAGCCAAGATCGTTCCTCCAGCGCTACCTTGCTGATTGGCCTCACCCCCAGCCTCACTGCGCTCGGCTTGCGGCGGCGAGGCGCGTCAGCGCCGAGCGGGGGTGAGGCTCTCCGCTGGCACCAAACAACTGCAAATAGAATATCCCAGTCTGCGGCGTAGGATGCCAAATCTGTGCTCAGGGCCGCCACTTGCGAGGAAGTACCCGCGCCCGGTCAGCGCGCCGTGCGCCCGCGCAGCAGGAAGCCGCGCACGACGACACCCAGTCCCACCGTGACCAGCACGGTGCCCAGCAGCGTATCGCGCAGCGCGGCGATGTCCTGCGCGTCCAGCAGCGCGCTCAGCCCGACGCCCACCAGCGCCGCCCCGCCCAGGAACGAGGTCACCTGCCGCCGCACCAGCGCGATCAGCATCCACAGCACGGAGACGACCAGCGGAACCACCGGCCACCAGGCGGTGACCTCCTCGCGCAGGCGATCCTGCCAGAGCAGCGTGCCGAAGATTCCGCCAGCAATCAGGGCCAGGGCCAGCAGCAGCACCCAGATGCGAATCCGCACGCCCAACGACGGGCGCGGCAGGCGCAGCCGGCGGCGACGAGGGGCGGACTCCTCCTCGGCGGCTGGCACCTCAGCAGACGGAGAAGCGTAGGCGCGCTCGTCGTAAGCGTCCGCGCCGGAGATGGGCACGAACGGCTCGATGGGCACATCCTCATCGCCACTCGCGGCGCTGTCACCGTCGAAATCGCCCGCTATCTGCGGGGCGAGGGTATCGTCGGGTTGGTGGTGTGGTGCGCGTCGGCGCAGGCGTCGCATCTTCGCCTCCCCTGGCACCCTGGGCGGACGGTGCCGGATAACAGACCAGGGCGAGCATCGCGGCTCACCCTGGCAACTTTACATCAAAGGGGGCGACTCGGACAACTACGCGTGGATCAGGCGGGGCTGCCCTCGACGCACTGCGCGCCGGACGGCCCGACGATGGCGCTGTAGCGCATACCGCGCGGCAGGTCGAGCCGGTCACCGGCCCCCAGTGTAATACGCTGCCTGGCATCGGGGATGACGACCTCCAGCGAGCCTTGCACGCAGAAGATCGTTTTGTCGTAGCCGTGACTGCGCACAGGATAGCGGCAGTTGGGCGCGTTCACCCAGACGTAAGGCCGCAGGCGCTCGTCGTGCATCAAGCGGGTGATCGAGTCCAATGTTGGATGCTGACCCCCGCGCCAGCGCACTAACCGGGCCTGTGACTGGGTAGAGACGGCTGCCATACCTGCTTCGCCTTCCTTTGCTCGCCTGAGATGCTATTCGGTAAAACGGGTGAATGGGCGATCATACAGGATAAAGAAATCTTTACAAGCCGAACGAATGTTTTTTACTACTTTCTAAGCAGTTTCTAATCTTTCGCGCCAATTCTCTCAGACGGCGTCCCCACCATCCGCAGCGTGCAGCGCCTCGACCAGGCGCAGCAGCAGGGCCTTCTCTTCCTCCGCTGTGGCGACCTCGCCATTGAGCCAGGCCACGCGTACCCGTCCCAGCAGGTCGCCATAGACCGGCCCCGGCTTGATTCCGGTCAGCGCCTGGAGGTCGCGCCCGCTAAGCACCGGCTTGACATAGCGCCACGTCCCGGCGAAGCGGACGATCTGATCGCGAGCGGTCGCATCGGTCGCAGCAGCCCACGCTGCCAGCCAGCCGACCTCGTCGAGCGGCTCCAGCAGGCGAACGATCTCGCTGGGCGGCTGCTCGCGGCTCAATTCCGGCAGCAGGGCGATGGCGGCGCGCGCGTCGTGCAGGTGATTGAGGTACGCGCGCGAGAACTGGAGCCGCCGCCCCAACGCTTCTAGCTCGTCCTGGGACAACCGGCTGGTGAACAGCGAGAAGGTGGTCAGCATCCAGTCGTCGAACTGGGCCAGCGACGGCCAGGGATAGTGCTCGCGGGCGTAGCGCACCGCGCAGAAGGCCGAGCGTGCCCAGTCATCCAGGCGCAAGTCCGGGTGCAGAGCGGCCAGAATGCCCAGCTTCTCCAGGCGGGCCAGCGCGCGCAGCGGTTGAAGCTCGGCCAGGATCAGGGCCAGCTCGTGGCGGATGCGGTCACCGCTCACCCGGTCGAGCAAGCCGAGCGCGTTGCGGATCAGCTCCTCGGTACGCGGCTCGATGCGGAAGCCGAGCCGCTGCTCCAGGCGCACGGCGCGCAGCATCCGCGTCGGATCGTCCACGAAGCTGAGGCTGTGCAGCACGCGAATGACGCCGTCTTTGAGGTCTTGCTCGCCCCCGTAGAAGTCGAGCAATTCGCCCACCGGCTCCGGCGACAGGCGGATAGCCAGCGTGTTGATGGTGAAGTCGCGGCGATAGAGGTCGGGCTTGATCGAGCCACGCTGGACGGTGGGCAGTGCGGTCGGCTGCTCGTAGAACTCGCGCCGCGCTGAGACGAAGTCTATGAAGTCCGGCCAGCCGTTGTCGTCGCGCGAGCCGCCAAGCGCCTGGAGGACAGTCTCATCGGGCAGCCACTTGGCCGTGCCGAACTGAGCATGGCTGCGCATATCCCCGCCGTAGGTGGCGCGGATGCTCTGGACAAGCGCAATCGCGTCCCCTTCGACCACGAGATCGAGGTCGTGCGTCGGCTGGCCGAGTAGCAGATCGCGCACAAAGCCGCCGACGATGTACAGCCCCACGCGCTGCTGCTGCGCCTGGCCGGCCACCGCCTCCACCAGCCGCCACATGCCCGGCGCAAGCGCCACCTGCGTCCGGCGCAGGATGTCTTCGCGGCGGCTGTCATCGGGGTGCTGGCCCCAACGCTTGATCAGGTCGGTGCGCGTGACGATGCCCAGCAGCGCGCCGCGCTCGTCCACGACGGGAATCTGCCCCCAGCCAGAGCGCATCATGCGCTGCTGCACGACCTCGATGGAGTCGGTGGGCTGCACGGTGATCTCGCCCGCCTCCATGATTTCGCGCACGCGGCGGCTGCCCATGCCATGACTCATCGCCCGGTCAACGGCGTTGCGCGTCAGCAGCCCGACGATGCGCCCCTTGTCCACCACCGGGAAGCCTTCGTGCCCGGTGCGCTGCATCCGGTCTACGACCGAGGTGATGCGCTCGTCGGCGCGCACCGTCTGTGCCCCGACGGACATCAGCGACTCGACCAGCACCGAGGCGACGATGATCTCCGGCAGCACGCGCAGAATCTCCCCGCGCACATCCTCGAGCTTGCGCGCGCGGATGAGCGCCGCCGCCGCGCGCCCGTGCCCGCCGCCACCAAAGCGCCGGGCGATGGCGGACACGTCTAGAACATCAGTCGTGCCGCGCGCGACAAGCTGGATATCGCCGTTGAGCTGCACCAGCACGAACACCGCCGCCGGCTCATAAAGCTCGCGCAGCTTGTGGGCCAGCGTAGCGATCTCGTCAACCGGCGTGCGCGTGACGGCGGTCGCCAGCAGGATGGCGTGCCCCTTGACGAGGTGCGTTTCGGTACGCTCCAGCAGGCGCTCGTACAGTTCGCGCTGCTCCGGCGTCAGGCGGTGGGCCAGGAACTCGCGCACCACGTCCAGGTCGGCCCCGCAGTCGAGCAGCCAGGCGGCGCAACGCGCGTCGCGGGCGGTCGTCGTGCCATAGAGCAGCGAGCCGGTATCCTCGTAGATGCCGAGCAGCAACAGCGTCGCTTCCAGCGGGGCGATGCTGATCTGCTGGGCGTGAATCTGCTCGACGAGCAGCGTCGCCGCTGCCCCAACCGGCTCACCGCTATAGGTCTGGTTGGCGTCCAGGTCGCGGGCCAGAGGATGGTGGTCAATGAAGTGCACCGGCGTGTCCGGGCGCATCCCGCGCGCGGTGGAAAAGCTCTGCGTGTCCACGACGGTGACGCTCTCAACCGGAGCGCCGCGCCGGAGGTCGCTCCGCCGGACAAAGGGAAGCTCGCTGCCGTAGAGGTTCAGGAACTGCTCGACATTGCGGTTGACGCGCGCGGGCAGCACGGGCAGCGCCTCGGAGTCCAGGAGGTGCGCGGCCAGCAGCGACGCCATAGCGTCGAAGTCGGCGTTGTCGTGGGTCAGGATCAGCTTCACAGGTTGCATCTCAGGTCAGGAGTGAGGAGTCATGGGTTGGAAGGTGAGAGCGTCCTGGTGCAGCTCCTCACCTTACCTCACCCCCGCTCGGCGCTAACGCGCCTCACTGCCCCCTCTCCATGCATGGGAGGGGGCGAGCCGAGCGAAGCGAGGCTGGGGGTGAGGTCAACCAGACGCCGTCCACGTCCTGCCCATGCTGTTGTCCATCCATGATAATCACATGCCTAGCCCAGCGCATCCCACACGGCGAGCTTGGCCTGCACGCGTCGAATCACTTCGTCGGTGAACTCGCTGGTCGTCGCGTTGCCTCCCAGGTCGGCGGTGCGCACGCCCTCGTAGACCGTCTCCAGCGTCCCCTCGCGAATGGCCCGGCAGACGCGCGCAGCGCGGTCGCCGGGGATGTAGCTGAGCACGGTCGCCACAGCCATGATCATCGCTATCGGGTTCGCCAGGTCCTTGCCCTGCAGCGAGGGCGCAGTGCCGTGCGGCGCTTCGGCGATGACCGCGCTCGGCTGCATGTCGGCGTCGAAGCTGATGATCAGCGATTCCGACCCGGCGATGGTGCCGAACATCTTCAGCACCAGGTCGGACATGCTGTCGCCGTCGCGGTTGAGGGTGGGGATGACCAGCGCCTCGCCGGTGGATTCCAGCAGCAGGGCGTAGGTCGCGTCAATAAGCTGCGGGTCGTAGCGCACGGTGGGGTGCCGCGCAGCCGCCGCGTCTAGCTCCTCCTTGAACATGCCCTCGTAGACCGGGCTGACCGTGTACTTCGGCCCGCCGAAGACCTTCGCGCCGGTGCGCTCGGCGTAGTGGAAGGCATACTCGGCGACGGCCCGGCAGGTGCGGCGGGTGATGCGCTCGGTGCGGAAGGCGACCTCGTCCAGCCCCTCGCCCTCGCGCCACTCCTTCGCCCCGTAGGCGTCGCCGACGGCCATGCGCACCACCGCAATCGGCGCGTGCACGCCAGCGATGGGGCGCACCGGCGGCAGCCGCCGCCCCACGCGCAGAATCACTTGGGCGTCAATGGCCTCGCGCAGGATGGCGTTGGGACTGCCCACGTCGTCAGGGTCGCCGGGGGTGATCGTGGCCGCCTTGAGGCCCAGCCCGTGCTTGAGCACCGCCTCCGCCGCGTCGTAAACGACCTTGTTCCTGGTCGCGCGCCGATTCTCCAGCGACAGGTCGAAGGTGACGAAGTGCACATCGGGCGGCAGGATGCTCGGCGTCAGCACGCGCAGCGCCTCGTCGAGTAATTCCTGGCCGGTCTGGTCACCCTGCATGACGACGATGGTCTGACTCTTCTCCACAGTGTGGCCGTGTCCTTTCTGCGCGAATTGGGGGAATCAGGTCAGCGCTGCGTGTCTGCCGTTGAGCCGCATGAGGCTGTTGTTGTCCATTATAGCTTGTCGCCCGCGCCGAACCAAAGGCGCTCGCCTGGGGAAGGTGCGACCGGGTGCCAGCGGCTCATGTGACGCCGCCGGACAGCCTCACCCCCGCTCGGCCCACTGACGCGGGCCTCGCCGCCCCTCTCCACGTTGTGGAGAGGGCAAGCCAGCGCAGCGAGGCTGGGGGTGCACGGCCCCAGCCAGGGGCATCGAACCCCACGTTGTGGGCAGCCGCCAGCCCAAGACGGCCAGGGCATCAGCCCACACGTCGCCGCCAGCCAGATGAGCGCGGCCAGCATCGCGCCAAGCTGCAAGCGCCCGGTCGCGTCAATGGCCCCTCTCACGTTGTGCGAAGAGGGCAAGCTTTCCGAAGCGCAGCGAGGCTGAAAGTGAAAGGCTGGCCAGGGCATCAGCCTCCAACACGTTCGCCGCCAGCCAGACGAGCGGACGGCCCAGCGCAGGCGGCCAGCATCGCGCCAAGCTGCAAGCGCCCGGTCGCGTCAATGGCCCCTCTCCACGTTGTGAAGAGGGGCAAGCCAGCGCAGGAGCTGGGGTGCTAGCCAGGGCATCAGCCCCACACGTTCGCCGCCAGCCAGATGAGCATGGCAGCACAGGCGGCCAGCATCGCGCCAAGCTGCAAGCGCCCCGTCGCGTCAATGGCCGCTGTCCCGCGCATATCCGTCCCCCGCCGCCAGAGAAACACCGGCACAGCCAGCGCAGCCAGCACCGCCCCCAACCATAGGGGCCACAGTCCCAGGAGGGCCGTCAGCGCCAGCAGCATCCCCGCCGCGCCCAGGCAGGCGCGCATGGCGATCCGCGCCCGCGCCGTCCCCAGGAGGGCGGTCGTGTTGCGCAGCCCGGCGGCGCGATCCTGGGCGTCGTCGCGCACCTGGTTGTAAAGCTGCCCATAGGCGGAGATCAGCCCGGCGGCAGCGACCACCCACCAGACACGCCCCGGCGCAGCGTCGAAGGCCAGGTAGCCAGCCAGGACGAGCAGCGCGCTGAGCATCAGCAGGTGGGCGATCACGTCGGCGATGGGCCGCGCCTTCAGGCGCACCGGTCGCCACGAATAGAGCAGGCCGAGCAGCAGGGTCACGCCGCCGGTCAGGGCGGCGGGCGCGGGCAGCGCCGCGTAGAGGGCCAGCGCCGCCCCTGCGACTGCGCCGGAAGCCGCCCAGCCCGTCCGCGCGGTGAGCGCTCCACTGGCGACAGCGTTGCGCGCGGCGCGCGCCGGGTCGCGCGCGTCGTCCGGCGCGTCGGCGAGATCGTTGACCATGAAGGCGAAGGTCACGGCCAGGGCGTTGGCGGCGAGAACCGTCAGGACGCGCCCATCGAGCGCCGCGCCTGCGTGGTGGGCGGCCATGTTCGCGCCGAGCAGCGTCGCCGCCAGGGTGAAGGGGACGTGCTCTGCCCAGCGCGTCAGGCGCAGCAGTGCCCGCGCACGGTCAGCGGCGCGTGGTGGAGTGGACGGAGAAGCGGTCATGTGTACTGGCTGGCTTGCAGCGTGAACAGGTGCGCGTACTGCCCGCCCTGGCGCAGCAGCGCCTCGTGCGGGCCGTGCTCGACGATGCGCCCATTGTCGAGCACGACGATGCGGTCGGCGGTGCGCACCGTCGAGAAGCGATGGCTGATCGTGATCGCCGTCTGGCCCTGGGTCAGCGCGTGCAGCTTGCGAAAAACCTCGTATTCGGCGCGGGCATCGAGCGAGCTGGTCGGCTCGTCGAGGATGATGATCTCCGCATCGCGCAGGAAGGCGCGGGCCAGGGCGATCTTCTGCCATTCGCCGATGCTGAGCTGCTCGCCGTCCTGGAACATCTTGCCCAGCACGGTATCGTACTCGCGCGGCAGGCGGGCGACTACCTCGTGCGCCCCGGACTCGTGGGCCACGCGCGCGATGTGCACTCGTTCTGGCGGCGCGCTCACGTCGCCGAACCAGATGTTATCCTCCACCGTCAGGTTGTACTGCACGTAGTCCTGCATGATCACGCTGATCGCGCGGCGCAGGTCGGTCACGGCCAGGTCGCGCAAGTCCACCCCGTCCAGAGTGATACGCCCCTCTGTCGGGTCGTAGAGCCGGCAGAGCAGCTTGATCAGCGTCGTCTTGCCCGACCCGTTCTCGCCGACCAGGGCGATCTTTTCGCCGGGCCGGATGGTCAGGGCGATGTCGCACAATGCCTGGCGCGTGCCGCCGGGATAGGTGAAGGAGACGCCCTCGAAGGCGACGCCACACTTCAGCGGGCGCGGGAACGGCTTGGGATGCGCCGGGCTGACGACGCGCGGCTCCAGGCGCAGGAACTCGTCCAGGTCGGCGATGAAGAGATTATCCTCATACAGCCCGGCCAGGCTTTGCAGGGCGCTTTGCAGGTAACCCTGCCCGCGCTGGAACGCCTGGAAAGCCATCACCAGGTCGCCCAGGCTGATCGCGCCGGACAGCGCGCGGTGCGCGATCACCGCGTAAGCGCCGTAGATGGCGACGGTGGAGGCCAGTTGCGCGCCGAAGCTGAAGAGGGCCTGCCGCCGGGCCAGCCGCAGGCGCTCGAAACGGAGTCGCTGGCGCAGATCGCGGAAGCGATCCATGAACAGATCGCCCAGCCCGAAGAGGCGAATCTCTTTGGCGTGCTGCTCGCCGGTGAGCATCCAGGTGTAGTACCACGTCTTGCGCTCGGTAGCCGTGCGCGCGCGCTGCCAGCGGTACAGCGTGCCGGAATACCAGATGCGCACCACGAAGCCCGGCGCTACTGCCGCCAGCAGCACGACGACGAAGACCCAGTTGAACGACAGCAGCAGGCCGGAGATCGCCAGCAGCGACACGGCGTCGCGGCCCAGTTGCAGCAAGCCCTGCAAGATGCGCATCGGGCGCATGGACGCCTCGCCCTGGGCACGGCGCAGCGTGTCGTAGAACTCCGGGCTTTCGTAGAATTCGAGGTCAATGGCCACCGACTTGGCGTGCACGATGTCCTGCATGTAGTCGGTGACGATCATGGCCTGCGTCTGGGAGATGATGCCCGCCACCAGCCCGATCACCGTGTTCAGCAGGGTGAAGGCCGCCATCAGCACCACATAGAGCAGGACGCGGTTGAGCGCCGCGCCCTGGTCAGCCGCCCCCACGCTGGCCGTCACGCTGTCAATCAGCAGCTTGAGCAGGTACAGGTTAGCCAGCGGCAGCACGCCCTGCACCACGACCAGGGCCGCGTTAGCCACCGTCCAGCCGGGGGTACTGCGCCAGATGAAGCGCAGCGCCAGATCAAGGCGCAGCGTGAGCCACAGCTTGGCGGTGAAGGTGTCGCGGGACTTGGAGCCGGTCACGGCGTGTCATCCGGCGGGCGCACAAGGGGAGACGGAGTCATTTCACACCGCCCGGATAGCGCCCAGCCGCTCAAGCTGGTCGAGAAAGGCAGCGACATCGCGCCCAGCCTCCTCGACGCTGACCTCGAACTCCGCCACGACCGCCGCCGCGATCTCCTCGCCCGTGCGCACGCCGTCGAGCAGGCTCCAGATGTGCCCGCCCACCTCGTTCAGCACGTAGGGGCCAGCGAAGCGCGCCGCGTCCGGCCCCAGCGCGACGAGGATCGTCTCGTCAATGACCCGCTCGGCGACCAATGCCGGGTCGCGGACAAAGCGCCTGTGGCGGAACGTGTCCATTGTCGCGGGTTCCTCCGCCACGCACTAGAGCGTGTTACGCACTTTCTGGCGATGCTTCGGCCCCCATCCCCCGGCCCCTTCCCCCGAAATGAGGGAAGGGATGTCGCCAGGGCAATGTTCCCCTCCCTCCGCGCAGTGTGGGGGAGGGGTCAGGGGTGGGGGGAAGTACTCCGTGAAGCTCATAACAGCCTCTAGCCCCACAGAGCGTGGAGATAGCGTATCTGTTCCAGCTCGTGGTGCGCTCCGCCGCCCTCGTGATTGTTGAACCGGTAGACGCGCATTTCTTTGGGCGCGGTGACGTAGTTGTAGGCAGCGAACACGGTTGAGGGTGGGCAGATCATGTCCATCAGCGCCGTCGAATAGAGGGCGCGCGCCCGCGAGCGGGCGGCGAAGCTCATCCCATCGAAGTAGGCCAGCGTGCGGAAGACCGTCTCGACCTTGTCGCGCTGCACGCTCAGGAAGCGCACGATCTCCTGGTAGGGGTGGTCTTCGGTGAGGCCGATGGCCCGCCGGAAGTGGCACAGGAACGGCACATCGGGCATGGTCACGGCCAGGTCGGGCACCAGGCCGCTGACGGCGACGGCCAGCCCCCCGCCCTGACTGGTGCCGGTTGCGGCGATGCGTGCCGGGTCAACGGCAGGATGGCCCTGCACGGCCTCGACGGCGCGCACGGCGTCGGTGTACAGGCGGCGGTAGTAGTAGGTGCGCGGGTCGAGGATGCCCTGGGTCATGAAGCCGGGCGTGTGCGGGTTGTCGCCTTCGGGCAGGTCGGGCGTATCACCCTGCCGCCAGGAGCCGCCCTGCCCGCGCGTGTCCATGACCAGGTAGGCGAAGCCAGCAGCGGGGAAGGTCAGCCACTCGTGCGGGAAGCCGCGCCCGCCCCCATAGCCGATGTACTCGACGACGCAGGGCAGCGGCCCGCCTGCCCCACGTGGCAGCACGAGCCAGCCCTTGACCGGCTGGCCGCCATAGCCAGCGAAAGTAACATCGTAGGTGTCCACCAGGCGCAGCCCGAAGTCCACCGGCTCGAAGCGCGCGTCCAGCGGATGCTGGCGGGCGGCGTCGAGCGTCTCCGCCCAGAAAGCGTCGAAGTCGGGCGGCTCTTCGCGCAGCGGCTGGTACGCCCGAAGCTCATCAAGCGACAGATCGAAGAAAGCCATACGACACCCCCTACGTGTCCTCCTGCCAAACCGCGACAACTGTAGCACATTCGCCGGGTTTGCGCCCGCGCTGGCGGCGGGCGCATCTGGGTTTTGGGGCAAAGCATCACCGCAGAAGTACGCTCAGGAAAGCTTGGCGAAATCCGGTGGTTTACCTCACCCCCGCTCGGCGCTGGCACGCCGAGCGCAGCGAGGCTGGGGGTGAGGTAAACCGCTCCGCGATTCAGAGAATCTCGCCCCCAAACTCGGACGGGCTGCCAGCGCATGGGAATTGCCATCGCCAGCGCAGTAAGCTATAATGAAACTATTGGTTCGTTTCCGAACTACTATCTGAGGCAACATGGACATCCTGAGCAATCTGAGCGCCATCGGCTTCACCGAGTACGAGGCCAAAGTGTACCTGGCCCTGCTCAAAGAGTATCCGGCGACCGGTTACCAGATCAGCAAGCAGGCTGGCATCCCGCGCTCGATGGTCTACGAGGCGCTGGGGCGGCTCGACGTGCGCGGCGCTGTGCTCAAATCCGAAGCGCGGAAAGCCACACTCTACCGGCCCCTGCCGCCCGATGTGCTGCTCAACCGGCTGACCTCTTCCTACGCCCGCCTGCTGGACGAGCTACGCCGCGACCTCAACACGCTCTACCTGGCGCAGGACGAGGGCTACTTGTGGACGTTTGACGGTGAAGATCGCGTGCTGAGCTACGCTGAGCACATGATCGTCCACGCCCAGCGCGAAGTGATGCTGGTGCTCGCCGACGATCACCTGCGCCGCCTGCGCGAGGTCATCGTCGCCGCCGACTCGCGTGGCGCAGCCATTGGCATCCTCCTCACCGGCGAAGACAGCCTCGCCGTAGGGGATATCGCCTACCACCCCCCGCGCGAGAGCGAGCTACACAAGCTGGCCGATAGCCTGGTCGTCGTGGTGGATGAGGGAGAAGTGCTCATCGCCAGCGAGCAGGGTCTCAACTACACGGCGACGGTGACGACCAACGCCAACATGGTGCAGATCGGGCGGCAGTTCGTGTGGATGGAGCTATTCGCCCACCGCGTCTTCTCGCAGTTGGACCCGAATGCGGTGCCGCACCTCTCGGCGGACGACCGCAGCGTGCTCGAATCAGTGACCGGGCGTCGTCTGGGTGAGTGAAGATGGCGGGCCTGCCCCTATCGAAGGCGGCCAAAACCGAGCGCTCGCGCTGAGCTTCGTCGTCGAGGTGGGGGCAGCGACACAAGGGCAGCACGGTGATCGTCCCCGCCCGGCACCACTCCACCACAAAAAGCCCCCGCTCCGTGCAGAGCGGGGACTGGTGGCACACTATGTCACGATAGCGGAGGGTAGTCGGCGTGAATCGTCAGGGGCAGCCCCGGCGTGTCACTCCTCCCATTCCTCCTCGTCCCACTCCTCTTCCTCCTCCAGCCCTGCACCAGCATGTTCCAGCGTGGGCGGGCGCAAATCAACGACCTCCAACTGCGTGTTGCATTCGGGGCAGTCCACCAGGTCCCACACTTCGACCTCGTCTCGCAGCGGCACCCAAGCATTGCACGACGGGCAGCGAGCGCGAAGCTTGCTCTTTGGGCTGCGCTGCTGACCCCCGGTTTTGCTGTCAAACTCATCGTTCCTCATTCTACCGCTCAACAGTGTGCAAAGGCGGATGAGACACTATGCAGCGATATAGCACGAATCCGGCGGCGTGTCAATTTTCCCGTCTGGCTTTTGCCGGAATCGGGGAGAATTGGCGGCGTTGTGGCGGAGCGGTGCCCCAGAGAGAGGCTTTGCCCTCCGATGGTTATTTTGCGTCCCTGCGACTTGACATTTTGGTATACCTAAAATATAATCTCTGACAGTAAGGGTTTCATCGTTCTCGACATTGAAATCTCTGTGAAGATAGGCACATGACTCTGAACACTGATCCTGGCAACGAGCAGTCCGCCCAGCGCACCCTGGCCGACCTGCAGCCCGGCGACACCGCCGAGGTCGTCGCCCTGCACAGCGACGGTGCCGAGCGCCGCCGGCTGATGGACCTGGGCATTGTGCCCGGCACGGCCATCACCGCCGAGCTGCGCAGCCCGCTCAACGACCCGGTCGCTTACCGGGTGCGCGGCACGCTGATCGCGCTGCGCCGGAGCCAGGCCGTTCACATTGAGATTCGCAGCCCTGCACCGGAGACACTCTCATGACAATGACCACCAACACCCTGCCCGGCTCCGCCTGCGCGACCTGCCCCATGAACCGTCACCTGGCGCGTTTGGGCGTCAAGATGGACTCCTGGGACTATGTGGTGGCCCTGGCGGGCAATCCCAACACGGGCAAGAGCACCGTTTTCAACGCGCTGACCGGTCTGCGCCAGCACACGGGCAACTGGCCCGGCAAGACTGTCGCGCGGGCCGAGGGCGGCTTTGAGTACGGCGACAAGCGTTACAAGATCGTAGACCTGCCCGGCACGTATTCGCTGCTGGCGTCCAGCGCCGACGAGGAGATCGCCCGCGACTTCATCCTCTTCGGCCAGCCGGACGTGACGGTGATCGTCGTGGACGCCACGCGCCTGGAGCGCAACCTCAACCTGGCCCTGCAAGTGCTGGAGATCACCGACAAGGTGGTCGTGGCGCTCAACCTGATGGACGAGGCGCGGCGTCACCGGCTGGCGGTGGACGAGCGGCGTCTGGCGCGCGACCTGGGCGTGCCCGTCGTGCCCATGAGCGCGCGGCGCGGCCAGGGCATCGCCGAGCTATTGCAGATGGTGCACGGCGTGGCGACCGGCGAGATCAAGCCGCGCCCGCACCGCCTGGCCTCTACTCGCGACTCGGTGCTCGACCGCGCGGTGAGCTACCTCGTCACGCGCATTGAAGCGGCTTTCCCTGGGCTGCCCAATGCCCGTTGGGTGGCGCTGCGCCTGCTCGACGGCGACGCCTCAATTGAGAGTGCCATCGGCGATGGCAGCCTGGGCGATCTGTCGCGCGGGCTGCAAACGGCTCCCGTCGCCGAGCGGCTGGCCCTGGTGGAGGCCACCTCATGACCGACCCGTCCACCGACCTCCTGCAGACGGCGCGTACGCTGCGGGCGGAGGTGGGTGCGGGGATGCACGACCAGCTTGCCGAGGCGCTCTACACCGACGCCGCTCGCCTGGCCGACCGCGCCGTAACCCGCCCGGACGAACGCCCCCGCTTCGACCTGGATCGGACCATTGACCGCCTGGTGACCAGCCGGACGTGGGGCTTCCCCGTCATGCTCCTGCTGCTCACGGTCGTGTTCTGGATCACCATCCAGGGCGCGAATGTGCCTTCCGGCCTGCTGGCAACACTGCTGCTGGACACGGGTCACCCCGCCCGCCAAGACGGGGCGAGCGCGCTTGGCTTCCCCTGGTGGCTGAGCGGCGTGCTGTTTGACGGGGCGTACCTGGCCGGAGCATGGGTGGTCAGCGTCATGCTGCCGCCGATGGCCATCTTCTTCCCCCTGTTCACGCTGCTGGAAGACTTCGGCTATCTGCCGCGCGTGGCTTTCAACCTGGATCGTCTGTTCAGCCGGGCGGGCGCGCACGGCAAGCAGGCCCTCTCGATGACGATGGGCTTCGGCTGCAACGCGGCGGGCGTGGTTGCCACGCGGGTGATTGACAGCCCGCGCGAGCGCCTGATCGCCATCATCACCAACAACTTCGCCGTCTGCAACGGACGCTGGCCGACGCTGATCATGGTCTCGACGATCTTCATCGGCAGCGCCAGGCCGCGGCGGCGCTGGCCGGGCTGGTCTCGGCGGCGGCGGTGGTGGGCATTGCCGTGCTGGGTGTGCTGCTGACGTTTGCGGTGTCGTGGTTTCTCTCGCGGACGATGCTCAAGGGCGAGGCGTCCGTCTTCAGCCTGGAATTGCCGCCCTACCGCCCGCCGCGCCTCTGGCAGACGCTCTACACATCGGTCATTGATCGCACGCTGATCGTGCTCTGGCGCGCGGTGACGATGGCTGTCCCGGCGGGCGTGGTCATCTGGACGATCTCCAATGTGCACGTCGGCGGGGGAAGTGTAGCCGAGCACCTGGTGAGCCTGCTGGATGGCTTCGGCTGGCTGCTGGGGCTGAACGGCGTGATCCTGGTGGCCTACATCGTCGCCATCCCCGCCAACGAGATCATCATCCCCACCATCCTCATGCTGACCGTGCTGACGGCGCGGCTGTCCGGTGTGGGCGAGGGCGCGGGAGTCATGTTCGAGCTGGAGTCGGGGGATGCCATCCGCAATATTCTGCACGCTGGCGGCTGGACGACGCTGACGGCGATCAACCTGATGCTCTTCAGCCTGATCCACAACCCGTGCAGCACGACCATCCTGACCATCTACCACGAGACGCGCAGCCTCAAGTGGACGGCGGTGGCGACGATCCTGCCGGTAGTGCTGGGCTTCGCCGTGACCTTCACCCTGGCGACCGCCGCGCGCTTGCTCGGCTGGGCGTGAGGGCGGGGGGCGCGCGCAGAAAGAGGCTTCCGAAGTCTCCGAAGACTTCGGGAGTCTGGTTCTTGGCCGGGCGCTGCCGTTGTAGGGGAGGGTTTGAAACCCTCCCCTACGGGAACGCCTGGATCAGCGGGTTTGCGTATCGCGATACGCCCCTGCGGGCCGGGCCGCCGGACGGACTTCATCCCCGGAAGAGCAAACCGCCGGCTCCGAGGCCGGCGGCGCATGATCATGCAAGAGGGGCGCGACCGCCCCGCGCTCACTTGCCCGCGACTTTGGCGTAGGCGTTGCGCACCATCGTCAGCAATTCGTCGAAAGCCTCGTCGCTCACCGGCGTGTCCTCGGCGGCGGCGATGGCGTCAATCTCGACGACGATGGTCTCTTCCTGGAACAGCGCGTAGCGCACCAGCGCCGTCTGGCCGACGGTCGCCGTCGCCTTTTGCGGCGCGCGGTCTCTGTCCAGCGTCAGGCCGTCGAGCCGTAGCTCGCGCTCGCGGGTGACAAGGGCGACTTTGGCGGCGTCCACACTGGGATGCGCCTCCACGACGATGTACGCCAGGGCGTCGTCCGCGCCCTCGTAGACCATCGTCACATGGCCTTTGCTGGCTACCGTGCTCGCCAGCAGCTTGACCGTCTCCTTGTCATTGCGCTCCCAGTCGCCCACTTCCGCTGGCAGATAGGTGACGAAATCATCGGCGCGGGCGCGCGGGCTGCTGCCGCAGGCCGTCAGCAGGGCGCTGAGCAGCGCGACCAGGGCGATCAGGAGGATTGCACTCGCTCGTTTCACCGGTTCTCGCTCCTGGGGGAGGCTGCCCCCTCATGCTCGCCCAGGTAGGCGGCCCGAACCATCGCGTTCTCGCGCAGCGCCGCCGCCTCGTCGGACAGGATGATCCTGCCCGTTTGCAGCACGTAGCCCCGGTGGGCGACGGCCAGCGCCATGAGCGCGTTCTGCTCAACGAGCAGGATGGTCGTGCCCTGCTCGTTGAGATACTTGACGATGCGGAAGATGTCGCGCACCAGCAGCGGAGCCAGCCCCATCGAAGGCTCGTCCAGCAGCAGGATGCGCGGGTGCCCCATCAGCGCGCGACCAATGGCCAGCATTTGCTGCTCGCCGCCGGAGAGCGTGCCGCCGAGTTGTTTCTGGCGCTCTTTGAGGCGGGGGAACGTCTCGAAGACGAATTCCAGGTCGCGGGCGATGCCGTGCACATCCTGGCGGCTGTAGGCACCCATGTCCAGGTTCTCCGTCACCGTCAGGCGCTGGAAGATTTTGCGCCCTTCTGGTGACTGCACCACCCCGCGACTCATAATGACGTGCGGCGGCAGATGGGTGATGTCCTCATCGCGCAGCAGCACGCGCCCTTCCGCCGCGCGGACGATGCCGCAGATCGTGTTGAGCGTGGTCGTCTTGCCCGCCCCGTTGCCGCCGATCAGCGTGACGATCTCCCCTTCTTCGACCGAGAGCGAGATGCCCTTCAGGGCGTGAATCTTGCCGTAGTAGGTGTGCAGGTTCTCGACTTCTAACAGCGCCATGATCGCGCGCTCCTTTGGGCAGCTATCGCTACGTCGCCAGCAGGTTCACGTCCACTTCGTCGGCTGCGGTGCCCAGGTAGGCTTCGATCACCAGCGGGTCACGCTGCACGTAGTCCGGCGTGCCCTCGGAGATTTTGCGCCCGTAGTCGAGCACGGTCACCTGGTCGGAGATATTCATCACCACGCGCATGTCGTGCTCGATCAGCAGCACCGTCAGGTCGCGCTCGTCGCGCAGGCGGCGGATGAAGCCCATCGTCTCCTCGGTCTCCTGCGGGTTCATGCCGGCGGTCGGCTCGTCAAGCAGCAGCAGACGGGGATCGCTGGCCAGGGCGCGGGCGATCTCCAGACGGCGCTGGCTGCCGTAGGGCAGATTCGTCGCCAGCACGTCGGACACATCGGCCAGGCCCATGAAATCGAGCAGCCCATAGGCATGAGCCAGCGTCGCATCTTCCTCGATGTTGTTGAGCGGCAGCCGCAGCAGCGCCCCCAGCGGCGTGCTGCGCAGGCTGGGATGCACACCAGCCATCACGTTCTCAAGCACGGTCATGCCCTGGAACAGGTGAATGTTCTGGTAGGTGCGGGCAATGCCGCGCGCCGTCACCTGGTCTGGGCGCAAGCCCTGGATGGGATGGCCGAGGAAGCGCATCTCGCCCTCTTCGGGCGTGTAGAAGCCGCTGATGCAGTTGAAGAACGTCGTCTTACCGGCACCGTTGGGGCCGATCACGCTAGCGATCTGGTTGGGCATGATCGTCAGGTCCAGGTCGCCCACAGCCACCAGGCCGCCGAAGCGCTTGGTGACGCCGGTCGCCTGCAGAACGGGCGTGACGCCCGCATGGTCCGTCATGCCTCGCCTCCTTCTTGCCGGTAGGGGCCTTGCGCCAGGGCGTGTGCGCGCTCGCGAAGCTGCGTAACAGGGGCTGGCAGCAGCCCCGCAGGCCGCAGGATGACCATAGTCACCAGCAGCGCGCCGAAGACCATGATGCGGTACGTCTCAAGCTGGCGCAGCACTTCCGGCACACCGATCAGGGCGATGGCCCCCATGATCACGCCGGGCACGCTGCCCATGCCGCCGATAATGACCAGGCTGAGCACCTCGATAGACACGTCCAGCCGGAAGTCGCTGGGGTAGATGTTACGCTGGCGGGCGGCGAACAGCACGCCGCCGATGCCCGCGAAGGCCGCACCGATGGCAAACGCCGTCAGCTTGGACTGCACCAGGTGAACGCCCACAGATTGCGCGATGGACTCGTCGCTCTTCATCGCGCTCCAGGCGCGGCCCGTGCGCGACTGCTTGAGGCGCATCGAGAGGAAGGCAACCACCCCCACCCCGATCAGCACCAGATAGATCATCGTCAGGTAGCCCACGCCGCCCGTCGCGCCCTGCGGCAGGGGCCGGGGAATCTCCAGCACGCCCTGCGGCCCGCCGGTGTAGTCGCGCAGATTGGTGAACAGCAGGCGGATGATCTCCCCAAAGCCGAGCGTCACGATAGCCAGGTAATCGCCGCGCAGCCGCAGGACAGGGATGCCCAGCGCAATGCCGGACAGCAGCGATACGATAGTGCCGACGATGATGCCCACCAGGAACGGCGAGGCGTTGTCAAAGAGCCAGCCGTAAGCGCCGGTGCGCTCAAGCAGCGAGGCCACCAGCGCGCTGAGCAGGATGGCGGCCACCGTGATCAGCGTGGTCATGCCGCCCCCCGGACGCCCGGAGTAGGTCACAAGCGGGCGCTGGTGATCCCAGGGACGGCGTTCCGCTGGCGGGCGGCGCCGCCAAATCCTGATCCCCACATAGGCGACGATCAGGGTGACGATCACCGTGACGGGCACCCACCCGGCCAGCTTGATCACCATCTCGTCGTTGCCAGCAAATTTCAGTCCGGCGGGCTTGCCGTCTGCGCCAAGCTCCAACTGGTCAGACGAGAGGAAGGCATATGAGTACGCGCCGAGGGCGAAGAAGGCCACATAGCCCAGGTCAAGCAGACCGGCGTAGCCCACCACGATATTCAGCCCCAGGCCGAGCATGACGTTGATGCCCACGATGGTCATCACGTCGTTCTGGCCCTGGTTGAGGTAGAGCGGCATGAGCAGCACGGCCAGGATCGCGCCGGTGCCGGCGAACTGCGTCTCGAAGCGACCGGGCCTTCGCAGCCCCAGGATATTCTGCACGGCCAGCAGCACGCCAACCGCCAGCGTGAGCAAGACGCTGGCCGTCTCACTGCCACCCAGCGCCTTTGATGTGGCCAGGAAGTAAGTCCGGCTGCCGATGATCCGCCACAGACCCAGCGCCATCATCAAAGCGACGACGCCCAGGCACAGCGCCAGCCGCGCCCGGTAGCTCAGGCCGGAATCGGTAGGCTGCGCGGCGCGCACGGCGACCAGGCCCCACAGGATGATGCCGAAGCCGATCAGCAGTTGGGCCTCTTGCGCGCCCCCGCCCAGGTTGATGACCGGATTGAGTGTGCTATATGCTCCCGTTGCAGCGTTGTAGGTGCCATGACCGACGGTCAGCCACAGCAGCGCGAAGAAGATGAGCGGCAGCAGCAGCACGCCGATATGCGCCTGCGGGCTGGTCGCCAGGTAGGCCCGCGCCCGCTTCCAGGTCTGTCCCAGCCGGGCCAGGGTGAATGCCCAGGCCAGCAGCGCCCCCAGCACACCAGCGACAATCAGCACGATCAGGAAGCCATAGAAGCCACCGATCCCCAGGGTGATGTCCACCAGCTCCAGGCCCGTATCAGTGTCGAAGGTCAGGCGCATGGGGTTGGTGCGCAACGCCTTGCCTTCCGGGTAGGCACCGGTCAGTGGGTCGCGCGGGGGGTTGGCGAATAGCTCGTCCGCTGGCACACCGGAAAGCACGACCATCGTCTGGGGTGATACCGAGTAGAAATAGTCGCTGACCTTGACTCCGCTCTCTTGCCAACGGTTGATGAGCGCCATGAGCAAGAACACGAGCAGCGCCGCAGCCAGGCCCATCGCCAGCGTGTTGCGCAGCAGATGGCCGAATCCTTGCCCGCGCAGGCGGCGCGCCAGGCGCACCCCAAAGATCACCGCGACCAGCAAGATCAGCAGCAGCGCGATATTGCTCAGATTGACGGGGACGCCCAGCAAGATCAGGAAGTTGATGACCAGCCCGACGACAAAGCCGGAGTTGATCCCTTCGCGCAGCGAGGCGACGAGCTGTCGGGTGCGTGTTTGAAGCATGGCCTACACCTTCTTTTCCGCCAGCACTTCGCCGAAGATGCCTGTGGGCCGGAAGACGAGCACCAGCACCAGCAAGCTGAAGGCGATCACGTCTTTGTATTCGGCATTAATGCCGAGCATGGTCGGCCCCAGCGCCTCGACCAGCCCCAGGAAGAACCCGCCGAACATCGCGCCAGGGATGTTGCCGATGCCGCCCAGCACCGCCGCCGTGAAAGCCTTCAGGCCGGGGATGAAGCCCGCCCGGAAGTTGAACGACTGGTTGTGGAAGCCCATCATGACGCCCGCCGCGCCCGCCAGCAGCGCGCCGATGGCGAACGTCACAACGATCACCTGGTTCACATCCACGCCCATCAAGGCCGACGTAGGCTTGTCTTCGGCCACCGCGCGCATGGCACGCCCGGTCTTGGATCGCTGTACAAACGTATAGAGCAGCACCATGAGCACCACAGAGACAACGACGACAATGATCCCCGTCTTGGTGACAGGGATCGTGCCCAGGTTGCCAATGCGCACGTCAATGGTGCCGTCAATCAATTTCGGGCGGCTGTAGGCTCGCTTGGCCGGGCCGAAGACATTGAGCATGGCCTGCTGCAAGAAGAACGAGGCACCGATGGCGCTGATCAACGGGATGAGGCGCGGTGCTGTGCGCAGCGGGCGGTACGCGATGCGCTCCAGGCCCACTGCCACCAGCATGGAGACGATCATGCCCACCGCCACCACGAACAGCAGCGCCACCACCGTAGTGACCACTTCGTAGATGTGCGGCGCGAAGCCGCCCAGGGCTTGCAGCAGCCCGTAGCCGACCAGCGCGCCGATTAGAAAGCGGATGGGCAGGCTGAACAGGGTGAGGAACCAGGTGGGGTCTGGCTCAGCGGCGCGGGCGGTATGCTTGCGCCCGGCGCGCGCCGCCAGAGTCTCCAGCGGCAAGAACAGCACGGCGAAGAGCAGAGGAAGCAACACCGCCGCGACGCTGGCCGCGCCCACTTCGAATGTACCGCCGCCGAGGTTATTCACGTAGGTCAGGGCGAACCACCCGCCGAACGTGCCCATAACCAGGACTTCGCCATGCGCGAAGTTGATCATGAACAGGATGCCGTAGACCAGCGTATAGCCCAGCGCAACGAGGGCGTAGACGCCGCCCAGCACCAGGCCGTTGACCAGTTGCAGGCCCCACAGCGTGATCGGGTAGCGCGCCGGGTCGGCCTCGACCACGTGAGCCACGCGCGCCGACAAGGCCAGGAAGAAAATAACGCCCAGATAATTGATGAACAGTCGCGTGGAAGAAACGATCTCTTCGCTGCGCGCCCTGCTGTACAGGGTAGCAGCCAGCCCAACCAACCCCGCCGCAGCGTAGACCCATAAGAAGCTGCCCAGCAGATCGCTCACTGTCTGGAAGATAGGATCCGCTGGCGTGCCAAACAAGCCGGCGACGTGGGCGATCACCCAGAAGATGCGCACGGTGGCGATCAGGGCCGCCCAGCCGAAAAACTGGCCGCTGAGCCGATCGGCGTCGAGAGTGATGCGCCCTAACCGGCGAGCCTGTGTGACGTGCGCCATGGTGATCCTCCATCTGCGGGCGTGCCGCTGCCCGCGCTGCCGGTGAGTCTAGGGGATGGGTGAGAACAGGTGTAGGACATCTAAGAGCGTGCTTGTTAAGTCGTTCCCCCCACCCCTACCCCTCCCCCACGCTACGCGGAGGTAGGGGAACATTCCGGCAGATCTGCTCCCCTTCCCTCATTTTGGGGGAAGGGGCCGGGGGATGGGGGCTTTCACAAACACGCTCTAAGAACTGATGCGTGCGCGTCTAGGGCGAAAAATTGTACCAGCGCCATAACAGAATCTCCAATTATGGCGCTGGTTGCGATCAACTGGCTAGAGTGCGTAACCCTCCGGCCTGCGGGCGATCATTCAACTTCCATCTCCAGCAGGTCTTCGGGCACTTCGACCGGGATGAACTCGCCATCTTCCACCACGTAGATGTCGAAGACGGTCGCGCCGCAGTCACCGATCTCGGAGCAGGTCAGCGTGCCAGTCAAGCCCGCGTACTCGGTGGTGTTGCGCAGGGTCTCGATCAGCGCTTCGCGGTCAATGACCAGGTTGCCTGCGCCGTCAATTTCCGACACGGCATCAATCGCGGCGAAGATCATCCCCGCTGCATCAGCGGCATGATAGTGGAACGGGCCGAGGAAGTCCGTAGTTGGGTTAGTGCCAAACAGCTCCTCGTAGCGGTCGTCCCAGTAGTCAATGGGAAGGATGGGCGGGAAGCTGGCATAGACACCTTCGGAGGCGGAGCCAGCGCCATCAATCGTCGCCTGGCCGAAGATGCCGTCCGGACCGAAGAAGATCACGTCACCCAGGCCGACATCGTTCTTCTGCGGGATGAGCAGCACGGCTGCCTGCTCATAGCCACCGAAGAAGATCACCTCCGGCCCCAGCGCCACCAGCGGGGTGAGCACCGGGCGGTAGTCCTGGGACTCCACGTCAATGCCCTCGAAGGCTACCACTTCACCACCCAAGCGCGTGAACTCATCGGCGACGGCGCGGGCCAGGCCCAGGCCGTAGGTGTCGTTGTCGTGCAGCGCCGCCAGCTTGCGCGCGCCCAGAATCTTGTAGATGTAGTTGGCATCGTACACGCCCTGCACGCTGTCGAGCGGGGCGACACGGTTGATGACGGTCAGCCCGCGCGCGGTCACTTCAGCCGCCGTTGCGCTGGGCGACATCATGGCGATGCGCGCTTCTTCGTACACATTGGAGGCAGCGATGGTAGCGCCGGAGCAGATGTGCCCAACCACAGCCACCACCTGCGGGTCGGAGGCGATGCGATTGGCTACAGTCGTCGCATCGTCGCCGGTGCAGCGATCATCCTCGACAAACATCTCGACCTCGAAGCCCTTGATGCCACCGGCTTCATTGAGGAACGAGCTAGCAGTCTGTGCAGCCTGAGCGATGTCGAGACCGAACTCAGGAATCTGGTACGTCAGGTCGGTCACGACGGCGATCTTGATCTTCTCGCCGGGCTTGACGACGACCTGGCCGCTGCTTTGGGCCTGCACGGGCAGGGCGCTGACGACGAGCAGGGCGCTGACCAGCAGGAACAGCAACCGAAGGGACTTGCTCTTGTGCATGGTGTTTCTCTCCTCGTCTGACTTAGCAAGCTGGGTGACGATGTGATGGCGTTACCATTGATTTCGCAAGCGAAAGATCGTTGAGCCGAATGGCTGTCCGGTAGAGTATTGCTCTCGTCGGCACAGATACAGGAGCACCTCCTTCCGCACACGGCCAGATCAGCGCAGCGAATTCGAACACGAAGGCCGGTCCCAACGCGGGCGGCCCAGGCAGCCCATCGTGGACCTGTAGGGAGTAAGATTTAAGAAAGGATGGCCAATGGTAACCGCATTACTCAACTTTTACCAAACTCAGGGTGTTACAGCCCTGCCATCAGCACAGCCATCACCAGTCAAGATGCGGCAAGGGCAATTGTACGGTATGCCGCCAGCGAGCATTTGTTGAAATTGCACAAGATTGCAGGCATCCGGTGGGCGAATCGTGGGCAGGGGTGCCAGTATGAGCCTGATTACCCCAGATAGCGGGTGAGTCTCGGTGATGCGATGCAGGAGCGGACAGGTGCCCGGCGAACATCTCACGCTTGGCCTCACCCCCCGGCCCTCTTTCCACCACGTGGTGGTAGAGAGGGGGAGACGGGCTGCCAGATCGTCCGCTGCACCGGGGCGTATCTCATTCTGGGGCAAATGATTACCGCTGAGGCGCAGAGAGCGCAGAGAAAAGATCAAGAAGAACATCCAAGTTCTTCTCTGTGCCCTCTGCGTCTCCGTGATGTCCTGCTCAGGCGCTCGTGAGCGCCTCACTCGTTGGAGAATTCTACGTGGAATGCGATGTTTTCCTGCCCGGTGACTACTTCTACGACTTGATCTACACCGGCCTGCCGGAGTTTCCCACGCTGGGCCGCGAGGTCTACGGCACGGGTATCCTCGCCACCGGCGGGGCAATGTTCATCACGGCGGCCTCGCTACGCCGCCTGGGGGTGGGCGTAGGGTGGGCGGCCTGCTTCGGCAATGACGAGTACAGCCAGTACGTGCGCCGCCTGGCCGTTGAGGAGGATGTTGACCTGACCCTGGCCCAGGACGTAGATCGCCCCTACCGGCGCGTCACGACCGCGATCTCCTGCCAGGGCGAGCGCGCCTTCGTCAGCTACGCCGATCCGCCACCGATTGACCTCGACGCGCACTGGCTGGCGGCCATGCGCCGCTGCGACTTCCGCCACCTGCACCTGGGCGCGATGTTCAGGCTGGAGCGCGTCGCGCCGCTGGTCGCCGAGGCGCGGGCGCACGGCGCAACCGTCTCGATGGATTGCCAGGACGTGCCCAACCTGGCCCAGGCGTGCACCTGGCAGCGCTTGCTCGGCATGGTAGACGTATTCATCCCCAACACGCGCGAAGCCCTGCTGGTCAGCGGGATGGGTACCGTCGAGAGCGCGCTGCAACGGCTGATGGAGTGGACGAAGATCGTCATCGTCAAGGACGGGGCCAACGGCGCGTGGGTTGGCGCGGGGGGCGTGATCACCCACGTGCCGGCGGTCAGCGCCGGGCCGGCAGTGGACACGACCGGGGCCGGAGACTGCTTCAACGCGGGCTTTCTGCTAGGCTACGTGATCGAGGGCGCGCCGCTGGAACAGTGCGCGCGCTACGCCAATATCTGCGGCGGGCTATCGGTGACGCAAGTCGGCGGCGCGACCGCCGCGCCCACGCGCGCCGAATTGGAGACGTGGCTGGCCCGCCTTGGCGAGTGACGGATTGGCGCTGCTGTGCTGCGCGCTCGTAGGGGCGTATTGCGATACGCCCCTACGTTCTCTGCTGACCGGCCCTACTGGGCGACCGGGGCCATGATCGCGTCAATGCGCGCCAGCGTGTCGCTGTCGAGCGTGATGTCAATCGCCTTGAGCGTCTCGTCAAGCTGGGCGGGCTTCGTCGCCCCGGTGATCGCGCTGCTGATGCCCGGCTGGCGCAGCACCCAGGCCAGGGCAAGCTGCGCGCGCGTCACGCCCAGGTCGTCAGCAACCGGCTTCAGCTTGCGGATCGCGGCGATGGACTCCTGCCTGTACCACTGGTCGCGCAGCCAGTCAAGGCGCGCCAGGCGGCTGTCTTCGGGCAGCGCCTCGTCGTACTTGCCGGTCAGCAGCCCGCTGGCCAGCGGACTCCACACCACCAGCCCGATCCCGTTCTTCTCGGCGACGGGCAGCACGTCCCCCTCCACCCTGCGCCGCGAGATCATGTTGTAGAGCGGCTGCTCGACCTGCGGCTTGACCAGGTTATGGCGCTCGCAGAGGTCCAGCGCCGCCTGAATCTGTGCGCCCGTCCATTCGCTGGTGCCCCAGTAAAGAATCTTGCCCTGGTGAACCAGATCGTCCAGCGCCCGGACGGTTTCCTCCAGCGGAGTTTCGTCGTCCCAGCGGTGGCAGAAGAACAGGTCGAGGTAGTCGGTGCCGATGCGCTGGAGCGAGGCGTTGACGCTCTCGACCAGGTGCTTGCGCGACAGGCCGCGATCGTTCACATCGTCGCTCATCGGCCAGAACGCCTTGCTGGAGATGACCAACGTGTGGCGCGGGAACAGCTTGAGGAGCGACCCCATCAGCTTTTCCGCCTCGCCTCTGGCGTAAACATCGGCGATGTCGAAGTAGTTGATGCCGCTGTCATACGCCTTCATGATGATGTCGCGGGCGAGGCGACGGTCGGTCACGCTGTCGCCGAAGGTCGTCCAGCCGCCCAGACTCAGCGCGCTGACCTTAAGACCAGACTTTCCCAAACGGCGGTAGTTCATGTCTTCTCCCCCTTCCACGTGCGAACCAAGTATTCTCTCGCTCTTAAGCTTATACCACAGCTAGAGCACAGCAACCGTTAGAAGCGCGCATGACCGGGCGGGGGCGCGCTCACGGTGACAGGCGGTGCAGCGTCTCATAGAGCGGGCGCAGCCGCCCGTACAGCCGCTTGTAAACCTCGTCGTAGAGCGCATTGTAGGTGGCGTGCGTAGCCGGGTCTGGCGCGAAGACGCGCTCCAGGCGCGTCATGGCCTGGAGCGCGGTGCCGAAGTCGGGGTGCAGCCCCAATCCCACTGCCGCCACAATCGCCGCGCCCAGCCCGGAAGTCTCGTAGGTGTGCGGGCGGGCGGCGGGCAGCCCGAAGACATCGGCGGTGAGCTGCATGGCCGCGTCGCTCTGCGAGCCGCCGCCGGATACGCGCAGCTCGGTAATGGGCACGCCGCTGCGCTTCTCGGTGCGCTCCTTGCCCTCACGCAAGGCGTAGGCCAGCCCCTCGAGGATGGCCCGGTAGAGGTGGGCGCGGGTGTGGGTATCGCTGAAACCGATGACCGCGCCGCGCGCTTCCGGCCCCGGCACGCGCACCCCCGGCGACCAGTACGGCTGCAAGACCAACCCCTGCGACCCCGGTGGCACCTGAGCAAGCAGCTCGTCGAGCAGCGACTCCGGCTCGACGCCGTTCTGCTCGGCGAGGATCATCTCGCGGTGGCCGAATTCCTGCTTGAACCAGCTCACCATCCAGAAGCCGCGATAAATCTGTAGCTCCAAGCTGTACGCGCCCGGCACGGCGGACGGATAGGGCGGGATAAGCGGGATGATCTCGATATAGCGGCGGTGCGTCGTGTTGATCGTCGCCGTCGTGCCGTAGCTCAGGCAGCCGATGTGCGGCTCCAGGCAGCCGGAGCCGATGACCTCGCACGCTTTGTCGGCAGCGGCGGCGATCAGGGGCAGCCCGGCGGGAATGCCGGTCGCTTCAGCGGCTTCAGGCGTGATCACGCCAATCTGCGCGGCGGGCGGCACCAACTCCGGCAGGTGCTCTGGCCGGACGGCGAGCGCCCGCCATTTCCAGTCCCGCGCGCGCGACCAGGTCTGGCGCTTGTAGTCGAAGGGCAGGTACCCGACCTGGCAGCCGACCGAATCAGCCAGGCGACCGGTCAGGCGATAAGTCAGATAGCCGGAGAGCAGGATGTACTTGTGCGTCTGCGCCCAGATGGCGCGCTGCTGGGTGGCGATCCAGTTGGCTTCGGCTTCGGCTTGCAAATAGGCAACCGTCTGGCGCAGCCGTGCCGCGCGGAAGATCAACCCCCACAGCCCGCCGACCGGAGCGATCCCTTCGGCGCGGCGCTGGTCCGGCCAGACGATGGCCGGGCGCAGCGGCTTGCCGGCGTGGTCGAGGTTGATCACGGTGCCGCGCTGCGTCGTCAGCGCCACGCCGCGCACCGCGTCTTTGGGCACTTCCGCCAGCGTCCAGAGCTGCCGGCACGCCTCGCCCAATTTGTCCCAGAAGTATTCGGCGTATTGCTCGGCCCAGCCGGGATGCGTGGAGAAATACGGCTCGATGGGCACGCGCGCCTTAGCTACCAAGCGCCCCTGCAAGTCGAAGAGCAGCGCGCGCACGCTCTGCGTCCCGTTGTCAATGGCGAGAATCAGGTCGTCGGGCATGGCGCTGCGTATCTCCAGGTGGCAAGCGGTTGCAGTGATCAGTTATCGGCAGGGAGTCATCAGCGGACTCTTGTAGCGTTGGCCTTTGCTGATTGCTGGCCGCTGGTAGCTGACTGCTGTGTTTGTGCCACAACTTGGGCGAAGCTGCAACTAGCTTTTTCGGGCTGCGGGCCATCTTCGGTTATTCTATAGCAGTTTCGGAACATAGAAGGCGAACCAGAGGGCGCGCATGGGGCTTGCAGCCGAGTACATCCTATTATCGGCAGCGTTTCTGTTGCTGGTGAGTATCCTGGCCAGCAAAGTCTCGGCCCGGCTGGGCGTCCCGGCGCTGCTGCTCTTCCTGGCGATTGGGATGCTCACCGGCTCCGAAGGCCCCGGCGGCATCTATTTCGACGATCCCTGGCTGGCCCAGTTCCTGGGCGTGACGGCGCTGTCGTTCATCCTCTTTTCCGGCGGCCTGGAAACTGACCTGGAAGAAGTTCGCCCGGTGATGGTCATAGGCATGGTGCTGGCGACAGCGGGGGTGTTCGTCAGCGCCCTGCTGGTGGCCGGGTTCACGCTGCTGGTGCTCGACTTCTCGGTGAAAGAAGCCCTGTTGCTCGGCGCTATCGTGTCCTCCACCGATGCAGCAGCGGTGTTCGCCGTGCTGCGCAGCAAGAGCCTCGGCCTGCGCGGCTCCCTGCGCCCGCTGCTGGAGTTTGAGTCCGGCAGCAATGATCCGATGGCCGTTTTCCTCACCCTGGGCATGATCCGCCTGGTGCAAGACCCTGCCTCTTCGGTGCCAGACCTGGTGCTGATGTTCTGCCAGCAGATGGCGCTGGGCCTGGTCTTCGGGATCGGCATGGGGCGCATCATCACCTTTGTGCTCAACCGGATTCGCCTGGAATACGACGGGCTGTATTCGGTGACCACCATGGCCCTGGTGCCGCTGATCTACGGGGCCACGACTGCGTTGGGGGGCAACGGCTTTCTGGCCGTGTACCTGGCCGGGCTGGTTGCCGGCAACCGCAGCTTCATTCACAAGCGCAGCCTCACCGAGTTTCACAGCGGGCTGGCCTGGCTGATGCAGATCGTCATGTTTCTCACCCTCGGCCTGCTCGTCTTCCCTTCGCAGTTGATGCCTATCGCTCCCCAGGCCCTGCTGATCTCCGCCGCCCTGATCCTGGTCGCGCGACCGCTGGCTGTCTTCGTGACGCTGGTCTGGGACAAACAACTGAGCCTGAACGAGAGACTATTTGTGTCATGGGTGGGGCTGCGCGGCGCTGCCCCGATTATGCTGGCGACCTTCCCGCTGCTGGCGGGCGTCGAACGGTCGAACACCATTTTCAACCTGGTGTTCTTCATCGTGCTCACCTCGGCTCTGGCTCAGGGGGCAACCTTGCCCTACGTGGCCCGGCTCCTGCATGTGGACGCCCCCATTGACACCAGACCGAAGTACCCGATTGCCTTCGTGCCCACCGAGCCGATTCAAAGCGAACTGCTGGAGCTGACCATCCAGCCGGGGTCAGGAGCAGACCACAAGCGCATTGTTGACCTCGACCTGCCGGAGACTGCCTTGATTGTCCTGATCCGGCGCAACACCGAGTTCATCGTGCCGCGCGGGGCCACCATGCTCGAAGAGGGGGACAATCTGCTTGTGCTGGCCGACCGCGAAGACCTGGACAGGCTGCAAACCCTGGCGAGAGCCGCTTTCGGGTAGCGTCCGGATTGCCAAATACTGCCTGGTACGGTACTATTCCGCCCGTCATGGGCGTATTGGTAGCTGTGAAATGCAAGCTGGGGGGACGAGGAGTGCCGGTAGATGGCGAGCACGCCGCGTAACCCCGACCGCGGACGCCGCATCTTGAGCGGCGCTATGCTGAGCGGGGCGCTCGTCCTGGTGGCGCTGGCCGGGGTGGTGATCTTCTGGCCGCGCGACTCGCGGGGTGCCGTGCCCGCCCCGCCCGCCCAGACGGTACCCCCGCCGCTGGGCATTGCCGCAGTGGACTATCCCACGCCCGTCCCTACCCTGCCGCCCGCGCCTACGCTGCCGCCTGTGGACTGGATGCGCCCCACCGCCGACCCGCAGGCTATCGTCGCCGCGCTCGACGTGCCGGTGAGGAGCACGCTGGCCGAAGGTGCGATTGCCCGCGAGCTTAACCCGCTGACCATCATTCCCGAACGCTCGCGCAGCACGGTGATTACCTACACAGTGAAGAAGAACGACAACCTGAGCAGCATCGCCGGACGGTTCGGGCTGTCCGAGAACACGATCATCTGGTCGAACGACCGCTTCTACGTCAACGCCATGCGCATCGGGCTGGAGCTGAACATCCTGCCCGTTGACGGCGTCTATCACCGCGTCCAGCAGCCACAGGCCGTTGCCGACATCGCCGCCGAATACGACGTTGACCCCTACGCCATCATTGACTCCGAGTACAACACACTGTTCGGCGCAGCGCCGCACACGATCCTGCCGGAGGGCTTGTGGGTCGTCGTGCCCGGCGGCACCGGCTCCACCGAGCCGATCTACTGGGACCCCGGCATCGTCATGGCCAAGATGACGACCGACGGCAGCAATCCGGTGGGCGTGGGCGTACACGCCGGAACCGATGTGGCCGCCTTCGCTGTGGGCGACCCCGGCTCGTGCGGCAAGCAGGTCGTGTCCGGCGGCTCTCCGCCGGTCGGCGCGCCGATCTGGGCGCGTTATAAGATCACACAGGACTTCTCGTGGAATCACGGCGGGATTGACCTGGGCGTGCCGCCTGGCACGCCCGTCTACGCAGCGGGCGGGGGCACAGTCATCTTCAGCGGGTGGAGCACGTGGGGCTACGGCTACACGGTCGTGGTCGCGCACGGCGGCACGCTGAGCATCTACGGCCACCTCAACGGGGCGTTCGTGGGCTGCGGGCAGGTTGTCACGGCGGGGCAGAACATCGCCGTCACCGGCAGCAGCGGACGTTCAAGCGGCCCGCACTTGCACTTCGAGATTCGCGGCTCCGGCGGCGCACCGGTCAACCCCTGGAACTACCAGAGCTTCTAGCTGTAAGGCGTATTACGGTACATACGCATCAAGCCAAGATATCTGGCGGGCACGTCCAGGCGGAACGCCCCTCACCCTGGCCGCCCCCTCCCCGGCAAAGCCAGGGAAGGGGAAAGTACCGCGTCCGGCGGTCGAAGTCCCCCTCCTAGCTCGGCTGGAGAGGGGGATTTAGGGGGAGAGGCGACCTCAGCAGCCGCCCGCCGCCTCGGTGACGACGATGTAACCCTGGATGGTCTCGGCGACCATCTGCTCGCCAATCGTCGCCGTGACGTTGACGTAGATCGTGTGCAGGCCGGGCGGCAGGCCGGTCGTGTCGGCATAGACCTGCACGCGGTCGCCATTGGTCACGCGCGGCGGGTAGACTTCGAGCGCCGGGCCGTCCGGCGGGCTGACCCCTTCCACCTCCGCGCTGAACGAGCCGGGATAGCCGCTATTGACCACTTCGAACTCGCCCACCAGCACGGAGCCGGGGCAGTACAGGCTCGTCTCGGCGGTCATGTCGTGCGCGTAGATGGTCAGGCGCGGCAGGTAGTCGCTGGTGCGGCGGGGCATGTTCGCCACGCGCTGGAAGACGGGCAGCGGCGACCCATCGGCGCGCAGCAGGCCGAACCAGCGCATGTGGCTGCACAGCGGGGTGATGTCCGGCGGATAGAGCGCCCAGTTGAGGTTCCACAGGAACATCGGCCCGGCCCAGGGCCAGTAGCGGTCGGCCCAGTCGAAGGCGCGCACCGTGTAATCGGCCTGCGTCTGCCCGGAGACGCGCAGCCAGGCGAATCCGGCGAAGTTCGGGTCGCTGTCAGAGCAGGTCACGCCGTCCTCAGCCGGGTCGCGCAGCCAGCCGAACTCGGTCATCCAGATTTGCTTGTCGAAGATGCCGCGCTCCTCAAACAGCGCGCGGATCAGCTCAACGCGGCGGAAGGTGAGCGTGTTGTAGCCTGGCTCGGCTTCCGGCGGCTGGTTGTAGCCGTAGGGGTGGTAGCCAAAGGCGTCGAACCACTGCGCCGCGCCGTTGTCGAGCATCTCGGCAGCGTAGTCAATGTCGCTGATCGCGCCCCGGTCGCCGGTGGTGACGGTGGGGGCCAGCCCGCCCGACACGACGATGATCTGCGGCGCGACGGCCTTGATCTGCGTGTAGGCCACGCGCAACATCTGCGTGTATTCCCAGGCGTTGGGGCCGTGCGGCCATTCCAGGGCCAGGTTCGGCTCGTTGTGCACTTCGATGGCGTCCACGCCCAGCGCGGCCAGCTCTGCCGCGCGCTGGCGCACGCTCATGCGGAAGGCTTCCCAGTTGGACGGCCAGGGCAAGTCCATGCGAAAGAGGACGCGCTTGTTGCTGAAGGCGGCAACCTGCCCCACTTCGTAGACCTTGACCCAGTCCATGCGCAGTTGATCCACCAGGACGGGGTTGGCGCTGGTGTGTGGGCCAATGTGGACACCATAACCGAGGTGCGGCGGCGGCAGGGCGGTGCGGCTTTGCGCGGCAGCGGGCAGTGTGGCGCTCAGGGCGCAGGCGATCAGCAGGACGTAGATCAGCAATGGGCGTCGCATGGGGGCCATTATAGTACACAACTGGCGGTTGGCGGCAATGAGCGGATGAGATCGGCTCACTGGCGCGGGCCTCACTGCATGGCGTTCACGAAGGCGGCGGCGAGATCGGCGTGATCGGTGAAGATGCCATCCACGCCCGCGCCGACGAAGGTCGCCTCCAACAACTGATCGAAGCTCTGGACGTTCCGAGGCAGGGCGTCGGCGCGCCAGGTGTAGGGATGGACGACCAGGTCGCGCGCGTGGGCCTCGGCCACCAGTGAGGTGATCTGCGCCCGGCCCTGGGCGTCGAAGCTGAGCACCAGGTTCATGCTCGGCCCGATGCCGTCCGCATAGCTGGCGATGGCGTCCAGTCCGGCGGGCGTGACCAGATTAGCCTGGTTGGCGCTGATCAACTGGATGAGCTTGAGATCGGTGCCCAGTTCCTCGCGCAAATAGCGCAGATAGGCTGGGTCGAAGCACTGCACGAAGACCTTGTCGGCGCGCTGGGTGTAGCCATACTCTGCGAGCAGTGCCAGCACAATCGCCCCGATGTCCCTGCCCTCCAGCCAATGGAACGCCGGCTCTTTCAACTCCGGATAGAGGCCCACGTCGCGCCCTGTGCTGCGATTGAGGCCCTGGATCAGGACGATCTCTTCCTCCAGGGTGGAAATCTCAAAGCCGATCACGGTCTCCAGCGGGAAACGGTTGGGGAAAGCGGCCGCGCCCGTCTGCGGATCGATCCGCTCGTGAACCTTGAGCTGCTTGATCTCGGCCAGCGTGAAGTCTATGGCGTAGAAATGACCATTTGCTCGCGCCCTGCCGGGGAACACCTCGGCGACGTCGGTCACCGTATCGAGGATGATGTCGTGGACGATGATGGGGACATCATCCTGAGTCAGCACTACGTCCTGTTCCACATAGTCCGCGCCCAGCGCATAGGCCATGGCCTTCGCTGCGAGGGTGTGCTCCGGCAGATAGCCGGACGCGCCGCGATGGGCGATGATCAGCGGTCTGGCGCTTTCCTGAGCATAGGCCGGCAGCAGAGTCGTCAGAATGAGGATCAGGACGAGAAGCGCTTTGAGGCTCCTGAAACGCATGGTGAGTCGCCTCCATAACAGGCTCAGGAAAACTCTGCGAAATCCGACAGTCTACCTCACTCCCGCTCGGCGCTACCGCGCCTCACCGCCCCCTCTCCAAGCATGGAGGGGGCAAGCCGAGCGTAGTGAGGCTGGGGGTGAGGCAAACCGGAACACGGCAACCCACTTCTTCAACTCTTGACCTGAGTTCACTATGAACGAATAGCCAGAGCGCGCTCAGGTTCGCCCCTCACGACCGGGGGCGCAGCGTCACCGTGCGCTGCACAGGCACGCCAGGGAACAGCGCGTCGGCCTCGTCCGGCAGGTAGCGGCGCACCATGTCCATCGTCAGCGCATTGGCCGCGCAGACCTCGCCGTATAGCTCGGCGCTGCGGCGCGGCGTGCGGACTTGCGTCTGCGGGTCGCAGGCAAACAACCCGAAGCGGAAGCGCGGATCGTAGCCGTCCGCCCACTCGAAGCCGTCAACCAGCGTGCGGTGGAAATAACCCTTGACCGGGAAATTGTAGTTGAGCGCGTTCCACACGCTGCGCAGCCCGCGCACGAGCACCAGCGGGCGCAGCGCGTCATCCCCGTCAGGGACGCCGTGCCCGGTGACGTAGATCGGCTTGCCCACCCGCCCGGCCAGCCAGCGAATCTGCTCAAGCAACCCCTCCGGCCAGATTTCACCGGCACCCTCCGGCCCCAGCAGCCCGTGCCGGGGCCGCGTCTGCTCGATGAACGCCTGGCGAGCCTTGAGGGGATTGAACCTGGCTGCGAAGCGGTAATAGGTGTTCAGGCCGATCCAGTCGAGCGTGTCGCACGCTTCGGGGACGGCGACCGTCCGGCGCAGGAAGCGTAGCTCGCCGGTCAGCAGGGCCTCGACGAAGGCGCGGTTGAACAGGTGGCGAAGCCGGTTGCGGGCCCGTGCAACCAGGCCGGGTGGCGCGCCAGCAGGCTGATCTGGTGCTGAGCCAGGCCAATGTGCGCGCCCGGCTGGACTGTTTTGATGGCGGCGTAGGCGGCGGCATGCCCACGCAGCAGCCCCTCAGCGACGCGTAGCGCGCGGCCCAGGCTCCGCTCGCCCGGCGGGAAGCGCCCCAGCAGATAGCCCTGCACGGCGTAAGCCAGCGGCTCGTTGACCGTGCACCACATGGTCACGCCGCTGCCCAGCTCCTCGGCGACAATCTCCGCGAAGCGGGCGAAGCGGTGCACTGTATCCGGGTTAAGCCAGCCGCCCTGCTCCGCTACCCACAGCGGGTCGGTGAAGTGATGCAGCGTGAGCAGCGGCTCCATGTGCCGGGCGCGCAGCGCGGCGATCATGTCTGCGTAGTGGGCGATGGCTTCCCCGTTGAACTTGCCGCGCTGCGGCTCGATGCGGCTCCATTCGACCGAGAAGCAGTGCGCGTTGTGGCCCAGGGCAGCGGCGCGGTCGAAGTCCTCCACATAGCGCCCGCCCCACCAGTCGCAGGCCAGGCCCGCCCGCTGAGCCTGGTGAATGCGGCCCGGCACCTGCTCCCAGGCGGCCCAGGTGTTGGGGACGCTGCCGCCTTCGACCTGGTGGGCGGCGGTCGTCGCGCCCCACAGGAAGTCAGCCGGGAAGGTGAGGGTGAAGTCGGTCATTGGGAGTTGTTGGCTATTGGTTGTTGGTGCTCGGTTGTCGGTGATCAGTTGTCAGTTTTTCGGTTGCCCTGAACAGTGGTTGGCTATGGGTAATGGGTTTTGAGTTGTTGGTGTTCGGTTGTCGGTGATCGGTTGTCAGTTGCCGGTAATCAGGGTTCAGGTGATGGTGATCAAGGGTGAGGTCGCACAGACGTTTCTTGTTACACCAACCACTGAAAACCGAACACTGACCACCAATAACCAGAAACCAACAACCGATCACTGCCCACTATACACTACATCCGCGTAGACCTGGCGCACGCCGGTATCCACATAGCCCAGCGACTCGGCGATGCGCCGCGATGGGTCGTTGCCGTCCTCGACCAGGTAGAGCGGGATGCGCCCGCTCTCCAAAACCGCCTGCGTCACTCCCGCCGCCACGCTGGTGCCCAGCCCGCGCTCGCGCAGCGCCGGATCGGTGTGCACGAAAATCTCGGCGAAGGCGGGACTCTGCCAGTTGACTCCGGCCACAGCCTGCGCCCCGCCGGACTCGATCACGCAGCGCGGCGTGCCATCGTGAGCCGTCTCGTGCCGGGCCAGCACATTGATCACCGGCTGGAAGCGGCGCGGGTCCAGGCGCAGGATGTGCAGGATGCGGTGGCTGTCCAGGCGCAGCACGTCGCTCACCAGCGGAAGCTGGTTGACTCGCGCGAACAGAATGTACGGGCGGCCCGGCGTCAGCGCCTGGCCCAGCAGCGCGGCGGCACTTTCCGCGTCGGGGCACTGCAACGTCAGCAGCGGGCGGAACAGGTCAATCCCGGTCTGGCACACGGCCACGAAGCCGGTCACCCGCCCCTTCTCATCCGCGTGCGTGAACAGCGCCGAGCGAGCCGGGTCGTGGAACAGCGCGTAATAGGCGGTGGGAGCGTCCGCCGGGCTGGAATCATCGAGCAGACGGCGCACCTGCGTGCGCTGCGCGTGAATGGACACTATCTTGCCCACCGGTACGCTCACGGGTACAGCCGGTTGAGCATCCGCGCGTAAGGGATCGTCTCGCGGATGTGAGGCAGCCCGCACATCCAGGCGACGGTGCGCTCGACGCCCAACCCGAAGCCAGCGTGCGGCACGCTTCCAAAGCGGCGCAGGTCGAGGTACCAGGCGTAGTTCTCCGGCGAGATGCCGATCTCGTCAATGCGCGCCTTGAGCAAGGCGGCGTCGTAGATGCGCTCGCTGCCACCGGTGATCTCACCGTAACCCTCCGGGGCCAGCAAGTCCACGCTGCGGCAGACTTCGGGCCGCCCCTCCACCGGCTGCATGTAGAAGGCTTTGACCGCCGTCGGGTAGTGGTAGACGAAGACGGGCCGGTCGAACATCCCGGCGATGGCCGTCTCGTGCGGCGCGCCGAAGTCTTCGCCCCAGGTGATGGCTAGCTCCGCCTTGCGCTCCGGGTCGTCAATGGTTGCGACCAGGGCTTGCAGCCGCTCAACCGCCTCATCGTAGGTGATGCGCGGGAAGGGCGGGATGATCGCCTCCAGACGGCTCACGTCGCGCTCCAGGATGTCCAGTTCCGTGCGGTGCTTGCTCAGCACGGCCTCCACGATGGCGCAGACGAACTCCTCTTCCATAGCCATCAGGTCTTCCAGCGAGAAGAAGGCCATCTCCGGCTCGACCATCCAGAACTCCATCAGATGGCGGCGCGTCTTGGACTTCTCGGCGCGAAACGTCGGGCCGAAGCAGTAGACCTTGCCGAAGGAGGCGATGTTGGCCTCGTTGTAAAGCTGGCCGGTCTGGGCCAGGTAGGCGGGCGTGCCGTAGTAGTCAATGGCGAAGAGGGTCGTGGTGTTCTCACCGGCGGCGGGCGTCAGGATGGGCGTGTCCACCAGGATATAGCCGTGATCGTCCAGCCAGGTGCGGATCGTGCCGATGATCGTCGCCCGCACGCGTAGGATCGCCCACTGGCGCAGCGAGCGCACCCACAGGTGGCGGTTGTCCATCAGGAACTCGACGCCGTGCTCTTTGGGCTGGATCGGGTACTCATCAGCCATCTGGATCAGCGCCAGGCGGGTGATGCCCACCTCGAACTTGCCGGGGTAGCCCGGCGCGCGCTCGTCGGCGCGGACGACTCCGGTGATTTCGACGGACGACTCCTGGGTTAGCTCCTGGGCGAGGGCGAACATCCCGGCGTCCAGGTCCTTCTTGAAGGCCACGCACTGGACAATGCCCGTGCCATCGCGCACGAGCAGGAATTGCAGGCGGCCCTTGTCGGTGCGGTTGTACAGCCAGCCGCGCAGGGTCACTTCCTGGCCGTCATACTGGGCAATGTCGCCAATCTGGATGAGCGTCGCCACGAATCACGTCCTCGCTTGTATGCTATAATCCCATGAAAGAGCGCAGTTGACCGCCCTGCGCCCCGCTGACCGACCGTATTCTAGCGCCGGGACGGGACGGGGTCAAACGGCGCGGTCGGCCTACCGGCGCGTTTGGTCTTCAAATACCTTTATTTTTCCATTGATTTTCGTTAAAATAGGTATAGGGTATTAGGGACGGGAGCGCCTCCACACACCATTACATTTGCACGGCTCTCGCGTGGGCGCTCATGTTTCACTTGAGCCGGGAAATGCCTTCAGAGGAGGTTATTTTAATGTCAGGAGCTGCACTATCCTTTGTGGAGATGGAGCTGCGGTCTTCCGATACGCGTCGCCACTGGTCGGCATCGTCGCAGGCTTACGCGCCCGCCGATGTGCTGCTGGGCTACCTGGCCGATTGCTGGCAGCTTAGCCCAGTCGTGGGCCTGGAAGAGCACTGGCACGCCGGGGCGCGGCGGGTTGATGTATTCCATTTTGAGCTGACCAAAGAAGATCAGGTGCAGGTGCTGCCGGTGCAGAGCAACCCCATCGTGCGCCGCTTGATGGACGACCGCAAGCTGCGCGTCGTGCTGCTCAAGCGCGAGACGATCTCGCAGACCGGCGAGCACAAGCCTATCGGCTGAGGGCAGCGCGTAGAAAGACTGCTTCTTGGAGGCGGCCAGGTCGCGGCTGCGATCTGGGCGCGTTGAATGGTGTTTGGGAGCACGGAGAGTGCCCGGCGCAGAGCCGGGCTTTTTTGTGCACGGCGCGGGCGTTCACAGGCCATTTGAGGAGTCCTGATCTGCGGGTTTACCTCACTAAGTTCCTTCTGCACCGCAGAGAGGGCGATCGCGTAACTCTCTCCACCACGTGGAGAGGGGCAAAGTGAACAGGCGGTATTCAGGGCACCGTCTGCGCCATATTCTCATAACGCCAGCGACGCGATGCGCCCGGCGTAACGGCGCATTACGCGCCGAATTCCTCCGGCCCGAACGGGCGCAGCGCCAGCAGTCCCGCCCCGTAGATCAGCGGCGAGAGGAGCAGCCCGGCCAGCGGTGCGACCTGCCACAGAGCGAGCGTCACCCCCAGCAGAACCAGCGCGGCCAGCGCCGGTCGCCACAGCGCGCGCCGCCAGCCCATCCCCCCGATCTCCTGGCGGATAATCCAGTAGAAGGCGACGAACAGCGTCGCCTCGGACAGGATGTGGATCACCGCCGCCGCGCGGTAGCTGTAGGCGGACAGGAAGATCAGGTTGGCCGCCACGTTGAAGGTCACACCGGCGGCGAAGGCGAGGGTCAGCGTGCGCTGGCGGTCCAGGGCGACAATGACGTAGTTGGTCACGCTGTTGATCCAGCCGATGGGGATGCTCCAGATCATGATTTGCAGCGCGATCCCACCGGCGGGCAGGTACTCCGCCCCACCCAGCACGCGGATCAGCGGCGCGGCGATGAAGGTGGTCATCACCGCCAGCGGCAGGGCGACGATCACCAGCAGCTTGACGGCCAGCGTATAGTTGCGGCGCAGCGCGGCGCGATCCTCGTGGGCCTGGCGGGCCATCACCGGCAGCAGGGCCATCGTCAGGAAGGCGGGGATGATGTTCAGCGCGTCGAGCCACTTGTAGGCGGTCGAATACTGCCCGACGATAGTGTGCCCGTTGATCGCCTCCATCAGCACGATGTCAATCTTGAAGAAGACCGTCGCCAGCAGGTGATTGATCATCAGCGGCCAGCTTGCGCCGATCATGAAGCGCATCAGCGCGCCGTCCAGCCGCTCGGCGAAGACGCCGCGCGCCAGCGGGTGGGCCAGCCAGCCCAGGGCGGCCAGCGTGACGACGTTGGTCAGCACCGCGCCGCCGGCCAGCCCGACCACGCCCCAGCCGAGCAGCAGCGTGCCCAGGCCCAGCGTCACTTTGACGATGGTGCTGACGGTGGTGATCGCGGCGGGATATTCGGCCTTCTCGAAGGCGTAGAAGAGCGCGGTCAGGCCCGTGCTCAGGCTGCCCGGCAGCAGCCCGACGTAGAGCAGCAGAATGGCGGCAATGGCCTGCCCGTCCAGCGCCGGGCTGACCGTCGCCTGGCGCATCGCCAGGAAGCCCAGCAGCAGCGGGATGCCCAGCGCCGACAGCGCCAGGCGCAGCGCCGTGCTGTTGAGCAGGTAGCGGCCCGCCACGCTCCGGTCGCGGGCCACTTCGCGCGTCAGCAGCGTGTTCAGCCCGAAGTTCGCCAGGATGTCGAACCAGCCGAAGATGACAATGGCGTAGTAGTACACCCCCGCGTCCGCCGGGCCGAGGATGCGCAGCATGATGAAGGCGAAGGCGAAGTCAATGCCCCGGTTGAACAGGTTGAGCACGATCGGGGCCAGGCTGTTCTTGGCGATGCGCCGGGCGCTGTCGGCCTCGGTGTCGGGGCGGTAGAAGCGCCGCCACAGCCACAGCATGAGCATGAAAATGAGCAGCATCCCGCTGAGGAACGACAGGAACGCGCCCACCTGGAACGCCGGCGGGCTGTAGCGGAAGCGCACCGTCCACGCGCCAGGCTCCAGGCGCACGCCGCGAAAGTTGCCGTTGACCAGGTGAATCTGCGTCTCGTGCTCCTGGTCTTCGCCGCTCCCCGCCGGGCGGACGAATGCTTTCCAGCCGGGATAGTAGCTGTCGGCCAGCACCAGCCAGGACTCTGCGGCGACCTCCGGCTGGACGATGACCTCAATCGCGCCGTAGTGCGTGATCTGCGCATAGACCGGATCGGCCTCGTGCTCCGGCCCCGGCCACTCGTAGACCAGCTCGCAGCTTGCCGCGCCGGAGAAGCCCTCGATAACCACGCGGCGCGGGTCAGCGGTGAAGTCGGGGCTGCTCACGATGGTGGCGAAGTCGTCGGGCGCTGCCCCGCACTGCGGCGCGGTGAGATCGTAGTAGGGCAGCGTGTAGGCGCGTGGCAGGGCGTCCACGTTCTCGTAGATGCGCACCGCCTCGTCGGCGTACACCTCGCGCAGGCCGAGCGCCTCCGCGTCCTCGATCAGCCGGTCAGCGACGATGTAGCGCACGTTGAGCAGATCGAGCAGCGGCGAAGCGAGCGCCCCCGCGTTGTCCCCGGCGATGGGGTCAATGCGGTTGTGCAGCAGCCCGCCCTGCGTCGCGATCAGCCCCATATACGCGGCGTACTGCTTGGGGATCATGCTGTCGTAGCCGCGCGCGTCGTGCAGGTCGTAGCGCCACGTGCTGTTGGCGTGCAGCGGATTCTCGCCGGAGTTGACTGTTGTGTAGCGGAAGGGCACGCCCTCCGCCTGGCGCTCTTGCAGCCAGCGCACCGCGTCCGGCGTGTAGTCCAGCCAGGCGGGGTCGGCGGACGGGTTGAAGCCCCAGCCGGCGATCATCAGGTCGAGGGCGACGACGCTCACCGCCAGCGCCGCCCACAGGGGAGCGCCGCCCAGTCGCCGGGGCAGGCGTGCCCGGCTGCGACTCAGCCACACAACGGCCCCCGCCGCCAGGACGAGCAGCCCTAGCAGCAGCACATTCCAGGACTCGTAGCTATAGAACGCCCGCGCGTCGGGGAAGGCCCGATCCGCCCCGCTCAGCCCCGTATAGACACGCTCCACCAGCGGCGCGAAGGTGTCATAGGCGGCACGTGAGAGCAGCAGCCCGCCGAGCATCGCCGCGCCGAGCGCGATCAGCCCGCCGCCGAGCCACGTCACCCAGCGGGCGTGCTCCGACGCCGTGCGGCGCAGCGCGTCCAGGCCGAACCCCGCCAGCGCCGCCGCGCAGAAAGTGAACGGCCACACCCAGCGGAACGGCGTGTGCAGTTGGTTGAGGTTGGGGAAGGCATAGTACAGCACCGCGTAGGTCGGCAGGCCAAAGGCGAAGGTCAGCGAGACGAGCGCCAGCACGCCCAGGATCAGGCGGTGGGGGGTGTCGCCCTGCTGCGCCTGTCCTGGCTCGTAGGGGCGCTGCTCTGCTGCGCCCTGTCCTGTCGCGCCTTGTAGGGGCGGGTTTGGAAACCCGCCCCTACGATCATCAACCGTATCGGTGGGACGCCGCGCCAGCAGCCCAATCGCCGCCAGGACGAGCGTCAGGATGCCCACATACGCCCCGCCCTCGACGTAGTTCTTGATCCCGAAATCGGTATCGGTCACGCGGGCGAACCCGCCGGGGCACTCCGCGCACGGGCGCTGCCAGTCCTGCTCAACCACGTCCCAGGTGAACACGTCACGATAGCTGTGCTGGGCCGGGCTGCCGTAGGCGTCCGGCAGCAGGAACTTGGCGACGTGCCGCGCGGGGAAGGCATAGCCGCGCACCTCGTCGAAGCTAGCCGCCGCCTCGCGGAAGTTGCGCGCCCCCAGCTCGTAGAGCGGGAGAAACTGCGCCGCACCCAGCCCCACGCCCAACGCAACCATCAGCAGCAGCGACCCCGCCGGACGCAGCAGCCTTCGCCAGGCCGCGCGCTCCCGCCTCCACGCCCACAGCAGGCGCGCCGCCGCCCAATACGCCATGACGATCAGCGTGTAGTAGGTGATCTCGATGTGCCCGGCGAAGATGTTCATCATCAGCGCCAGCGCGCCCACCGTGATCCAGGGCACGGTCGCCGGGCGGTCGCCGCGCAAGGGCCGCCGCTCGACGACGAGCTCGATCATGAGCAGCAGCAGCGGCAGCCAGGCCGCGCCCGCGATCATCATCGGGAAGACGGCGCTGACAATGAAGAAGGCGCTGAACTGGTAGGCCACGCCCGCCACTGCGCCCGCCGCGCGACTCAGCCGCAGCCCGCGCGCAAACAGGTACATCAGCGCGCCGGCCAGCCAGAGCTGGCTGACCGTGAACCAGCCGTAGGCACGCGGCAGCGGCAGGACATAATACAGGGCGCTGAACGGGTAGAGCGCGCCGTGCTGCCCCGCCGCCAGGAAGGGCGTCCCGGCGAACTGGTTCGGCTGCCAGAGGGGAATCACGCCTGCGCCCAGAGCGCGGCGCAGGAACGTCTTCCACTGATAGTTTTGCAGCACCAGATCAGACAGCAGGGCGTTGTGCGGAATCTCCGGGACGCCAAGCGCGTCGCGGGTACTGAGCCATGGCTCGTACTGGTACAGGTTGTCGGCGGGCAGCAGCGTGCGCCCGCCGATCGTGACCGGCGCGAAAAACAAGAGTGGCAGAAGCAACAGCCCTGCCACGATCAGCGCGTCGGGAAGATATTTTCGCAGCATCAGCACTCGATCAAGTGATGTGGGTGCACTACTAGCACGGCGCGGGCAGCCGGTCCGCCGGGCGCAAATGGCGGTGCCGCCACCAGACCTGCCACACGCGCAGCGCCGCCTCGCTTTGCACCTTGAAGCTCATCTTGGACTGGCCACGCTTGCGGTCGGCGAAGTAGATCGGCACCTCGCGGGCCTGGTAGCCCAGCCTCTCGGCGACGTAGATCGTCTCCACCTGGAAAATATAGCCGTTCGAGCGGATGCGATCCAGGTCCATGCCCTTGAGCGTGCCAACGCGCCACAGGCGGAAACCGCCGGTCGCGTCTTTGGTGCCGGTGCGCAGGATCAGGTTGACGTAGATGCTGTTGGCCCACCAACTGAGCAGCTTGCGCCCGATTCCCCACGTCTCGTCCACGCTGCCGCCTTTCGTGTAGCGCGAGCCGACGACGACATCGCAGCCGCAGGTCTCCGCCTCTGCGATCATAGCCGGGATGTATTTGGGATCGTGCGAGAAGTCGCAATCCATCTGCAGGATGTAGTCCGCATCCTTCTCAAAGGCCATGCGGAAGCCGTCAATGTAAGCGGTTCCCAGGCCGCGCTTGGCCGCGCGGTGCAGCACGTCCACCCGGCCCGGATGCTGCGCGGCCAGCTTGTCGGCAATCTGCCCGGTGCCGTCCGGCGAGTTGTCGTCCACGACCAGCACCGCAAGGTCTACCGGCAGTTCTAGCGCCAGCAGCCGCTCGACCATCGTCTCCAGGTTCTCTGCCTCGTTGAACGTCGGCAGCACGACTATCAGCTTCATGCGTTGCTCTCCACCTGCGCAGCGCCCGGCGCCGCTCGCCAGCGCACCGACCACCATTCCCGATTGCGGCGGGATGATGCTCCCGTCCGCCATAATCATACCGCGAAACGGCGCGTTTGTCGGCGGGCAGTGCGCACCGCGTATCGCGTGCTTGAATTCCGCCACAGCCTGGGCTACAATCGCAGCAAATTAATAAAGTCACGGGATTAATTAATCATCGCCGGGACGCTGCCGGATGGCAAAGCGACGCTCGTCTCGCGTCGGCTCGCCCCGCTGAGTCCCTGATTAAGAGGAGTCCACGTAGTCTATGGCTGCCAAATCCCCCAAAATCGTCGTCATCGGCGCGGGCAGCGCCATCTTTGGCCTGGGCGCGCTCTCCACCATGATGCAAAGCCCGCGCCTGCGCGGGGCGCACATCGCCCTGTGCGACATCAACGAGGCCGGGCTGCGCACGATCACCGCCCTGGCCCGCAAGATGAACGAAGCCTGGGACGCCCAGATCACGATCAACAGCTCCACCGAGCGGCGCGAGCTGCTGCCCGGCGCGGACTTCGTGATCGTCTCGGTGCAGGTCGGCCCGCGCGAAGAAGTGTGGGAGCAGGACTGGCGCATCCCCCTGCGGCACGGCGTTCACCAGCCCTATGCGGAGAACGGCGGGCCGGGCGCTTTCGCCCACGCCGCGCGCGGCATCCCCCTGCTGCTCGACATCGCCCGCGACATGGAAGAGCTGTGCCCGGATGCCTATTACCTGAACCTGGTCAATCCGCTCATCCGCACCACGCTGGCCATCCACCGCTACAGCACGGTCAAGGTCGTCGGGCTGTGCCACCAACTGCTGTGGGGCTACGCGCTGGTGGGGGCGATCCTGGCCGAGCGCTTCGGCATTCCCATCCCGGACGGCTTTCATCTGCACACCAACGCCGACAACATGCCGCGCTTCATCCCCGTCGCGCGGGCGGCGCTGGAGCACCTATCCATCAGGGCGGCGGGCATCAACCACTTCTCGTGGATGCTCGACATCCGCGACAAGCACACCGGCGAAGACCTCTACCCCCTGGTGCGCGAAACCTGGCTGGCCCGCACGCGCCCGGACTTCGAGCCACTCTCGCGCGAAGTCTTCTCGATCTTCGGGCTGGTGCCCACCGCCGGTGACGCGCACCTGTGCGAGTTCCTGCCCTTCGTCAGCGACCCGGTCACCAGGCCGTGGGAGAAATATCACCTGACGCTGCAAAGCTGGGACGGCAACCGCAAGCGCCGCGCCGAGCGCCAGGCGCTGGCCGAAGCCATTGTCGCCGGGCGCGTGCCGGTGGACGATCTGCGCGACGTGTGGCGGCACAACATGCTCGACGAGGGCATCCCGGAGATGATCGGCGCGGTGATGGACAACGACAACTTCTATCACCAGCAGCTTAACCTGCCCAATCGCGGCTACATCCCCAACCTGCCCGACGACGCCATCGTCGAGGTGCCGGGGATCATCTCCAGCTATGGCTTCCAGGGGTTGAGCTTCCCGGCGCTGCCGGAGGGCATCGCCGCGCTGTGCCGCCGGGAGCTAGAGGAGGCGTCGCTGGTCGTGGACGCCGCCGTGCGCGGTGACCGCCAGTTGGCGCTGCAAGCGCTGCTGCTTGATCCGATGGTCAGCGACATTGACACAGCGCGGGCCATCCTGGACGATTTCCTGAGAGACTTCGCCCAATACCTGCCGCAGTTCGCGTGAGAGGGGGCGGTGAGGCACGCCAGCGCCGAGCTATGCGTTACCCACAAATGCTCCCCATCCCCGGATGAAAGCAGCCACATGCTCTCGGTTCTTCTCTGCGCCCTCTGCGCCTCAGCGGTTCGCAGTGATCACGCTCCGCGAGCGAGCCGCACGCCTTGACAGGCCCACCAAAAGGAGTATAGTTGGGAGTAGAGAGTTAATTTTTCACGTTGCTTAATTAATGTTCATCACCTGGACAACGGCACACTCCGATGACAACCCGACGCTCACTTCTCGGCAGCAGCTCCAGCGCGATCAAGTCGCACAACTTGCGCGCGATCCTGCTCATCTTGCTCTGGCACCAACCCGTCTCCCGCGTGCGCATCGCCCGTCTGACCGGACTCTCAACCACCACCGTCACCAACCTGATCACCGAGCTACTTGACCAGGGCATTGTCGCCGAAGAGGGCAGCGAGCAGCTTAGCGAGGGGCGCGGCGTGGGCCGTCCCCGCGTGGCACTGCGCCTGGTGCCGGGGGCGCGCTATGCCGTCGGCGTGCACATTGGCGTAGGCCGCGTGCGCGTGGCCGTCACCGACCTGTTCGCCCGTCCGCTGCACCTGGAAGAGATCGAGCATTCGCTCGACCGGCCCGCCGGGCAGGTGCTCGACGCCATCGCCGCGCTGGTCGGTGAGGCCATCGCCGCCAGCGGCGTGCACCGCGAGCAGATCACAGGCATCGGCGTCGGCGCATCGGGGCTGGTGGACCCGGCGCGCGGCGTCAACGTGCTCGCCCCTAACCTCGGCTGGCGCGACATCCCCATCCGCGACAGGCTGGCCGGCTGCTGCGGGCTGCCCGTATTCGTAGATAACAACGTGCGGGCAATGGCCCTGGCCGAGGCGCTCTTTGGCGCGGGGAAGGACGTGCGCGTGCTGGCCTTCGTCTACGCGCGCATCGGCGTGGGCGCTGGCTTCATCCTCGACGGGCAGCTTTACCGGGGCGGAGCGGGCGCGGGCGAGATCGGGCACATGACCGTCGTCGCCGACGGCGGCGAGCCGTGTCGCTGCGGGAGCACCGGCTGCCTGGAAACGCTCGTCTCAGAGCCAGCCATCGTGCGCCGGGCGCAGGCTCTCGCCGTCCAGCAGCCGGACAGTCTGCTGGCCCGTGCGGTGAGCGCCCCCGGCAATGGCTCCCCCATCGAGCGTCTTTTCGCGGCGGCCCGCGCCGGAGACCCGGCGGCGCTCGCCCTGCTCGACGAGCGCGCGGCCTACATGGGCATCGGCCTGGCGAACCTGGTCAACACGCTCAGCCCGGAGCTGATCATCCTCGGCGGCATCTTCGCCCAGGGCGCGGACTTGCTGCTGCCCACCGTCGAGCGGACGCTGCGCGAGCGCGCCTTCGCCGGGCTGGGCGAGCGCGTCCTGCTGCGCACGCCGACCTTCGGCCAGGACGCGGGCGTGATCGGCGCGGCGGCGCTGGCCCTGGACGCCTTCTTCTACGAGCAAACCGAAGGGACTTTCTAGATGGCTGCGCCGCCCCTCGCGCTGGGCTTCGTGCCCATCGCGCGCACAACCTTCGACGTTCCACTCGCCGGGCAGGTCACCGCCCAGGCGCGGGCGGCGCTGATGGCAGCGGGCCATGCGCTGATCGGGCCGGATGCGCTGGTCACTTCCGCCGAGGAAGCCGCCGCCGCTGCCGCGCAGTTGGCCGCCCAGCCGCTCGACCTGCTGATCGTCTTCCAGGCGACTTTCGCCGACAGCACCATGCTCATGGCGCTGGTTGAGCGCGCAGACGCGCCGCCCCTGCTGTGGGCCGTGCCCGAAGCGCCAACAGGCGGGCGGCTGCGTCTGAACTCGCTGTGCGGGATCACCCTGGGCGCGCACGCGCTCACTCGCGCCGGACGGCGCTATGCCACCGTTTGCGCCGCGCCGGACGACCCCGCCGCCCTGGCTCAGGTAGACGCGGCGGGGCGGGCCGGGCGTGTCCGGCGGCGGCTGCGCGGGGCGCGCATCGGGCGCGTGGACGAGCACCCGGACGGCTTCGAGACGTGCATTCCGCACCCGGTGGCGCTGCACAAGCGTTTCGGCGTGGAACTGGTGCAGATGGCGCTGGAGGATGTGTTCGTGGGCGCGCGCAGTGCCGATCCCGGCGCAGTGGACGCGCTGACCGAGTCGCTGCGCGGGCGCGTGGCGGGGCTGGACGAGGTGGACAGGGACGCGCTGCGCGGCACGCTGGCGACCTACGCCACTCTGCGCGAGACCGCCGTCCGCGAGCGCCTGGCCGGGTACGCCGTGCGCTGCTGGCCGCAGTTCTTCACCGATCTGGGCTGCGCGGCCTGCGGCGCGCTCGGCCTGCTCACCGACGACCTGACTCCGGCAAGCTGCGAGGCGGATGTCAACGGGGCGGTGACACAGCTTATTTTGCAGGAGATCAGCGGTGAGCCAGCCTTCGACAGCGACCTGGTTTCCTTCGACACGGAGCGCAACACGGCGGTCTTGTGGCACTGCGGCAAAGCGCCGCTGAGCATGGCCGACCCGGACTTCCAGCCGCGCGCGACGATTCACTCCAACCGCCGCCTGCCGCTGCTGCTGGAGTTCCCGCTGAAGCCCGGCGTCGTGACGCTGGCCCGGCTCAGCGAGGCGACGGGTGAGTTCCGGCTGGTCGTCGGGCGCTGCGAAGTGCTGCCCGCGCCGATCAGCTTCGGCGGCACGTCGGGCGTGGTGCGCTTCGAGCGCCCGGTGCGTGACGTGCTGGACACGATTCTGTCGCAAGGGCTGGAGCATCACCTGGCCCTGACCTATGGCGATCATGTCGAGGCGCTGCTGGCCCTGGCACACATGCTCGACCTGCCCGTGCTGCGCCTGTGAATGCGCCCGGCCCTCCGCACGCCAGCTATGATCTACATCTACAAGGAGTTATCATGACCGATCCCCATCCTTTCCTCATTGGCGGCCAATGGCGCACCAGCGACCGTATCGCCGACGTGCGCTTCCCCTACACCGGCGAAGTCGTCGCCCAGGTCTATCAGGCCACCGGGCGCGACCTGGAAGATGCGCTTGTGGCGGCGGAGCGCGGCTTTGCCATCACGCGCAAGCTGCCCGCTCACGCCCGCTCGCGCATCCTCTACGACCTGCTGGCGCAGATGGAGCGGCGGGGCGAAGAGCTGGCGGCGGCGCTGATGTTCGAAGGCGGCAAGGCGCAGAACATCGCGCGGGGCGAAGTCACTCGCGCCCAGGAGACGGTGCGCGTCGCCGCCGAAGAAGCCAAGCGCATCACCGGCGAGATCGTGCCCATAGACTGGACGGCAGCGGGCGAGAACCGGCACGCCTTCGCCCGCCACTTACCGCTGGGGCCGGTGCTGGGCATCGCCCCCTTCAACTACCCGCTTAACCTGGCCTGCCACAAGCTGGCCCCGGCCATCGCTGCCGGCGACTCGTTCATCCTCAAGCCCGCCAGCAATACGCCGCTTTCCGGGCGGCTGCTGGCCGAGATGACGCTGGAAGCCGGGTTCCCGCCGGAGGCGCTGAGCTACGTCGTCTGCCCCGGCAGCCAGGCCGAAACGCTGGCCCGCGACCCGCGCATCAAGTACCTGAGCTTCACCGGTAGCTCGGCGGTCGGCTGGCACCTCAAGGAGATCGCCGGGCGCAAGCGCGTCGGGCTGGAGCTGGGCGGCAACGCAGCGGCCATCATCCACGAGGACGCGAACCTCGACTACGCCGCCAGCCGCATCACGATGGGCGGCTTCGCCAACGCCGGGCAGAACTGCATCTCGGTGCAGCGCGTGCTCATTCACCGCCCGGTCTACGACGAAATGCTGGAAAAGCTGCTCGACCGCATCAGCCGCCTGAAGGTCGGCGACCCGCGCGACCCGGCGGTGGAGGTCGGGCCGATGATTAATGCGCGGGCGGCAGCGGCAGCGCTGGCTACCGTGCAAGAGGCGGTCGCGGGCGGGGCGCAGGTACTCCTCGGCGGGACGTGCGAAGGCGCGCTGTTCCAGCCGACGGTGCTGGGCCACACCACGCCCGCCATGCGCGTCAACCGCGAAGAAATCTTCGCGCCGGTGATCACCGTCACGCCCTACGACGACTTTGACGAGGCGATCCGCCTGGCGAACGACACTGACTACGGCCTGCAATCGGGTCTCTTCACCCAGAACGTCAACCGCATCATGCGCGCCTTCGAGCTAATCGAAGTGGGCGGCCTGCAGATCAACGATGTCTCGACGTTCCGCGTAGACCAGATGCCCTACGGCGGCGTCAAGGGGTCGGGCGTGGGGCGCGAAGGGCCGCGCTATGCCATCGAGGAAATGAGCGAACTGAAGCTGATGGTCATCAACCTGAACGGCGGCAAGGACTAGTGTCCTGATAGCCCGTTCGCCCCTTCCTGCTCGCAACCTCACCCCCTGACCCCCTCTCCGCAGCGGAGAGGGGGAAGCTGAGCGAAGCGAAACGGGGGTGAGGTAAGTAACGAACAGTCAAGGAGTAATGTGAGGGAGCAGACTATGAAATTCTTTCTCGACAGCGCGCACGTCCACGAGATCGAGCACGCGCTGACCATGTGGGACATTGACGGCGTGACAACCAACCCGCGCCACGTCCAGGCGTCCGGCAAGCCGTTCCTGACCGTGATCCAGGAGATCGGCGCGCTGTTCGCTGGCACCGAGAAGACCGTCTCCGTCGAAGTCAACCCGCACCACACGAAAGCTGAGGCGATGGTCGCCGAGGCGCTCACGCTGGCGGCGCTCAGCCCCAACTTCGTGATCAAGCTGCCCGCGACCGAGGCGGGCTTCAAGGCCGTCGCCCTGCTCCGGGCGCAGGGCGTGCGCAGCAACCTGACGCTGGTCTTTTCGGCGGCGCAGGCGTTGCAGGCCATGCGCATGGGCGCGTTCTACGTCTCGCCGTTCATCGGTTGGAAGGAGTCCAACGGCGAGGAGATCGTCTCGATGATCGAGGAGATCGTCGCCATCCGCGACAACTACGACTTCAGCACCGAGGTGCTCATCGCCGCCGTGCGCAACGGACGGCAGATCGTCGAGGCAGCGGTCGCCGGGGCGGACATCGTCACCGCCGGATTCGCTGTGTTCCAGGAAGCGTTCGACCACCCGTACACGGGCGTCGGGCTGGCCCGCTTCCAGAGCTTCTGGGACCAGACGCCCTACAAATAGTACGCCCTCAGTAGATTGCCGGGCGCAGCAGAGCAGCGCCCCTACGGGGGCACATTTGCAGACAGGCACTGAACCAACCACCAACAACTGATTACCAATCACTACAAGGAGCTAACCGGGCATGAAGACAGTGTTCGTCGTCGAGAAGGAAGACAACGTCGGGACGGCAGTCGGCGAGCCGATCCGGGCGGGCGAGACCGTCGGCACCGAGGGCCGCGAGCGCGACCTGACCCTCGTCGCCCGCGCCGACATCGCCTACGGGCACAAGATCGCGCTGCGCGACATCCCCAAAGGGGCGCAGGTGACCAAGTACGGGCTGAGCATCGGCACGGCGCTGGCCGACATCCGGGCCGGCGATCACGTTCACATTCACAACGTCGAGAGCCATCGCGGGCGCGGCGACAAGACCGCCCAGTCCGCAGGGTAACAGGGGAGCGAGCGAGCATGACCGAGTTCATGGGATACGTCCGGGCGGATGGGGCAGTGGGCGCGCGCAATCACGTGCTGCTCCTGTCGGCCACTGTCTACGCCAACACAGTCGCCAAGATGGTCGCCGATATGATCTCCGGCGGCGTGGCGATCACCCACCCGCTGGGCCGCTGCCAGGTGCGCCCCGACCTGCGCATGACGCGCCGCTTCCTCTCCAACACCGGCATGAACCCCAATGTCGGCGCGGTGGTCGTCGTGGATCACTTCCGCGAGGAAGGCATGACCGCCGAAGACATCGCCCACGACATCCAGTCGGCCACCGGCAAGCCGGTCGCCACCGTCAACATTCGCAGCGACGGCGGCATGATCGCCTCGCTGGACAAGACGCTGCGCTACGCGGCAAGCTATTCCCGCGAGCTGAGCAACCTGCGCCGCGAGGCCGTCCCGCTGAGCAAGCTGCTTTTCGGCACCGAGTGCGGAACGTCCGATACCACCTCCGGCCTGGCCAGCAACCCGGCAACTGGTATCTGCTCCGACCTGGTCATCGCGGCGGGCGGACGCTCGATCCTGGCCGAGTGCACCGAGTGGATGGGCTGCGAGGAGTGGCTGACCAGCCGCGCGACCACACCGGAGATTGCCACGCAGATCGTGGCGGCGGTACAACACCTGGAGCAGCGCGCCCTGGCTAGCGGCGAGGACATTCGCGGCTCGCAGCCAACCGGCGACAACATGGTGGGCGGGCTGACTACCATCGAAGAGAAGTCTATGGGCGCGGTCAAGAAGGGCGGCAGCGCGCCGATCGTGGGCTACCTGGACATCGCCGAGCGCCCGGCCAGCGATGCGCCCGGCCTGTACGTCATGTACGGCCCAGGGCATGGCGCGGAGTCGATCAGCAGCATGGCGGCGGCGGGCTGCCAGGTGCTCGTCTTCTCGACGGGCGGCGGGCATACTTCGGCGCACCCGATCATGCCCACCATTAAAGTGACCGGCAACGCGCAGTCGTTCCAACTGATGCAGGACACGGTTGAGCTAGACGTGAGCGGCGTGCTGCGCGGTGAGATCACGCTGGAGCAGGCCGGACGCATGGTGCTCGACGAGGTGATCGCCGTCGCCAGCGGGCGGCTGACCAAGTCCGAGGTGTTCAAAGACGCCAACAGCTTCGCCATTCACCGCATTGGGGTGAGCATCTAGCGCGCGGGGTGATCGGTAGTCAGTGATCAGATAGGGAAAGCCACCTGAGAGGCTCCCTTACTGATCACTGACAACTGAAAACCGACAACTGAAAACTGAAAACCGATCACCACCAACAACCAACAACCAATAACCAACAACCACCCACCACTACCCATGCCCGCCTACCGCCTCCCCTACGGCAAGACGCACCTGACGGTGACGCTGCCCGGCGACCTGGACGTGACGGTGATCGCCCCGCGCGACGCCGATCCTGCGCCCGACCTGCCAGCGGCGGCAGCGGCGGCGCTGCGCGATCTGCTCGGCACGGTGGACGCGGACGCCCTGGCCCGCGCGCGGACGACGGCGCTGGCCCTCAGCGACAAGACGCGCCCGGTTCCCCAGGCGGTGCTGCGCGCTGCGCTGGCCTGGCTGGAGCAGGCGGGGCTGCGCCCGGAGGCAATCACGCTGCTGATCGCCAGCGGCACCCATACGCCGATGACGCCGGGCGAGTTCTCGCAGGTGTTGCCGCCGGACCTGCTGGCGCGCCACCCCGTGATCTCGCACGACTGCGACGACCGCGCCGCGCTGCGCTACCTGGGCGAGACGCCGCGCGGCACGCCGGTCTGGATCAACCGTGCGTTCCTGGCCGCTGATCTGCGCGTGGTGGTGGGCAACATCGAGGCGCATCAGTTCATGGGCTTCTCCGGCGGGGTCAAGGGCGCGGCGATTGGCCTGGCCGGGCGGGAGACGGTCAGCGCCAACCACGCTCTGATGCGCGATCCGGCGGCGCGCGCCGGTCGCACCGACGACAACCCCGCCCGCCAGGACGTGGAGGACATCGGGCGGCTGGCCGGGGTGCACCTGGCGGTCAACGCCGTGCTCAACCGCGATAAGCAGGTCGTGCGCGTGCTGGCCGGGGAGCCGCTGGCGGTGATGCGCGCGGGCATCCCGCTCGTGCGCGCGCTGGTCGAGGTGCCCGTCCCCACCCCGTTCGATCTGGTGATCGCTGCGCCGGGCGGCCATCCCAAAGACCTGAACCTCTACCAAGCGCAGAAGGCGCTGGCCCATGCCGCGCCTGTGGTACGCGATGGCGGTGTGGTGATCGTGGTCGCGGCGTGCGGGGAGGGAGCGGGCAGCGCCGCCTACGAGGCGTGGATGGTGGGCATGACCTCGCACCAGGCCGTGCTGGAGCGCTTCGCCCGCGAGGAGTTCCGCCTGGGGCCGCACAAGGCGTTCCAGATCGCGCGCGACGCGATCCGCCTGCGCGAGGTGCTACTGGTCACAGAAATGCCGCCGGAACAGGTGCGCCATGCCCTGCTGACTCCGGCGGCATCGCTCGATGAGGCGGTTGCACGGGCCTTGTCCGCCTTGGGGCCGGGCGCGCGCGTGGCGATCATGCCCGCTGCCAATGCGACCGTGCCCGTGCTGGCAAGCTAGATCACGCTGCTGATGCGCTGGCGCACATCCTCGGCAAAACGCTCGACGAACCCCAGAACGTAAGTCACCACGTCCAGCGACGGGTCGGCGACGAGCGGCGTCAGGTCCATAGCGAAGTTCGTGCCGGTGGTCACGTCGCCCTCGTGCGAGGCGTGGTAGGTGGCGTGCGCACGGCGGCGGCCCATCGTCGCCAGGTCGTAGCGCTTGCCACCGCTGATCTGCGAGTCGAAGAGGCCGACGAGCGTGGCCTGCAAGTTCTCCTGCGCCGACAGGTTGAAGGCGACCTTGTCCGCGTCGAGCAGCCAGTCGAGGTCGCGCCACACCTCGCAGCCGTAGACCTTCTGCGGGCGCTCATTCGCTGGCAGGCGGCGCAGCGCGGCGATCACCTTGGTGACCACGCCGACGTGCGTGGCGTGCTTGTCGGCCAGGTTGTGGGTATAGACCACCTGCGGGCGCGTCGCGCGCAGCAGAGCGAGCAGATCATCAACCGGGTCGGTGTTGGCCCCGTCTTTGACGGCGCTGCTGGGATAGTTCAGGAACACCTGGGCAGCGTACTCGCCGACGAAGGCCGCTTTCTTCTGCTCCCGGATGCGCACCAGGCGCATCTGCTCGTCGGTGTAGTCGGCGTACAGCCCCGTGCGCGACGAACCGGCCCCGTCGGTGACGGTGACGCCGGTCAGCCAGCGGTCGTCGCGCTGGTAGCACTGCAAGACGCCGTCCATCGCCATGATCTCGATGTCGTCCTGGTGGGCGGCGACAGCCAGGTGCGTAGTGCGGGCCAATGCCTGCTCGACAGGCAGCCCGTCGGGAACGAAGACCTGTGCGCTTGCGAGCTTGAACTGCATGTGCATCTCTCCCTGGAAAGTACCTATCGGTGGTCAGTGATCAGTAGTCAGTGGTTAACCTTCACAATTAGGGAAGAGGACAAGCGTCCCCTTCCCCCATAAACATCAGGCAGGCATCCGATGGGCCAATTGACGGTTGACCAACCCCGCAATAGCCGCGACGCGCGGGGTGTGGTGTTGGCGATGGTTACGGTCGGTTTGAGAGATACTCTGGTAGCGGCGCATCCGGCCAATCGTGTTTTCGACAATCATGCGGCGGCGAGAAAAGGCGGTGTTGAAGGCGGCGTCCTCCGGTGGGCGCGGCTTCCCCCACGGTTTCTTACGCGGGGATGCGCCCAGACCGTGCGGGTGGAGACGCGCCAGGCCTTGGTAGGCCGAGTCACCGATGCCGCCCACGCCTTCCGGCAGACGGGTCATCAACTGCGACTCCTCCAACAGCCGAATATCCGCCGTGCGACCCGGCACACTCTCGGCAATGTCCACCACTTGCCCGCTTTCTTCATCCACGGCCACCTGGCTTTTGAGGGTGTGCTGCTTTTTCTTGCCCGAATACAGCCCATCGGCCTCGTCACGGTCACGCGGACGTTGAACCCGCTGTTCAAAACTGTCAATCACCACGGCCAATTCGGGGGTTTCTCGCAGCAAATCATCCAGCGACCGACGACGTTTCTTGCCGGGGTCCGGCATCCGCATGGTGTCCCGTCCCGCCCTTTCCAAGACGGGCAGCACCCGTCCAATCAACCGCGAGACCGTCGAATCACTGACGCCAAACAGGTAGCCCAACACCTCATGGGTCGGATACACCCGCAGCCACACCACCGTCAACAAAATGTGATCGCGCATCGACAAATCAAAGGGATGACCCGCACCAATGGCCCGTTGACGATGAGGACGGGTCAGCCGTTCCTGCTCAGTTTGGGCATAACGCGGCAGCACGTCGGCCAGCAGCTCGTCAAATTCCGTGATCCGCAAGCCGGTCACAGCATAAAACACGTTCGGATGTTGGGTGAGTGGAATGTATCGCATGATCATGCGCCCAGTTTACCTGCTTGCCCACCTATTGTGAAGGTTAACTAGTGATCAGTTATCAGAGCGAATGAGCCGTTTGCGCAGGCCCCCCGCCCGGTCACTGATCACTGAAAACCGATGACTGACGACCAACTACCAACTACCGATCACCAACAACCACCTACCCCAGCTTCGGCAGACTCGCCGCAGCAATGGACTGCCCCACGCGGCGGCTCTTCTCGTCCGGCAATTGGATTTGCAGCTCGGCGGCCAGGTCGGGGAACTCCCCGCGCAGCACCTCGTTGGCCGTGTCGAGGATCACCGTGCCGCCGCGCCCCGACGTAACGCGCCCCAGGATCAGCACGTGCTTCAGCGCGTAGAAGTCGGCATAGTGAGCCAGCGCATAACCGAGATAGATGCCGATCGTCTGCCAGATTTTCAGCGCGCCCTCGTCCCCCGCCTCAAGCTTCTCCTGCACGGCCTTGAGCCTCTCGGCGTCGGTCACGCCGGTGAGCACAGTGATGTCCGCGCGCGGCGCCAGGCGGAAGACCGCCTGCTGCGAGAAGTAGAGCGCCCCCACGCCCCGGTCGCCCGACCACTCGTCGGCGGGCGCGTCGGGCTGGTAGTCCACCGGCGCGAACGCCAGCTCGTTGAGCCAGTCGGTCAGGCTGCCCGTCGGCGTGACGTAGCCAGCGGCCTCGCTCGACCCCATCGCCACACCGAGGATGCTGTCATCCTCCAGCGACATCGAGCCAGCCAGCGCCGTGACCTCGCCATCGTTGATCACTTCCAGCGGCGTGCCGCCCATCGCCTGGCGGATGCGGGCGAACAGGCTCCGCACCTCGCCGTAACGCTCAGCAGGGACGCCGCGAAACAGCGAGGCAATCATCGGGCGGTTGTCCACGTAGACGCCCGCCGAGCTGCCGCCGATGGCATCCACGCGCGGCAGCTTGGACGCGGCGAGCTGCAGCGCGGACAGGATGCGCTCATAGTGATAAGCCGGGTCAGTGTTCTGGCGCGGCTCCCACACGATCTCCGTGCTGAAGACCGGCTCGCCGTCAATCACCGCCGACACTTTGAGGTCGGACGCGCCCAGGTCGAACCCGATGCGGCAGCCGTCCAGGTGACGGCCCAGCGCCTTCTCGCTCTCGTGGGCCGGTGGCACCTTGTCCGCCGCGCAGACCACGACCGTGAACGGCTGCTGATAGACCTGCTCGCCCATGAAATCGTGATCGAAGGCGCGCGGGCCGTCCGCCGCGTACGTGCGGCGGATGTGCTCGCCGATGGCTTGCGGCCCGCCCACGTAGACCTTCCAGCCGCCACGCTGCCACAGCAGGAACTTGACCAGCCGCTCGGCATATTGCAGATTGGCTTCGGCGCGCGGGTGGCCGTCCGGGAAAACAGTCGTCTCAAAGCGCGACAGCGTGCCACCTACGCGCTCCAGGCCGAGCACCAGCGGCACCCCAACGCCTGACGCAGCGACCTCCGCTTGAAAGGCACGGTTAGCCAGCACTGCCGGGCGAAAGCCAGGATCGAGCGGCGGGACAAAACGCGGAGCGATGAGAGTCAAAGCTTGGGTCATGACGGGGTTTCTCCAGGATGAATGGTTATTGGTTACTGGTTGTTGGTTATTGGTGATCGGTTGTCAGTAATCAGTATTCAGTTATCAGTAAGGGAGCCTCTCAAGTGGCTTTCCCTGGTTGATCACTGACGACCGATCATTGAGAACCGACAACCGATCACTGACGACTGATCCCTGAGAACTGGCAACCGATCCCTGCCTGCTAGCGCGTCACCGTCACTTTGGTCAGGCCGCGCGGACGGTCTACCTCGTGCCCCTTCACCAGAGCCAGGCGCATGGCGAAGACCTGCCCGTGCACCACCGCCGGAATCGGCGTCAGCCATTCGGGCATGTCGGCGGGCAGGCGCATGGCGTGTTGGGCATGGGCGAAGGCCGCTTCCTCATTGGAGATGACCAGCAGCTCCGCGCCCTTGTCGTGCAGTTTGCCGAGCAGGTCAATCAGCGCGGGCAGCGTCTTGCCCGCTGGCGCGGTGACAATCACCGGGAAGCCGCGATCGATCACGGCGATGGGGCCGTGCCGGAAGTCCGCCTCACTGTAGGATTCGCCAGCGATATAGCACAACTCTTTGATCTTGAGGTTGATCTCGAAGGCGGTAGCGTAGTTGTAGCCGCGCCCGATGGTGGCGAAAGCGTCCATATAGCGGTAACGCTCGACCCACAGCGGCCCCGTCAGCGGCGAGGCAATATGCTCGGTGAGCGTCTGCGCGACGTAACCGGGCAGGTGGGCCAGTGACTCGCGTAGCTCGTCATCGTCCACCAGGGCAGTGACCAGCATGGCAATGGCGGCAAGCTGCGCGGTGTACGTCTTGGTCGCAGCGACGCTTAGCTCCGGCCCGGCCAGCAGCGGCAGGTGATGGTCTACCGTCTGCGCGATGGGCGACTCCGGGTTATTGGTGATGCCGACGGTCAGCGCGCCCTGCTCGCGGGCGTCGGCGAGCACCTGGCGGATGTCTTCGCCGCGCCCCGACTGCGAAATGCCGATCACCAGTGCGCGCGAGAAATTGGGCGGTGTCTGATAGAGCGTGTGCAGCGACGGCGTAGCCAGCGCGACGGGCAGCCGCGCCTGCACCCCAAAGAGATACTGGGCGTAGCGGGCCGCGTTGTCGGACGTGCCACGCGCGGCGATGCAGATGAAGGCCGGGTCGAAGTCGCGGATGGCGGCGGCGATCTGCTGGGCGGTTGCGTTTTCTTCGCTCAGCAGGCGTTGCAGCACGACGGGCTGCTCGGCAATTTCCTGGTCAAGGTACATGTGGCTATCCTTATTAGTTTCAGGGGCAGAGCATCCCTGCGGAGAGACTGGGAGCGCAGAGCAAAAACAGGCTCAACGCACCTGGCTCGTCTCCGCACTCTCCGGGGCGTTGCGGCTCAAAGGATCTCGCCCCAGATCGGCACGCTGCTGGCGAATTCCCGGAACGCCGGTTGGGTGGAGGCGCTGCCCGCTGCGCCCTGCTAAAGCGTGCGGTCATAGGCCCCTACGAAACCAGTCCGCCAGCAATCTCCATCTGGAATGAACTCTGCCACCCTGCGCACGTTGACAATACCTGGATTGTACTCTATACTTTGTTCGTAGTCAATACAAACAAAGTAATCTCTCATGAGTCTCACTCGCCGCTCCGCCGATCACCGCCTGATGCGCGACATCAACCGCGCGCTGATCCTCAACCATCTGCGCCTGGATTCTCCCCAGTCGCGCGCCGAGCTATCCGCGCGCACCGGCCTGACGCGCAGCACCGTCTCCAGCCTGGTTGACGATCTCATCGCCGCCAACCTCGTCCACGAGACGGGCACCGCCCCTTCGCGTGGCGGGCGGCCCGGCACGCTGCTTGCGCTCAACCCCGCTGGCGGCTGCGCCGTTGGCGCGGCCATCACCAGCGAGTCGGCACTCGTGCTGCTGACTGACTTCGTCGCCCGCCCGCGCTGGCAACAGCAGACCGCCCTGGACACGACCGATCTGGGACTGGTGCTCCCCCAGGTCGAGGCGCTCATTGACGCGGCGCTGCGCTGGAATGCGGCGGGCGAGAACACGCCCCCGCTGGGCATCGGCCTGGGCACAGCGGGACTGGTCCGCGTGCGCGATGGCACCCTGCACGCGGCCACCAACCTCGGCTGGCGCGATATTCCCTTCCGGGCGCGCTGGGAGGCACGCTACGGCCTGCCCGTGCGCGTGGGCAACGAGGCCAGCATCGCCGCGCTGGGCGAGCACTACTTCGGCGCGGGGGCGGGCTGCGCCGATTTCATCTATCTGGAGCTGAGCGCACAGGGGATTGGCGCGGGGATTTTCGTGGACGGGCGGCTGTACCAGGGCGTGGACGGCTACGCGGGCGAGGTCGGGCACATGGTCATTGACCCGGCGGGCGCGCCGTGCACCTGCGGGCGGCGCGGCTGTTGGGAGGCGGCCCTGCGCGCGGCATGCGACCTGGCCCCGCTGCGCGAGTCGCTGGCGACGGGCGCGGCCTCCATGCTCGATCCGGCGGCGCTGACACGGGCGGCGGTGCTCGCGGCAGCAGAAGCCGGAGACGCACTGGCGGCAGACTACGTGGCGCGCCTCACCGCCGTGCTCAGCGCGGGCATCGCCAACCTGGTGAACCTGTTCAATCCGGCGCGCGTGGTGCTGGGCGGGCCGCTCGGCCTGGCCCTGGCCCCCTTCCTGGCAGCGCTCCAGGCGGATGTCACCGCGCAGATCACCCTCCCGGCGGACGGCGCGCCGAGCCTTGTTCTCACCCAAATCCCGTCCAATGTGTGCGCGCTTGGCGCGGTGGCTCTCGTCCTCGACGGGATCATGAGCGAGCCGCTGTCCTGATCGGGCCAGGCAAATTCCCCCAGGCGAACATCGTGCAGACCGACCGCCTCCGCTGGCGCTCAGGTCTCTTCTTCGCGGGCTGGACGCGGCAGCTTGCGCGTCGAGCGCAGCGCCAGGCGAGATCGAGCGGCTGGCCGTGCCTGCCGCGTCTGGGCGAGATTCCACAGGGCGAAGGCGGCGAACGAAAAGGCATACGTGGCGAAATAGGGGGCCAGGGCGGGCAGCCGGGCCAGCGCGATCCCCAGTCCACCGAGCGCGTAACCGGCCAGGGCCAGCTCACCCAGGGTGGTGCGGTCGGCAGGCAGCGCGTAGCGACTGCGCACCCAGCTATTGCCCACACCTGTCGCGCTGAACTTGGGCGTGCGCTTGAATTCGCGCGCCGCTTGCGAGCCGGTCAGCGCGTCCAGCACGCCAGCGGTGTTGTTGAGCACGACCGCGACGCCGATCACCCCCTGAACGGGCATGAACAGCAGGCGGCGCGGCCAGTCCGCGTACAGAGCGCGCTGGGCCAGGATCATCATCAGCGGCGGGATGAGGCCCACCGCACCAAGCGGCCCCAGGCTTGGCAGGCGGGCGAACATCCCCCCCGCGATCAGCGGCGGCGTCAGCAGGAAGGCCAGCAGGATCAACGGCTGCACAGCGTACTGGCCCAGGTGCATCAGCCCCATGAGCTTCTGCCAGGGCGCGTAACGCTCCGCGCGCAACAGCGGGATCGCGTGCCGCAGCAAGTTCTGCGTCATGCCGGTTGCCCAGCGCCGCTGTTGCAGCTTGTACGCCTGCACCTGGGGCACCAGCTCGCCCGGCGCGGCCACGCCCGGCAGGTAAGCGAAGCGCCAGCCGCGCAACAGCGCGCGGTACGACAGGTCGAGGTCTTCGGTCAGCGTGGCGGCAGACCAGCCGCCCGCGTCGCGCAGCGCCGACACGCGCCACACGCCGCCCGATCCATTCATGGACATGGGCAGCCCGCCCCGGCTGCGCGCGATCTGCTCGATGATGAAGTGCCCGTCGGTGTTCAGCGCCTGCGCGCGGGTGAGCGGACTATCTTCGGCGTTGAGGTGGCTCCAGCGCGTCTGCACCAGGGCCAGCCGCGCGTCCGTCGCAAAGTGCGGCAGCGCCCGCCGCAGCAAGTCCGGCGGGAGGACGAAATCGGCGTCGAAGATGGCAACGAACGGCGTTGTGATCTGCTCCAGCCCGTAGGCCAGCGCCCCGGCCTTGTAGCCGGTGCGCGCCGGACGGCGCAGCAGCGTCATGGGCGGCGCACCCCGGCGTTCCCAGGCGCTCATGGCCTGGCGCAGCAGGCGCGTTGTCTCGTCGGAGGAGTCGTCAATGACCTGGAGGTGCAGCCGGTCGCGCGGATAGTCAAGCTGGGCGCAGGCGGCGATCAGCCGCTCGACGACGTGCGCCTCGTTGTAGATCGGAAGCTGGATCGTCACCGGCGGGAAGGCGTCGAGCGGCTCCGCCTCAATGCACCCATCGCGTAGGGGCGCACTGCAATACGCCCCTACCCGTGCACGTGAGTGCCGAGAATCCTGGCGGCGCGTCCGCAGATAGAGCGCGATCAGCACGCCGAAGCTGCCCACGAACACGGTGAGCAGCACGACGGCGGCCAGGTAGAGGCCCGCCGCCAGCACCAACAGCACTTCGACCACGAAATCCACGCACTCGTCCTGAGCAGACGCCCGCCTCCCAACGCGGGCGAGCGGCTGATTCTTACCCCGTGCGGCGCGTTTTGACAACCGGCGCTGGAGGGGAGCGCGTGCAAAGATTGTCAGCGAATCGCTTGGCGCGGGAGCATTGACCTCACCCCCAGCCTCGCTTCGCTCGGCTTGCCCCCTCTCCATGCATGGGAGGGGGTGGCGCGCGTCAGCGCCGAGCGGGGGTGAGGTAAAGCAGGGCACAGCAGAGCAGCGCCCCTACCTGACAGGCTTTGCACGCACCCCAAATAGGAAAACTTTGCCCACTTTGACGTGCTGCGGAACCTGCGGGCCGCTGCGAGCGTCTAGATTCCGACAGGCAGTCGCCTGGCAAGCGGCAGAGTCCGCGTGCAGTGCCGGGAGCTAATGCCTGCTAGGATGGTCCCATGTGTTCGCTTGGAGCATGTCTGAGGAGTGACGAAATGTCTGACAAGAAAGCCCTGATGGTGGTGGGAACTCTGGCTTATGCTGGTCGCGGTCATGGGTGGCGCGCTGAGCTTTCGCGCGCAGCCGGTGAGCGCCGCGCCGCAGCCGCAGGCGGGCGAAGCGCCGCGCACGATCACCGTGACCGGCTATGGCTCGGCCTTTGGCGCGCCGGATATCGTGAAGCTCGGCCTGGGCGTTGAAATCGTCAATGCCGACATCGTGGCAGCAATGGACGAGACAACCGCCCGCATGAATGCAGTCATGGACGCTCTCAAAGCTGGCGGCGTTGCGGCTGAGGACATCCGCACCGATCACTACTCGATCTACCAGGATTACGGCTACAACCCAGCCCCGATGGGCGAGACGCCGAGCCAGCCACAGTATCGCGTCTCGGTGGGTGTGACCGTCACCGTCCGCCAGACGGAGACGGTTGGCCAGTTGCTGGCGACCGCGGTGCAGGCGGGTGCGAACATGGTGAACTATCTCCAGTTCGACATTGAAGACCGCGCGGGCCTGGAAGCCGAGGCGCGTAACCTGGCTGTGTCCGATGCACAGTCGCGCGCCGGTCTGCTGGCGGCGGCGCTCGGCCTGAGCGTCGGCGAGCCGCTGACCATCACCGAGGGCGGCAACGTGTACAACCCGATCGGTCTGGGTGGTGGCGGCGGCACGGCCTATGCCGATGCAGCCCCGATCAGCCAGGGCACGCTGCGCGTGGACATGCAGGTGACGATCACCTTCGCCCTCCAGTAGGGGCACTACGTTTAGCCTCACCCCCGGCCCCCTCTCAAGCGGTGGGGGGAGTCGGTCTGCCGCGAAGTCCCCTATGCACCCAGGGGGGCGGTGCGTCTGATGCGCACCGCCCCTTTTCTTTTGTGCTATGATGGCCGCAAGCCCACTGCGCCAGGGGCCGGGCGCGCAGCCCGCCCCGTTCCGCGCATCACCTGCCAGGAGGCTCCCATGCCCTTCACATCCCTTGACGCGCTGCCCAGCCGCGAGATCGCTCCCGGCTTTCACGGCAAGTTCGCGCACACTGATCACCTGACCTTCGCCCACTGGACGATTGATACCGGCGCCATCTTGCGAGAGCATGCGCACCCCCACGAGCAGATCACCTGTGTGTTGGAGGGGCAGCTTGAGATGACGGTCGGCGGGGAGACGCGCATCCTGGAGGCGGGCACGCTGGCCCTCATCCCTGGCGGCGTGATACACAGCGGGCGCGCACTGACCGCCTGCCGCGTGGTGGACGCTTTCTACCCGGCGCGCGACGATTATCGCTGAGCCGGGGCGCGATTTACGCGAATTCTACGCGGTGTTAATCCGATTCTTGTGCTGCGCTGACGTGTTTTTTACACGAGTGAGTCATGATAGGGACAGTCCAGATAGAAAACTGACAGAGGCTTATCGTAAGCAAGGAGGACTGTACCATGCGTAGCCTGATTCGTTGGAACCCTCGGCGCGAGTCAGCGCTGAGCGATCCGTTCAGCGCAATGGACGAGCTGTTCAGCGAGATGTGGCGCGGCTGGCCGTCGTTCTTCGACAGCGAGACGCACCGCCCGCTGCTGCGCCCGGCGATGGACGTTGTCGAGAACGACCGCGAGATCGCCATCCGCATTGACCTGCCCGGCATCAAGCCGGAGGATGTCAAGGTCGAGCTAGAGGACAACGTGCTCACCGTCAGCGGTGAGGTGGGCGACACCATCGAGAAGGAAGGTGACCGCTACCACTACCGCGAGCGCAACTACGGCTCGTTCCAGCGCAGCCTGCGCCTGCCCGGCACAGTGGACACCGACAAGGTAGACGCTTCGTTCGACAACGGCGTGCTCAACATCGTGCTGCCCAAGCTGCCGCAGGCCCAGCCCAAGCAGATCTCGATCAAGGCGGGCAAGAAATAGCCCGCGCCAGGTCACACAGCCGCAACCGCCGGGGGACACCCTCCCGGCGGTTTTTTGTTGGCGGCGGAGGCCATGCGCGGTCACGGAGATTGGCGAGCGGCTGTGGGAGAGACCGCAGACTTCGGGGGTTTTGAAAACTTCCGAAGTCCAGCCCCCGTCAGCACGTAGCATCTTCGGCGGGGGATGACTGGCACGCCATCTCGCGCCGTTTTTGCACGTTGTGCTCGATCTGGTAGAGCACGATCACCAGCGAGACGATCAGCACGGCCAGCGTCAGGTCTGCTTTGGAGCGGGCCGCCATGTCTTCCGGGTCAATGGCCAGCAGCACGATGAAGATCAGGCTCACCCCGTGCAGCACCTTGCCGGTGATCATGGGCACGACTGTCTTGCCCACCGGGTACTGCACCAGCGCCAGGGGCACCATCACCCAGTCGTCGGGCAGGATGGTGAACGCGGCCAGAAAGACGAGGAGCGGCGCGGCACGCGGGTGTTCTTCGACGTAGGTGCGGACGCGCACCAGCAGCGGGCTGTATTCCAGATTCCGCTGCCCGGCGGCGATGTTGTGCGCCAGCGCGTAGGTGATGATCTTGCCCAGCCCCGAACCCAGTCCGCTCACCACGCAGATGATCAGCATATCGAGCAGGCTATGGCTGGCCAGGGCGACGGTGACGACGATGGCCGTGTACGGCACGCTGATCATGATGGCCAGGTTCGCCAGCAGCGCGCCCACGAACAGGCCCACCAGCCCATAGCCAGCGGTGGCGTCAATCAGGGCGATGATGCGCTCCTGGACGCCGGTCAGGGTGCCGCTGCGCGACAGGCCGTACAGCACGCCCAGCAAGATCACGGTGATGAGCGAGTACTTGATCTCCAGCCGCCAACTTCGCAGCCGGTGCCCCAACTGCTGGATGCCAGCGACAGACCAGCTCATGGCTCACTCGTCCCGACGCAGGCGCGCCATTACGACGGCCCGAATTTGCTCCTGTATCGTCCCCCGGTCTCCCTCACCGGAGATGCGCACCCAGCGCGCCGGGTCAGCGGCGATCAGCGCCAGGTAGCCCTCGCGCACCCGCTGGTGAAACTCCAGCGACTCGGCGTCCAGGCGGTTCCACTCCGCGCCGTGTTGGGCGGCTTCCTGGCGACGGCGCAGCCCCTCCTCGGCGGAGATATCGAGGTAGAGGGTCAGGTCAGGGCGCAGGCCGCCGGTGGCGAAGTCGAGGATGGTGCGCAGCGTGGGCAGGTCGAGGCCGCGCCCGTAGCCCTGGTAAGCCAGCGTGCTGTCGGCGTAGCGGTCGCAGACGACGACTTGCCCGGCTTCCAGGCGCGGGCGAATCTCCTGGGCGACAAGCTGAGCGCGCGACGCGGCGTAGAGCAGAATCTCGGTGTGGGGGTGCATCTGCACGTTGGCGATGTCGTGCACTACGGCGCGAATCTGGTCGCCGATGGGCGTGCCGCCCGGCTCGCGCGTGTCGTAGACCGGGTAGCCCTGCGCGCGCAGGTAGGGCACCAGCAGCCCAAACTGCGTCGTCTTGCCGCTGCCGTCCGGCCCTTCGAAGGTGATGAACACGCCGCTTCCCTCCGGCTAATGCACGGTGATGTCGAGCGTCGTGCGACGCGCCCGCTCAAACGACACGCCCAGTAGCTTGTCCTGCACCCAAACCGTCACCTCACCGCTGGCATTGCCCGCTTGCAGCGCGGTCAGGGTCAGGGTGACAGGGAGCTTTTCACCGGCGAAGATGCGCTGATCCAGCGCGTACTCGTTCCACGCGCCCAGCAGCGGGTAGCTGCGCGCGCGCGTGCCGCGAAAGGCTGGCTCGGTCGCCTCGACGCGCAGCGCGTCGCCCAATGCCTCATCCAGGCCAATCGCCGTGACGCGCACCGCCTCCAGCGACACGTTCTCGATGGTCAGCGTCACGGTGAAGGTCTCACCCACGCTGACGGTGACGCGGGCCGGATCGAGCGTCGTGCGAATCTCGTTCGGCTCGGCGGCCAATGAGCGCAGCCCGGCGGCTATCCCCAGGCAGCACAGCGTCAGAACGACCAGGATGCCTAGCAGCAGAATCAGACGCCCCACGACCGTGCTATCCTTTCCTGATATAAACACGAAGCTCGCCGGTCGTAAGTCCAGACCGGCGAGCGACCGCATAGGCCATTGTAGCGGGTGGGCGCAGGATGCGCCAGCGCGGGCGTATTCCAGATGCGGGGCGAGATTCTCTGAACCGCAGAGACGCAGAGAACGCAGAGGAAAGGCAACAAGAATCCTTCAGTTCTTCTCAGTGCCCTCTGCGCCTCTGCGGTGATCCTTTGTCCCGACGGTGAGGAGGCACCCTTCAGCGTGCCGGCTCGTCGCGGAAGATGCGCACGCGGCGGTTCGGCTCGCTGCCGTAGCTGTGCGAGACCAGGTGCGCGGCCCGCGCCAGGTCGTGCTGCTTGCGGCGAACGTAGGCGTCCTGCGGCGTCAGGTCAACCGACCGCTCGCCGCTGCGGATACGCCGGATGGCGTCTTCCACTTCGCGCAGGGCGTTGCTCATCGGGTCTTGCGGCGTCTCGCCGTACAGTCCGAAGACATCCACCAGGAAATCCTCGACCTGGGTGATCGTGTTGGCGCGCAGGACATAGATCGGGATGCCCATCCGCTCGGCGTCTACGATCAGGCGTGGGCGGCGGCGGTAGTAGTTCTTGAGCGTGATTAGCGCCTGGGCAGTCTCCAGGTCGTCCACGATCTCGACCGGCACGCGAAGCTGCTTGCCGACCTGGATCAGCCGGTTGCGGGCCACGCCGTAGGGGAACAGGTGCAGCGTTTGCAGGCCGCGCCCACTTTCGCGCTGCGGAGAGAACGGCTCCGCGCGCTCGTAGTCCGTCTCGGCGGAAGGCGCGGCCCCGCGCCGGCCCACTGTGGCAGGCTTGCGCCCGCCGTTGCGCCCGCCGTTGCGCTCGCCGAACACGGTCTCTGGGCGGGCACTCTCGATGGTGATCGTGTTGTCTTCGTTGCGCTGGCGGATCTCGACGGGCAGCGGGCGACCGCGCAGCTTGGCGTCCACAGCGGCAGCCAGGTCGTCGAGCACTACCAGCCGGTCGCGCGTCTGAATTTCGACCAGCACATTGAAGGTGGGTGGAGCACGCCGCTCCAGCACCGTCTTCTGCGTGCCGCGCCGCCGCGCTTCTTCGTCGGACAGCGTGACCGACTCGATCCCGCCGACTAGGTCGGACAGCGTGGGGTTGAGCAGCAGGTTATCGAGCGTGTTGCCGTGCGCCGTGCCGATGAGCTGCACGCCACGCTCGGCGATGGTGCGGGCGGCAGCGGCCTCTAGCTCGCGCCCGATCTCGTCAATGACGATCGTCTCCGGGTTGTGGTTCTCCACCGCCTCGATCATCACTTCGTGCTGAAGCAAGGGGGTGGAGACCTGCATCCGGCGGGCGCGGCCCACCGCTGGGTGAGGCACGTCGCCGTCGCCGCCGATCTCGTTCGACGTATCCACAATGACCACGCGCCGCGTCTCGGCCAGCACGCGCGCCGCCTCACGCAGCAGGGTGGTCTTACCCACGCCGGGCGGCCCCAGCAGCAACACGTTGTAGCCGGCCTCGATGATGTCGGCCAGGATGTCAATCGTGCCGTAGACGGCGCGCCCCACGCGGCAGGTAAGGCCGACGATGTGCCCGCGCCGGTTGCGGATGGCGCTGATGCGGTGCAGCGTGCGCTCAATGCCAGCGCGGTTATCATCGTCGAATTCGCCTACGCGCTCGGCGACGTATTCGATGGTGTCTTCCGTGACTTCCTGGTTGTCGAGAACGACCTCGTTGTCAATGAAGCGGGCAGTGGGCACGCGCCCCAGGTCGAGAATCACTTCCAGGAGATCGTCGTCGTTGCGCTTCAATGCTTGCAGCGCGCCGACGAGGTGAGTGGGGAGAACTGCTTTCAGTTGATCCAGATCATCCGTGATTCGACGTTCCATGTCCTCTTTACCGGTGATTACCGTTATGTCGCCCGTGCGACCAGCGACCAGATAGACTCTTGGACTTGCTCAGCCGCGTGTACGGCCCGTTCACTACAGGGGGCCGCAGGCGGCCCGCTTCGAGGCTGGACACCGCCACCGGCTCCAGGCGCTCGACGCGGTGCATGGTGTGCTTGACCATCAGGGCGTGCTCTGTCCAGGGCTGGAACTCGGCCCGCTCCAGCACGCCGCGCAGCCAGTCCTGGTAGGCGCGCGCGTACAGGAAAACCGGCACCTGCTCGGCGCGCGGAATGTGCGTGAGCGCTGAGAGAATGACCGCCGCCGTCTGGTCGTAGACCTCCGGGTGGAAGTAGGGCTTGATCACCACGCCGTTCTTGCCCTCGATGACCAGCAGGTAGGCGGCAATGTGCCCATCCTTCTCGTAGATCAGCCCGCTGTGATCCGCCTCTGGCAGCGGCTCGGCTTGCTGCAACAGGCGCGGCACGGTGTTGGCGTGCAGCGTGCTGATGGCGATGGCGTCCTCTTCCGTCTCCGGGCGCAGCAGGGTCGGGTCGCCGGCAGCGCAGCCTGGCTCACGGCGCAGGATCGTCTGGCGCGAGTAGACAGCGAACCCCGTCTGGCGGAAGGCCACGAAGACGGCGTGATCCTCCGGCACCTCGGCGCTGACCAGCATCGCGCCGCGCTTGCCCGCCTCGATGACCAGCGCCTCGATGATCTGCATCCAGTAGGACAGATGCGCCGCCTGCGGCTCCGGTGCCAGGAACGTCAAATGGGCAACCCCGCGACCGGGGCACTGGCGCACCTGGCCCATCAAGCCGCCCTCGCCGTTGCGAATGACGACAGTCGGCGCGCCCAAGTCGGCCAGCGGCACCGAAGAGAGCAACACCCCTTCCATGCCGGGCAGACCGCGCGCCAGCGCGGAGGCCATGTCGAGCGGCAGGCACTGGGCAATGAGCCGCCGCACGAGGCCGAGATCAAGCGGCGTGACGGGCCGCGCTTCACAGCCGGACATCAACGGGTTCCCTCTGGCTGGGCATACGGGCAAAACCACGCGCGAGCCATCCCGCGCATGGCCCCATGAGCGACCGGTTGCCAACACACCGTGCCGGGAACAAGAGCGAAAGCAGCAGGGAGAACAATGCCGAAGCGTGGTTTCATCCTACGTACATTTTAGTGCAGGTTGCCCGGCGTGACAATAGCAGATAGCGGGGACCCAAGGGCGCGTGACGGCGCGGGTGAGCGGGCTGGCAGAGAAGCAGACTTCCGAAGTCTGGTTGCATTCGCGTGCACTTCCGCCCCGTCCAGCGAAAGGCTTCCTCTAACACCCGCTCTTACCGTATAATAGGAGCATATCGTAACCCGATGGAGAGCGCGTGCTGATGGACCCCGTACAGGCCCTGGCCATTCTGTCGCTCGGCGCATTCGCGACCGTGCTGGTGACAGCTATCTTCTACATCTTCACCGTGCGCCCGCGCCTGCTGGAGCCGGTGCCGCTGGCCAATACCGGTCTGCTCGACGAGACGCTGCGCGAGGAGCTGCTCGAACAGCGCGCCGCTGTGGGGGCGCTCAACAAGGCGCTGGCGCAGCACGCCGCCCAGCTCGAAGCGGCAGCGGGGGCCGCTGGCGGTGATGTCTACGCCGGGCTGCGCGAGATGCTCGACGTGCAGCACGAGACCGTCGCGGCGACCAATCGCCTCCTGGCCGCTCAGGGGGAGCGGCTGGATCGCCTCAACCTGCGACTCGACGGCCAGGACGCGCGCCTGGGCCAGTTGGAGAGCGCGGTGCAGCGTGCGCTACCCGCGCCGGGCGCAGAGACGGCAGGGGCGGCGCTGATCCAGGAGCAGGTGACGCGCCTGGTGGACATCAGCAGCCGCCTCGACGACTGGGTGGCCGTGCGCGCCCGCGATCACGCCCAGATTGCTGAGCACGCGCGCATCCTGGCCGAGCTAGATCGCGAGCTGGCGGCCCAGGCGCAGGTCATCACCCGGCTGGATGACCGCGTCGCCGAGCACACGACTATGCTCCTCACCGCCTCAACGGAGCGCCGCCAGCAGGCGGGCCTGCTCGACCGCACCCTCCGGCAGATCGGGCAGCTTGTGGAGATGGTCACGCAGCTTGGCGCGGTGCCGCTGCGCCCCGGCCAGGATCGCCTGACCGAGATCAAGGGCATCGGGCCGGTGTATGCGGGGCGGCTCTACGAGGCGGGCGTGCAGACGTTCGCCCAGCTTGCCAGCATGACGCCCGATCAGCTTTACCAGATGCTCGACGAGCCGAAGTGGCGGCTGCGCGCCATTGACGCCGAAAGCTGGATTAGGCAGGCGGCGGCGCGCACGGCTCCGGGCGAGAAAGATGAGCGCGCGCCGTGAGCCTGGACATGCGGCGGCGCGTCGTGCGCCGTCTCGACGCCTTGCTGCTGGCTGGCCTGCTGCTGACTTCGGGGGTGGCAGGGCTGCTCTTCGCCCTGCGTTTCTACAACGGCGACGAGAGCCAGGCTGAGTCTCCAACCGAGACCGCGCTACCTTCCACCGCGTTACCGGCAGAGGTTGGCGGGCGCGCGACTGTCGCTCCGCCGGAGGTCGAGCCGCTGGCCCTGGCGGGCACTTACGCGGGCGCGCCGCTGCTGCTGCGCGGGCAGGCCGCGCCGGGCGACATTCTCCAGGTGTACGATGGCGAGGAGCTGGTCGCCATTGCCGTAGCCGGGGATGATGGCGCGTGGGAGGCGGAACTACCCGGCGGGCTGCTACAAGGCGAGCACGCCCTGACCGTGGTCGCCGTCGCTGAGGATGGGACGGCCAGCCAGCGCGTCCCGGTCGGCTTCGCGATGGAATTGCCGCCGACGGCCACACTCACCTGGACGCCCTCTCCCACCCCTGCGGCAACGCATACGCCCACACCAACGGCTACCCTCACCGCGACGGCCACCCCGCGCTCGACGGACACGCCGCCGCCGACCCTCACCCCCTCGGCGACGCCCGATCTTGATTCGACCGTCGAGGCGCTGCTGGCTGCCCGCCTGACGCAGACGGCGCAAAGCTGGACGGACACGCCAACAGTCACGCTGACGCCCACGCCGAGTGCCACCTTCACGGCGACGCCCTCGCCGACGCCGACCATGACGCCGAGCGCAACGGCGACCAGCACCCCGACGCTGACCGCTACCCTGACGCCGACTAGCTCGCCTACGGCGACCTCGACGCCCACAGCTACCGCCAGCCGGACTCCGCCGCCAACACGCACGCCGCAGGAAGTGGCTCTGCTCCCGACGGACACGGCCACGTTCACGCCCACGCCGACAGAGACGCCCGTCCCAACGAATACGGCCACCTTCACCCCTGCGCCGACGGAAACGCCCATCCCGACGGACACGGCCACCTTCACTCCTGCGCCGACAGAGACGCCGCTCCCAACAGATACCCTGACGCCCAGCCCGATCCCGCCGACGCGCACGCCGGTTGGAGGGGTCGCCGCGTCCGCGCTGCCAGCGCAAGCCGGGCAGTTGCCGGGCGAGACAGGGCCGCGCATTGACGCGCCCGCTTCCGGCGAGGTACGCGCGCCCGGCCCGATCGTCGTGCGCGGGCTGGCCGAGCCGGGCGCAACGGTCGTCGTGCGCGACAACACGACTGGCACGGCGCTCGCTGTGACGCAGGCGTCGGCGGAGGGAGCATGGACGGCGCAGCTCAGCGCGGCGCGCACCGGCCCGCTGACGCTGGTCGCTTCCGCGCCCGGCCCGGACGGGCTGATTCGCGTGTCCGCCCCGGTCACAATCACGCTTGCGCCGCCGGTTCAGCCGGTGTCAGGCGGGATGCTGCTGCCCGACGCACAGCGTGCCGGGCGGCTCTTCACCGCGCTGCTGGCCGTGCTGTTGGTAGCGGGGGGAGGCAGCACCCTCTTCGCCGGGCGGCTGCTGGTCATGCTGGCCCGCGACCATCGCCGGAAATCCCGTTAGGCGCTATGCTTGCCCCGTTCCAGAACCCTTGAACGCTCCGCACGCCATCCAGGAGTCCCGCTCATGCCCAGACGACCCATCCGGCCCCGGCGAATCGCGCTCATCGCAGCGATCCTGCTTGCAGCGGCGCTGCTCGCCCTGCTCGCCGCCGTGACCTGGCTCGACCCCGGCAGCAAGAACGACCGCACTACCGGCCTGGTCACGCCGACGCTGGCCGCGAGCGGCGCGCGCGTCTTCGCTGTCGCGCCGGACGAGTCGCGTGTCGAGTTCACGGCGTCGGTGCGCGGCGTGCCGCTGGCGGGCGTCTTTCCGGTTGAGCGCGGCACGATCACGCTGGAGCCGGTCGGCGATGCGCTGCGCGTGCTGGTCGCGCTGGAAATTGACGTGGATAGCGTGGAGACGGCTAATGCGGCCATCAGCCAGGTCTTGCGCGCGGCGATGGCGACCGGCGACTATCCCATTGCCTTCTACGCCGCCACGTCGCGCGAACTGGTGCCGGTCACGGAGGAGGAAATCGCCTTTGTGCTGGATGGGGAACTGGACGTACACAACGTCGCTCATCCGCACGCGATGGACGTGCGCGCGCAGCTTGTCGGCGGCGATATGTGGGCAGTGGCGACCTCGGCGCTAGACCTGGCCGATCACGGCGTCGAGTTCCCGGCGATCTTTGGCGACACGACGATCCAGCTTACCGCGCGCTTGCAGGCGTATGAGGGGGAAGGGCAGTGATCGGTAGTCGGTGGTCAGCGGGCGGCTACAAGCTGCGAGAGCCAGCGAGACGAGGAAAGGCGACTTCGACCAGCCACGCCGCCGCGAACATCCACAGCACCGGGTAGAGCGGGAACAGGTAGCGCGGCAGGGCCAGCAGCACCAGGTGAATCCCCAGGAAGTAAGCCGCGACCCCGTACAGCGGCAGCAGCGCGCGCCAGCGCCGCCGCGCCCAGACCATGCCCGCCGCGCCCAGCAGCAGCCCCGCGTAGTGGAAGATGTACAGCGCCAGCTTGGGCCAGAACGCTTCGATGCGCGTCAGGTCGCGCAAGCCGCTCACCGTGCGATCCTCGCGCAGCCAGTCCGCCGCCGCATCGCGGATGCTCTCACCGGGGAAGTAGACGGTGTTGTGCGGTTGGAGGATGGCCCCGCCCAGTTCCTTGACGCGGTGCGCCGCCCAGCCCGCCGGATCGTCGAAGATGCTCTCGCGGATGCGGGCGCGCAGCGCCTCCTGGCGGTTGGCGCTGGCATCACCAGGGGCCAGGCCCAGGTCTGCGTCCACGTCTCGCGGCGACGCTTTGCCCGTCGCGCCCTGGTGCACAAAGCCGAGCAGCCCGTCACCGGCGATCACCAGCCGGTCCCACACCGCCAGATTGTAGACCGTCCAGGGCGCGAGGAGCGCGGTATAGGCGATCAGCAGGGCCAGCGCGGGCCGCGCCCATGCCCGGCGGCGCACCAGCCATAGGTGCGCGATGCTCCCCAGCGGGAACAGCAGGAAGACGGCGCGGGTCAGCGTCGCCAGGGCGAAGAGCGCGCCCGCCGCCGCATAGGGAGCCGTGCGCTCCCCGTCCAGCGCGCGCACGTAGAGGGCCAGCCCGCCGAAGATGAAGCAGAGGAAGACGCCCTCGGTGATCAGGTTACCCGCCTCGATGATCAGCGAAGGACTGATCGCGGCGATCAGCCCGGCCAGCCAGCCAGCCCGCGCCGAGAACAGGCGCGCCGCCAGCCTGTAGACGGACGCGACCAGCACCGCCGCCAGAATCGCCTGCGTCACGCGGAGAAGCTGCATCTCGCCGTCGTTGTAGGCACGGCCCTCGGTCGGCCCGCCGGGGACAATCACCTGGGCGACGCCGGTCAGCAGCGGGTAGAGCGGCGCGGTTTGCAGCGGCCCGGCGGTCTTGCCGGTAGTGACCAGGTCACGCCCATTCTGCATGTACCAGTTGGTATCGCCGCCCTCGAAGACCGGCGACGGCTCGATGATCAGCACGAAGGCCAGGCGCAGAGCCAGCGCCAGCAGGAACAGGGCCAGCACCGGGTGCGCGCCCAGGAAATGACGGGTTTTGGGGAGCGGTCTCACGGTATAATAGCCGCCGATCAGTGCGTGCTGAGCGCGCTGTTTATACCGTGACACAAGAAGGCAGGCAAACATAACATGGCCTTTGTGCAGGGTGTATGCAAAGCCTGTCAGGCAATCTGGCCGCGCTCGCTGGCCTCACCCCCGCTCGGCGCTGACGCGCCTCGCCGCCCCCTCTCCACGACGTGGAGAGGGAGCAAGCCGAGCGTAGCGAGGCTGGGGGTGAGGCTATTCGCCAGCGTCAGGCAGGTCACCAAAAGCGTCGGCGCGCACCCCTCCGCCCAGGCGCGCTGGCTGGCCCTCGCCCGGCGGCGCGGCTTCTGGCCGCTGCTCATCGTCATCCTGGCCCTGGCCCCGCGCCTGGTCTTCTGGGCAATCAGCGAGCATCCGGGGCTGTAGGATCAGCGTACTACAACCTGGCGCTGAGCCTGCATGAAGGCCGGGGCTTCACCCTCGACTACATCTGGAGCTTCGCCAACGACCCGGCGGCGGTGACGCACCCGCTCGATCACTGGCTGCCGCTGCCCGGCGTGCTGGCGGCGGGCGGCTTCGCCCTGTTCGGCGTCTCGGTGCAGGCAGCGCTGCTGCCGTTTGTGCTGCTCGGAGCGCTGCAAAGCCTGCTGGCTTACTGGTTCGCGCTGCGCATTGGGACGAGCCGGAGCACCGCCGTCTTCGCCGCGCTGGCCACCGCCTGGACGCCCTGGCTGTTCCTCTCGTCACTGCACAGCGACACGACGACGCCCTTCGGCGTATGGGCATTTGGCGCGCTGGCGGCGGTCTATCTAGGCGTCCGCGAGGACGGGCGCTGGCTGTGGGCGGCGGGGGCGCTGGGCGGACTGGCGATGCTCACCCGCAACGACGGCCCGGCGCTGATCGCGGCGGGGGTGCTCGGCGGGCTGTGGCTGGCCTGGCGGCACGGCGCGTATCCCCGTTGGCGGCATGTGCTGGGTGCGGGCGTCGCGCTGGTGATCGTGCTGGTGCCCTGGGTGGCGCGCAACCTGTCCGAACTGGGCACCGTCTGGCCGCGCAGCACAGCGGACGCCTTCTTCGTCACCGAGCACGAGGACTTCTACGCCTACGCCAAAGAGATCAGCCTGCAAACCTACCTGGATCAGGGGCTGCGAGTCATTCTGGGCAAGATCGCCTTTGAATTGGCGGCGAGCGTCAAGCTGATGATCACCCTGGTCGAGCTGGTCTTCCCGGTGGCGATCCTGGGCGGCTTTGTGGATGCCTGGACGACGCGGCGGAGCGCGTCGCGGCGCGACCTGGCTCCGTTCGTCCCCGCGCTGCTATTCATCCTGCTCACCTGGGCCGCCTACGGCGTGCTGATGCCCTACCTGAGCCAGGGAGGGAGCTTCAAGAAGGCGTACCTGGCGATGGTACCCTTCCTGCTGATCTTCGGCGCGCAGACGGTCGAGCGCTACGTGCGCCCGCGCCCGGCGTTTCTGGTGGCGGCGGTGCTGACGCTGGCTCTGCTGCTGGCCAGCGCCGTCGAGCTAACCCGCGCAGACTTCAAGCTGAACAATGCGCAGCGGGCCATGTACCAGGACGTGGAGGAAGTGCTAGACCAGTTGCAGGCGGACGAGGCGCGCGAGATCATCGTCATGACGCGCGATCCCTGGTCGGTCAATATGATCACCGGCTACCGCGCCGTCATGGTGCCCAACGAGCCGCTTGACGTGATCCTGGAGGTGGCGGATCGCTACGGCGGGACGCACATTCTCGCGCCGGTTCCGCGCGCGGCGATCACGGCCATTGACCGGGGCGAAGCGTCGCACCCACGCCTGGCGCGCGTCGCCGAGCTGGCGCAGCACCGGATGCACGTGTACCGGATTGCACCAGTGGTAGAGAACGGGTGAACGAGGTATTCTTGCTTGTCGCCACAGGTGATTCCCAATGGCCAAAGCACTTATCGAACCCCATGCCCCCATAAGTCAACCGGATGTCTACTGTTGCTTCTACCCTGAAGTTCCGGTGATCGGACTATTGCGCTCTAAAGCATATCTGTTATATAATGATGGCATACCCCCTCTGTCCGCTTCGGCGGCAGAGTGCAAAGCCGCGAAAGCGGCTTTTGCCGTTTAAGGAGCCGCCATGCCCTACGTTACCAACGTGTATGTAGACGCCTTCAACGTTTACTATGGCTGCACCAAGAATACTCCTTATCGGTGGTTGAATCTCGCCAAACTGTGCGACATCATGCTCACCAACAACACAATCAACCAGATCAAGGTCTTCACTGGTTTGGTCAAGGCGCGTCCCAACGACCCAACCCAGCCTGTACGCCAGCAGACATACCTACGCGCGCTGACAATCCCCAATCTCACTATCATTGAGGGTACCTTCAGCCATGTCCGGCGTTTTCCTAAAGCCAATCCAAGACCTGACGGCAGCCTAGAATACGCTGAAAATACACCCAGGAAAAAAGGATCGATGTCAATCTGGCGTCGCACCTGCTCTATGATGCTTTCACCAACGACTACGAGATGGCCGTGATCATCTCCAATGATTCCGGATCTGGCTGAACTGGTTCGCATGGTGCGCGCTTATGAAACAAGAAGATTGGCATTCTCAACCTCGCACATCAACAACCCCAAATATCGCGACGAACACAAAAATGATTATTACTCGGTAAGGTCAAGGCAAGCTATGCCCTAAGCCGCTATGCTGATTTCTGCAAACCACTGACCATAGAGGCGTTACACCAGAGCCAATTCCCTGATGAACTGACCGACGAAATAGGAACTTTCCGCAGACCTGATAGTTGGTATTAGGGACCTATCTCATACTCTGACAGGAAATCAGGTGCCCATGCTCATCCGCGAGCCGATGGTTCAGGCCACACACTTCTACCTGCGCGAAGCGCCGGGCGACAACGACGCCCGCCGCCGTGACCGGCACGACGCCTTCGTGACCGACGCCCGCCGCCAGTTGGAGGCGCTGGCCGGCTGGCTGGCGCTGCCCGCCCCGGCGCTGCCCGCGATCCCCGCCTGGCAGGGCGCGCCCCCGGACGAGCCGCAGCCGCTGATCGCCGTCGCCCCGCTCCAGGGGCTAACCAACGCGACCGCCGTGCTCGCCGCCTACGCGCTGCGCAACATGCTCGTGCTGCGCCTGGCGGTCATGCGCGCCGGAGAGCACGACCAGAACACGTGGGCCATGCTCGACCAGGTGCTCAACCGCCCGCCCAACACCCCGACGTGGCTGGACATGACCCGCTACTGGTGCGGCATCGCTGCGCGCCCGCCCGAAGACCTCGAACAGGAGCGCCTGCAGGCGATCAAGACGCATTTCGGCGTGCTCTGCCTGGGCAGCGTCGGCCAGCCGCACATGCTGGTCTACCCCGACGCGCGCACGCAGACGCGGGCCGATCTGTTCCTGCGCGCGCAGGCTCCGCAGCTTGACTGGTTCCCTGTGCAGGCCCGTCACCGCCTGCACGCGTACACTGACCACGCCTCGCGCGCCGCACGCCAGCAGCAGGCCGCGCTCGACAAGGTCGCGCAGGCCGCGCAGGCGTGGGGGCCGCCGGGCCAGTTGGCCGGCGTGCGCGCGCTCGCGCCGCTGCAGGCCGATCTGGACACGCTCGAAGCCACCTATGGCGCGGTGCTGGCCGACCTCACCGAGACACACGCCGTAGCCCAGGAGCTGCACACGCTGGCCCTCGAATACCGGCTGGCGCTGATGCGCAGCGGCCTGTGGGACACCGCGCCGACCGTCTGGGAAGCTCAGGTCAGCCGATTGGAGATGCTGCACGCGCAGGTGCAGGCGGACATCCACTACATTGACAGCACCCTGCGCCGCATGGACCTGGTGCTGCGCACGCTCAACACGCGCGTCGCCCTGCTGCAAGGTGAGCGCGAGCGCCTGCTGGTGGGCTTGATCGCGCTGGTGGGGCTGGCTCTGCTCGTTGTGCTGGTGGCGGACACCGACCCGCTGCGGCTGGCGATCCGGCTGGCGGCGCTGATCGTCATCGCTCTGGTGGGCTGGTGGGGCTGGCGGCGCTGGTCGCGGCAGCGTGCGGCTCCGCCCGACGCGTGAATGGGGAGTCGCTGGTTTTTGGTTGTTGGTTATTGGTAGAACAAGGGACTGAGCGAGCCGCTTTTGCCAAGAACCAATCACCAGAAACCAAGAACTATCTCTCCCTCACGGCGCGGGATTGAGCGCCGGATAGAGCGCCTGGTAGCGGGCGTGCTGCGCGGTGTAGAGCGCGTGATCTGCCGGGTCGGGCGTCTCGGTCGCGCCGTAGCGCACGACGCTGGCAACCGCCTGCGCCAGGTCGTAGAAGACGCGCGCGCCCAGCCCGGCCAGCATCGCCGCGCCGGTTGCCGTGTGCTCGGCCCCTTCGACCGTTTGCAGCGACACGCCCAGCGTGCTTGAGAGAATCTGCCGCCATAGCCCGCCCTGCGCGCCGCCCCCGCCCACCAGGAAATGATCGGGCACCGGCCCCGCCTCGCGCAGCGTCAGCGAGCAGTCCTTGAAGGCGAAGGCCACGCCCTCCAGCACGGCGCGGGTCATGTGCGCCTGGCTGTGACGCAGCGTCAGCCCGACGAAGGCCCCGGTCGCGTTGGGATTCATGTACGGCGTGCGCTCCCCTTCCAGGTACGGCAGGAAGAGCAGCCCCTCCGCGCCCGCTGGCACCTGGGCGGCTTCGGCCAGCAGCGCATGGTAGCTCGTCGCGCCCCGCCCGCCGAGCACGTCGCGCCACCAGCGCAGCGCCACGCCCGCGTTGAGGATGGCCCCCATCGTGTACCAGCGGCCCGGCACGGCGTGACAGAACGTGTTCAGGCGAAGCTGCGGATCAATCATGGGCCGCGTCGAGACGACGGTCATCTGCCCGCCCGTCCCGACGGTGATCGAGCCGCGCCCCGGCTCGACGACGCCGGTGCCCAGCAGCAGCGCAGCCTGGTCGCCCGCCCCGGCGACGACCGGAATATCCGGGCGCAGGCCGAGATCGAAGGCGGGGGTGGGACGCAGCTCGCCGACGACCGTCGTCGAAGCCAGGGGAGTCGGCAGCGCCTGGAAGGGCACGCCGCAGGCGCTCGCCAGCGTCTCCGACCAGCGGCGCTGGCGGATGTCGTAGAGCCATGTGGCCGAAGCGTCGCTCGGCTCGCTGCTGATCTCACCGGTGAGGCGCAGCACGATGTAGTCTTTGGGCTGGATGATGGCCCGCGCCCGGTCGAGCGTTTCCGGCTCGACCTCGCGCAGCCAGGCGGCGCTGGCCCCGGCGAAGCCCGGCGACAGGCGATTGCCCGCTTCCTGAAGCACCACGTCGGGCGGGACGCGCTTGAGGATCAGCTCGCACAGGTTGGCGCTGCGCCGGTCCATCCAGATGATCGCCGGGCGCAGCGGCTCCAGGTCTTCGCCGATGAGCACCGCGCCGTGCATCTGGCCGGTGACGCCGATGCCGCGCACGCGCCCCGCCGTCATCTCGGCTTCGCGCATGGCCTGGCGCACGGCGCTGACCACTGCGGCCCACCAGGCGTGCGGGTCTTGCTCGATCCACTGCGGGCGCGGCGTGAGAATGTCGTAGGATTCCTGGCCGACGCCGCGTAGCTCGCCAGCGGCATCGAGCACGACGCACTTGGCGCTCTGCGTGCCGACATCAATGCCCAGCACCACATCGGTGCGATCGGTAAGACGCATTGCCATCCTCCCTACGAGTACCGCACCTTGCCAGTTATTTACCTCACCCCCGTTTCGCTTCGCTCAACTTCCCCCCGTCCGTAGCGGAGAGGGGGCCAGGGGGTGAGGTCGCGAGCGGAAGCGACATGCTGGCAATCAGGGTATTTCGCAAAGCCCGGCGGATCGCGGGGGTACACACGCGATTTTTCCGAATTTCTTACGCGCTATCCCTTGTGACCGCCTGTGAGATGGATTATACTATACAGTTGGTGCGAGACGATTTGAGGGTAAGCAATGCCAATCTATACCTACGAATGCGCTGTGTGCGGCGTGCGCTTTGACCAGCGCCAACGCTTCAGCGATGATCCACTGACCGAGTGCCCGGAATGCGGCGGGCACGTTCACCGCGTGCCACAGCCGGTCGGCATCGTCTTCAAGGGGTCGGGCTGGTACGCCAAAGACAGCAAAGGGACAAGCTCCCTCGCCACCCCGCCCAAGCGTGAAAGTGGCGCGAGCGAGGCCAAGGGCGAGGCGAAGCCCGATGCATCACCGGCATCGGCGACGGATGCTGGCGCGAATAAGAGCGACTGACGGCTGGCCGAGATAAGCCAGCACAGCGCGACAAACAACGAGCGACCCGTCTGGGTCGCTCTTCATTTTTCGCGTGTGGATGCAGGGGTGCTCAAATCTGGAAGCCAGTGTTGGCGCGCACGAGCTTCTGCTTGTAATTGTCCACGTAGTCGAGTAACTGCTGGTGCAGGGCGGCCCACTCGCTGCTGGTCAGAATGTGCTGCATGGTGGGGACATCCTCCGCCACCCCCTCCATCATGATCTGCGGACAGTCACCATAAACTGCGAACCAGGCTTCGGTCGGGGTGATGCCCAGGCGCTGCACGCCCGGCGCGAACTCGCGCACCATGAACTCGAAATACTCCTGATCGCGGCCCGGCTTGATGTCCCATGTGAGCAGCAGTTTGATCATCCTCGCGTCCGTTTCTCTGTCTGGCGGCACTCGACGGCGCAATTGACCTAGCGCTGGTAGTCAAGCAGCACGACCTGCGTCTGCTCCGGCAGCACCCCAGGCGCGACGCGCAGCATCCCCTGTGCTTCGATGCTGTTGATGCCCATCTCCTTCAAGAAACGATCCACCGGGTCCAAATTCAGGCCGAGCAGGGCGGGCGTCTGAAAGTGCATGGGGACGACGATGCTCGGCTCCAGCAGGCTGATCACCTCCGCCGCCTGCCCCGACGACAGCCCGCCGCCGCCGCCCACCGGCACCAGGGCGATATCAACCGGCCCCAGCGCGTCAATCATGGACTGGCTCGGCACGTGGTCAAGATCGCCCAGGTGAGCCACCGTCAGGGCGCTATAGTCCAGCACGTACACCACGTTGCGGCGCGGCACTTCACGCGTTGGGTCGTAAGTGGCGACGCCGATGATGAAGACCTCGCCGATCTCGTATTCGCCCGGCCCCTGGATGACATGCGTAGCGCCTTTGACCGCAGCCAGGTTGTTATGGCCGGGCGCGTCGTGGCTGACCGTGACAATATCTGCCTTCAGACGCAGCGGCTCATAGCCCAGACTGGCGTCGAACGGGTCGGTGACGACGGTGGCATAGCCCCGCTCGACGACCCGAAAGCAGCTATGACCGTACCAGGTGATGTCCATGCTGATTTCCCTGCGTGCCCAACTAGACCAAATTCCGCTAAGAATCCTGGAAATTATACCGTATCTGGCGGAGCCTGCCCAAAAGGGAGGCTGTTGGGGAG
>JAXGOK010000008.1:0-152934 GCA_040767545.1 Aggregatilineaceae bacterium | reverse complement strand
CGCAGGGGCGCAGCAATACGCCCCTACGGGTACAGTCTCAGGGACGGGGTTGCCGGGCAGCGACGAATACGGCGCGGTCGCTGGTCTCCTCCTGGGCGTCGAACGGTTCCAGGTCTGCGGTGAGCACAGCGAGCACGGAGAATCCCGCGCGGTCCAGCAGGGCCACGACGCCCTGCACCGGATAGCCGCGCTCGACGTGAACCTCGTCAGCGCGGCCCCAGGTGAGATTGCCCTGCTGGGCGAAGATCGTGTAGTGAACGGTGCTGCGCTGCGTCTCGTAGCTGAAGTGGTTGCGGGCGATGAGCAGCAGGTCGCTGCCGTTGTCGAAGATCACGCGGTCGCTCTGCGCGGCGCTGGCAACGAGTCCCCGGATGGTGCGCATGTCAAAGATGAACAGCTTGCCGTCCTCCAGCGCATTGTAAACGCGCCCGAAGACCTGTTCCAGATCGCGCAGGCTCGGCATGGCGTTGAGCACTCCACCGGCAGCCAGAACCAGGTCTACCGGCCCGGCGGGCGCTTCCAGGTGACGGATGTCCATCTGCAGGAAGGCGGGCGTCTCGTAGACTTCCCCCACTGCGCCGCCGCCCTCGGTGAGCGCCTGCCCATAGGCAGCGGCTTCGGCAAGCATCTCCGCGCTGCTGTCCAGCCCAAAGACGCGCATTCCCTGGCGGGCGAGCAGCCAGGTGCTCACGCCCGTGCCGCAGCCCAGGTCGAGCACGCGCCGCCCCGCCCAGTCCAGTGACTGGGCCAGCGCCAGATAGCGGGGCGTCTGCTGGCGGGCGTAGGCGGAGAGACCGGCGCGGTCGTAGATGGCGGCCAGCCGGTTGTAGGGAGGAACCTGGAAGGGAGTCTGTTCGGCCATAGACCCTCGCTTGTGGTGGGCGCTTCTGCGGGCGGCGTAATCGCGTCACCCCTGCCAGGCACGGCGGAGCAGCGCCCCTGCCGCCAGAAACCTGCTACGGCGCGCTCAGCGGCGCGAAGCTGAAAACTAGCTCGTAGGGCGTTGAGTATAACACAACGCTGCCCTCGTCGTAGTTGTCCACGTTGAACGCCGGATTCTCGATGACGTAGTTCTGGTTGCCCAGGTTGCCCTTGAGCGGCCCCAGGTCAATCTCGTACTGCGGCACCTGGTTCAGCTCCTCTTTAGTCGCCGGGCGCGGGTAGGCACTGAGCAGCACGTGCATGTCCGGCCCGTTGAGCGCGTCGAGATTTTGCAGGCGGACAACCATCCGCCCGTCCGAAAGCTGGTAGAGGCTGGCCGTGCCCTGTGCCCCGCGCATGGAATCGAGGCGGACGAAGTTGCCCGTCAGTATCTCGCGCACCTGCGACGGGTTCGGGTCAATGGCGGGCAGGTTCGGCTCCTCTACATCGAGCGGCTCAGCCAGCCGGGCGGCCACCAGGTCAATGGCCATCTGCGAGCTGCGCTCGTAAAGCTGCGCGTACATATCCTGCGCCTGGCTGGGCAGCTCGTAGAATTCATCGGGGAAGGGCGAGACCGCTTCGTGCTCGCGAATGTAGTCGGCGAACTGGTCGAGCCAGAGCGGTGAGGCCAGCAGCGCGGCCACGATCACCGCGCCGGCGAACAGAACGCCCCAGGCCGGTCGCGTATTCATGCACTCTCCCTGCGTGTGACAGTGCGGGTATCTTGTGGCAATCTTAACGGGCGCGGCGCGTTTGGGCCACAAGCCGCGCGCCGACTGGACGAGACGGTAGTGTATCGAATTCGGTTGAAATGGCGTGGGTACTGGCTGCCGTGTGACCCCCCATCCCCCAGCCCCTTCCCCCACGCTGCGCGGAGGGAAGGGGAGCAGGCCCGCCGCTTCTCTCCCTTCCCCCCTCGTGGGGGAAGGGCCGGGGATGGGGGGCCATTCCTGTGTGACGAGTTTCAACCGACAAGGATACACTGCCGATGAGGCAGGTATTTGACAGACTTAGAACGCATGTGCTATCTTTGTGCGTGTCAACGTTCGCCCTCACTGTGCATTGGGACGAGGTGATTCCGATGACCAAGCCACCTTTGCGGACGCTGCCTCTCAGCGCCGCCCGCGCGCTGGCGCTGCACGCCCAGGGACTCACCGCGCCGAGCGGGGCCGAGTCGCCACCCACGCTCGACGCGCTGTACGAGACGGTCACCCGGCTGACGTGCGTGCAGATTGACACGCTGCACGTCGTCCGGCGCAGCCAATACCTGGTGCTGTGGAGCCGTCTGGGGGCCTATGACCCCGCCGACTTCGACCGCCTGATCTACGACCCCGCTCAGCGCCGCCTGTTCGAGTACTGGTACCACGCGGCGTCGCTCGTCCCGCTCAGCGAGTACCGCTACCGGCTGGAGACAGTGCGCCACTTCCAGAACGGCGGCGGCTGGTGGCCGCAATGGGCCGAGCAGCCGGAGAATCGCCGCATCGTCGAGGGGGTGCGCGCGCGTCTGCTGGCGGAGGGAGCGCTGCGCGCCGCCGACTTCGAGCACGACGGGCCGAGGCGCGAGTCCTGGTGGGACTGGAAGCCAGCCAAGCACGCCCTCGAATATCTCTACAACACCGGCGAGGTGATGATCGCCGACCGGGTCAATTTCCAGCGCGTCTACGATCTGCGCGAGCGCGTGCTGCCCGACTGGGTGGATACCACCTCGCCGACCGCCAAGGAGACTCACCGCCACATGCTGGAGCGCGCTGCCCGCGCCCTGGGCATTGCTACGGCAGGGCAGATCGCCGATTACGCCTACATGAAGCGCGGCGACGCCGCTCCGGCGCTGGCCGCCCTGCGCAAGGCGGGGGTGCTGGTCGAGGTGGCAGCGGAGACGGTGAGCGGCGAGCCGGCGCGATTCCTGGTGCACCGCGACGATCTGGCGCTGGCCGAGCAGGTGGCGGACGGGGCCATTGTCCCGGCGCGGACGACGTTCCTCAGCCCGTTCGACAGTCTGTTCTGGGGCAAAGGGCGCGCCGCGCAGCTTTGGAGCTTCACCCATGTGCTCGAAGCGTACAAGCGCGCGCCCCAGCGCATCTGGGGCTATTACTGCCTGCCGATCCTGCACCGCGACCGGCTGGTGGGGCGCTTCGACCCCAAGCTCGACCGCAAAGCCGGGCGGCTGCGCCTGGAGGCGCTACACCTGGAGCCAGGCGTCGCGCCCGACGACGCGCTGATCCGCGACGTAGCGGCGACCATGCGCGACTTCATGGCCTGGCACAGCGCGACCGATCTGGTCATCGAGCGCAGCGCGCCGGACGGATGGGGCGAGCGGCTGCTGGCGTTCTTGTAGGGGAGGGTTTCGAAACCCTCCCCTACACACGGAGCGCAGCGGAGCAGCATCCCCTACCGGAAAACGCTCCAACTATCGGTTTCCGTCATACCTCAGGGCGTGCCGTCGTCGTGGCCCAGCCTCGCCATCCGCTCGCGGACAGTGCGCTCGTAACCGCTGTCTTTGGGCTGGTACCAGCCGGGCGGGGCCATGTCCAGCGGCAGATATTGCTGGGCGACCCAGCCGCCGGGGTAGTCATGCGGATACTTGTACGCCCCATGCTCTCCGGCGGATTCCTCCATCGTGCGCTGGTACTGCTCGCGCGTCTCGCCGTAGAACGTGTCCGACTTGTCGCGCAGGTAGGGTGGGACGTCGCCCGGCCCCTGCTGCTCGATGTGACTGAGCGCCTTCCAGATCGCACCGGCGCTGTTACTCTTGGGCGCGGTGGCCAGGTAGAGGCAGGCGTGAGCAAGGAAGTAGTGTCCCTCTGGCATCCCCACCCACTCGAAGGCTTGCGCCGCCGCCGCGACGACGACCAATGCCTGCGGATCGGCCAGGCCGATGTCCTCGCTGGCCAGGATGAACATGCGCCGCAGGATGAAGCGCGGGTCTTCGCCCGCCAGCAGCATCTTGGCCATCCAATAGAGCGCGGCGTCGGGGTCGGAGCCGCGCACGCTCTTGATGAAGGCGCTGATCGTGTCGTAGTGCTCGTCGCCACTCTTGTCGTAGCGCACCGCCCGCCGCTGGATGCTCTCTTCGGCCACTTCCAGGTCTACCAGGATCGCCCCGCCGGGGCCAGGGGGAGTGGTCTTGGCGGCAAGCTCCAGCGCGTTGAGCGCGCTGCGCGCGTCGCCGCCCGCCACGCGCGCCAGATGCTGCGCCGCCTCGTCGGTCAGGCGGATGGGCAGGCGGCCCAGCCCGCGCTCGGCGTCTTCGAGGGCGTAGTTCAGAATGGTGATGATCTCGTCCTCGCGCAGCGGCACCAGTTGGAAGACGCGGCTGCGGCTGAGCAGCGGGTTGACCAGCGAGAAGAAGGGGTTTTCGGTCGTCGAGCCGATCAGCACCACCGTCCCGTCTTCGACATAGGGTAGCAGGCCGTCCTGCTGGGCCTTGTTCCAGCGGTGAATCTCGTCAATGAACAGGACGGTGCCCTGGCCGTACATGCCCAGCCGCTCCTGGGCGGCAGCGATCAGCTCGCGTAGCTCCTTGACGCCGGAGGTGACCGCGTTCAGACGGCTGAAATGGCGGCGCGTGCGGTTGGCGATGATGTTAGCCAGCGTCGTCTTGCCTGTGCCGGGCGGCCCCCACATGATAATGGATGTCAGTTGGTCGGCTTCGATGGCGCGGCGCAGCAACCGTCCCGGCCCGATGATGTGATCCTGCCCGACGAACTCGTCGAGCGTTCGCGGGCGCATACGCTGGGCCAGCGGCCCGGTCAGGCGCTGGTGCTGCTGGCGACCGTAATCGAATAGGTCAGACATGGGGAGCCTCGTGGGACGGTGAATGGGCGGATAGGACTTCCTATTATAGCGCAGCCAGGCGCAGTGCGAGGCTGGCGAGTTGGCGAGTAGACCAGACTCCCGAAGTCTCACCCTGAGCGCAGCCGGGCCGGTTGCCAAGCTTCCCTGTTCAGGGTATCACTGAGCGCGCGAGGGGGACTCTCCAAGGATGGGTATTCGTTGAACGACTGGCCTTATCGCTCGCTGCGGGCGGGCGCTGCCCAGGTGCTCACCGGGCGGACGACCAAAGCGCGTTTGATTCGTGGCACAGGTGGCACGTTCGTGCTGCGCCTGATCAACATGGCCCTCAAGTTCGCCACCAGTCTGGTTCTGGCACGGCTGCTCGGTGCGGGTCACTACGGCGTGTTCAACTTCGCCCAGGCGTGGCTTCTGCTGCTGATCATCCCGGCAACCGCTGGCTTCGAGCGCCTGCTGATCCGCGACCTTGCGGCCTACCTGACGGAAGGAGCGTGGCCCGCCATGCGCGGCCTGCTGCGCTTCACCACGCGCTGGGCGCTGATCATCTCGGCGGCACTGGTGGCGCTGGGACTTGCGGCGGCCTGGCTCACCTACGCGCTGACAGGGCGACCGGCCCTGCTCAACGCCGAGCAGGCGGGCCTGTCGCGCGCGGCGCTGATCACGCTGGCGGTGGCGCTGTTGGTGCTGCCGCCCCGCGCCCTGACCCTCATCCAGCAGTCGGCCATGCAAGGGCTGCGCCATATCGTGGTCGGCCAGGTGCCCGACCAGGTGCTCCAGCCGGCGCTGTTCCTGGCGGCGGTGGGCGTCGCTTACCTTGCCGGGCGCGCGGTCGCCTCTGCTCAGGTGGCGATGGCTCTCTTTGTGGCGGCCACGCTGCTCGCCCTGGCGGTCAGCGCGTGGTGGATGCGCCGTGCGCTGCCCCCGGCAGTGCGCGCGGCTGTCCCCGTCACTGAGGGGCGAGCCTGGCTGACCAGTGCCGTTCCCTTCGCGCTGACGCAGGGCTTGATCGTGCTCAACATGCAGGTGGACTCGCTGATGCTCGGCACGCTGGACAACGCCGAGGCGGTCGCCTACTACACCGTGACGCAGCGCCTGACCATGCTGATCACGCTGCCGCTGATCTCGGTCGGCGTGGCCCTGGCCCCACACATCGCCAGCCTGCACGTGGCAGGCCAGCGCCACGAGCTACAACGAGCGGTGACGGGCAGCACGCGGCTGGCGCTCGGCGCGGCGCTGCCGGTCACGCTGCTGTACATCGTCGCCGGGACGTTCTTCCTGGGGCTGTTCGGAGCAGAGTACCGCGTCGCGCGCACGGCGCTGGCTATCTTCAGCCTGGGCCAGCTTGTTAACGCGGCGACCGGGCCGGTTAGCCCGTTGCTGCTGATGACCGGGCACGAGCGCGCGGCCACGCTGACGACTGGCTTGGGCGTGGCGCTGCACATCGCGCTCAACGCACTGCTCATCCCCCTGTGGAGCATCGAGGGCGCGGCAGTGGCGGGGGGCATCAGCATCGCCGCCGTCAACCTGACGCTGACCGCGCTCGCCTGGCGACGGCTGCGCATTAACACGCTGCCCGCTGGGGGCGGGGGATAGGGATCGGTTATTGGTTGTTGGTTATTGGTGGTTGGTCTTCAGGCGGCGGCGATTGGTGCTCCGCTGGTCTCTTTCCGAAGACCGATCACTGACAACCAATCACCTTTCACCCACTCAGGCGGTGCGCGAAGACGCGCGTGGGGCAGGGGCCTCTGTGGGCAGCCAGCGCCCTACCACGAAAGCCATGACCAGGAACACCACTCCCCCGGTGACATAGATGCTGCGCAGGCCGAGCATCAGCGCCAGCCCCGCGCCGATCATCGGCGCAGCGGCGCGCCCGGCGGCGACGATTGCCGCTTCCAGCCCATAGACCGCGCCTTCTTCGCCCGGATCGGTGTGCGTAGCCAGCAGCGCGCTGAGCGCGGGCAGAATCCCGCCCGCCGCCGCGCCGGTCGCCGTGAAGAAGATAGCCATCTGCCAGACGGACGTGACCAGTCCTAGCGGCATGTAGAGCAATCCGGCGGCGATGGCGATGACGACCAGCACGCGGCGATGGCCCAGGCGGTCGCCAAGCTGTCCCAGGTAGATCGCGGCGACTGTTCCCGCCGCCGCCGACAGCGCCAGCAACACCCCGGTCACAGTGGCCGTCTGGCCCTGGCCGCTCATCAACTGCTGGACGAACAGGGGGGTGAACGGCTCGATTATCGTGCGGGCCAGCGTGGTCAGAAAGCGCGCCAGGAAGGTCAGGCGCACCGCCTGCACGCTGAACACATGCGCCCAGGCAGCGACGAAGCTGCGCCCGCCCGCCGCGTGCGGGATTGGCTCGAAGCGCTCGTGGACACCCCACCAGGCCAGTCCTCCGGCTGCGGCCAGCAGTGCGGCGGTGGCAATGAACGATGCGCGGAAGCTGAACGTGTCGGCGATGAAACCGCCGAACAGCGGCCCCGCCGAGACGCCGCCCCACAGCCCAACTTGCAGCAAGCCGAGCGCATAGCCCGTGCGATCGCGCGGGACGCTGGCCGCTACCAGCGCCGTCAGCGCCGAGAATACCCCAGTGACCAATCCCTGGATGGCGCGCAGGAAGACCAACTGCTCCGCCGAGGTGACGAAGCCCATCAGCAGGATGACGAGCGCCCCGCCCCACGTCGCGCGCAGCACCATCATCTTACGCCCGTGCCGGTCGGCCAGCGCGCCCCAGATCGGCGCGGCGATCATCATGGCGAGCGCCTGCGCCGAGAATACGAGACCGGCCATTAGCTCGATGCCCAGGCCGGTGGTGGAGCCTAATTCTTCCACATACAGCGGCAGGAAGGTGAAGATGCTCGACATGCCCACCGCTGAGACGAACTGCACGAACGCCAGGACGTACAGCGTGCGCTTCCAGGCGTGCTCGTCGCTCATGATCTCCCCAGGATAGATGCGCGGCGGCGCCCGCGCGCCGCTCTCGATGAAGGGATGATACCGTCCCACGAAGGAGCGCACAAGGCAGGACGGACAATCTGCACCCAGAATGCAACCGGGCAGCCTGTTCGGGCTGCCCGGCGCGTCTACGATCTGTCTTGGCGCTTACCTGCGTGCGAACAGGTAGCGCACAATTGCCAGCAGAATCACCGCGCCGATGAAGGCGACTACGATGCTCTCGATGTTGATGCCAGAGACATCACCGTCCACACCCAGCAGGTTGAGCACAAAGCCGCCCACCAACCCGCCGACGATGCCCACGATGATGTCAATGATCAGCCCTTGCTGGCGCTCGGTCTTCATCACGATGCTGGCCAGCCAGCCTGCAATTGCACCGACGATGATCCACGAAATGATCCCCATGCCGTGCCTCCTTAGTTTACCCTTACCGTCTATTATAGTCCTATTTCACAACGAACATCTCTCTTTGTGCCAGGAAGGGTGTATCTCACGATGGGGGCGAAATGCTTGAACCGCAGAGACGCGGAGGACGCGGAGAAGAACTAACGCCATCTTTTCTCTGCGCTCTCTGCGCCTCTGCGGTGATCTTCTGCCCCAGAAATGAGAGCTGAGCGAAACGGAGCAGTGCTAGAAGCAAGCACTGATTGAGCGGGCTTTCGGGCTACTCACAGCAGCTTCAAGAAATCGTCCACGTTCGCCTTACTGACACTGTATCCTGCGTGTCAGGTGGGCATGGGGGCAATCTGATACTCTATCCGGGCCGGTGAGGTGACTCGCTGTGAGGCGTCGAGGATTTCCAGCGATACCAGATTGCCGGACGCATCGTAATCCAGAATCACCCCTGGCTTGTCTTCGTCGCTTTCTGCCACAGGGATGTCGGCAAAGATAATGGTAAGCGTATCGGTTTCGCGGTCATAGGTGATTTTCATGCTTCAGTTCTCCAGTACTTCGCAACTTTACTGGTCCGATATACCGTCACAACTTCTGGAGGGAAGCGATCAGTGTCTACAAACACACGGAGCAAGTAGGCTTTGGGCGGCTCGCCAGATTCAAGCCGCGATTGGTAGACTCCCCGGCCTTCACGGATCGGTACGGTCTGTTCTGGAGCAGCCAGGACTCTGGCCACGTCTTCCTCGGCGATTTGACGGCGCATCATCTCCTGCCGTGCGTGGTCAGTCAGTCGGTAGGTGGTAATGGGTTTTGCCTGCACCATATCTAACTTGATTGTATCCCTTTCCATTGCGGCCACACAACGGGTGTAAAGAAAGCCGCTACTGCGCCTGCCGGGCGGACACGTAAGCGGCGATCTCCGCTTCCAACGTGGGGGGAAAGAGCGTACGCCGGAACAGGGCGATCATCGCTGCGGGCAACGGATCGCGCTTCAGCCGCGCGCTGAGCGAAGCGGAGCAGTGCTAGAAGCAAGCACTGGTTGAGCGGGCTTTCGGGCTGCTCACAGCAGCTTCAAGAAATCGTCCACGTTCAGTCGCGCTTGCTTCAAAATGTGTGCCAGTGTAGAGCGCTTGACTGGACGATGCGCTGGCACTGTCACCTTGAGCACTTCATTCCCTATGCGTTTCTGTAAGCGAACGTGGCTGCCGCGCTGGCGTACCACCGTCCAGCCGTCCCTTTGCAGGGCACGGATGATCTGGTGATACGGCAAGCTAGGCACTCTGCTCACAGTTCAATCTCCTGCACTAGCGCGGTCTCTTCAAGGACCAGATCATCATCTACCGGTTCAAGATACAGCTCGATCGCTTCCCGGATGTTGTTTAGGGCTTCTTCTTTCGTCTCCCCTTCACTGATACAGCCGGGCAAAGAGGGGACATAGACGGTGTATCCACCTTCATCGCTGGCTTCGAGCACAACTTTGAGACGCATGGGTTCTCTCCTTACGGCTACTTGCTTGTGCTTCGTGTATACCATGAAAGAGAGCGCCGAACCAGTTCTCAGTGTGCCCGCGCCTCATCCGCGCTCGCGGGCGGACTCGTAGGCGGCGATCTCCTCTTCCAGCGCGGGGGGAAAGAGCGTGCGCCGGAAGAGGGCGATCATCACCAGGCCGAGCAGCACGCCCACCCACAGTTGGAACAGTGCGATCAGCAGGGTGCCCGTGCCCGCGTCCGCCTTGGACAGGGCGAGGATGGCCGTCAGCATGGGGCCGATGGTCAGCTCGCGCCCGCCCGCGCCGCCCGGTAGCGCGGAGATCGAGGCGACGATGACCGAAAAGCCGAGGATGAACGTCGCCTGGGCGAACAGCGTCCATGACGGCTCGACGCCCAGCCCGATCAGCAGCAGGGTGAAGCCGATGCTGTCCGTCGTATAGGCAGTCGCGGCGACCAGGGTCATGGGGACGAGGTGGCGCAGCTTGATCAGGTCGTAGCTGGACTCGTACAGGGTGCGCAGCGCGCCGTGAATGCGCCGCACGCCCGGCCAGCGCGCGACCAGAGCTAGCGCCCAATCAGCCAGCGTCCGGCTCTGGATGAGCACCATGCCCGCGCCCAGCGCCACCGATACGCCGGCCAGCACCGCGCGCACCGTGCCCAGGGGCACGCCCTCAACATCCATCGCGCCCCCGGCGGCGAGCATGGCGATAGTCGTCAGCGGGATCACGGCCAGGCCGTCCACCAGCCGCTCCAGGAAGACGACCGGCGCTGCCCGCGAGAATTCCACACCGCTCAGGTTCTTGAGCACCAGCGCCTTGAGCACTTCGGCCAGCTTGCCGGGGCTGATCGAGAGGGCCAGCCCAGACAGCCACAACACGGCGCTGTCGCGCTCGCGGACAGCGGGCGCGGCGGGATTGGGCGGGGGCGGCGCGGCCAGCCCGCGCAGCGTCCGCACGCCGATCACGCCCAGGAAGTAGCGCCACTCGGTGTAGCGCAGCGTCCAGTTGGCGCACTTGAGCAGCAGCACGGGCACGAACAGCCACAGCGGGAAGTCGCCCAGGTTCTCGGCCAGGGCGTCCGCGCCGGTGACGGCGACGACGGCGATGAGCACAACCGTGATGAACAGCAGTCCGGCGAGGACCTGACGGCGATAGCGGCGCATGGGGCGACCTCAGTGCAGCGCGGAGTCCGGCTCGGCGGCGGCGCTGGCAGGCAGCGGCGGCTCGACGGCGGTCTTGGCGATGATGCCCAGGGCCAGCTCAGCCGCCACCCACACGAAGCGGTGCACCGCCGCGTAAACCAGCGCGTCGGGGGCGGCCAGCAGCGGGACGAGCAGCGCGGTCATGACCGTCTCGCGCACGCCGATCCCGCCCGGCGCGAACACGGCCACGTAGCCAGCCACCCAGCTTAGGCAGAATGCGCCGGTCGCCAGCGCGCCAGATTGCCAGCCGCTCAAGCCGGGCAGGATGATCCACAGGCTGACCCCCATCAGCGCCCAGATCGCCGCCTGGAGCGCCAGCCCGCCCAGGCTGGCCCGCCAGCTTCGCTCCCCGCCGAAGCGCAGCCGGATCAGCCACAGCAGCGCCCACCACACGGCGATCAGCCCGACGGTGGCGATTCCCGCCCGCGCACCGGATAGGTAGTAGGCCAGCGTGCCGAACACCCCGGCCAGAAACGCCGACAGCACCAGCCACAGGTTCTCGATGACCATCGCCCGCGTCACGGCGCGCAGGGGCAGCCCGTCGGCGTGGTAGAAGCCCGCCCGCCCGACGAAATGCCAGATGCCGCCCGGCAGGTACTTGGCAAGCTGACTCAGCGCGTTGATGGCGAACATGCGCCGGTAGGCGATGCGGTGCCCGGCCAGGGTCACCGAGCGCTGCGAGACGACGACCAGCAGCAGCTTGGACGCCAGCAGGCAAGCGGCGGCCAGCCCCAATCGCGCCGGAGAGATGGCGCGCAGTTGCGGGCCGATCTCGTCCCAGTGCACCCACAGGTAGCGGACGACTGCGCCCGCCACCAGGACGAGCCACAGCCACTTGGCGACTCGGATCAGGCGGGCAGTCACGTGAGCAGTGCGTCCAGACTGGCGAATTGGGCCGCCGCTGATGCCTGCACCGGCTCCAGCGCCGCTGTGATCTGCGCGCTGAGCGCGGCGCGGTCGTCCAGCAGGGCGCGTACCAGGGCGGGAATATCGGCGTGCGGATCGGCGAAGTCCACAGCGAAGCGCTCGATGCCGAACTCGGCCAGCACCTCGGCATATTTGTGGCTCCAGCCGATGACTACCGGCGGGACGCCCAGCGCCAGCGCCGAGATCATGGCGTGGAAGCGCGAGGTCAGCACGGCGTCGCACAGGGCGAACAGGCGGCGGCTGCCCGCCGTGTTCAGGTCGTAGTCCACCACGTCCACCGACGCGCCGAGCACGCCGGGCAGGTCGCGGGCCAGGCGCTCGCGCAGCGCGGCGATGGCGGGCAGGTCATTGTTGGCGAAGGACTCCGATCCCTGGCGGGTGGCGTTGGGCACGACCACGAAATGGACATCCGGCCCGCCCAGGTCGCGCACCAGCCGGGCGAAGACGCCCGGATAGTCACCGCCCTCTTTCGCCGTCTTGGTGTGGACGAGCGAGCTAGGGGTCAGCCCGATGATCGTCTGGCCCTCCGCGCGCAGCCCGGCCAGCCTGGCCTCCAGGGCGCTTACGCGCTCCTCGTTCTCGGCGGTCAGGCTGTATTCCGGCTGGTACAGAAAGGCGATGTCGGCGGCCTGCTCCCACTTGGCGGCGGGCAGGCGCAGGTCGCGCAGGTGCTCGGCGGTGACCGCCCCGCGCGCGTAGATGCGCTGGCAGCGCGGCAGGAACAGCCGGGCGCTGAGGCGGGTCAGCGGATTCTTGAACGGGCCAAGCGCCTGGGCCAGCTTGATCACCGGCACGCCGAGCAGCATGGCCGGCCAGATGAGCAGGATGTTGAAGGGCAGGAACTTCTCGCGCCCGTCGGCGAAGGAGATGCCGCTGGCATCGAGCAGGGCGTCGCAGCGGCGCAGCGCGCGGGCCGGGTGCGGCAGCAGGCGATCGGGCCAGCGCAGGCGCAGCAGCCCGGCCAGCCAGATCAGCACGACGAACGGGAAGGTGCGCAGCACCAGGTCTTGGGGCCGAGCGCCGATGACGGTGATCCGCGCATCGCGCACCAGGGTGCGGTCGCGCTTGGGGAAGTAGGAGAAGATGACGATCCGCGCGTCCGGGCGGCGGGCGCGCACCTGGCCGATAGCCGTGACGAGCATGGCTTCGGCCCCGCGATTGCCCCACAGGGTCGCGCCGGTGATGGCGATAGTCGGTTCGCTGCCCATGTTACAGGCTCTCCAACCCTTTCAACAGATAGAGGTAGAGGCGGATCACCGGGTGCGGCGCGCGCAGGATGATCGCCCGCCCGATGCGCGTGCGCGACACGCGCTCGTTGAGCAGGGCGATGAAAGCGATGGCGTAGTCCACCAGGCGCACGCGGGCGTCGGTGCGGTCTTTGATGCGCACGCCGAAGAGCCGTCCCACGCGCGCCCGCGAAGTGACGTTGTAGTGAAAAGGCGCGGTGCGCGCCTGGCCGTTGGCGATCTCGTCAACCGGCTCCTGGCCCCCGACCAGCGCCCCATCGCGCAGCGCCGCCGCGACCAGCGCGCTCCCGGCAGGGGTGCGCGCGATCAGCGCCGTGTGCTTGATCGGGTTGGCCTTCATGCGCGGCGACCAGATGTCTCCGGCGGAGATGTCGCAGTCGTAGCCGAAGTGGTCGAAGCAGTGGTGACACTTGGGCTGGGCGAAGAAGTACAGGTTGCGGTAGTCGGAGAACGTCTCAAACGGCTTGACGACCTGCGTCCCGTCGGCGAACGTCGCTTCCAGGCTGCCGCGCCAATGGCCTGTGCGCCAGCGGTAGGCGGTCAGCGGGCCGCGCCCCCGGCCCAGCCTGTCCACCATCGCGTCAGTGAGCACCGGCTCGGAGTTGTGCCCGCAGAACAGGGTGATCACCAGGGCGATCTTGGCGTCGAGCGCCGCGTTCTTGGCCCGCGTCCGCTGGAGGATGGTCGCGTCGCAGGGCAGGGCGACGACCGCCAGCCGCCCGTCGAATTCCTGGATGAGGGGCAGGGCGTTGTTGGCGAAATAGACTGCCGCATATTTGCTGCCCTGGGCGGCCATGATCTCCTCGCGGGTGCGGGCGATGGCGAACTCCGGACGCGGCTTGCCGTCGCGGAGCACCGTCTGGCAGACCAGCGCGCCGTCAATCTGCCCGCTTTCCAGCAGATAGATCAGCAGCGCCGAGACGCTCCCGCCGGAGGCGGCGTTGGCGCGCACGGCTTCGTCGGCGGCGTAGGTGAAGTAGCACTGCTCATAGTCGCCCACGTAGCGCCGCAACTGGTCGGGCGTGAAGCTCTTGTGCCAGATGGCCTGGCGGATGCGCTTGATCACGGCTCGTCACCACTCCTCTCCCTCGTCGCGGCTGCGCTGGACTTCTGGCGGGGCGGGCGCTTGGCCTGCGGCGCATCGGGCGTGCGCAGCACCGCCCGCGTGATGCGCAGCGGGTCTTCCTGGCGCTGCACGACCGAGACGAGCAGCTCGGCCACCAGCCCGATCGTGCCCAACTGCACGCCCATCAGCATGAGCAGCACGCCCAGCGTGAGCAGCGGGCGCTGGCTGAGCGGGCGCATTCCCTGAAACCACTCGATAGACAGGTAGGCGTTGACGAAGAATCCGGCCAACAGCAACAGCAGCCCCGTCCCGCCGAACAGGTGCAGCGGGCGGTAACGGAAGTTGTTCAGAAACAGCACAGTCAGCAAGTCCAGCCCGCCGCGCAGCAGGCGGCCCGGCCCGTACTTGGAGCGCCCGAAGCGCCGCTTGTGGTGCACGACGGGAATCTCCGTCACGCGGAAGCCGTTGTAGTGGGCCAGGATGGGGATGTAGCGGTGCAGGTCACCGTAGAGATGCAGCTCGCGCACGGCCTCGGCGCGGTACGCCTTCAACCCGCAGTTCATGTCGTGCAGGCGCAGGCCGGTTATCCAGGCGGTGACGTGATTGGCGATCCACGACGGGACGCGCTTGGAGAGCGGGTCCTGGCGCTCGTGCTTCCAGCCGCTCACCACGTCGTAGCCCTCGTCCAGCTTCGCCAGCAGGTTGGGAATCTCGCCCGGCTCGTCTTGCAGGTCGGCGTCCATGGTGATGATGATCGCACCGCGCGCCAGGGCGAAGCCAGTATTGAGGGCCAGGCTCTTGCCCGAATTGCGGCGCTGCTCGGCCACCACGACATGGGAATCCGCCGCCTGCAGGGCGCGCAGCGCCGCGCGCGTGCCGTCGGTGCTGCCGTCGTCCACGTAGACGACTTCCCAGGTCAGGCCCAATGGCTCCACGACGGCACGAATGCGCTCGTGCAGCAGCGGCACGCTCTCCTCTTCGTTGTAGGCAGGCACGACAATGGACAGGTCGAGCGATTCGGTGGGTGGGTGATCCATCCCTGTTTCCCCTCAGGTGCGCGTGTGTGCGAACGCGCGTGATTGTAGCAGGGCGGGCAGACCGCGCCAATGTTTAGCGCGCCACAAGCACATCATGCCGGAGCGAACGCCCCGGCATGATGGCTCATGACACTAGTTGTGAAGGTGCTTACTCTACCGCTGCGCAGATGGCGTAGCCGGTGAGGGTGAACTTCCCCGTTCCGTTTGCGCGGATGAGCCAGCTTGAGTCGTTGCGGGGAGCGTTGACGTAGATGCTGACCGCCGCGCTAGAGGCGCTTGCCCCGCCACCGAGCACACTCTTTCCTTCCGGGCAAGGGATGATGAGCACCGCTTCGCCGGTTACTATGCTCTGTCGCGTGACGATCTCATAACCAGCCGTGCCGGGTTCTCCAGGCTCACCCTGCGGGCCTTGCTCACCCTGCGGGCCAGCAAGCCCGGCAGGCCCGGCGGGGCCAGGCTCACCCTGAGGGCCTTGCTCACCCTGGGGGCCAGGCTCACCTTGCGGCCCGGCAGGGCCAGCAGGCCCAGCGGGGCCAGGCTCACCCTGAGGGCCTTGCTCACCCTGGGGGCCAGGCTCGCCTTGCGGCCCGGCAGGGCCAGCAGGCCCAGCGGGGCCAGGCTCACCCTGAGGGCCTTGCTCACCCTGGGGGCCAGGCTCGCCTTGCGGCCCGGCAGGGCCAGCGGGACCTTGCTCACCCTGCGCGCCGGTGTCACCCTTTGCCCCAGCGGGGCCAGCAGGCCCAGCGGGGCCTTGCTCACCCTTTGCGCCAGTGTCACCCTTTGCCCCGGCGGGGCCAGCAGGCCCAGCGAGGCCTTGCTCACCCTTCGGGCCGGCAGGCCCGGCGGGGCCAGCGGGGCCTTGTACGTCCTGCTCGATGTCAACTTCGCCGTCGCAATCGGAGTCGATCTTCAAGAGAGTGTCTTCCAGCGTGATGGCGGGCGAACAGCCATCCTCGCCTGCTGGCCCTGCCTCCCCCTGAGGGCCGGCAGGCCCCTCTGGGCCGCTCGGACCCGGCTTACCCGTGTCCCCCTGGCATCCGCTCAGCAGGGAGCCAATCAGTACCAATGCGGCCATAGCGATCAGAAGTGATAGTCGTCTGCGTTTCAAAATTGTCTCTCCTCATCATTGAATGGAAAACAGTGCGAAGACAGGGTGCGGCTGGGCGTAATGGTTGGTGGCAAAGTGTACAGTGAGTCTGGTGCCGGGTATTGGCAGCAGCCGCGCGCCAAGCCGCCTTGCGCGCGACTGCCCTCTCTATTGAACACTATTGCACGCCGCCGGTCAAATCAATCTTGTGTGGTGTGTGGTGAGGTGTGGCGGCGTAGCGCGATCGGGCGCAGCGGGCTATGATTGCCCCGGCAATGGAGCCGGAACGGAGCGACGAGCTGATGCGGCGGGCGCGCACCTGGGCAGTGTGGGGGGCAGTGATAGCGGCAGTAGCCCTGTCCGGCTGCGCGGATTCCGCGTCGCCGCGCCCGGCGCGCACGCCCAGCCCGCGTTTGAAGGCCGCTGGCCCGCCGTGCCAGCTTGTTGACTGGGCACCCTGGCGCAATGCCGATACTACCTGCCTGGAAGTCGTGCTCGACGCGGTGTCGCCGCCCGAAGCCGCTCCCGCGCTGATGGGCCTGGCCCTGGGGCCGGATGGCACGCTCTACCTGGCGCGCACGGCAGAAGGGGCCATCTGGGCGATGGGCGATGCTGATGGCGACCAGTTCCTTGACGCGCCGCGCCCCGTCGCCGAGGGACTGATTTACCCCACCAGCCTGACGATGCACGACGGGGCGCTGTACGTGGCCTCGGTGGGCGGGCTGCTGCGCCTCGATCCGGCTGCTGACGGGCGCTTCGCCGCGCCGGTCGTCCTTGTCCCCGACCTGCTGGACGCGGAGCGCGGCTTCTGGCCGGGCAGCGTTCAGGTGGGGCCGGATGGACGGCTGTACCTCAGCCTGGGCGCGGGCTGCGTCTGGTGCAATGTGGCGGACGCTGCGCCGGGGATGCTGGTCAGCTACGCGCTCGACGGGAGCGACCGCCGCGTTGAGGCAACCGGCCTGCGTGATCCCTGGGACTTCGCCTGGCACCCTGTCACCGGTGACCTGTGGATCGTGGACAGCGGGCGTGTCGTGCCGGGGACGCTGGTGGGCGGCCCGCCCGACGAGTTGAACCGCGTCACGCCCGGCGCGGACTTCGGCTTTCCGCGCTGCGCTGGAGAGAGCCAGCCAGACCCGGCGCTGCCCCCGGACGGGGCCGACGGTTGCGCGGAGATTGTGCCGCCGGACTTCACCTTCGCTCCGCAGAGCAGCCCCGGCGGGATCGTCTTCTACGATCATGAGGGGTTTCCGTTCTGGCAGGGCGACCTGATCGTGGCGCTGCGCGGCTCGTCCACGCTGGCTGAGCCAGCGGGTTACGCGCTGGCTGCGGTGGGCTTTGGCGACGACGGCCAGCCCGATGGCACGATGGCGCTGATTTCCCCGGCCAGCGAGCACCGCCGCTTCCAGTTGACGCTGGCCGCATTTTCGCTCATGCGCGTGGGCTTCTACCCCTACCACCCGGTAGATGTGGTGCTGAGCGAGGAGGGCTGGCTGTACGTCTCGGTGCAGGAGGGGCGCGTCTTCCGCGTCCGCCCGCGCCCGGCGGCAGGTGGGGTCGAGGTCCCGCCGCCAACGCCGATCCTGACGCCGTGACCGTGCCTTCCCGCGCGAAGGAGTGAGCATGTCCGAACGCACTCAGGCCACCGTCCTGCCCGCCTCGCCGGAGATGGCCGTCCGGCTTGCCGCCAACCGCACCGGGCGGCTGACCGCGCCTCAGCGCCGCCTGGCGCTAATCGTCGGGCTGGGGGCGCTGGTCATTTTCCTGTGCCCGCTGGCGATGCTGGTGCAGATGGGCGCGCTCCTGCTGTGGGGCGACGCGCCGGTGCCAACGCTGGTGGGCGTGGTCTTCACCATTCTGGGGGCGCTGGTCGTCGTCGTGTTTGCCGGGCTGCTGGGCGTGAACGCGCTCGCCTTCCTGCCGGAAGCGTTCATGCGCCAGCCGGTGCGCTTTGCGCGCGGGCCGCTACAGATTCGCATCACCGAAGGGCACCGGCCTGAGCTGCCCTTCTCGTACCTCATCGGCGATTACTCATTCGCGCCCTATGTCGCGCCCGCTGACGTGCCGATGCGCGTTGGCGCGCCGTATGTGGTCTATTACGCGGCGCGCAGTCGCCTGCTGCTCAGCCTGGCGGCGCTCGATGCTCCCGACGCGGCACAGTGGGAACCGGTCGGGCAGCCGGGCGAGTGAACGACGCGACGAGCTTGCTATTCAAGACAGGTGGTGAGCGCGAGCGTCCTGCTGCTCCCGTCAGACTTCCGAAGTTTTCGGAAACTTCGGAAGTCTATTGCGGGGGCGGGCGCAGCGGCAGCATCACCGTGAAGGTCGAGCCTTCGCCCAGGCGACTTTCCAGCCCCACCTGTCCGCCGTGCGCCTCAACCAGACTCTTGACGATGGACAATCCCAAGCCCGTCCCATCAACGGCTTCGGTTTCCGGCGTCCGCACGCGGAAGAAGCGTTGGAAGACGCGCGCCTGATCCTCCGGGCTGATGCCCACACCATCGTCGCCAACGGCAATGCGCACCATGCCGTTGTGCACTTCCGCGCACACGCGGACGCTTCCCTGGGCTGGCGTGTACTTGATCGCGTTGCTCAGCAGGTTGGTCAGAATCTGGGTCAGGCGGCCCTCGTCGGCGGGGACGGGGGGAAGGTCTGGTGGGATGTCAATGGATAGCGCCATGCCTTTCTCGCGCAGCAGGGGCATGAACGGGCTGGCTACAGCCTCGATCAGACTGGCAAGATACACCTTTGAATAGTCCAGGGTGATGCCGCTCTCGATACGAGCCATGTCGAGCAGGTCATCAATGAGGCGGCGCATATGCATCACAGCCTCCTGGATGCGCCGGACGTAGTTCTGGCCGGGAACGTTGAGCGGATTGGTCATTTGTACCAGGTCTACATAACCCAGGATAGTGCTCAGGGGATTCTTCAGGTCGTGAGAGGTGGTCGCCAGTAGCTCGTTCTTGAGCTTGTCGGTCTCCTTGTAGGGGGTGATGTCGTGCATCACGATAGACCAGCCGACTTCTGGCAGGTGGGCGACGCTGGCGTGCATGGTCTTGTCATCGGGCAGCACCAGCTCGCTGACCGGCCCCGACTCGCCGGTGCGCGCCCGGTCGAGTAACTCGACGAGGCTCGACTCGCCGAAAATCTTGGCGAATTCCCGCCCGCTGTACTGTTCCCTGGGCGGCAAGTGGAACGCGGCCAGCGCTGCCTGGTTGACCAGCACCAGCCGCCCCTCATGATCCACCACGATCACGGCGTCGGCGGTGCTGCGCAGGATCACCTCCAGCTTCTGGCGCTCGCGTTCCATAGCGTCCAGCAGGTTCGCGTTGTCAATGGCAGCAGCGGCGCGTGAGGCCAGGCGCACGGCGAACTCCAGGTTCTCGGCGCTGAACGCGCTGGGCGTCCGGCTCTCGCAGCGGATCACAGCGACAACACGGCCCTGGCGCGAGACCGGCACGGCAAGCTGTGACTGCGCGCCGGGCAGCGCCTCAACGTAGTCCGGGTCCTGGGCTGTGTCCATCACGTTCTCCGGGACGCCGGTCTGCGCCACTCGCCCGGCAATTCCCCGGTTGATCGGCCACGGCTCGCGGCTGAGCCGCTCCCACGCCTGCTGCGTGTAGCCGTAGCTGGTAACGTACTGCAACGTCTGCGTGTCCTCCTGAACCAGGGCGACCGCCGTCGCGTCGCTGTTGGTGAAGCGCAGCAGCCAGTCAACGGACAGGTTGAGGATGCGATTAACGCTGAGGGTGTAGTTCAGCTCGCGGTCAATGCGGCTGAGAATCTCCAGTTCTTTGACGCGCTCGGCAAGCTGGGCGTCGGCGCTGGCACTGTGCTCGTGTTGCGCCAGGCACAGCACGAGCAGCCCGGCCAGCGCGGGGACGAGTGCGACCCATTGCACAAGTTGCCCGCCAGGGCCGTCCGCGAGCACGTAGGCGATCAGGATGAGCGAGGTCAGGGCACCGGCGGCAAGAACCGCCAGGCGTGTCCTCCGGCGGGACGCGGGTGTTTGGCTGGTCTTGGGCACAGTTGGAGACACGAGACTTCTTCCTTACTTGCACCGCATGGCATGTCACCCGCGCGCCACACGCGGGCACGGCCTCTGGGCCGCACCATGCCCACTCCTCATTATACACAAGACTTGGCCCAGCGATAGCAGGCTTGCGGTGTGCTGATTAACAGGACTGATAGGAGAAGGTGAGAGGGGGGGGCGGCTGTGCCTGTGGATAACCTGTCAACAACTGCCTGCGGGCCAGGGAAATTCGGTGCTGAAGCTGTCTTGATGTGAATTGACGATCCTGATCGGTAATCCACCTGTAGGGGAGGGTTTGCTAACCCTCCCCTACAAGACGCCCGGTGTGCGTTACCCATATTGAATGTCAAATCCCATTAGGGGCAAATGGGCAATACACCCCTACAGTCAAGAGGCGGCTGGGGCGACCTGTCAATAACCTGTTCAGATGGCCCGTGTCCTGTGCATAGCCTGGGGATGACCTGTTCACAACTTGGGCAGCACGATAGACTGCTGGCCCTGGTACTTGCCCTTCCTGTCGGCGTAGGAGACTTCGCATTCTTCGTCGGCCTCGAAGAAAAGCACCTGGGCGATGCCCTCGTTGGCATAAACCTTAGCGGGCAGCGGCGTGGTGTTGCTGATCTCCAGCGTGACGAAGCCCTCCCAGCCGGGTTCGAAGGGAGTCACATTCACTATCAAGCCGCAACGCGCGTAAGAAGATTTTCCCAGGCAGATGGTCAGCACCTTGCGCGGGATGCGGAAGTACTCGATGGTGCGCGCCAGCAAGAACGAGTTGGGCGGGATGATGCACTCCTCGCCCTTGAAGTCCACCATCGAGCGCGGATCGAAGTGCTTGGGGTCAACGACCGTGTTGTAGACGTTGGTGAAAATCTTGAACTCGTCGGCGATGCGGATGTCGTAGCCGTAGGACGACACACCGTAGCTGATCACGCCGTCGCGCACCTGGTGGTCTACGAACGGCTCGATCATCTTGTGTTCCAGCGCCATCTTGCGGATCCAGTGGTCGGGTTTCAAGCCCATGAGTGTTGCGCCTCCCTGGTGGACGGTGGATGGTTATTGGTGGTTGGTGATTGGTTGTCGCCAGTGATCAGTGATCGGTTTTCAGTCTTCGGTTGCCGGTACGACGATCTTCCCTGGCCCCTGGCCGCCCGCTGATCACTGATTACTGATCACTGACAACTGATCACCGATCGCTCTACATCACATCGGGCGCGGACATGCCCAGCAGCGTCAGCAGGCGCTTGAAGACGACGCGCGCCGCCCCGTAAAGCCGCAGCCGTGCTCGCGCCAGGTCTTCCGGCACCTCCCCGTGCAGCACACGCACCTCGTCGTACATCGGGTGGAACAGCCGCGCCAGATCGAGCGCGTAGAAGGCCAGCTTGTGCGGGGCCAATTCCTCGTAGCACTGCACCAGCACTTCGGGCATTTCCAGCATCTTGCGCACGAAGGCGCGCTCCTGCTCGCCGAGCAGACTGAGGTCGGCGCTGTCATCGCGCAGATCGCGCTCCGCCGCCTGGCGGAAGATGCCTGCGCAGCGCACATGCGCGTTCTGGATGTAGTAGACCGGGTTCTCGTTGGCGTGCTTGCGGGCCAGGTCGAGGTCGAACTCCAGGTGACTGTTGGGACTGCGCGCCAGGATGAAGTAGCGCACCACGTCGGCTCCCACGTCCGCCACTAGGTCATCCTGGGTGACGAACTCGCCGCGCCGCGTGCTCATCTTGCGTTGCTCGCCGCCCTCGATCAGCGTCACGAACTGGTAGATCACGACGTGCACCGGCTCCGCGTCGTAGTCGAGGGCGGACAGACCGCGCGCGACGGTCTGTGCCTCGACGATGTGATCCGCGCCCAGGACGTTGATCAGAGTGTCGAAGCCGCGCTCCAGCTTGTTGACATGGTAGGCGATGTCCGGCAGGACGTAGGTCGGCTCGCCAGTGGACTTGACCAGCACGCGGTCTTCCTCGTCGCCGAAGGTCGTGGCGCGGAACCAGACCGCTTCTTTGGCGTCTGGCGGCAGCTTGGCCCGCTCTTCTTCGCCAGCGCCCTCGCGTACCAGCGCCCGGTAGATATGCCCGCGCGCTTCGAGATCGTCCAGCGTCTTCCACACGCTACCGTCTTCGTACAGGCTGTTCTCGTTGAAGAAGGTGTCGAAGCGGATGTTGATCAGAGCCAGGCTGCGCTCGATCCAGGCGAACATGGCCCGCTCGGCCTCTGCCTTGAAGCGCTCCCACGGCTCATCGCGCAATGTGTCACCGTGCGCCTCGACCAGCTGGCGCGCTATCTCCGCCAGGTACTCGCCCTGGTAGCCTTCGGTGGGCAGCGCGGCGGGCAGGCCGAGCGCCTGCAAATAGCGCGCCTGCAAGCTCTGGCCGAGGATGCGCATCTGGCGGCCCGCGTTGTTGAAGTAGTATTCCATCTCCACGTCGTAGCCGAGCGCGGCCAGGATGTTAGCCATCGTGCTGCCGATCACGCCGTTGCGCGTGTGGCCGACGGTGAGCGGGCCGGTCGGGTTGGCGCTGACGCACTCGACCTGCGCGCGCTTGCCGCGCCCGATGTCCAGCGCGAAGGCGTCATCGCCCGCCGCGATGATGGCGTCAATCTGTGCCAGCAGCCAGGATTCGTCCAGGCGGATGTTGAGGAAGCCCGGCGGCGCGACCTCGACGGCGGCGACGAACGGCGCGGGCGGCATGTGGCGGGCGATGCTCGCGGCTACGTCGAGCGGCTTGCGCCGGGCGGGTCTGGCAAGCTGCAAGGCGACCGGGCTGGCGTAGTCGCCCAGCTCCGGCTTGCTGCTGCGCTGGACAGGGATCGCCGCTGGGAGGTCGAACGGCGGCAGGTCGCCCGCCGCTTGCGCCGCCGTGATCGCGGCGCCGATCAGGGATGCGAGTTGGGATGGGAGCAATTGCACGAGCGACACTCCTCGATGGTCGGTCAGGCTGGCAGACAACGGCGCGCATTGTAGCACATTATCTGGGGGTTTGCGGGCCTGAATCTGCGGCCAGTGCAATGATGATGAAGCCATCGGGCAGCGGTGCGCCATGCTGATCCTGCGCAGGCAGGCGTGCCCCGGTCGCCGGATTGACGAAGCCAATGCGCAGCGCCCAGCCGGCGGTGCTGGTCTCGTCCGGCAGTGGAAAGAACAGATAATCGGTCAGGGACGTGCCCGGCTCCCAGGTCGAAGTGGGCGCGTACCCGCCCTGCGGCGCGCGATCCTGCTGGGCGACAATCGTCTGAGACGCATCAAGCAAGTGCACGAACCAGGTGTAGTCGTGCTCAGGCGCGTCCTGCGCTGACCATTGCAGCGTTACTTGTATGCCGTCTGCCGTGCGCTGCACGCCGTAAGAGTCCAGGGTGAGCGGGCCGAAGCGCCAGCCGCCGGGTAGCCCAGGGGCGACCGTTGGCGACACGTCGAACAACAGGGCGCGGTGCTCCGCCAGGGGCCGCTCTGTGATGAAGGCAGCGCGCGACCACAGGTCGCGCTCCTGCCAGTTCTCGGCGCTGGCCGGCGGGAACCACGTGATCAGCCACAGCCGCCCCGATCGCTCCAGCGCGGCGCGCCAGATGCCCGCTGCCAGCGGGTCGTCTGGCTGGGTGGGGGCATTGGTCGTCATCGCGCGCGAGCCGTTGTCCAGGTCTACAAGGCTGCTGCCGAACAGTGTCGTCGCGGCGACCACCGTGCCGGGGGGCTGCAAGGTGTCATGCAGCGCCCGCAGCGGCTCGTAGCCAGGCTTGGCCTGCTGGCGCGCCGCAACCAGGTTCAGGCTGAGCGCGGCGATCACTATGGCCGTCCATCTGACCGCGCCATCGCGGAAGCGCCCCGCCAGCGCAAGCCCGGCCATGCCGATCAAGGCCAGCGCCGCGAGCAGGTGCAGCGGGTCCGGGTCGGGCTGGAAGGCGGCTGGCTCCAGCGGCCAGCGGGCCTTGAACAGCGCCAGGTGTCCTATGATCGGGCTTAGCGACGGGTTGACCAGAACCTCGTCCTCCAGGCCGCCGATCAGGTCGCGGAGGTCGCCCGTCCCGTGCTGGCGGATCAGGTAGCCATAGTAGGGAATGTAGCTGTACAGCGCGCCGAGCGCGGCAATGCCAACCGACAGCGCGGTGAGTCCGACCAGCGCGACGTGCAGGGCGGGGGTGCGCCGTGTGGTCGCCCGCTCGATGAGCGGCGCGAGGCACAGTACGGCCAGCGGCGTGACCGGCAGCAGGAAGCGCGGCCCCCATACGATGCCGCCGTGCCAGCTCCACCAGGCGGCGTAGCTGAGCGCCTGTGTCCCCATCAGCAGCAGGACGGTGTTCGCCAGCGGGCAATCGCGGCGGCGCAGCAGTGCCCAGCCGGGGATAGCCAGCAGCAGCACAGGGTTATACCAGAATAGCCCCCGGTAGGGGCTGGCGAACAGGCCGAACAGCCCAATGAGCACGGGACGCGAGAAGCCCTCGCCCTGGTCGAAGTGGTAGCCGCTGTCCAGGGCGCTGCCAAAGCGCAGCAGATTGTACAGTCCCAGCAAGACGAGCGCGGCCAGCACCGGCGCGGCGATGGCCGCGAGATGGCCCGGCTTCCAGCGGCGGGCATTCCTTCCCAGGGCATACAGGCCGATCACCGGCACAAGGGCCACATAGGTCAGGTTGATGCCTGCCGCCAATCCCAGCATTGCGCCGGACACCAGCAGGTCGCGCGAGCGCGCCTGTTGGCGGAACGTGACCGCCGAGAGCAGGCTCCGCGTGAGCAGCAGGGCAGCCAGTGGCTCGCCGAACAGGGTCTTGACATAGCTGATGGTGAAGGTGGCCAGTCCCAGGATCAGCGCGGCGATGAGCGCCGTGAGCGGGCGGTAGCCAATGCGCCGGGTCAAGGTATAGAGCGTGACGGCCAGGGCCGTCGTGACCAGCGGGTTGAATAGCATGGCGGTCGCCTGAATCGGCAGCCAGGGGACGAGGTGCGCCCAGGCGACCAGCGGTAGCAAGGCCAGCGAAGAGGTGGGGCCTTTCTTGGCGTAGAGCAGGCCATCGGCGCCAAACCGTCCCATGCGCGCGGGCGGCGGCAGCAAGTCCTCCGAGGCGCCGATCGCGGCGATGTCGGGGCTGCCATGCAGGACGAGATTGGACGCGACGGCAAGGATCGCCTGGCCGTCAACAGACTGGTCCTGGGCGGTGTAGACCAGCAGGTAGGTGCCAAGCAGCAGGCAAACCAGAAAGAGGCGAAAGCGCGAGTCGCGGGCATCGTTCATGGTGCAGTCTCTCAGGTGCGCTGGCTCACGACGGTCTATGATGGAGCTGTGCCGTGCCGATCACAACGATGAGAGGGGGGGCTTTGCCGCACGCGTACCGCTTCGATCACCCCGTCTGCGCTGCGCGGGACGAGCGTCTCACAGGTCAGGCAGCGCCAGCCGCCGGGCACCGGCACCAGGTCAATGGCAGCGCAGGCAGGGCACTGCCACACTTCCTCCAGCGGGCGCGCGCCGCCGGACGTGCCGCGCCCCGGCTTGCGCGCGTAGACGATGCGGTAATCGAACTGCCAGGGCAGCACCTCGACTTGGCTCAGGCCCAGGTCATCGCGCAGCAGCCGCTCGAACGCATCATGGGCGAAGGTGTGGCCGGGCATCAGCCGCGCGTCCAACCCCTGGCGGTTGGTCAGCACCAGCAGCCCGCCCGGTCGCAGGGCGCGCACCATCTCGCCGAGCACGGCCCGCGCATCCATCAGGAATTCAAGCGCTTCCAGGCAGGTGACCAGGTCGAAGGCCCCGTCGGGGAAGGGCAGCACCTCGGCGGGCTGGTGCAGCAGGGCGACGCGCTCGCCGAACGGGGCGAGCTTGGTGGCGGCGCGGGCGAGCATCTTGCGGCTGAGATCGAGGGCGATGATCCGCCCCTGAAAGCCGGGCTGTTCCAGCAGAGCCAGCGGCAGCCGCCCGGTGCCGGTCGCTACATCGAGCACCAGCGGCGCGCGCGCGTCGTCCAGACGCTCCAGGATGGGCTGGGCCAGGAACATGTCCTCGGTGACCGGATCGTACTGCTTGATGTCGTCATAGCGCCCGGCGTAGAGGTCGTACAGCCAGATCACCATGCCCCGGCCCAGGTAAATGCCCTCGGTCTTGATCAGCAGGTACCATAATGCAGCGGCGATGACGGCAGCCAGCGCGACGAAGATCAGCCAGGTCATGCGCTCACGCTCGCGTGGGGCATCACTGGGCGATCACTCCAGCAGCTTCGCTGGTGATCACCTGGCCGTTGGGCATGGTCGCCCGTCCCTGAATCTGCCCGCTCGTCCCGGCGGGCACCGTCCAGGTGATCGCCGTCCCGTCGAGCGGGTTGGCGTCGCTGCCGATGATGCGGGACGCGCCGCCGGTCGGCGTCAGGGTGAAGTCCACGCGCGCCGCCCCGCCCGGCGCGTCCGGCCAGGTGATGGTGATGGCAGTCCCGGTGCGCAGCGTCGTCCAGCCGCCGGATGTGCTCACTGCTGGCGCGAAGGTCAGCGTGTTGTACTGCTGCGTGCCGGGTGGCACGAAGTTCGGGTCGTAGCGCACGGTGAAGACGCCGCTGTTGACGCGGGCGGATTCATTTTCGGCGGCGGCCTGGAAGGTGTACGTCCCCGGCGCGGGGAAGGTGTAGTCTACGAACGCGCCATCCCAGGGGTCACGATCCTGGCCGATGTAGGCAGCCGCGCCGCCCGTTGTGCCGGTGACGAAGAAGCTGACGCTGTCGGCGTTGGTCACCTCGCCGACGCTCACGCGCACCGTCTGGTAATAGGTCACAGCCTGGCCCGCGCTGTCGCGCCAGTGCTGGCTGACGGAGATCGCCTGCCCGAAGATGGGCGCGTTGGGCGCGGTCGTGGCGGTCGCTGTTGGGGCGGGCGTGAGCGTGGCGGGAATCTGCGGCACGTAAAGCTGCTGGCCCACATAGATCAGGTTGGTGTCGGTCAGGCAGTTGGCGGCGGCAAGCTGCTGGATGGTCGTCGCGGCGCGCTGGGCGATGTTGCCGAGCGTGTCACCGGCGACGACGGTGTACAGCGGCCAGCCCGTGTAGCGCGTGCAGGCGGTCGCGGTCGGCACGGCGGGCGATGGGATGGGCGTGGGGATCAGTGTGGCCGTCGGCCAGGCGAAGGAGGTCTGGAAGGGACTGAAAACGGGCGACTGGACGGGCGGTTGGTTGCCGGGTTCGTCGCCCATGCTCAGACTGCAAGCCAGGGTCGCCAGCAGCAGGAAAGCCAGCGGCAGCGCGGCGTGGCGACCAGGTGCGAATGGCATGTGCATAGCCTACCCTCCTCGGCGACGGGCTGGAAGCGGGTGCCCGCTGTGTCTGACGGTCGGCGGCCCTGCCTTTCCTCCCTGTCGCCCATGCCGATTATAGCACCGGCTCCCTGCGCGAGAAATGGCGGGCGATTGTGCGCGTACCGGTGCGCCTCGCCTCCTGAATCCCCCCTCCCTGGCTTTGCCTGTCCCCCCATCCCCGGCCCTTCCCCCAAGGGGGGAAGGGAAAAAGCGGCGGGCCTGCTCCTTCCCTCCGCGCAGCGCGGGGGAAGGGGTTGGGGGATGGGGGTATTTGTGGGTAACGCATAGCTGGCTTTGCCCGGGGAGGGGGCCAGGGGGAGGGGCCTTCCCGCCTGGACGCCCCCGCTCCGGCGCAGCAAAAAAGCCGGCAGCGCGCCGGCTCTGATTATGCCATATCAGGAAACGGCGGACGGGCCTAGTGGCAGCAGCCGCCACCTTGACCTGCCGCGCCGCACGCGTCCGCGCCGGACGACGAGCCGCAGCCGCAGGCCGGTAGCGTGTTGGGGTTGTTGATGGCGAACCCGCCACCCATCAGGCCGTCCACGAAGTCAATCTCCGAGCCAGCCATGTACGACAGGCTGGTGGGGTCAATCACCAGGCGCAGGCCGTCGCTCTCCACGACGCGATCCTGCTCGTAGATCGTCTCCTCGAAGGCCATGCCGTAGGACAGGCCGGAGCAGCCGCCCCCCTGGACGAACACGCGCAGCGCGAAGCCTTCAAGCTGGCGCTCGGCCATCAGCTCGCGGACTTTGCTGGCGGCGATGGGGGTGATGGTCAGCAGGGGAAGATCAGCCTCCGGCGTAGCGGACTGCTCGGTACCAATCTGGGTAACATCGGCCATGACGTGCTCCTGTACGGCGGTCTGTGGACAATTGACGAGTGGTCAAGAGTGTAGCAGCATACGCCGAGACAGTCAATTTCGCTGATGAGAATATTAGAAAATGAGCGACGGCCCGCTTGTGCGAGGGCGGGCTTCACTGCACGACGCTGATCACCACGCCCTGCTGGTCGCTGGGCAGCGACCAGGTGCGCGCCTCGATGCCCGCCGCGCGGAAGGCGCGCTGCATCGCTTCCTCGATACTCTCGTGGTTGTAGGTGGCGAAAGCAAGCAGCGCAGGCCCCGGCCCGCACAGCGTCACAGCGACCGCGCCCGCGTCCTCCGCCGCTGCGACGACGGCAGGGTAGGCGGGGATGTGCTGGCGGCGGTACGGCTCGTGCAGCCGGTCGGCTAGCGCCTCGCGCAGCAGCTTGAAGTCGCCCAGGCGCAGCGCCTCGACGACCAGCGCCGCGTGCCCGATGCTGTGGATGGCGTCGCTCATCGTCACCCGCGCGGGCAGGTCGGCACGTAGACGCGGCTGGAAGTCCGGCAGGCGCGGCGCGGCGATCACCGCGCGCAGCGGGCGAATCGGCACCGTGCGGTAGATCGGCCCCTCGGCCCCGGCGCTGCACACGCTCAGCCCGCCGGAGATGGCCGCGACGACCGCCGCCCCGTCTCCGGTCAATTCGACGGCCATACGCACCAGCACGTCAGGGCTGAGCGGGCCGCCAAGCAGGTTATTGGCCCCGACCAGCCCGCCCACGACCAGTGACACCCGCGCGCTGAGGCCAACGCCATAGGGGATGCGGTTGGCGCAGCGCACGTTGAGGCCGGCAGGGGCCTGCTCCAACTCCTGAAACAGGCGCACGGCGGCGCGCATGGCCGGGTTGGTCACGTCGAGGGCCAGGGCTTCCTGGCCCTCGCCTTCGACGTGCACATCGAGCCGGTCGTCGGCGCGCAGACTTAGCTCGATGACGTTGCGCAGGTTCAGGGCCAGCCCTAGCACGTCGAAGCCGGGGCCGACGTTGGTGCTGACAGCGGGGACGGAGACGTTGACTTTGTACATGGGCCTCATTCACGGTATAGGCGGGCCGGGATGCTCCGGCAGCCGCGCGTGCCCTAATGGTAGTGGCGGCGCACAGGTCGCGCAAGCACCCACACACTGGGGGGCACGGGTGCGCCCCCGCCATGCTACACTCAGCGCAAGGGTTGGAGTTGCCTAGAGCAGCCGGGCCAGGATAGCGTCTTCGGCGGCGTAATCGAACTGGCGCGGGTCTGGCGCGGGCGGAGGATTGGCGCGCTCCCAGGCGACGGTGTGGCGCAGACCCTCCTCGCGGGTGTAGTGGGCGATGAAGCCCAGCTCGCTGCGAATGCGCGTCGTGTCCACGTAGAGTTCCTGATCCAGCCCGGCGTGCGACTGCATCTCCAGGGGAAGCTGGTAATCCGGCGCGGCGACGACCAACCCGTCCCAGCCGGCGGCCTGGCCGATGGCGCGAATCCAGTCGGCGGTGGTCAGCGCGGTGCGCTCCCCGGCGTTGTAGACGCGCCCGGCGGCGCGCGGGTCGGTGGCGGCCAGGGCGATGGCGGCGGCAGTGTTGCCCACGTAGTCGCGCGTCCAGCGCCAGCGAGCAAGCTGCTCGCTAAGCAGGATCGCCGGGCGGCCATCGTCCATGCGCTTGAGGTACTCATACAGGCGGTGCTGGTAGTCGCCCGGCCCGTAGATCATCGGCAGGCGCAGCACAGTGCCGGGCAGGTCGGGCGTGCCCAGGGTCACGCGCTCGACGAGAATCTTCTCGTAATCGTCCAGGACGCGGCGCGGGTCGTCGCTGGTGCGGGGAGTCTCGGTGCGGTACGGGTAGAGGCGCTGGCGCAGGGGGCTGTCTTCGGTTAGTGGGAGCGGGTCGGGGTGGCCTGGCTCGCTGCCCTGCACCCGGCCATAGGCGCGGTACACGTCCTGGCTGCTGAGGCTGACCAGCCGCCCGGCGAGGCCACGGAACGTCGTCACGACGGTGCGCGCGTCCTGCTCGCTGAGCGGGATCATGTCAATGACCACGTCCGGCAGGATGCTGCGGAAGCTGTCCGCATGGTCGGGCAGCCGCGCGCGCTCGCCGGACAGATGCCGGACGTCCTCCGGCAGCGCGACCTGGGGCGGGTGACGGTGGAACAGCCAGATCGTATGGCCCTGGTCGTGCAGCAGCCGGACAAGCGGCGGGCCGATGAAGCGTGTGCCGCCTATAATGAGAATACGCACGGATCACCGATCCTTTCAGGCTGAACCAGTCCATGATCTGGTGGACAGCGTGCGATCGTGCCGGACATGGTAGCGGTGGCATGAGTCACGAAGTCTCACCCCACCGGTCAAAGTGAGTATAATCAAACTGGGCGTTCTGTGACAGCGAGAGCGCACGAGACGGCGAAGGAGCAACCTGCCGTGTGGAGAAAACTGGTACTTGTGGTCGCAGTGCTGAGCGTCTTTCCCCTGGGGCACGGTGTTCTGGCGCAGGCGGGAGAGCTGCGCGTGTGGTCGGCGCTGGGGGAAGAGGACGCCGCCGTGATCGAGAGCGCGAGCAGGGCCTTCGCTGACATGGCTGGCGGGCAGGCGGTCGTCAGGATCGTCGAAGCGCCCTATCTGCTGCAAGCGGTGGCCGTCGCCCGTGAAGCGGGAGAGCCGGGGCCGGACGTGATCTTCGCCTCCACTGATGTCGCCGAGCCATTGCTCGAAAATGCCCTGGTCGCGCCCAGGCCGGCGCGCGATGGGTTCTTCCTGGCGGCGCTGCTGGAGGCGCTGCCCAACCTGATCAGCGACGCCTGCGGCGAGAAGCCGCTCGACGGCTGCCTGTGGGAGCCAGTCAGGCCCGCGCTGCCCGCCGCCCAGTTTGACGAGCGCGCGATGGCGCGCACGATGGCCTGGGTGTGCGAGTCGGCTCCGGGGCTGCCCATGTGCGGCGGCGATCTGCTGCCGGGGCAGCCGATCACGTGGGGCTTCCAGATTTTCCTGCTCAACCGGCAATGGCTGGCCGAGCGCGGGCTGGAGCCGCCGGTGCTGCTGGACGATGTCTTTGCCATTCGCAGCGAGTTCGGCCTCGACGTGCTGCGCGCCCAGCCGGACGCGCTGCCCCTGGCGGACGATGTGCCAGCCAACGCCATCGTCGTCATCTCGTCGGCGGTGCTGGCTCAGCGGCCTGTGGAGACGCTGCGCAGCATGGGCAGCTTCTTCGCGGCGGACTATGCGCCGGTGCTGGGCCTGACCTTCGACACGCTCTATGTGACCGCTGGGTCCGCCAACCCAGACCTGGCCGGGGAATTCGTGCGCGTCGCGGCGCAGGAGAGCGTGTTCAAGGCGGAGCTATTGCGCAGCAGCGGGCGGCTGCCAGCCTTCACGGTGGATGAGCTGCAGCGGTGGGGGATTGATGAGCCGGAAACGCACGCCGTGCTTCAGGCATTGGCTGTGCTGGCCGCCTACGCCCAGACCGCCTACTGAGCAAAAACGCCTCACCCCCTGAACTCTCTCTTCAGCCGAGTTCAGGGGCAGACAGCCATCCAGAAAGCATAGGTGAAAGAGACTTCCGAAGTTTCAGAAACTTCGGAAGTCTGGTTGTGTGCTGCTGCACAGGCTGAGGGGAGCGTCCAGGCGCATTCGTTGCACCCCAGGCCCGCGCTCAGCCAACTACTCATGTAGCATCAGCGCTGCCCATTTCGCGTTATACTGGAGCTAACGATTGACCACTCAGGGGGTCTTATGGCTGACGCATACACGCGCGAGGAGCAACGCTTGTTGCTGGCGCTGGCCCGCGAGACGCTGGCACGCATCACCGCCGGGGAAGACCTGCCCGACGTAAACCTGGACGCGCTGCCGCCCCCGCTGGCCCAGGAACGCGCCTGCTTCGTCACCTTGCGCCGCCGCGACGATGGCGCGCTGCGCGGCTGCACGGGGACGCTGGTCGCCCGCCGTCCGCTGGCCGAAGAAGTGGTCGCCATGACCGTGCAGACGGCTTTCTACGACCCGCGCTTCGTCCCTGTCCAGGCCCATGAATTGCCCGGCCTGCACGTGGAAATCAGCGTGCTCACCCCCTCGCAGCCCCTCGAGTTTGCCGGCCCTGACGATTTGCTGCGTAAGCTGCGCCCCGGCGTGGACGGCGTCACGCTGCGCCTCGACCGCCGCCGAGCGACCTTCCTGCCCCAGGTGTGGGAGATTACCCCGACCCGCGCCTGTTCCTGACGCTGCTGGCGCAGAAAATGGGCGCCGACCCCGATGCCTGGCGCGACCCGCGCTTGCAGGTGGAGACGTACCAGGCGATCATCATCGAAGAAGGCGCCAGCGACGATCCCCCGCACTGATTGCCCGTCTCCTGGCTGACGGCTGGCCGATGATCGGCGCGGGCTTCTTTGCGCTCGTGCGCCACTCTGCTACAATGGCCCCGTTGTTCCACCAGATGCCTATCGTGGAGAATGCCATGCGTACCACGTTGATCCTGCTGAGCCTGCTCGTCGCCGGGCTGGCCCTGGCGGCGTGCGGCGACGAGCCGCCGCCCACCCAGATTTACATCGTCATCTCACCGACGCCGGAAACGCCCCAGCCGGAGACGCCCGACGCGTCGCTGACGGCGACTGCGACCGAGACGGCAGCCGTCGCCCCGGCCCCCAGCGCGACGCCAGCGCCCTTGGCCACCGCGTCGCCTGCCCTGTCTACGCCCACGCCGCAGCCGGGGGGCTTCCCGACCAACGTCGCCGCCCAGGTACAGATGGCCGAGCAGGTCTTCGAGCACGGACGCATGTTCTGGATTCGCCACACCCGCCAAATCTGGGTGATGGTCAATGTGCCGCAGGACAACGGCACAGGCGGCGACTGGTTCTGCTACAACGACACCTTCGAGGAAGGCGAGGTGGAAATTGACGAGAGCCTCGTCCCGCCCGAAGGCCAGTTCCAGCCCCGGCGCGGCTTCGGTAAGCTGTGGCGCACGCGCGACGACCTCAAGAACGCGCTCGGCTGGGCGCTGACGCCGGAGTTCGAGCTAACCAGCAATTACACCTATATCGCTGGCGGCTACGTGCAGGGCGGGCAGTACTTGCCCGGCCCCGGAGAGCACCGCCTGACCACGCTTTACGACGAGAGCATCTCCTTCTTCGAGGCGGATATTCGCGGCGACTGCCAGGGCGGAACCTGGCGCATGACCGCCGCACCGTAGTGTTCCGTGTTCCGAAGGGATGTCATGCAGGCGGACCCTGGACGGTCCGCCTGCTGTTTTTCCCGCGCAACCTGACATTCCCCCGACAGCTTGCCGCGCCCACTTTCCCCCGCCGCTGGTTTGTATTAAGGTTGGGGAGAAGCAGGTGGTTGGTGGTTGGTTTTTGGTTATTGGTAAGAACAGCCTCGCCTCACGGACATGCAGCTAACAACTAGCAACCAACAACCAACAACCAACAACCATTTTTCAACGAGGTCTCTCATGCGCGAATGGCAGCTCAAGCCTGGCGATCCGATGGCTCCCCGCATCGCGGCGGACGCCCGCGCCGGGCGCACCGATTACCACGATGACCAGGTCTGGGGACTGCACCTGGGCGGCCCGTCCGAGCCGGCGCTTAGCCTGGAGACACGCTACGGCGGGCGCGTCGGCCTGGCGCGCATCGTGCCCGTGTGGGGCGTCGGGCGGCGCAAGGTCTACGAGACTCAGGCGTACCACGCCCCGCCCCTCCTGACCGCCTTCACCCCGGACTTGCTGTGTGTCCGCGCCGGGCTGACCCGTACCCTGGCGCTGACCGCCGAGTTCTGGACGATGGAGTCGCAGGCCGTCGGCGGGCGCTTCACCGTCCGCAACGACGGTGACCAGCCGCAGCCGCTGCGCCTCGACCTGACCGCCCAGGCCGCCCGCCAAGACCAGGCGCTGCCCATGCTCTTTCTGACGCTGGAGGGTGGCACGGTCGCTCTGCAGATGGGCCGCCTGTCGCACCTGCAGCCGGTGCTGTTGCTCGAAGGCGCGCGCGAGACGGGCGCGACCGCCCAGCTTAGCCGGGCGCAGACCGTCCCGCCGGGCGAAGCGGTCACCTTCCGCTGGGTGCTGGCTGCGCGCCCCCTGCGCGACGAGAGCCTGGCCCTGGCTCACCGCTGGCTGGCCGTTGAGGATTGGGACGCGCATCTGGCCGCCGTCATTGCCCGCGCTGAGGCCGCGCCGCAAGTCGAAACGGGGCGCGCAGACTGGGGCCTGGCCCTCGCCTGGAGCCAGCAGCTAGTGTTGCGCGGCTTCCTGGCGGCGACGGGGGGCCTGCCGTACCCCTCGTTCGTCGGCACGCGCAAGCCCAACCAGGGCTACGCGCTCGGCGGGGCGCACAGCGGCGGCTTCGCCTCACCCTGGGGCGGGCAGTCCGTCCCCGACGCGCTGACCATCGCCGGGACGGTGGCGCTGGCCGCGCCGGAATTGGCCCAGGGCATGGTGCGCAACTTCCTGGCGGTGCAGCGCGACGACGGCTGGATTGACGCCCGGCCCGGCCTCGACGGGCAGCGGGCCAACGTCCTGGCTCCGCCGTTGCTGGCGACGCTGGCCCTGACGGTCTACCAGTTCACCCGCGATCAGGCGTTTCTGGCGGAGTGCCTGGACGGTCTGCTCGCCTTCTTCGCCCGCTGGCTCGCCCCCGACGTGGACGCTGACGGCGATGGCGTTCCCGAATGGCAGCATCCGGGGCAGGGCGCTTTCGTCGAGGGGCCGGTGTTGGCGCGCGGATCGCGCTGGGCGCAGGGCGTAGACCTGACCACCGTCGAAGCGCCCGATCTGCTCGCCTACCTGATCCGCGAGGCGAGGGCGCTGCTCGAAATCGGCGCGCTGCTGGATCGCCCAGACGTGGCCGGGGTGATCACCCCGCGCCTGGACGCGCTGATCGCCGCGCTGGAGGAGTTCTGGGACGAGGCGCGCGGCGTCTACACTTACCGCGACCGCGATGCCCATGCCTGCCCGTATAGTGAGACGATCTTCAGCGGGCACGGCGAGTCGGTGCTGGCGGAGCGCATCGAGCTTGGTCAGCCGGGCCGCCTGATCCTGCGCGCAGCGGGCGGGCTGGATCGCAGGCCCGCCCTCTCGTGCACCGTCGAGGGTGAGGACGCCGCCGGAAATCCGGCCCGCGAGGAGGTGCCCGGCGAGGCGTTCGACTGGTACCGGGGCGCGGGCGCGGCTACGACGCGCACCGTCTGGCGGGCAGTCACGGCGCTGCGCTTCGCCGGGCTGAGCCGCGTCTTCAAGGTCGAGGCGCGCACGGTTGACCTGTCCGCGCACGACATCGCCCTGCTCATGCCGCTGTGGTCGGGGGCGCTGGACGAGGCGCGCGCCGCCCGCCTGGTGGCCCACCTGACCGACCCGGCGGCGTACTGGCGTCCGTTCGGCGCGTCCGGCTGCCCCGCTGATGAGCCGCAGTATGATCCGGCGCTGCACAATGGCTGCGGCGGCGTCTGGCTGGACTGGAACGCGCGGCTTGGTCTGGCGCTGATCGAGGGCGGCTTCCTGCAGGAGTCGGCTGAGCTGTTCCGGCGCATCCTGGCCGCGCAGACGCGCAGCCTGGCCGAGGCGGGGACATTCCGCACCCTGTACCACGCCGAGAGCGGCGAGGGCCTGGGCGACAGCGACGTGATCACCGGGGCTGTCTCATGGGAGTGGTTCGCGCGGCTGTTCGGGGCTTTCGCTCTGGATGCCCGGCGCGCCGCGATCACTGGCCCCTGCGCCTTCTCCGGCGAGACGATAACCTGGACGCAGCACGGCGTGTGCATCACGCGCAGCGACGACGGCACCGAGATCGCCTTCCCCAGCGGGCAGACGGTCACGCTGCCCGCCGATGCTGCCGCGCAAATTGTGCACGATCCGGCGGGCGACGACATCGCCGCGCCGCCGCCCCCGCCCGCTGGCGATCTGCCGCCTGCCGATCAAACTGGGGTAAAATAGGGGTAGGAGAGTGGAGGAGCAACAGCAATGGCCGTCACAACGCAGCCCATCACCGTCGAGGAATTCGAGCGGCTGGCCGTCCAGCCGGAGAACGCCGACCGCCGGCTGGAGTTCGTAGGGGGGGAGATCAGCGAGGTGGTGTCAAACAGTTATTCATCACTGGTTGCAGCGCGCATCAACGGCTTCTTGTTCGTCTATCTGTTGCATAATCCTATTGGCTATCTCACCGGCGCGGACGGCGGCTACCAGGTCGGCGACGAGCGCTACATCCCCGACGTGGCCTTTGTCTCGAAGGCTCGCCAGCCGGAGCCGTCGCACGAAACCTACAATCCTCTCGCCCCCGATCTGGCGGTTGAGGTGCTCTCCCCCTCCGACCAGCCCGACGTGATGCGCCTGAAACTGGCTAACTACCTGGCGGCGGGTGTGGTTGTGTGGGTGGTCAGCCCAGAAGCCAAGACGGTCGAAGTCTACATGCCTGGCAAACGCGCTTATCGCCTCGGCGCGGACGGCACGCTGGACGGCGGTGAGGTGTTGCCGGGCCTGGCCCTGCCCGTCAAAGACATCTTCCCCGATTGAGTCAGGGAGCGGTTCGCGCAGTCTGTCGAGTAGATGCGGGAGTAAAGCAATGGCCGTCACAACGCAGCCCATCACCGTCGAGGAATTCGAGCGCTTGGCCGTCGAGCCGGAGAACGCCGACCGTCGGCTGGAATTCGTAGGGGGAGATCAGCGAGGTGGTGTCGAACAGCTATTCGTCACGGGTCGGCAGCACGTATTCTGGTCAAACTGGGTGTCTTCCTAGAAGGCGCGAACATCCCCGGCTATCTGACCGGCGCGGACGGCGGCTACCAGGTCGGCGACGAGCGCTACATCCCCGACGTGGCCTTTGTCTCGAAGGCTCGCCAGCCGGAGCCGTCGCACGAAACGTATAACCCGCTCGCCCCCGATCTGGCGGTTGAGGTGCTCTCCCCTTCTGACCAGCCCGACGTGATGCGCCTGAAACTGGCTAACTACCTGGCGGCGGGCGTGACTGTATGGGTGGTCAGCCCGGAAGCCAAGACGGTCGAAGTCTACACGCCTGGCAAACGCGCTTATCGCCTCGGCGCGGACGGCACGCTGGACGGCGGTGAGGTGTTGCCGGGCCTGGCCCTGCCCGTCAAGGACATCTTCCCCGATTGACACGAAAATGGGGGCCGCACGCCCCCATTGACTTCAGCCCCGCCCTCTCGCCATCAATCCTGGCAGAAGGTGCGCAGCGTCGCCAGGTAGAACTCCGGAATGCCAATGTCGAAGCGGCGGCCCTGCACGACCACGCCCAAGAAGCCGTCTTCCTGGCGCAGCCGGTCCAGCGCCGACGTAAGCTGGAACTCACCGCGCTCGCGCACGTTGTGCTGGATGTGCTCCTCCAGGTAGTCGAAAATCTGCGGCTTGATCACGTACTGGCCGAAGACGGTCAGGTATTCGCCGTCCGGCAGGCCAGCCATACGCAGGCTCGCGCGGGCGTAGTCTACGGTCGGCTTCTCGGAGAACTCAGTGATGCTCAGCAACTCGCCGTCCTCCAGCCAGGTGCCGGTCGCCGTGCCGAAGTTGCCGATCTGGTCTTCGGGCGTGCGGCGCAGGCCGAGCGCGCTCACCCCGCGCTGGTGGAACACGTCAATCACCTGCTGGGCGCACGAGCGCTCCGTGTCGGAGCGGTAGAGGTGATCGCCGAGCATGAGCAGGAACGGCTCGCCGCCTATCTCCTCGCGCGCGGTGTAGACGGCATGGCCCAGCCCTTGCTGCGTGGACTGGACGATGAACTTGACGCGCTGGCCCATGTCTAGCAGGCGGCGCGAGTAGTCCTGGAAGTGACGCGGCAGCTTGTTGTAGTTCTCAATGGATACCTGCACCTTGAAGAATGTCTCGAACTCGCGCAGGTCGTCGGCCTGGACGACGATGATCACCTCTTCAATGCCCGCGTTGAGCGCCTCCTCGACGATGAGCAGGATGGCTGGCTTGGCGATGCCGTCGCGGTCTACGATGGGGAATAGCTCTTTCTTGGCCGCCTTCGACGCGGGGAAGAGGCGCGTGCCGAATCCGGCGGCGGGGATGAGCGCCTTGCGCACCTGCGGGCCAGGGGTGAGCGTCAGCTTGAGGCAGGACATCGCCAGGTCGCGCTCGATGATGTCGAGGACGGCTTGCTGGTCGGCTTCGCTGCGGGCGATGAACTGGGCCGTGCCGTCGCCCTGCGACCCCACGCCCTTGCCGCCCCAGATGTGCGGCTTGAGCGGCTCGTAGGCCAGGACGCGGTGCAGGAGAGGGGCCGTCAGTTCCTCCGGGCAGGCGGGCGTCGCGTAGCGGTCAAAGAACTCCTGCGCCTCGACCATCAGCGCGCCAAGCTGCTCGCCATCGCCCGCTCTCAGTGCCTCCACTGCCTGGCCCACAATGCGCTTGTTGACCGGGCCGAGCAGCTTCTGCACACCCGCTTCCGTTTCGTTGTCGGCGAAGGGATACGAGCGGTTGAGCCGGGCCAGAATCTCCATCGTATCCTTCTGCGCCTGCAAGTCCACGATCACGAAATAGAGGTTCTGGCCGGCGCGTAGCTCGTCAGTGTCCAGGCGCTCGCCGTCGAAGGTCATCAGCACGGGGCGGTTGCCGAAGGCGCAACCCTGGTCCATGCGCCCGCAGCGTGACGGCGTGGTGATCTCGCCCTGGTAGGCGATCTCCATCTCGCCGCGCGTGGTCAGCTTGAGATCGTAGACGCGGTTGAAGGCGCGCGCAGCCAGCACACAGATGGCGGCGCTTGATGACAGCCCCTTCTTGACCGGCAGATCGGTCTGGGTGTTGTCAATGACCAGGCCGCGCACGTGGTAATTGGTCAGCATTTGGTAGGCTACGCCGGCGATGTAGCTCCAGAAGCCGCCGCGCTGCGCCTCGTCGAGGAGCGCTTTCGGCTCCATCGGAATCTCGTAGGGGCCGTGCCGCACGCCGTCCGGGGTAGTGGAGGTGAGGACGAGCGCGGTCGGGTGCGGCTCGACGTTGGCGTGAATGCCCTGGTTGGTACCGGCGATCAGCGCGTAGCCCTTCTCGATGTCTGCGTTGATGCGCCGGTAGCCGCCCGCCCAATCCGAGTGCTCGCCGAACAGGCAGATGCGCCCTGGAACGAAAATCTTCACGGGTCAGGCTCCTTTTGTGCGCGTGTCGTGTCAGTCCAGCCGCGTAATTGTACAGGATTCGCGGAGCAGCTTCCACATCCTGCAAGCTCAGGGAGGGGGTACAGACCTGTCAGGCGGGTCTGGCTCTGCGGTTCAAGCATTTCGTCCCCATCGTGAAATGCACCCCCTTCGGCGGGCGCTTGCATAAGAAAGCACAACGATCCACAATGATCAAGGAGACCTTAAGCAGACGGGTTTATGAATTTCTCGTAAATTCTTGCTACCAGTAGTGCAAAATGCAGCGTTTTCCCTTAGAATGGTAGCTAAGGGGCCGGCCCAAGTGTCGCCGGGCCGGATAAAGGGTGTGGTGGGCACCCCAAGCATTAACAAAGTGTTGAGATGGGCCGTGCCGCTTATCATTCATAGCCCGGCGCGGTCAAGGGAAAGCGCAGTCATCATCCGCATTCAGTGGGCGGGGGAGGAGACACCATGAACAGGAAACGATCGCGATGGTTCCGCTGGCAGCGCGGCCAGGCTATGGCCGAGTACTGGGTCACGATCCCGGCGGGCATCATCATCATGCTATCAGCGGCGGCCATCGTCCAGTTCGTCACGGGCGGCCTGTCGCGCGCCGTCGAGGGCCTGGAATACACCGGGGACATGGAGTGCGAGATGTCCGTCCCCGATGAAAAGACCGGCCCTCTGTTCACCGACGTGGAAGACTCAGGTCATACTATTCAGGTGACCCTGGATCAGTACGATGAAGAGACAGACACTACGACCATTGCCGTCGAAGTGACTTCGGGAGGACGGCACGCCATCAGCAACTGGGTGCTGGCTCTGCCGCCTGAAGTCTACAACAACATCATCAGCTCATCCGAGGAGTACGAGATAGTCAAGCCCGATCCCAATTCCGGTCTCTACGGGATCAAGTTTGACACCGGCTACGACGGTGACAGCGGCGGTGGTGGTAAGCCGCCCAAGAAGAAATCGGCCAGCGAGATCGTGCTGGTCGGCTACAACCTGCGCGCAGCGGACTCGCGGACGATCATCCTCTCCCTGGCGGGGTACTACCAGTGGGACATCACGGAGCTCTCTGTGAAGGCTGCGGGTGACGTGTTCTATGGCACCATTACCGCGCCGAAGTACAAGGGAACGCCGCCGACGGAAAACGACTGCTGAGCGGACACTGCGCCGCGCAGATCGGGCATCGGACAGTAAGAAACGGGGCGCACAGCAAGTGCGCCCCGTGTGTGCTATGATAAGGGCGTCACCGGACACCACACACCAGGGCTTAGCACATGAGCGACGACGAGAACCTACCTGAGGGGCTGGAGCACCTGGCTGGCGAAATCAGCCGCGAAGACTTGCAGCGGCTGGTGGAGCAGGGCCTGCTCAAGCCATCCCCACCAGTGCCGGACGGCAGCACACCCGCCCCGCGCCGCTCCCGTGGCGACGAGCTGCCCCCTCCCGATCCGGCCCTTCTTGAGCGCGACAAGCCAGCGGAAATTGCCCATACCAGGTTTGGCGAGCTTCAGCAGCTTCGCTTCGACCTCGATCTCGCAGAAGAAGAGGAGGAAGAGGAGCCGAAGCGCCGCTTCCGGCTGCGCGACATCCCGGCCTACATCACCATCGGCGGCCTGTCGCTGGCGCTGATCGGCGAGCGCACCTACAACTATGTGCGGCGGGCCAAGCGCGACTTCGACCGGCTGCCTGTCCTGGTGCGCACGCTGTACTACCTGGCGGCGGCGCTGCTGCTGCTCGTTCTGGTGGGCTTCATCGTCGGCACGCAGCTGACGGACATTCTCGACCCCAAGCCGGACGTGCCGGTGCTGCAAGATGCCGTCTTCGCGCCTTACGGTGTGGACGGGCGGGCGCTGCCCCTTGACGAGTACGAACCCTGGCAGCTTCTGCCGGAGTCGCTCGGCGACTTCCCGCGCTCGCCCGATGTGATCTCCGCCACGAACACCTCCAGTCCCACTAACCAGTGCTTGCTCGGCCTGGGCTATGCCTCCGACGTGCTCAATCCACCGGTCTGCACGCGCAGCTATGGGATGGTGGGCACGGCGTCAGCGCGCTATCTGAACGGGCGGATGAAGGTGGACGTGGCCATTGCGCGCTTCTCCAACCCGCAGAAAGTGCACGGCACGATGATCGAGCTGCTGATGCATGCTCGCCAGTACGGGCGGCTGGGCAATTTCTCGGCGTCAAGCCTCCTGGAGACGGACTACTTCTACAGCAACGTGCGCGGCTGGCGCTCGTTCACCTGGTCGCACGGGGTGTGGATATTCTCGATTTCGACGGTGAAGACGGAGGTTCTGGAGCAGGCAGTCGAGGCGTTCCCGTACTGATTGCGGATTGCGAATTGCGGATTGTGAAATGAGGACGTCCGGTTTCGTCGCACCACGCGAGAGCGCATTCCAATTCGCTTTTCGAAATTCGAATTTCGAAATCCGCCTGTCCGGTTTCATCCCGCCGCCTGGGGGTGCACGTCATCTGGCACGTAATCCCAGGCGGCGGTTTTACGCTGATCCTTAGAGCGTGTTATGTACTTGACCCGCACGGCAAGGGAGGGGGTGTCTCGTTGACCTCACCCCCTGGCCTCGCTACGCTCGGCCTTTCCCTCTCCATGCATGGTCTCACGCACCGACACATTTAACACTTGAGGGGTCGGGCCGTCGAAAAAGACGAGCAAACGTCGCGGAAACGGGTCAGGATGAGCGCCTGAACGCCTCCTGCGAAGCGCTCCAAAAGGCGGAAGCCCAGACGGAATAATGAATAGCGGGTGACATCGGCGGAGACCACCTGACCGCGTAAATCAGGGTCATCGAAGGCCAGGCTGCCGAGAGAGAGCACCCAGGCATAGGCCAGAACCATGACCAGCAGGAGGCGATTGGCATGGCTGGGGTGGTGATGCGCGAGGGTCTGCCACTGCCAGCCATCGGACTTCAGGTCACGGAAGCTGCCTTCCTGCCAGTAGCGCACGGCATACTCCCAGCCGTCAATGTCGGGACAGTTGGTGACCAGACACCAGGCTTCTCGATGCACCGGCCCCCAAAGGGGTGAACCTCCGTCGCCAGCCACCCGCTTTCTTGAAAGCTTCCCTCGCCCATGCCAACACTGCCCGTGCTTGGGCAACAAGTCGCTCAAGGCGCACGGCAGGGTGTTGGGACTGAAGCGGAAACGGGTCTGCTTCTGCACGCGGAAGAGGTAGTGCCAGTGAAGTGGTCAGCAATCTCCCGTATCAAGTCGGGCGAGGTGCCAAGGCCCCGATCCGCCTGCACCAACGGGATGACCCTGGCGGAATGGCGGGGGCGATCACCAGCAGGGTGGTGATCAAGGCCACCTGGCTCATCGGCCAGGCATGAGGCCGATAGGCCCAGGCCAGCGGCAGGCGGCTGCCTCGATAGGCTAACCCCACCACCATCACACTCAATAGCCCCCCTAGCTTGGTCTCATCCACCAGCAGAATCAGTCGCTCTCCTGGTAGCGGATCAGCACCCAACGCGCCCAGGCCCGACTACAACTCTGCCAGCAGATACGGTCGTTGGCCAGATAACGCTCAAGCGTCGTTGGAGGCTGTCTGCTTTTGCCCACCAGCCCCAGCTTCTCCGCCACCGGCTCGGCACAGTGCCGCGCTTGCACGATGCCGTAGCTATACAGCCCGATCACGGTCGCTTGCCAAAACTTCAAATGCCGAAAACACTGCCGCATATAGTCCAGCCAGTGGTACAATTCCTGACTCATCGCGTCACCTCCTTCTTGCTCAGTGGGCGATGACCGATAGTCTACTCTCTTCTCCTCTCCATAAAAAGTGTCGGCCTGCCCCCCCGTCCCTTGCCGGGTGGGGGGGTCGCGGCCCCCCCCCGCCCCCCCACGGGGGTGAGGTAAAGTCAAGAGTTGCCCCAAACCCAACCATGCTTGATGTCTGGCTGCCCCTGAACCGCTGGCGGGGAAAGGGATCGGGAAATAGAGGTTGAAAAGTGCGTGACACGCTCTAGTTCCCCGCCAGCAGCGACGGCTTGCGCCGCCGCAAAACCATCGCCGGCAGGGTGCGAATCTCCTCCAGGCCGAGCAGCACGCCCGCAATCACAAACGTCACCGCGCCCGCGCCCGCCAACCCCAGCACGCGCAGCGCGGTCAGCGCGACCCCAGCCTCGTGCCAACCCAGCGCGCCAAACGCGGCATCGGCCCCTAGCACCGCCACGCCCATCGCGGCGGTCGCGGCGACCGTCCGCGCGGCGGTCTGCGCCAGGCGGCGACCGTCCACGCTGCCCCAGCGCCGCCGCAGGATGACCAGCAGCAGGGCCAGCTCGATCAGGAAGGTGGCCGAGTAGCCGATGGCCAGCCCGCCCACGCCGGTCGCGTCGGCAAGCTGCTCGTTGAGCCGCGCCGCCCCGTCACTGAGCGCGCCAAGCGCCGCCCCATAATCGCCCGCCGCGTAAGCCGCGCCCCATTCGCTGAAGACGACGCGAGTCGTGCCGTCGAAGTCGCTGACGAAGCCGAGGTATAGCCCGCCGACGATCAGCACATTCGCGGCGGCGGCGATCACGGCGATCCACAGCGGCGTCACGGTGTCCTTGTCGGCGTAGAAGCTGCGCGCGACGACCTCGTGCAGGCTTTGGAAGATGAGGCCGAAGGCGAAGAATTGCAGCGCGCCATAGACCAGCACGCTGTCCTGGGCGTCGAATGCGCCGCGCTCCAGCAGGCTGATCAGCGGCTTGCCGATCAGCACGAGTCCGGCGGCGGCGGGAATGGTGGCGATGAGGATGAAGCGCAGCGCGCCGGACATCGCCCGGCGCTTGCGTGCGTCCTCGCCGAGCGCGCTGAAGGCGGCCAGTGTGGGGAAGACGACGAAGCCCATCGCGCTGCCGATCAGCGTCTCCGGGATGTTCATCAGGCGGTAGCCCCAGTCGAAGGCGCTGACCGCGCCGCTGCCCATGCGCGAGGCGATGTTATTGAAGACCAGCGTGTTGAAGGCCACCACGCCCAGCCCGGCCACGCGCGGGATCATCAGGGTGATCACGCGGCGCAGCGCCGGATCGCGCCAGCCCAGGCGCGGCAGCCAGCGCATCCGGTAGCGCAGCAGGCCGGGCACCTGCACGCCCAGGTGCAGCAGCGAGCCGAGCACTGCGCCCCAGGCGATGCCGTACACCCCCAGCGGGCCGATCAGGAAGATCACGCCGAAGAGAATCCCCACGTCAAAGAGGATCGGGGCCAGCGCAGGCAGCAGAAAATGGTTGTGGCTGTGCAGAATGCCCTGGAAGATGCCGCTGATGCTGAAGACGAGCGTGCTGATCAGCAGAATGCGCATCAGCGCGACCGTCTGCGATACCTTGTCTGCGCCGAAGCCGGGCGCGACGACGTGCTCCACCAGCCAGGGCGCGAACAGGAAGCCGAGCACGCTCAGCGCCAGCGTCGCCACGAAGACGGTGTTGATCACCGCGCTGGCCAGTCGCCAGCCCGCCGCCCGCTCGTCGCGGGCCAGGAAGCCGCTGAAGATGGGGATGAAGGCGTAGGACAGCGCCCCGCCGCCGATGAGCAGCACGATCTGCTCCGGGATGCGGTTGGCGGTCACGAAGGCGTCCCACTCGTCGCCCACGCCGAACACGCTGGCGATGATGAATGTCTGCGCCAGGCTGATCGCTTTGGCCGTGCCGAAGGCGATCATGAGGATGAGCGTGTTGCGCGCCATGCGCTGCGTGTCGGCCTGGGGGGTGGGGTCGGTCATGGCTTCCTCTTGTGGTCAGATCGGTGGGCGCGCAGGAACGGGGGTGTGTTGGCGTACACCCCCGCGCAGGGGCGGGTTTTGAAACCCGCCCCTACAAGGCTCCTCTGTGAAGCTCGCGAGAGCCAGCCGAATGCCCCCTAAATGAGACGCCTGAGTGCGCTAGCGGCTCAGTGCCACCGTGAAGGTGCCCGCTTCGACCTGGTTCTTGGCTTCGAGCGCCGGGAAGAAGTTCCTGTTGAAGCGCAGCACCTGGTCGAACTTCTCAAGCGCCGCTTTCTGGTCGCCCTGGGCGGCATAGACCATGCCCTCCCAGTAGTACGACTCCTCGACATAGGGCGTGTACTTGGCCGTGTTCTGAGCGTGGGCCATCACGTCGCTATAGCGCCCGGTGTAGAAGTAAGCTTCGTACAGCCCGAACTGGTACCACAACATGCGCGGCGGCAGGCCCTGGCGCAGCGCCTCGTCGTAGGCGAAGGCGGCGTTCTCGTACTCGCCCAGCAGCGTGTAGGACGTGCCCATGTTGAACCAGGCCCATTTGTCGTCGCGGTTCTTGGTGGCTTCATCGCGCGCCTGGGCCAGCGCCGCACGGTAGCCGTGCGCCGGGTCTACGTAATCGCCGAGCGCCTTGCGCAATTCCATCTCGCGCGACGGCTCATAGACGACCATGAACACGCGGTTGAAATGGCGCCACTTGTCGTCGAAGACGCTGTACGGGCTGGGGCGGCCCTGGTCTTTGTTGCTGCCCAGGTAGCTGTCGAAGGTCAGGAAGTGCTGCTGGTACTCGTCGTAGCCGATGAACAGCACGTAATGGCCCAGCCAGCCTTCGCCCGCCGGCTGAATGCTCTCCTCCACCACCACCGGGAAGCCCGCCGCCAGCAGCCGCTTGAGCACAGTCAGCGTCCCGCCGTAGCGGTAGAGCGCCTTGACCCCGGTGCGCTCGTTGACGAAGCGCACCATCTGCCAGGGGCTGACGTTCTTGTCCTCCGGGTGGGGCTTCATCCAGTTGGCGGCGGTGGTCTGAGTATCCGTCCAGCCGTAGAAGCTGAGGGCCATGGTCATGGTGGTGGGGCCGCAGTTGTTCCAGCCCTGCTTCTCGTAGCGGATGTTGCCCAGCTTGACTGTCGGCGGGAGCGGCATCTCTGTCGGCAGCACCTCCGGCGTGAAGGTCGGCAGCGCAGCCACCGGCGTAGCCTCGTAGACGGGCAGCGGCGTCGGCTCCTCGGTGGGAAGCACACCGACGGGGATGCCTCCTGCGCTCTCGGTGGGCGTCGGGCTGGGCATGTAGTCCGGCAAGGTGGCCAGTGGCGTTTCCGGCTGCGCCTCGTCGCCGGGATCGGTCAGCCCTGAGCCGCCCGGCTGTGGCGATCCGACCAGGCCCGGCTCCTCCTGGGTCAGCAGAAGCTGCTGCGCCGCGTCGCTGTCGCTGGCCCCGCTGAGCGTGGGCAGTACCTCAAAGGGCACGGTCGCCCGCAGCGACTCGAACGGCGGGAACATGTCAATCAAGCGCTGCTGGTAGCGCGGCTCCAGGCCGCGAAAGAAGGGCGGGAAGGCGATGGCGAAGATGACCAGCATGACGACGCCCAGGGCGAACGTCACGCCTGCCATCGCCAGCAGCGCCTTCACCCAGGTCGGCGGGCCGCCACGCCGCCGCCGCGCATGAGGACGCCGGCTGCGCGGGTGATCGAGCGGGAAGTTCACCGAGCCGGGCACATTCAGATGGTTGTAGTCATTGGGAACGACGGACGAGAGGCTCTGGTGGTCTCTTCTCGGCTTCTCGCCAGACTTTTGTGGTGCCATGCGTCACGTACTCCTCTGCCCACCGGCAACAAACCGGGCGCGAGACGCGACACCGGGACCGGCGTGCAATCTGGCCGCTGCGCAGGCCAGGGCTTACAATACCATCGCCGAAATGCGCAGCCATCAACAATACCATCCCCTGAAACGCAACCTGCCAACACGATGCCCCACACGCACGGCACTATAGCGCATTCGAGACGAGTCCGCCAGACCGGAGTTGGGGCGGGCGCATGACAGACTGGGGAAGAGATTCTCTGAACCGCAGAGGCACAGAGGACGCAGAGAAAAGACTATGGAGAAGGACTATGAAGCACTTCGCTTTTCTCCGCGCTCTCTGCGGTGACACCTTGCCCCAGAGACGATACGCACCCATCGAGCCGGGCGGCATCACCTGGCATACCGCCAAGTATGGCACGGCGGGGCGCAGCCCGCAGCCGGTGCCACCCTACGCTTGGTGGACGGTTTGCCTGCGAGGGAGCGGCCTCAGCCTTCCGCGCGGTCGAGGGCGCGCAGGATGCCCGGCGCGATGCCGGTCAGGTCGTGCAACCCCTCGGCGACGCGCCCCCGCGCCGCGCCAATGATCACGGTCGGCACGTCGTTGGCAGTGTGCTTGCGCGTGCTCATGTCTTCCAGGTTGCCGTGATCGCTGGTGATGACGATCACCCCGGCCTCGTCGTCCCACGTCGCCAGCAGCCCGGCTATCACCGCGTCGAACAGCTCCAGCAGCGCCACGCCCTGCGCCAGCGTCCCCCGGTGGCCGATCGTGTCGGAGACCCAGTGCTCGAAGAAGGTCAGGGTGCGCTCCCCGGCCAGCCGCGCCAGGAGCGCGCCCGCTTCTTCCGGCGCGTAGAGCGGCGTGTCGGTGTAACCCAGGTCGCTGCGCCAACCTGCCCCCGTCCAGTCGGGACTCAGCGCTGTGCCCGCGTAAATGTCCTGCTCGGTCGCCAGGCGCAGCCCCGCTGCCAGCGCCGCGTGCTGGACGGACGAGGGGAGCCTCTTGCCACGCGCCAGCGCGTCGAAGAAGCGCGGCGGAAAGGCCGTGATCAGCGCCGCCGATCCGCCGGACTCCACCACGCGCTTGAACAGGTTATCGCGGTCAAGCAGGGCGCGAATGGCCGCGTTGGGACGCGGCCCGTAGTGCTCGCCGAGCGCCGCCGGGACGTTGCGCCCGGTGAGAATCGCCGCCTGGCCGGTGGCACTTTGCGGGCGTCCGGGCACGCCCAGGCGCGGATCAGTGGGGATGAACACGGCGCGACCGTTGTCGTGACGCGCGACGCCGCGCAGCCAGCGCCGCCCGCCCGCCAGCGCGTCGAGTGTGGGCGTGCGCGCCGCCGCGAAGGGATTGGCCGCCGGGTCGTCGTCGCCCAGCCCTACGCCATCCAGGAAGAGCAGCAGAACGTGCTTCATGGCGTCACCGCCCGGCGCTGCCAGGTGTACCACGCGCTCGCCACCGGCTGCGTGACCTCCTCGCCCGGCGTGTAATCCAGCAGCGCAAAATCCTCGCCGATCAGCGCCTCAAGGCCCGCGCGGTCAATGCCCATCGGACGGCCACTCCGCCCCAGGCGCGGCAGGAAGGCATAGAGCAGGTAAGCCGCGCCAGGCTGGGCCAGCCGGGCCAGGTTCGCCGCGTACTGGGGGCGCTGCTGCGGGGTCAGGCCGTGCATACAGCCCACGTCAATGAGCAGGTCGAACGGTTCGGCGTCGCCCAGAAAGTCCGGGCGCGACACGTCGGCGCTGAGGAATGCGGCGCGGCCAGTCAGCCCTGCCCGCTGCGCCTTGCGTCGCGCCCGCCAGATGGCGTTGGGCGCGAAGTCCACGCCGATCACGTCCCAGCCGCGCCCGGCCAGGTAGAGCGAAGTCGTGCCGCTGCCGCAGCCCAGGTCGAGCGCGCGGCCCGGCCTGCAACCGTCGCGCTCCGCCGCCGCGATCCAGGCGATGATCTCCGGCGGGACAACGCCCGAATCCCAGGGCGTATCACCGCGCAGATAGCGCCAGATGAAGCGCAGCCGCCGTCGCATCAGGCGCGCCCTCTGGCTGTTGGCTTCAGGGGCGGACAGCAGCATAGGAAGGATGAAGCGGGAGCCTTGTTGACCTCACCCCCAGCCTCGCTGCGCTCGGCTTGCCCCCTCTCCATGCATGGAGAGGGGGCGGCGAGGCACGTCAGCGCCAAGCGGGGGTGAGGTAAAGCGGAGAGTCGCCCCAGACCGCAGGCCAACCTCAATGCCTGTCCGCCCGTGAAGGCTGTTGGCCGGGTGAGCGAGTCCATGCTGACCTCTGCCTGCTCTTGGAGTCGCGGCGGGATCACCGCGCACTTGCGTTGAGGTACTCCACCACGAAGGGGTTATGCTTGCGCTCGTGGCCGATGGTCGTATCGCGCATGTGCCCCGGCGAGACCGTGAACTCATCGCCCAGTGGCAGCAGCTTGGCGGTGATCGAGTGCATCAGCGCCTCGTAGCTCGCGCCGGGCAGGTCGGTGCGCCCGACGCTGCCATGAAACAGGCAGTCGCCGCAGAAGACGGTTTGCTCGTCGCGCAGGACATAGCTGACGTGGCCGGGTGCGTGGCCGGGCGTGAACAGCACGTCCAGGGCAATGTTGCCGCAGGTCACCACCTGGCCTTCCTCCACAAAGGAGTCCGGCTCGGCGGCGGGTGGCACCTCGATGGTGAACCATTGGCGCACGCTAGCCGGCATGTTGCGCAGCAGCGGCAGGTCGTGCGCGTGGATGGAAAAAGGCGCGCCGGTCAGTGCCTTTAGCTCGGCGCTGGCCAGGATGTGGTCGAAGTGGCAGTGCGTCGCCAGGATCGCGCGCACTGTCCAGCCGCGTCCTGCCGCCGTCTGATGGATCAGGGGGGCGTTGTCGCCCGGATCAATGACGATGGCCTTCTGGGTCGCCGGGTCGCCGAGGATGTAGCAGTTGGTTTGCAGCGGGCCGAGCGTGAGCTTGAGGATTTCGATGGCCATGAGCGTGTGTCCTCGTGAGTCTGCCAGATGGTGCGTGGGGCGCGCAGGGCCGCCCGCTGCCCCAGTGTAGCGCGCCCGGCCCGATCCGGCGAAAGCGGGCCAGTGCGATACGTGCGGAGTGCGGGGGGACACGGTACAATGAGTGCCTCACGGTCCCGGCCTGGCTCGGTCACCCACACCGCCAACACTCATGTTTATTGCGAAACAGTTCTCACTATTCCGCGTCAGGCACTACCTGCGCTACACCTTTCAGCACGACCTGATCGCTGGCATCACCGGCGCGACGGCAGGCATCCCCCAGGCGATGGCGTTCGCGCTGCTGGCCGGAGTCGATCCGGCGTATGGCCTCTACGCGGGTGTCATCGCGCCCATCGTAGGCGCGCTGGCGGGCAGCGCCACCTACATGACGACCGGCCCCACCAACACGCTGATGCTGCTGGTGGGCAGCGCCCTCGAACCCCTGAAGGGAACCTTCCAGGTGGGCGCTCTGATCGTCACCCTGACCGTTCTGGCCGGCATATTCCAGCTCATGCTCGGCCTGCTGCGCCTGGGCGACCTGACGCGCTTCGTGTCGCGCGCGGTCGTGACGGGCTTCTTGACCGGCGCGGCGGTGCTGATGGCAACCGAGCAACTGGGCACGTTTTCCGGCATCCCGCGAGGCAAGCACGGTGGCCTCGTCCACACGCTGAACCATCTGGCCGGGCGGATTGATCAGGTTCATGTGCCCACGCTGGCCATGGGCCTGCTGACCATGACGGTCATCCTGCTGTTCAGGCGGACGCGGATTCGCACCCTGGGCATCTTTGTAGCAGTGGCAGGTACCAGCGTCGTTATCGCCATTCTGGGCGGGTGGGCTGAGGGTGTGATCCTGGTGCAGAGTATTGCGCCCCTCCCAAGCAGCCTGCCAGCCGCCTCCCTGCCGCAGGCTGACGCCGCCCGTCATCTGACTACAGCGGCGCTGGCCGTCGCTCTGCTGGGCCTGGTGCAGACCGTCGCCCTGTCGCAGAGCCTCAAGGAGCCGGATGGCCGCCTGCCCAATGCCTCGCGCGAGTTCATCGGCCAGGGCTTGAGCAACATCGCCGCCGGGCTGTTTCAGGGACTGCCATCGGGCGGGTCGCTGTCGCGGACGGCGGTCAACGTCAGCGCCGGGGCGCGCACGCGGCTGGCTAACGTGTGGGCGGGCCTGCTCGTGGCCGTGATCATGCTGCTGTTCAGCGACCTGGCGGGGCGTATCGCCCTCGCGTCGCTCTCCGCTCACCTCATCCTGGCCGCCTGGACTCTGGTTGATCCGGTGGAGATTCGTTTCCTGTGGAAGGCAAGCTGGACCGGGCGCTGGGCGATGGTAGCAACCTTCGTTGCCACGTTGTTCCTGCCGCTCCAGTACAGCGTCTTTGTGGGCGTGGCCCTCTCGCTGCTGCTGTATGTCTTCCAGTCCAGCCGCCTGCACATTGCCCAGCTAGAGCCGGTCGGCCCGTACCAGTTCCGCGAGATTCCCTTCTCACCTGCGCTGCCCGACCGCTCGCTGGTGATTCTGTCGGTGCATGGCCCTCTGTTCTTCGCCGCCATGCGCGACCTGGAGCAGCGGCTGCCCGTCCCCCGCCATGCTCGCCAGCCCGTGCTGATCCTGCGGCTGCGCGGGGACGAGATGCTGGCCGGCACCGGCACCTGGACGCTGGTCAATTACGCTGAGCGCCTGCGCGCGCGGGGGGGCAAGCTGATCCTGTGCGGCGTCGAGGAGACGGTGCTCAAGACGCTGGAGCGCACCGGTGCGCTGGACAAGATCGGTGCGGAGAATGTGTTCGTGGCGCGCGACGTGCTGCTGATGTCGCTGCAAGAGGCGGTCGAGTACGCGCAGGAATGGCTGGCCGCGCAGCCTCCTCGTCCGCCGGGGGAACCACCGGGTGCCCGCCCGCCGAAGGAGTCTCGCCGACTGACGCGCCACAGCAACGAGACTTCCGAAGTCTGACAGACTTCGGAAGTCGGCTGGAATAGGACGCGGCAGAGCAGCGCCCCTACGAGTTCTTGCCGCTTGCTAGGCGTGGTGCGACAGCGCACGCCGCTCGTGCGTGCGCAGCTTGGCCGCCTGCAATTCCTGGCTGCGGCGCTTGGCGGCGGCCTCAAACGTGGTCGCTTCGATCATCCCGTCGGCCAGCATCAGCACGCGCGGCACGTCGAAGACCAGCTCGCGGTCGTGGGTGACGACCAGCACCGTGCGCCCCTGCTCGCGCAGCTCGTGCAGAATCTGGAAGACGTTGGCCGCGCTCATGCGGTCGAGGTTGCCGGTCGGCTCGTCGCCGATGATCAGCGGCGGATCGTTGGCCAGCGCCCGCGCAATGGCCACGCGCTGCTGCTGCCCTCCGGAGAGCGTATCCGGCGTCTTGTGCGCCTGGTCCGCAATGTCCAACCGCTCCAGCAAGTCCATCGCCCGGTCGCGCCGCTCGCGCGGGTCATAGACGCGGCAGAAGTCCATCGGCATCTTGACGTTTTCGAGCACGGTCAGGGTGGGCAGCAGTTGGAAGAACTGGAAGACGATGCCCACCGTGCGCCCGCGCCAGCGCGTCAACTGGCGCTGTGGCGTGCCGACCACATCCACCCCGTCCAGAGTCACTGTGCCCGCCGTCGGCTTGTCAATGCCGGTGACCATGTTGAGGAAGGTCGTCTTGCCGCTGCCCGACGGCCCGACCAGCGCGACGAACTCGCCCCGTCCTACGGTCAGGTCAATGCCGCGCAGGACGTTGAGCGGCCCGGCGGGTGTATCGAACGTCTTGACCAGGCCATGCACGGTGATCAAGGGGTCGGTCATGGTACGCGCTCCTTCTGAGCTATCAGCGGTCAGCCGTCAGCGAGAACTCGTAGGGGCGCTGCTCTGCTGCCCCTGCGCCGGCTCAGACTTCCGAAGTCTGCCAGACTTCGAAAGTCTTCATATCCTTCTACGCCTCAGCCATGAAATCGGTTCTTTGATCTTCCTTGTCAATTTCTCTTGTTCTTCTCTGCGCCCTCTGCGTCTCGGCGGTGAGATTGCTCTTCGCCGCGCTCACCCACCGCTGGCCTCCACAATCGCCGCCCACCGCCTCCGCCAATTCCCAGCGGTGCAGGCGGGCGTTTTCCAGTCACCGCGCTGTCAGTGTAGCAGTCCGCGCCGAATGGCCGCGCCCAGGTCGACAGCGTCCAGCCGTGCGCGTCGCGCTCCGCGTGCTGCAGCAAGCGCTGGTATTCGTCATAGGCCCAGCGCGGATAGAAGAGATTGTAACGAATATCGCTCTGTTCGTGCGCATGATCAGCATCGGCTCGTTGACCAGCAGCAGCGGCACGTCGCCCGCCCGCTCGACTCCGCGCAGGGCACAGGAAGGCCAGGTCAGCAGGCGCGAACAGGTCTTCGCCTGTGCCAGGTGGCGTCGGCGGGCAGGTCTGCGCGCGGCGTGTAATCAGCGGGATACCTGGTCAATGCCGGTCACCGCCCAGGGGACGCCGTACAATTGCAGCCGCAGCAGGTCGGCCAGCGCGCGCCGTCGCCCGATCAGCGTCTTGTCCCAGGTGGAGAGGTCAACGAAGCGCGAGTCGGCGGGGTCTTGCGCCAGGCCGTAGCGCGCGATCAGCGCGCGCACCGGCGCGGGATTGTGCTGCACCAGCGGCGAGTCAAGCTGCGCCTGCACGTCGAACGACTCCAGCGTGAACAGCCAGACGACCAGGTCTGGCTCATACCGCGGTAGGGCGTAATCGAGCAGCAGCAGGTCTTTGGTCAGCGACATGGTGGGATAGCCGAGGTTGTAGGCGTGCACGCGCCACCCGTCTGCGGCAACAAGTCCGGCGGCGTTGATCTGCCCGGTGAGTGTTTCCTCTGGCCGCAGCAGAATGCCCCACGCCGCCGAATCGCCGATCAGCAGCACGCGGAACTCGTCGCGGGCGGGAGCGCGGGCGACCTCGTGCGCCGCGAACATGGCGTCAAGCTGGAACAGGCTCAGGTTGTAGGCGGCGTCGGGATTTTCGCCGTAGGGCAGGCGGGCGCGCCCCGGCAGGATGCGGTTATAGAGCGACAGCTTGCCCAGCGCGGGCAGCGGGTCGAGCAGCACAAAGGCCAGGTTGAGCGCGGCGAAGAGCAGCGCCGTCTTGACCAGCACACGGGCGATGAAGCGCCCATCGAAGGGCTTGCCAGGCTTGTAGAGCCAGCGCCAGGTTTGCATCGTCTAGCCCCCCAGCAGGCGGATGAACACGCTCCAACTGGCCCCAATATCCGGCAGGGCGAACCACACCCAGCCCAGGGCGACGAAATGGAACGTGACCAGCACGCCCGCTACCTCAACGGCACGCCCCAGGCGCGGGTGAGCGCGCAGCCGCAGGTAGTGGGCGCGCGTGCGGTCGCTGTAGACTTTGTGCGCGAACAGTCCTACCCCGTGCCACAGCCCCCAGACGGCGAAGCCCCAGGTCACGCCGTGCCACAGGCCGATGACCAGCATGGTGACAAGCTGCCCGACCAGAGCCAGGATGGTGGGCGAGGGCTTGCGCTGGCGGGTGAGCAGGGTGCGGCTGAGCGGCGAGAAGACGTAGAAGCGCACCCACTGGCTGAGGGTGATGTGCCAGCTTTGCCAGAAGGCGGTGATGTTGCGCTTGAGGTAGGGCTGGCTGAAGTTCTCCGGCAGCTTAACGCCGCACCACTGCCCCAGGCCGATGGCGATGTCTGAATAGCCGCTGAAGTCGAGGTAAATCTGGAAGGCGTAGGCGTAGAGCAGCGCCCACAGCCCCAATGTTGAGGTCGCCGCCTCCGCTTTGGCTGCGTCCAGGGCCAGGATCGCCAGGCTGTCGGCGATGACGAACTTCTTGCCGATGCCCACTGCGATGCGCATTCCCCCTTGCACGAAGCGTCCCGCGTCCGGCCCAGGGAGCGCGCGCAGGTCGCCCAGGAAGCGCTCGGCGCGGTCAATCGGCCCGGCGGTGAAGGCTGGGAAGAAGATAGCGTAGGTGGTGTATTCACGCAGGGTCAGCGCGGGCAGCAGCCTCGTCTGGCGGTCGCGGGCGGTATGCAGCAGGCGAAAGGCAACGTAGGAGAAGCCAAGCCACTGCAATTCACCGGCGCGGGCCAGGTCGGGGGACTGGCCTGTCCAGCCGCGCAGCAGGCGGCCCGCCTCGGTCGCCAGCGCCTCCGTCTTGAGCACCGCGAACAGGGCGATGATGCCCACTGCCAGCGCTAGCAGAGGCCGCGCCCTGCCCGCTGGAATCCGGCTGAGCGCGGCCAGGGCGATCCCGCCAACGGCCAGCCACAGCGCGACCACCCCCAGCGGCGGCGGCATGGACGGGGCGACGCGGTAGGCGGGGGCCAGGGCGCGCCCGAAGGCCAGCAGCAACACCAGCGCGGCGATCAGCGCAGCGGCGGCGGCGTCCTCGCGGGTGACGCGCTGGCCGGGGGCGCGCGTCAGCAGCCAGGCGAGCACCACCAGGCCCAGCGTCGCCGTCGGGAAGGCGAAATCAAGCCGGCGGATGGTCACGGCGGGCTGCAACCAGTAGATGGCAACGACGCTGGCGGCGAACAGCGCCCAGGCGCGCGCCCGTGCGGGCAGCGCGAACAGGGCGACGAGCGCAGCAGCGGCGAAGACCAGGATGTGCGTCAGAGTCATGGCAGCCGGGCCGGTGACGTGTGCGCCGGGCGCACCAATGCGAGACCGGAGCCATTCTACAGGGGCCGGGCCGCGATTGCCAACCACCGGGGTGGGGCGAGTCCCGTAGGGGGCGCACTGCCGTATTGCCAACCGCCTACCAGGGTGCTACCGGCCAACAGCTTCTGCGCGAACCCTCACCGCCTCACTGCCGCCGCTTTGCGCGGGTGTTGGCGAGGCCGTATAATGGCGGCAAATGTCCGCCGCACGGGGAGGTATGCACGATGAGCGCCAACGATCTCGCAGCCCGCGCGCGTCCACAGCCCATGAGCGACGAGGAAGCGACCAACTTCGAGGAGCTATACCTGCTGCGCGCGCGTATTCTCGGCGTGCTCATCCGCGACGCGCGCCAGGCGGCGGCGCTCAGCCTGGAAGCGTGCGCCCAATGCACGGGTGTGACGCCGGAAACGCTCGAAGCCTGGGAGCTTGGCCGGGCGATGCCCAGCCTGCCGGAATTGGAGCTGCTCGCCTACCGGCTGGGCGTGCCGGTCAGCCATTTCCTGGCGGCTGACGACACGTTGGAGCAGGAGCGCCGCCCGGCGGTGGATCGCGCCGAGTACCTGGCCCTACGCGACCGGCTGATCGGCGCGCTGCTGCGCTCGGCGCGCGAGGAGCGCAGCCTGACTCCCGAAGTCCTGGCCGAAGAAGCGGGCATCGTCGCCAGCAACATCACCGCTTATGAGTTGGGCGAGCGCTCGATCCCGCTGCCGGTGCTGGCGTCTTTGGCTTCGGCATGCCACGTCCCGCTGTCGTACTTCCTGGAAAGCAGCAACCGCATCGGCCAATTCCTGGCGCTGCAAGAGGACTTGCGGCGGCTGGCCGACTTGCCGGAGGAGATGCGCCGCTTCGTTAGCTCGCCCACCAACCAGCCTTACCTCGACCTGGTGATGAAGCTCGCCGCCCTGGAAGGCAATCGCCTGCGCGGTATCGCCGAGGCGATCCTCGATATTACGCTGTGAGCGTCACGCGTTGCGCCGTTTCTGGCGTCCCCCGAACGCGGTACAATCGCGCCCCATGACTACCCGCCAACACTCCTCACGTGCACGCTGGATTGGCCCGGCGATGCTGGCCGTGCTGCTGCTCGCCGCCTATTTGCGCATTCACGACCTCAACGCCCAGGGCATGTGGGGCGACGAGGGCTGGTCTATCTGGCTGGCGCGCGGCGACACCCCGCGCGACCTGACGCTGACCATGGTCGCCGACCATCACGGCCCGGTCTATTCGCTGCTGCTGCGCGGCTGGGGACTGCTGGCCGGGGAGACCGTGCTGGCTCTGCGCTGGATCACGGTGATGTTCTCCATCGCCAGCATCGCGCTGATCTACGCGCTGGGCCGGGCGCTGTTCAGCCCGGCGGCGGGCGTCGGCGCGGCGCTGGCCTTCGCGCTGATGGACAAGCAGGTGGTGCTGACCCAGGAAGTGCGCGACTACCCGATGATCTTCCTGGCCATGATCGCCATCGCGCTCTATTACGTGCGCTGGCGGCGCAATCCGCGTGGGGGGAATGCGTTCTGGTTCGTGGCCTGGTCGGTCTGCGGGCTGTACCTGCATTACTACTGCTACATGGTCAACCTGGCTATCCTCGTCCACGCCGGGCTGACCCTGCGCGAGCGGACGGCGCGGCGGCACTTCCTGGCGCTCAACGGGCTGATCGCGCTGGCCTTCGTCCCCTGGCTGCCCATCGTCGTCCACCAGTTCGTCGGCACGCCGGTGGACAGCGAAGTGCTCAATATTCACGGGATGCCGCTCAACCGCCACACCATCGAGTACCTGGCGAGCGAGTCCTTCGGCCAGCCGGTCGCGCTCTACGCGCTGCTGATGGTCGTTGGGGCGTGGGGGCCGCTGTCCAACCGCCTGCCGGGGTCACTGGGCCGCCTCCCGCGCGACCGGCGGCTGTCCGGGGCATTGCTGGCGGTGCTGTGGCTCGCCGTGCCGATCCTGATCACCTGGGCGCTGCACACGCGCTACCCGCTGCTCACCGACCGCAACATCTCGGTGATCATGCCGGCGATTGCGCTGCTGGTCGGCGTCAGCCTGACGGCGTTCGAGCGCTTCGGGGGTGCCTTTCTCGCGGCGCTGATCGTGGCCAACGGCCTGCTGACAACCAGCGCGTACTTCGACAAGCCGCCCTGGCGCGAGATGGCCGCCGACATCGGCGCGGCGTACCCCGGCGGCGAGCCGGTGCTGCTGGACGTGGAGGGCGAGCACGCGGCGTTGTGGTATCACCTGACGCTTGAGCTGCCGGTTGACGTGGATCATGTGGTCAACCTGCTGCCGTCCGAAGCGGAGGGCGAAGACCTGGCCGTGTCGCTCTACGACCTGCGCAAGCGCTACCGGGGCGACTTTATCCCGCGTCTCCAGGCGATTCTGGCCGAGACCGACGGCCTCTGGATGGCTTATTGGGGCGATGTAGCCAAGAAGCATGACGTGCTCGATGCGCTGGCGGCGGGTGGCTTCGTCCGCACGGGGATGCTCGAATACGAGCATCACGGCTACCCGATCTACGCCTACCGCTACGACCGGGCCGATTCGTTCGGCGCGCCGCTGGCCGAGTACGGGCCGATGGCCCTGCGCCGCGCTGTCCTGCCGGACGCTGCTCGCCCCGGCGAGACGATTCACGCGTTGCTGTGGTGGAGTGCCAGCGACACGCCGCCCGCCGACTACACCGTGTCCGTCTTCCTGCTCGACGCGGCGGGAGCACTGCGCGCGCAGCATGACAGCTTCCCCGCCGGGGGGGGCCGCCCGACCTCGGCCTGGTCGCCCGGCGAGATCGTCTTCGACGCGCACTCGATCCGCCTGCCCGGCGACCTGCCGCCCGGCGATTACACGGTTGGGGTCAAGCTCTACACGTGGTGGGATGGGGTGATCCTGCCCGCCGGAGACGGGACGGAGTACGCGGCAGTAGGGACGATCAGTGTGCGCAATCCCCGCGCTGGCACAAGCAGATAGCCTCACCCCCGCTCGGCGCTCATGTGCCTCGCCGCCCCCTCTCCACGTCGTGGAGAGGGGGCAAGCCGAGCGCAGCGAGGCTGGGGGTGAGGCCAAAGAACCCAGGCTGAGCGAACATCCACTAGCCCGCGCTGGCACAAGCTGGCGAATGCGTGTACAAAGGGCGCAGTAAGCTCGTTTCGTGTGCGACGGGAGGGGAAAACAGCCATATGCCAACCGCTGACGAACTGAAGGACCGGGGCGTTGCCGAGTATCTGCGCGGCGACTACGAGCTAGCCATCGAGACATTTCGCGCGGCTGCCGCCCAGTACGAGGAAGGCGGCGTCGCCGACATGGTCGCCGAGATGCAGGTCAACCTGGGGCTGGCCCTGCACTCGCTGGGCCAGCACGACGCCGCGCTGGAACAGATGACCCAGGCTCATGCCGTCTTCGCCCAGATGAAGGATGCGCATCGCACCGCCCAGGCGTTGGGTAACATGGCCCGCGTCTACGCCGGGCAGGGCAACAGCGAGCAGGCGATCACCAACTACCGCGAGGCGGCGGCCATCTTCAACGAGCTAGGCGACGAGGAGAATTACGGCCAGACCGTGCTCGCTATCGCCGATCTCCAGTTGCGTGGCGGGCAGGTCATGAAGGCTGCGGCCACTTACGAGGTCGGGCTGGAGCACGTCAAGAACCCCAACGCGCGCCAGAAGCTGATGAAGAAGCTGCTCGGCCTGCGCAACCGTCTGGGCGGCGGCTAGCTGGCTCAAACCGATCTGTGCAATTCCGTAACAAATCCTAGCAGCGTCTTTACCGTCTGCCGCCGCTGGGTGTGCTAAACTGGGGAAGGGGGAGTGAGCACCAAGCGGCGCATGGCGATGAACGACGATCTGATCGGCGGAGCCGTTGGGCCATACGAGTTAGTAGACCGCCTGGGAACCGGCGGCATGGCCGGAGTCTACCGGGCGCGGCTGCCCGGTGACGGCCAGGCGGCTCTGGCCATCAAGGTGCTGCCGCTGCGCCCCACCGACCGCGCCGCGCAGCGCCAGCGTTTTCTCCGCGAAGCGCAAATGACCTCCCGCCTGCGCCACCCGCACATCCTGCCCGTCTACGACTACGGCGAGAGCAGCGGCAAGCTGTACCTGGTGATGAAGCTGGTCAACGGCGGGACGCTGGCCGAGCGCATCGCGCGCGGCCCGCTGGAGCCGGGGGAGGTTGCCGCTATTCTCACCCAGGTGGCCGGAGCGCTCGACTATGCCCACGCGCGCGGCGTGATTCACCGCGACATCAAGCCCCAGAACATCCTGTTCGACGCGGGCGGCGACGCCTATCTGTCCGACTTCGGCATTGCCCAGCCGGGCACCTGTGCTGGAGCGGAAGAAGCGCCGGGCTTCACCGGCACGGTCGCCTACGCCTCGCCGGAGCAGTGCCGGGGCGAGGAGCTAACTCCCACGTCCGACCTTTACGCGCTGGGCGTGGTGGTCTACGAGATGCTGACCGGCACGCTGCCGTTCCAGGGCAGCACGCCGCTGGCGGTGATGCGCCAGCACCTCACCGAGCCGGTTCCCGACCCGCGCGCGGCGAATCCCGCCCTGCCGCCCGGCGTGACTGCCGTGCTGGACAAGGCGCTGACCAAGCGTCCCTCGGCGCGCTTCCGCTCGGCGGCGTCGTTCAGCGGGGCGCTCAACCGCGCGCTCTACAGCCAGCCGGAGCAGCCAGCCGCCGGGCGGATCGCGCTGGCGGCTCCCGCGCAAGTCGCCGAGTCGCCCAGCCCTGCGCCGGACGAGATTCGCTTCCGTGTGACGCGGCGGCTGCTGGCGGTCGCTGCGCTCCTGGCCGCGATCATGGCGATTAGCGCTGCGCTGATCCTGACGCTCGTCCGCTGAGGGGCTATTTGACAAGTCCTGATCTGTGGGTTTACCTCACCCCTAATCCCTCTCCACACGCGGAGAGGGGACTTAACCTGACTCCTCCTCTCCGTGGGAGAAGGCAGGGGGGTGAGGTTTTCAAACGGTCTCTGAACCCCGGAGCTAGCATGTCCAAGCACCTGCGCTATGTGCGTTACGCTATCGAGACGCTGCTCGTCAATGCCCTGATCGGCTCGACGCTCTACCAGCTTGCCGTGTACCTGGCCAACCGGCGCTTCTGGCGGCAGGCTCCGCCGCCGCCCGCCGAAAGCGCCCCGCCGGTGAGCGCCGTCGTCCCGCTGCGCGGCAAGACGCTCGACACGCTGGCCCTGCTGCACCTCATGGCCGTCAGCGCGCCGACGCCCGACTACGAGCTGCTCCTGGTGCTGGAGAGCGAGCGCGACCCGGCCTACGCTGCCGCGCAGCAGGTCGCTGAGAGCTATCCGGGCCGCGCGCGCATCGTGCTGAGCGGGCGGCGGCCGTCACGCGGACAAGCTGCACAAGCTCAACGCGGGCTATCAGGCGGCGCGCGGCGACCTGATCGCCTTCATTGACGGGCAGGTGCAGGTCAGCGCCGGGCTGTGGCACGCGGCCTGGCCGCTCTGCAAGACCCATCAGTGGGCGCAGGTGCTCCGCCGCTGGCCGCCGAGCCGCAGCATCGCAGCGAAAGCGGGCTGGGCGCGGGCGGCGAGATGCTCAGCGCGCTGCACCTCAACCACGCTCAGACCGCGCCGATCCCTTCGCCGCCTTCGGCAACCGCCTGAACGCGCTGGCGAACGGCTTCATGGTCATGCGGCGGCGTGCGCTGGACGAGGCGGGCGGATGCTGCACCTGCTCGACGAGGCTCAGACGGATCAGCCCGGGGCGCGCGCTGCGCGAGACGGCTGGCGCATCGCCGCCGTCCCCGTCCCGGCGCTGATCGTGCCCGAACAGGAGAGCTTCAACGAGGCGGTGAGCCGCCTGCGACGGCACCTGATCATCAGCCGGGCCTACAGCCGTCCCACGTTCATCGCCTGGCCGTTCACCAACCCCTGACGGTGGGGCTGCTGCTGGCTTCATCACCGAGCGCGAGGGGCGCTGGTGGGGACGGCGCACGTGGTGGGGATTTGTGGCGCTGCGTGTCGCCATCGCCTATGAGCTAGACCGGGTGCGCTTTGGGCGCGGGTTCACGTGGATGGCCTACGCGCAGTTGTTCATGCTGGATACGTTCATCGCCCCGGCGCTGTGGGTGCGCGCCCGTTCCAGGGCACCTTCACCTGGCGCGGGCGCACCTACCGCATTGCGCGCGGCGGCAGGTCGCGGCGGTGGAGGCGGGTGATCGGTGATCAGGTGTCAGTGATTGGTTGTCAGTGGTCAGGAGTCCGCGAACAAGCTGTCAGGCGGTCACCGGAAGGCCCCTATCCCCCGGCCCCTTCCCCCAGCCAAGCTAGGGAAGGGAGCGATGCCAAGTCCCCCTCTAGCTCGGCTGGTTCAGGGGCGGACGGCAACGTGAGAAACATTGAGATGACGACCAATCAACCTCCCCTGGCCTCGCTTCGCTGCTCTTCCCCTCTCCGTCAACGGAGAGGGAGGCAGGCGCGCCAGCGTCGAGCAGGGGTGAGGTAAAGTGAAGACTTGCCCAGACTATAGGCCGATCTCAACACCTATCTGCCGGAGTGCCCCCTCTAGCCCGGCTGGAGGGGGATCAAGGGGGGAAGGCATTCAGCGAGCATTTCGACTTTCCCCTGACAGGTCGTTTGTGAACCCAGTAGTCAGCCAGACCAGGAATCAAGCCGCCCGCAGTGTCAAGACCTGCGGGCGGCGCGCATGTTACGCTCTTGCCGTCTCTGGGACGCAGTCCACAGTCCGGGCTACGATGCCTCTTCCTTTTCCTTCTGCGCCTGGGCGACGATCTCCGCCTGCAAGTGCGCCGGGACGCGCTCGTAGCGCAGGAAGTCCATCGTGAACACGCCGCGCCCTGCCGTCATGGAGCGCACGTCGTTGCTGTAGCGCTGAATCTCGGCCAGCGGCACCTCGGCGGTGACGATGCTGCGCCCGGCCTCGCTCTCCATGCCCAGGACGCGCCCGCGCCGGGTGTTCATGTCGCCCATGATGTCGCCCATGTTCTCTTCGGGCACGGTCACTTTGACCAGCATGATCGGCTCCAGCAGCACGGGGCTAGCCTGCTCGAACGCCTCGCGGAACGCGCCGCGTCCGGCAATCTGGAAGGCAATGTCCTTTGAGTCCACCGGGTGCATCTTGCCGTCGTAGACGACCGCCTTGACGTACTTGACCGGGTAGCCAGCGATGACGCCTTCATCGAGCACCTGGCGCACGCCCTTCTCCGTCGAGCCGACGAAGGCCGCGCTGATGACCCCGCCGAAGACCTCGTTGCCGAACTCGAACTCCGGCACTTCCTCGCCGCCGCTGGTGGGAGTGGGCAGCGGCTCGACGCGCAGATGCACCTCGGCGAACTGGCCCGCGCCGCCGGTCTGTTTCTTGTGGCGGTAGACGGAGGTGGCGGACTTGGTGACCGTCTCCTGGTAGGGCACTTTGGGCACGCTGGTGTCGAGGCCCACGCCCATGCGCTCGGCGCGCTTGATGGCTACGTCGAGGTGCGTGCCGCCCATGCCTTCCAGCACAGCCTGCTTGATCGCGCCGTCGAAGCGCCACTTGAGGGTGGGATCGGCGTTGGTCATGGTATTGAGCACTTCGTTCATCTTGGCGCTGTCGCTCTGCGTGCGCGGGTGCAGCGCCACCGCGTAGATCGGCATCGGGAAGTGGGGCGGTGCCACCTGCTTGCCGAAGCCCTTGCTGGCCAGGGTATGGCCGGTGTGAGTCTCGCGCAGCTTGGCCACCACAGCGATGTCGCCAGCATGAACGGCATCCAACGGGAATTGCGTCAGGCCACGCACGGTCATCAGGCTGCCCATGCGCTCTTCGTGACCGCGCGTCACGTTTTGCAGCGCGTCGTTGCCTTTGACTGTCCCGCTGAACAGCCGGAAGAACGACAGCGTGCCGTACTTGTCGGTGTGGCTGTGGAAGACGTAGGCGACCGTTGGCCCCTGGTCTGAATGCGGGCCGGACAGGACTTCGACGCCATCCTCGGTCACCAGGTCAACCTGGCGCTCGCTGGGCGCTGGCCCGTAAGCGATCAGCGCGTCCAGCAGCGGCAGCACGCCGATGTTGTGCGTGGCGCTGGTGACAAAGACGGGGATCAGGCTGTGCTTGCTGCCGCCCAACGCGGCGCGCAGCCCCGCGCCGATCTCGTCGTTGGTGAGCGTCTCGGCCTCGAAATACTTCTCCATCAGCGCATCGTCGGACTCGGCGGCGGCCTCGATTAACTCCAGCCGTGCTTCTTCGACGACGTCGGCCATGTCAGCGGGCACGGCGGCGCTCTCCTTGCCCGCGCCCAGGTGCGCCTGCTGCGTCAGCAGGTTCACCACGCCGGAGAATTCGGCTTGCGCGCCAATGGGCAGCACCACCGGCACGAAGCGATAGTCCGCGAAGCGCTCGGCCAGCGCGCTCAGCACGTTGGCGAAGTTGGCGTTCTCGCGATCCATTTTATTGATGACGACGACAATTGGCAGCTTGAACTCTTCGGCATAATCGAACGCCAGCTCGGTGCCCACCTCTGGGCCGGAGACGGCGTCCACCACAACCACCGCCGTATCGGCCACGCGCACGGCGTTCTTGGCCTCGCCCATGAAGTCCACGTAGCCGGGCGCATCCAGGACGTTAATCTTGTGCTCGCCGTATTCGATGGCCAGCAGCGCGCTGTAGATGGACAGACCACGCGCCTGCTCGTCCTCATCGAAATCAGCGACGGTGTTGCCCTCCTCGATCTTTCCCAGACGAGTGATCGCGCCGGTGGCGAACAGCAGGCTCTCGGCCAGGCTGGTCTTGCCGGCGCTTTGGTGGCCTGTCAGGGCGATATTCCTCAGCAGGTCAGTGGTATAGTCTTTCATGCAGATCAAGCCTCCTAGATGAGCTTGTCATCGGTCATCCAAACGAGAACAACCAGCCGAGATGCGCCGCGCCGTCCCCTGATCTCCCGTTTGGCATCGCTTGGCGTCTGAAGCGCACTGATTGTACGAAACGCACAGGCAAAAGTCAAAGGTAATTCGCGGCGGGGGCGCATCTCACGATGGGGGCGAAATGCCCGAACCAGAGGACGCGGAGAAGAACAGAACTCTCTAGATACGCTCTTTTCTCTGCGCTCTCTGCGCCTCAGCGGTTCAGGACTTTCATCCTCCACAACCCGGACGCACCGGGTGCATTCAGTTGGGGGCGAAATGCGGTAAGCTGACCTCAAGAAGAGGTCGCTATGCCGCTAAACAAAAGCTGAAGATGAAAACAGAGATTACTCAAAGCCTACCAGGCCCAACTGGACAAGCAACTGGCCGACTTGAAGGAAAGACGAGTCGGCGAGATCGAAGAGGTAGCCTGGCACTGCGTGGGCAGGTCAGCGAAGACATCGCCCAAGTGCGGATTTAACCAGCAAAGCCGCCGCATCGCCAGATGAATACGCACGTGCGGGAGCCGGATGCTGCCAAAGGGCGTAAGCGGCGGTGCTCACCCGAAGTGGCGAAGTCGAGGGATTGAGCGCCCTTATTATTGATGACGAGACCTGCCAGGAGACGGGTCATTTTCCCCCTGGATGAGCGATGGCGGCTGACCCAGCGGAGTATAGCCCTCTTAGGACGCGATTTAGTCTTGGCTGAGCGGGTTCGGCCCCGCTATGAGCAAGCAATGCGGTCTGCCAGCGGCACTGGGCTTTGCGGTGTGCCACTACCCACGCTCTGGGAATATACCCAAAGTGCCGGGGCGACGCTTGGTCGCCCATGTGGAGACACCAACGCGGGCATAGTCAGGTGGAACGCACGCAGTGGAACCATCGTGCCTGCGACCCGCGCCTACAAAGGCCGTGTGCCTGGATAAGAGGATGGTATATGCGGGGAAGGGTGGAAGAAATGAAAGCCGGCGTCATTGGCGACATTGAGCAGTGCTCTCTCACGTCACTCTACCCGACGCCCAGCCCCACCGTCTGCAACTTGCGCTATATCGGCGTCGTGGGTGATGGACAGACCTTTATGCGTGCTCTGTGGATTCTAGCCCTCCAGCATGGCATACTTTATGCAGGGCTTGCGATGCGGTGATTGCGGATGGAGCCTCGTGGATTTGGCGAGGTGGCACGCTGATTTGTTTCCGGCCAGTACTCAGATTAGCGGATTGGTATCACGCCGGGGCCATTTGGCCCAGGCCGCGACCGCAGCTTATGCCGATGATCCGGCGCGGCCAACGCTGGCAACTTCAGCAAGCACCCTGCTTTCCGGGTGAAATCTGGAAACTCTCCTCGCCTTCCGTCGCGCAGGCTTAGATGAGACCCATACCCACTATTTTCGTGCCCATCAGCGCCAGATGCAGTATCAGACCTTTCGCGCCGATGGCTTTATCATCGGATCGGGCTCGGTGAAGTGGCATCAAGCAATACAAAGCCCGCTTGACAGGGGCGGGGATGCGCTGGTCGCGCAGGCGTTGAGCGCATAAGTGCTTATTCGCTCCGCCATTTTGAGCGGTACTTTTGATCATCTTTGGGCGGCTGCTGGTTCTGCCCCAAATCCGAATGCACCCGACGCACCCTCCGGCGGAGCCTGTTCCCCGCCGCTATGGTACACTTGGCCCGCTGAGAATGCATCGGGCAGCACAGCGAAAGGGCGATGATCGTGGCGTATGGACAGCGCGCGCGGCGGCTGGCGATTGGGGCAGCGCTGCCCCTGGCAGTGTACCTGCTGGCGGCGGCCATCGTCACCTGGCCGCTGGCCGGGCACCTGGGCGACCGCGCCGCCGGGACGGGCTACGCCGACACGCTCGAAGTGACGCGCCACATCTGGTGGGCACGCGAAGCGTTGCTCGACGGCGCGAATCCCTTCGACCAGCGCCTGCTGGCCTACCCGGACGGCTTCATGAGCTGGGTGCAGTGGGCGCACCCGCTGCAAGTGCTGCCGGGGGCGCTGCTGTCCCTGGTGATCCCTCCGCTGACGGCGTTCAACGTCCTGCTCATCGTCACGCTGGCGCTGAACGGCCTGGCGGCGTACTGGCTCGGCCTGCTACTGAGTCGGGGTGACCGTCCGGCGGCCCTGCTGGGCGGGCTGGTCTTCCTGGCCTACCCGACGGTGCAGGGGCATCTGAGCGTCGGGCACCTGGGGATTGTCACGCTGTGGCCGCTGCCCCTCTTCGCCGGATGCCTGTGGCGCGTTCTGCGCGCCGATGGCGGCTGGCGGACGGTGGGCTGGGGCGCTTTGTGGCTGGCGCTGACGGCCCTGGCTTACATCTCGCATCCCGTGTACCTGCTCGGCCCGCTGATTGCGCTGCTGGGCCTGGGCGCGCTGCTCGCCGGGCGAGGTCACATCTGGCGGCGGGGCCAACCGGCCAGCGCACAGCCCTGGCTGCGCGCGGCGGTGATGCTGGTGGCGGGTGCGCTGCTGTTGATCCCGTTCTACGGGCCGCTGCTCACAGAGGCGGGCCGCGCGGAAATGCGCGACGTGGCCGAGACAGGCCGCGTGACCTACAGCGCCGATGCGCTGTCCTTCGCCAGCCCGTCGCCTTTTGGCTGGCTGGGCGATTGGGGACTCGCGCCGGATTATACGCGCGACGTGCTCGGCACCAACTCGGCGGAGGGCACGGCCTATGTGGGCGCGGTCGCGCTGGCGCTGGCCGCGCTCGCTGTGTTGCGGCGGCCTCCGGCACGGCTCTGGCTTCTGGTGGCGGCGGGTGCGGCGCTGCTGTCGCTGGGGCCGCTGCTGAAGTGGCGCGACGCTCCGCTGACCGTTGAATTCGAGTCCTTTAAGACTTATGTTACACTGCCCTGGATCGTCGCCCAAGACCTGCCCCTGCTCGACGCGGCGCGCGCACCGGGCCGCTTCAACTTGCTGACCGGCCTGGCGATGAGCGCGCTGGTCAGCGTGGGAGCGGGCGTCGTCCTGAGACGGGTGCGGCGTCCGGCGCTGCGCGTGGCGCTGGTGACTTTGCTGGGTGTTGCCGTGCTGGTCGAGTACCAGGTCTTCGCCCCGTTCCCCACCGGTGACGCGACTCAGCCCGCTTACTTCGAGGCGCTGGCGGATGCGCGGGACGTGCGCGCTGTGCTCGATGTGCCGGTGGACGATCCGCTCGTCGCCAAGCTCGCACTGTACGCCCAGACAATTCACGGCAAGCCGCTCATCGCCGGGCACGCGCTGCGCCGCACTCCCCAAGACCCGGCGCTGCTGGCCCTGCTGGAGCGGGCGGTGCTCGGCGGGGAAGGGGGCGCATTGCCTGCGCTGCCTGCCACTGAGGTGATTCCGCTGCTCTCCCGTGCGGGCGCGGATCGGGTGATTGTCCACAAGCGCTTCGTCGCTGATGCGGCGGTAGTGGTCTTCCGGCTGCGGGCGATCCTGGGCGCGGCGGAGTACGAGGACGGGCTGATCGCCGCCTTCGTCGTGCCGCGCGCGGACGCGCTGCCGGAGTCGCCGGTGTGGGCGGCGGGCACGGCCTGGGCGGGGACGGTGGCGCTGGATGGTGCGCCCTGGTCGCTGCTGGGTGAGGGCGGGGAGTGGCACTTCGTCACGGCGCAGCCCTACGCCGAGGTGAGCATCCCCGTGCGCGCCTATGGCGCGGCACGCCGGATCGCCGTGCGCCTGGACGGGGCGCTGATCGGCGGGGGCGTCATCGGCGAGGGGACGCTGCGCTTGCCGCTATGGATTGCGCCGGGCATTCACACGCTGCGCTTTGAGGCGCTCGATGGCTGCGACCCGTACCCGTTCGCGCTCGGCTGCCTGGCGGAGACGAGCACATGGGGTGGGGCGTGCGCGCGGGCGGAAGTGCCAACCTGCCTCAGTGCGGCGCTCGGCACGCCTGTCTGGACTCCGCTGCCCGGCGAGCCGCAGGCGCTGGATGTGGCGCTCGACGGCGGGCTGCGCCTGGAAGGGTACGCGCTGGCCCTGCGCGACGATCCGCGCGCCCTCGACGTGCGCCTGTTCTGGGCGGCGGAGCGCGCGCTCCCGGCGGACTACGCGCTGTTCGTGCACGTCGCCGACACTCAGACCGCCGTGCCGCTGGCCCAGTTCGACGGCTATCCGGGCATCGCCACGAGCGCCTGGCGGGGCGGGGCGCGCTGGGTCTCGGATGTGCGCGTGCTGCTGCCGGACGACCTGCCGCCGGGCGAGGTCGCGGTCAATGTCGGCTGGTTCGAGCCGGTCAGCGAGGCGCGGCTGGGTGTGCGTGGCGACCGGCCCTGGGCGCGGGACGGGATCGTGTACCTGGGAACCCTCGTCCTGGACTAGAGCGTGTGATGCACTTCTGCCGGGTAGACACCCCCCATCCCCCGACCCCTTCCCCCACGCAAGCGGAGGGAAGGGGCGCATAATGACTGTGCGCCGGGGAGACGGGCAGCCTTCCCCCACGCAAGCGGAGGGAAGGGGCGCATAATGACTGTGCGCCGGGGAGACGGGCAGCCTTCCCCCACGCAAGCGGAGGGAAGGGGCCAAGGCGGGCTTCTTCCTTCCCCCCTTGCGGGGGAAGGACCGAGGATGGGGGGCAAGCACTAGGGTTGCCCGCCTGCCGAAGTTCATAACAACCTCTAGACCGCGCGCCTGGGGTAGTGGCAGCGGCGCTGCGCTCAACGGACTGCGGCCCGCAGAGCTACATGCAGCAGCGCAGCGACCAATGCCGCCGACGGAATGGTGACGAACCAGGAGAACATGATCCGCTCGGCGACATGCCAGCGGATCATCTGGACGCGATCGGCGCTGCCTGCGCCAACGAGGGCGGAGCTAACCACGTGCGAGGTGCTCACCGGCCCGCCTAGCAGCGCGGCAGCGAGCACGATCGCGGTGGAAGCTGCTTGCGCGCTGAAACCGTGAATGGGACGAATGCGGTAGAACTTGCGCCCCAGCGTTCGGATGGTGCGCTGGCCGCCGAACAGCGTGCCGCTGGCGATGGCGAGGGCGCTCAGCGCGATGACCCACCATGGCACGTAGAACCGGTCGAGTCTGTTGGTCGCCACAAGTCCCAGGATAATCAAGCCCATCGTCTTCTGGGCGTCGTTGCTGCCATGTGCCAGGCCCAGGGCCACAGCGACGGGCAACTGCCCGCGCTGGAACCAGCGATTGATCCGGGGAGAGGCCTGAGAAGCCAGCGCATAGATCGCCCTGACCACGCCGAAGCCGACGAACAAGCCGAGCACTGGCGAGAGAAAGAGGGCCAGGATGATCTTGACCAGCCCGCCGGCGAGCACGGCGCGTGGCCCGTAGCCAATCCACGCTGCCCCGATCAGTCCGCCGGCCAGGGCGTGCGAAGCGCTCGATGGAACGCCCAGCAGCAGCGTCACGAAATTCCAGAGGATGGCGGCCAGAAGAGCCGCATAGACGACGGGCAGCGTGATCGCTTTGGGGGCGATGAGACCGCGGCCAACCGTCTCGGCCACCGCGACGCCAAACAGGAATGGCCCCGTCCCCTCGGCCAGAGCGGCCAGCCACAGCGCCCGCCGGTAGTCAAGCGCATGGGTGGAGATCAATGGCGCGACGATGTTCGCCGAATCGTTCTTGCCGTTCAGGAAGCCGAACAACAATGCCAGCAAGATGAGAGGAACAACCTGGGGCGGCAATGAGAGCATGATGAGGCTCCTCTGGAACTGGCTCGTGCGTCAGGCGAGCGAGATGCATTGCCCGACCTCAGAACGGTAAGAGTTACTTAACCTAGATTAAGGATATTTTACATTTGATGGCAAGAATCACCAAAAACAAGGGGTGAGAACTTGCTGCGTCCTGGATAGACTCACTCCATATTCGGTGCTGATGCGCCTCACATGCCACCGATTCGCTTGTCGTTAGCGCGAATTTCAATTACCGAGAAATTAGTCACTTATAATGTTCACTGATAAGTAATCCTCAGTCTGCTCTGCGCAATAGTCATTTTCAAAGGCATTTCCTCTTGGCAGGAGAGTGATTCTAGGTTAAGATTGCGCTAACCGTAGGGAGGTCAGGCGTCCCTTTCATCTTCTCAAGGACGCATGGCTCCAAGCGGGTGAATTGCTGAGGCGGGCAGCATCATGATGACCACAATCCGATCGTACGTGAGAGAGCACATGCTCACGGCGCAGATATTCACCTTCGCCGTCATCGTGCTCACGCTGGTAGCGGCGGACGTGCTCTACCCCTCTACCGAGGTCTTCCTGATCGTGCTGGTTCTCCTGGCGGTGATGAACGCCAGGGTGCGCGCGTTCGCCATTGATTTCGCGCCGTTCATCCTGCTCATCTACTCGTATGACACGCTGCGCAATTTCGCCGACGACCTGACTCGCGCCGACATTCACATCACCGACTTGATCGCCTGGGAGCGCGCTCTGTTCGGCGGGACGCTGCCCGGCTATTGGCTCCAGCAGAACTTGTGGGACTTGCCGATCACGCCGCTGCTGGACACGCTGACCAACACTCTTTACCTGTCGCATTTCATGAGTCCGCTGGTGCTGGCGGGGCTGTTGTGGCGGCGAAGATCGGGTGAGTATTGGGCGTTCGCGCTGGGGCTGGTGGCGTTGTCCTATGCCGGGTTTGCGACCTATCTTGCCTTTCCCGCCGCGCCGCCTTGGTGGGCGACTCATCACGGGTACCTGATGCGCACGCCGATCACGCTCGATCACTTCGTGGTGCCGGCGGAGGTGGTCAGCGCCGGGCCGAATCCGGTGGCGGCCATGCCGTCGCTGCACACGGCCTACCCGACCTACATCGCGCTGGTGTCGCTTGCCACCTGGGGACGGCGGGCGCTGCCGGTCATCTTGCTGCCGTTGGGTGTCGCCTTCTCGACGTTCTACCTGGGGCATCACTGGGTCATAGACGCGCTGGCGGGCGCGGGCTATGCGCTGTTCTTCTTCGGGACGGCGTTCCTGTTCCTTCGGCGGCACCAGGTCTCGCTGGCCTGGCTCGACAAGGTCAGGCAGACGCTCGTGCCGCATGCATGAGCGCATTCGTGGTTGCCGGAAACACGCGCGGGCCTGGTGCACAACCAGGCCCGCGTTCTTTGTTCCCGGCGAAGGCTGCTTAGCCGCGCACCAGGCGGGGCAGGTCGCGCAGCTTGGGCATGTTGCCCATCAGCAGCGTATTAACGCGGAAGAGCCGCCCGGCCAGCCAGATGGCGAAGGTGACCGCCAGTACTTGCAGTCCCAGCCCCAGCGCAAGCTGGATGAGCGGCACGTCGGTGACGGCGATGCGCATGACCATAGACAGCGCCCCGGTCAGCGGAAAGAGTGACAGGACGACGGCCAGCGTGCCGTTCGGCTCCTCGGCGAAGACGGTCAGGAAGAAGAAGGGGATGGCGGCGGGCAGCGTGACGATGGTCACCAGGTTCTGGCTGTCGCGCACCGTCGTGCTCAGCGCGCCGATACCGGCCATCAGGCTGCCGAAGAGCAGGAAGCCGAGCACGAAGTACACGGCGAACATCACCAGCGTCCCCGCGCCAACCGTGATGTCGCCCAGCGCCTCGACCAGGTTGCCCGCCTGGGCGACGATGACGATGAAGGTGCCGATCAACATGGCCACTTGCAGCAGCGAGAGCAGGCCCATTGCCAGAATCTTGCCGAGCAGCAGCGCACCCGGTCGCACTGAGGAGAGCATGATCTCGATAATGCACGACTCCTTCTCCTGCACGACGCTTTGCATCAAGTAGCCGCCGCCCCAGAAGACACTCAGCATCAGCAGCAGGCCGAAGGCATAGACCAGCACGAAGTTCTGACTTTCACGGTTTTCCTCGGCGGCACCGGTATCCGTCAGGCGATTCTCGCTGATCAGGGCCGGGCTGCGCAGCCGCAGGTAGAGCGCCTCGTAGTCGGGCGCGTCCACACCGATCAGCAGGCTGCGCAGCAGGAAGTCGCGCATCAGGCCCTCTGTCTCCTGGGCCTCAATGCTAAAGGTGCCGACGTAGGCGGAGATGGCGCCGGTGTCTGCGTAGTCCGGCGCGATGGCGTACAGCGCGTCAATGTCACCGTCTTCCAGCGCCGTCTGGCCCGCCTCCAGCGACGGGTAGCGCGTGATCACACTGTGCAGGCAGTAGGGCGAGCTAATGCGCTTGATGAGGCGGCTGCGCACCTGATCGAGCGCCCGCTCAGGGTCGAGGACTTTCAACTCATTCGCCGACGGCTCGCAGGCAACCTTCGGGTAGCTCTCCGGCGGCGGGAACAGGCCGCCCGGCGTCTGGTCTACGTAGCCGATGGTGCGCGTCTCCTTGTTGACCTCGGTGATAGGCGCGGGAGCCTCCTCATCGCCCCTGGTCATGTCGCGGTAGACCTGGTAGCCGAAGAAGATGACCAGGGCGAGGATCGGGATGCCGAACGTGACGAACAGGTACCCCTTGCGGCGGAACTGCTGGCGCACTTCATAGCGGAAGACTTCAAGCCAGTGGGTCATCAGCGGAACAGCCCCTTTCTGCGGCGCGGTGCGAGGGCGGCCTCGCCCGCTTCGGCAGGCGCGCTGGTCAGCGTCACGCGGCCCTCGCGCAGGGCGCTCCAGAGCGTGCGCGGGGTGAGCGGCTTGCCATACATGAGCATTCCCAGCCGGAAGACCTTGACCGCCAGCCAGACGATGATCAGCGCCATAGCAATCTGGATGATCAGGCTCAGCCCGATTTGCCAGGTGGGTAGCGAGGTCACGCCGAGGCGCATGGTCAGCCCGACCGCCGCTGTGAGCGGGAAGAAAGAGAAGAACAGCGGTAGCGGCCCGTTCGGGTTGGTGAAGAACGCCACCGAGAACATGATCGGCAGCACGGCTAGGAAGGTGAAGAACCCGGCAATCTGGCGGCTCTCCGCTTCGGCGGTCACCGCCGCGCCGATGCCCAGCATACTCGCGGCGAAGAGCAGGAAGTTGATCAGGAACAACACGCCAATCAGCGCGAGATCGGTAGTTTGGAACTTCGCCCCGCCCAGGAATGTGCGCGCATCTTCGTTGACCAGGGCGATCAGCAGGCCGCCCGCCCCCCACAGCGCGACCTGGGTCAGCGCCAGAGCGCCCAGCCCCAGCAGCTTACCCACCAGCAATTCTGCCGGGCGCAGGCTGGTCGCCAGAATCTCCATCAGGCGGTTTTCCTTCTCCTCTACCACGCCGCTCATCAAGAACTGGGCGGTGGTGCTGGTCGCCATGAAGTAGATCATGACGAAGACGAAGGGCAGCAGCAGCCGTCCCAGCAGAGCCGCGTCGCTCAGTTCGTCGCCGCTATCCAGGTCGCGCAGGGTGAAGTTCTGGGAAGCCAGGCGCTCGACCGGCACCGGTAGTGTCTCCGGCGCTCTGTGGGCGATCTGCGCGCGCAAGAAGCCCTCGACGGCATCGAGCAGGGCCTGCGGGACGCTGCGCCGCGTAACCAGCGTCACCTGTCCGGAGAGGACGTAGTGCTCTGGGATGACGAAGTAGGCGTCCATCTCACCGGCGAGAAGCTGCTCGCTGGCGTGCGCTTCCAGGGCATCGAAGTAGGCGGGCAGGGCGTCCGGCTGGCCATCTGCAGCGGGCATGGGCAGGTCGGGATCGGTAACCGGCGTGTAGTCAGCCGGGTTCGGCCCTGCCGGATCAATGATCAGCGCCCGGTCTATGTAGCCAACCTGCTGGAACTTATCTAGCTCGGTCTCGCGCGCGACGGAGAACTGGAAGATCAGAAACATAGCCACGAGCGAGAGCAGCGGCACGCCGAAAGCCGTGAACAGAAAGCTCGGTCTCCGGAAGTTGTAGGCATACTCGCGGCGCAGCACGAGCCAGACTTTGGATGAGATCATGGTGTCAGCCTCCGCTCGCACTGTCGGCGCGTCCCGTCCCGGCCACTTCGATGAAGATCTCATTCAGGCTGGGCACGGCCAGCTCGAAGCGGCGGACATGGTAGGCAGCGCCGACGGCCATTGCCTCCATGACGGAGTCCGGAGTGACCTGTGGGGCCAGGTGCAGCACCACACCGCGCCCGTTCTCACCCTGCTCGACCCATTCCACGCCGGGCAGCGCGGCCCAGTCGCCCTCGCCCTCGACGATCACCGCGTTCTTGGCGAAGCGCTGGCGCACGTCGTGCACGTCGCCGTAGAGCACGCGCCGGCCATGATCGATCATCAGCAGGCGGTCGGCCATCTCCTCGATCTGGTGCATCTGGTGGGTGGACATGACGATGGTCACGCCTTCGCGGTTCATCTCGTAGAGCAGGTCTTTGATAAGCTGCGTGTTGACCGGGTCCAGAGCGGAGAACGGCTCATCAATGATGACCAGGTCGGGGCGGTGGATCACGGTGGCGATGACCTGGACTTTCTGCTGCATACCCTTGCTTAGCTCGCTGACCTTGCTCTTGACATTGGCGGCCAGGTCGGCGCGATCCAGCAGGGCCAGGGCGCGCTGGCGGGCGTTGGCGCGCGACATGCCCTTGAGCTGGCCCAGGTAGACCAGCACGTCGAGCACGGGGACGTTGCGATACAGCCCGCGCTCTTCGGGCATATAGCCGATGCGCTCCTTCGTCCGGTCGCTGATCGGCGCGCCGAGCACGTCAATGCCGCCGGTATCGGGCTTGAGGATGTCCAGGATCATGCGCAAGGTGGTTGTTTTGCCAGCACCATTGGGGCCAAGCATGGCGAAGATTTCGCCGCATTGCACGTCGAACGTCAGGTCATCTACGGCGGTGAAATCCCCGTACTTCTTGGTGATGCCGCGCACGGCAATCGCCAGTTCTGCTGTTGAAACACTCATGGGTACCGCTCCTCGCTCGTGACGGGTCTCGGCTCCACGCCAGACTAGAGCCTATACCATTATACGCAACCGGCGGCCCTACCGTAACAGGCAATCTGTCACCTGTGGGAGATGTCAGCGGGATTTCAGCGCGGCGTCAGGTATGCTGGCTCAGTGGCCGGGGTCATGTTGTGAGAACGCCGCGCTTGCCGCTACAATGGTCATGGGGAGTGTGGCTGCTTACCGACTCGATGCCTGGGCTGGCGGCTGCTCGCTGATCACTGGGGGCTTCTTGCGCTGAAAGGACGGGGAGATGGGTGCCATAGGTGCGTTCACATTCGTGCTGCACAGTCACCTGCCGTATGCGCGGCTGGCCGGGCGCTGGCCGCACGGCGAAGAGTGGATTCACGAGGCCGCGTCCGAGACGTACATCCCCTTGCTGGACGCGCTCTACGACCTGCGCGACGAGGGTGTGCGCTACAAGATCACGGTCGGCATCACGCCGGTGCTGGCCGAGCAGCTTGCCGACGCCGATGTGCTCGCCAACCTCGACGAGTACCTGGAAGACAAGATCGCGCGGGCCAAGCAGGACGTGCTGCGCTTTCGCGGCGAAGAAGCGCCGCGCCCTGTTCCCCGCGAAGAAGCGGAAGAGGGCGATCTGCCGGCGGTGGATCGCGGGGCGGTCGCGGCGGCGCTGGCGGCGTCCGAGGAAGGTGAGCGGGTGGGGCTGCCGAAAGAGAAGCCCTGGTGGGTGGGGCACAAGCACCTGGAGTACCTGGCTGCCTTCTACCAGCACTACTACGAGCGCATCAAGGACTCGCTCGACCGCCGCTACAACCGCGACCTGATCGGGGCGCTCAAGCGCCTGCAAGACGAGGGCTACATCGAGATCACCACCAGCGCGGCCACGCACGGCTACCTGCCGCTGCTGGGCACCGACACGGCCATTCGCGGCCAGATCAAGACGGGCGCGCAGAGCTACCGGCGCTTCTTCAAGCGCGCGCCGCGCGGCATCTGGCTGCCGGAATGCGCCTACCGCCCCGCCTACTACGAGGACGACGGCACGATCCGGCCCGGCATCGAGCACTTCGTCGCCGAGCAGGGGATCAGGCTCTTCTTCAGCGAGACGCACCTGATCACCGGCGGAGCGCCCGTCGGCGTGGCGGCGGGCGAGGCTATCGGGCCGTATGGCGAGATCAAGCGCCGCTACCTGGTGCCCATGTCCGCTGCGCCGGTGCCCGGCGAGCCGCTGACGACCTTCCGCGCCTACTACGTCAGCGAGACGACCGCCGGCCCGCACGCCGACGAGCACAGCGGCGTGGCCGTCATCGGGCGCAACAACGAGACGGGGCAGCGCGTCTGGTCGGCGCAATGGGGCTACCCCGGCGACTTCGATTACCGCGAGTTCCACCGCAAAGACGGCGTGAGTGGCCTGCAATACTGGCGCGTCACCGGCGCGAAGGTAGACCTGGGCGACAAGGACTTCTATCACCCGGACTGGGCGCAGCACAAGGTGCGTATGCACGCCCAGGACTTCGCCGCGCTGGTCGAGCGCATCTTGCAGGCGCAGTGGGACTGCGGCGAGGGCTACGGCCTCATCGCCTCGAACTACGACACCGAGTTATTCGGGCATTGGTGGTTCGAGGGCGTGGATTGGCTCAAGCAGGTGTTGCGCCTGCTGTCCGAGAATCCGAAGGTGGATTTGGTCACGGCGTCGGAGTACGTGGAGCGGCACCCGCCGCAGCGCGTGATTCACCTGCCGGAGGGCAGTTGGGGCGCGGGCGGCACGCACTTCACCTGGGACAACAGCGAGACGCACTGGATGTGGGCGCCGATCCACGACGCCGAGCGGCAAATGCAGCGCCTGGCCGACCGCTACAAGGGCCGCTACGATGATGACCTGCTGCGCGGCGTGCTCAACCAGGCGGCGCGCGAGCTGGTGTTGCTGGAAAGCTCCGACTGGCCCTTCCTGGTCACGACCGGGCAGGCGCGCCAGTACGCGGTGCAGCGCTTCAGCCAGCACGTCGAGCGCTTTCTGGCGCTGGCGGCGAGCGTCGAGCGTGGCCAGCCGGACGGCGCGCTGGCAGCGGAGCTTTGGGAGAAAGACCGGCTGTTCCCGGACATTGACTTCCGCTGGTGGTGCAGCGGGTAGCGATCAGCGGACAGCACTCAGCACTCAGCAGTCAGCGAAGACTTTCACCCTGTGTCTTTGGCTGAACGCTGATAGCTGAAAGCTGACGGCTGAATGCTGAACGCCGGCGACGAGGAGAATCGTGCCATGCGCGTGCTGTTTGTGTCTGCGGAGATGAGTCCGTTCGCCAAGACGGGCGGGCTGGGCGATGTGGCGGGTAGCCTGCCGTGCGCGCTGCGCCAGCATGGGGTGGACGCGCGCGTGCTCATGCCGCTCTACGGGCCGGTCAAGGGGAGCTTCGGCGACCGGCTGCGCTACCTGTTCAGCTTCCCGTTTCACCGGCAGACGGGCACCGCCGATGTCTACCTGCACGCCACCGAACAGGACGGCATTCCCGTCTACTTCCTGGAAAGCTGGCCGTTCTTCAGCGGCGGGGACTACATCTACACCGACCTGAACTGGGATCGCAAGCGCTTCGTGTTCTTCTCTCAGGCGGCGATGGGCGCGGCCTGGGAGCTTGGGCAGGGGCGCGCTGGCGGCGAGCGCTGGTTCCCGGATGTGCTGCACGTCCACGACTGGCACACGGCGCTGGTGCCCTTCCTGCTACACGAGTCGCGCGGCGCGCCCGGCTGGGATCAGGTCGCCAGCGTGCTGACCATCCACAACATGGGCTACCAGGGCTGGGAGGCAGGCGGCTACCTGTGGGAAGCGGGCGTGCCGGGCCGCCATAACCCGCACCTGACCTACCAGGGCAAGACCGACAACCTGCTAGGCATTGGCATCGCCTACGCCCACAAGATCAACACAGTCAGCCCGCGCCATGCCATCGAGTTGCATTACCCGCGCTTCGGCGAGGGGCTGGAGGGGCTGATCTGGGTGCGAGACGGCGACTTCAGCGGCATCCTCAACGGCCTGGACATGGATCGCGCCAATCCGGCGACCGACCCCGCGATCCCCTTCCCCTTCGACGCGAGCAACTTCCTGGCCGAGCGCCCCAAGAATAAGGCCGCGTTCCAGGCGGAGCTAGGGCTGCCCCAGCAGCCGGACGTGCCGCTGATCGGCATCGTCACGCGGCTGGTCGAGCAGAAGGGCATGGACTTCGCCGCGCCGGGGCTGCGCCGCCTGCTGGCCGAGAGCGACGCGCAACTGGTGATCATCGGTTCGGGCAAAGAGGAGATCGAGCGGGAAGTGCAGCGCCTGGAATGGGACTTCGGCTGGAAGGTGCGGGTGATCCTCGGCTACCAGCCCGACCTGGCCCAGCGCCTCTACGCCGCGTCCGACCTGGTGCTCGTGCCCAGCCGCTACGAGCCGTGCGGCCTGACGCAAATGCTGGCCATGCGCTACGGCGCGCTGCCGGTCGTGCGCGAGACGGGCGGTCTGGCCGACACTGTGCAGAACTACGACGGCGGCCCGGCGGACAGCGGCACGGGCTTCATGTTCCTGTTCGAGGAGCCGGACGCCGTGCGCCTGACGCTGCACTGGGCGATAGACACCTACCGCAACCGGCGGGCGGCGTTCGAGCGGATGCAGGCGCGGGCCATGCGCCTCGATCTGAGCTGGGATCGCCCCGTGCAGCAGTACGTTGCGCTGTACAAGGCGGCGTTGGACTCTGCGCGGCGGGACGTGCCCCATCTGACTGAGACCGGGCGCGGCAGGCCGCGGTGAGGGTGAGGCTCTTCATGACTAACACGGCTATCAAGCGCAAATCCCCGCGCCACGTGGCGGACTTCGTCACCGCACTGGGGCCGGAAGCGTGCCGCGAGCGGCTGTCCCGCGCCGACGCTGCGCCATTGTCCGGCGTCGGGACGGGGCTGACGCCGGTCGCGCAGCATACGCAGGTGGCCCGCGACGGGCAGTTCACCGTCGAGCGGACGTTCGCGGGGGGATTGCATCCGATCCGCTTCGTCGGCCACCTCGACCCCGACGGGAGCGGCGGCACATGGGTGCACGGCGCGATCACGCACGACACCGCCAACCAGGTGTTGGTCGAAGGGCTGATCGTGTTCCTGCTATTCTTCCTGATCACGGTTGTATTGTTTCTGCGGCTGCGCGTGCTGGCCTTTGCCGTCTCGCTGCCCGTGCTGATCATGTTGCTGGTCGTGTTCTCGGCCCGCTGGCGCACGCTGCGCCGGGCTACCGACGACATCGCGCGCTGGCTGCGCCAGCGGCTTTACCTGACGGACGAGCAGGTACGGAGGCGGGGAACAATGTGACCGCGCTGCGGTACCTTCCGGCGGGCGATGGCGTGGCCGTCGAGTTCGTGACGGCGCTCGCAGCGGATGAGTGCGCCCGCTTTCTGGCGAACAGCCCGCGTCGTTTTGGCGGGCAGCAGCTTTGTGTGCGCGTGCGCGGTGTCCATGTGCTGGTTGAGACGGGCTGGCAGCGGGGCTGCGCGGAGGAGACGCCGGGGTTGTGGCTGCTGCGCTTCGAGGGGGTGCTCGTCGCTGAGAATGCGGGGACTCGCGTTGTGGGTCAGGTCGTGCGCAACAGCACGCTGGAGACGCTGCTGACTGTGCCGGGGTTGATCACATCGGCATTCGCCGTGCTGGGAATCGCCCTGGCCGTGCCCTTCGTAGCGATTCTCTCGGTGATTCTGCTGGCGCTATTTGCCACCTACTACGTCTATTTCCAGAAGCTGCTCAGTCGCCAAGCGCACGATCTGGCCTATTGGGTGGTGGCGCGGCTGATGGTGACCGGGGAGCCGGGTCAGAGTGGGGGACAGCCATGAGCGAGGGCGAGCGCGGGCGGCGGCTCAAGTTCCTGAGCGTGGATTTCGTGACGGCCATGAGCGTCGAGGAGTGCCAGGAGTGCCTGCAGCGCAGCGCCGCCGAAAGTGGGCAGCGCGTCTCTCTGCTCGACGATGGCAGCTTTGCCCTGCGCCGCACAGCCGGCGACGGGGAATCGCAGGCGGTCGCCTTCTGGGGGACGCTGGAAGCAGTGGCGCGCGGCACATGGGTCTGGGGCACGGTCGTGGAGACGGGCGCGAGCCGGGCGGGGCGCTGGGTGTATGCAATGGCATTCGTGGCGCTGTTGCTGCTGCTGGCGGCGCTAGAGTCCGTGCTGCGCGGCGCGTGGGGGACGGCGCTGATGTGGCTGGCGGTCGTGGCCGGGATCGGTCTGCTGGCGGCGCGCTTGTGGTGGCACCGGCACCGCCACGCCATGCAGGTCGTCAACTGGGTCTATGACACGCTGTATGTCCCTGCGCCGCGCGGCTGATGGCGTGCGCGCGCGTGCCCGCGCGTGCTATACTGAATACAAGCGCCCGCAAGGGCGCGGTGTCAGCGGTTGGTGATGGGATGACATGCCCGGTGTGATGGCAGTTTCCACGCAACGAGGAGCGACTGGTCATGCGAACGCAAGCCGTGATTCTGGCTGGAGGGGAAGGCAGCCGCCTGGGGGTGCTGACTGCCAAGCGCGCCAAGCCGGCGGTGCCTTTTGCCGGGAAATATCGCATCATTGATTTCGCGCTGAGCAACTGCGTCAATTCCGGCATCTTCGACGTGCTGGTGCTCACCCAGTACCGCCCGCACAGCCTCAACGAGCACATTGGCCTGGGCCGTCCCTGGGATCTCGACCGCTCGTTCACCGGCGGGGTGCGGCTCTTGCAGCCGTTCCAGGGCCGCCAGGATACCGACTGGTACGCGGGCACGGCGGATGCCGTCACCCAGAACATCAACTTCATCCGGCGCGGCGGGGCGCGCAATATCCTCATCCTCTCTGGTGATCACATCTACCAGATGGACTACGACATGCTGGTCAAGTTCCACGAGGCGCAGGAAGCCGCCGCGACCGTGTGCGTGATCCGTGTCCCTCTCCACGAAGCGCCACGCTACGGGATCATGGCCGCTGACGAGCAGAATCGCATCGTAGACTTTGTGGAAAAGCCGCCCGTCCCCCCCGGTGACCTGGCGAACATGGGCGTCTACGTCTTCAGACTCGACGTGCTGGAGGGCTTGCTGCGTGAGGACGCGGCGCGAGCCGACTCGCGCCACGACTTCGGCTACAACATCATCCCGCGCATGATGGAGCTGGGCATGAAGGTGATGGCCTATCCCTTCGGCGGCTACTGGATTGATGTGGGGACTATTGACGCTTATTGGGAAGCGCACATGGACCTGCTGGACTCACCCCCGTCGCTGGACCTCAACGACCGCTCGTGGATCATCCACACGCGCTCTGAGGAGCGCCCGCCCGTGCGCATTGACAGGGGGGCCATTGTCGAGGACAGCATGGTTACTGATGGCTCGATCATCTGCGCCGGTGCGCGCGTGGCGCGCAGCGTGCTATCACCGGGTGTCTTCGTCGGCCCGAACGCTGTGGTGCGCGACAGCGTGATCCTGACTGACAGCTACATCGAGCGCGACGCCGTGATCGAGCGTGCGGTCGTTGACAAGGGCGCAGTTGTGGGGCAGGGCGCGCGTGTGGGCGAGATGACCCCCATCGGCGACCTGGCTATTGCCTGCATCGGCAAGAACTCAACCGTCCCGCCGGGGTTCGTTGTCGGGAAGGGATGTGTGCTCGGCGTTGATCTGCGCGCGGACGAAGTTGCAGCCCAGTTTCCGGGCGGAGCTATTCCGGCGAACGCGCACGTGAGCTACCGCCCGGCCCGGTGACGCGAGCTGCTCAGAGGTCATTTGAGAAGTCCTGATCTGTGGGTTTACCTCACCCCTAAATCCCCTCTCCACACGCGGAGAGGGGGCTTAACCGCAAAATGACTCCCCCTCTCTAGCCGAGCTAGAAGGGGGGACTTTGATCGGCTGGTGTGGCCTCTTCCCCTTCCCTGGCTTGGCCGGGGAGGGGGCCAGGGAGAGGGGCGTTCCGCCTGGACGCTCCCGCCAGATGCCTTGACTTAATGTGCGTGGTTTCCCAAGCTTGCCCCTACGTTGGGGCTGAACAATCTCAGGGGGTGGCGGCACTGTCCAGCGCGCCGCGCTGCGCAAAGACGACCGTCGCCAGAGTGCGGGTGCAGTCCTCGGCGCTGAAGACGATCTCGACCGGCGCGGACAGGTAGCGCCCCGCCCCCGTCACCTGAACCCACACCCGCCGGTTGATGCCCCCCGGAACAGCCAACTGCCATTGGCCGACCTCGTGACCGGTAATCTCGCCGGTGAGCAGCAGGCGCGGGGCCACGTAGTCACCCCAGGCCAGCACGGTGAAGGCGTCGGTGGGCTGGCCGCTGCTGTCGAGCACACTGCCGGTGACGACCTGCTCTGCGCACGAGTCGCCGGGGCCGAAGGTGGGCGCGTCATCGCCTGATGCGAAGGGATACTGCCCGCTGACCAGCGCCGCGCCCGGCTCTGGCGACGGCGCAAAGTCGGACTGGGCGAAGTACATGCCAGGGGCCAGCGCGGTTAGCGTGGCCGCGAAGTCGGACTCCTGGCTTGCTTCCTGGGCGTTGGCCAGGAGGATGATCAGCACAGCAGCCGTCAGTGTGCCCAGGAAGAGCAGCACTGTCCCGGCCAGCATCAGCCGGTACGGGCGGCTGGACGGTGAGAGGGTGCCGGATGCCAGGTAAGGTTCATCGGCCATAGACGTACCTCAAGCAGTCCCCCTGAGATCCAGTTAGCTCTTGACGGCTTTCAGCCCAGGCTCCAAGACGCGGTAGGCGCGCAGCACTTCGGCCACGCTCCACGCCTGGGCCACAGCCCCGCGCGGCTGGTGGGGCGGATCGCCGTCGAAGATCTCGCCGAGCGTGCCCAGCCCTTGATCGGCTAGATGATCGGCCAGCGGCTCCAGGTAACTGAGCGCGGTACGGGCCTTGCCGTACACATGGAAATGGGCGATGGTGAACGGCCCCAGCAGCCAGGCCCAGGCCGTGCCCTGGTGGTAGGCGCTGTCTCGCTGCAAGGCATCGCCGCCGTAGTGCCCGGTGTACTCGCTTTCGTCGGGGGCCAGGCTGCGCAGCCCGTAGGAGACGAGCAGCTCGCGCGCGCAGATGTCCACCACCGCCTGTGCCCGCTCGCCTTCCAGCAGCGGGAAAGGCAGCGCGACGGCGAAAATCTGGTTGGGGCGCAGCGTGGGGTCGTCGCCATCCGGCCCATCCACGACATCGTACAGGTAGCCGCCATTGTACCAGAAACGCCGGGCGAAGCTCTCCTGGGCGCGGTCGGCCAGAGTCGTATACTGGGCGGCGTCCTCGTCGTGTCCCAGGGCGGCGGCCAGCTCAGCGGTGATGCGCAGGGCGTTGACCCACAGTGCGTTGATCTCCACCGGCTTGCCGACGCGCGGCGTCACCACCCAGTCGTCAATCTTGGCGTCCATCCAGGTGAGCTGCAAGCCAGGCTCGCCGGCGAAAAGCAGGCCGTCCGCCGGGTCCATGCGGATGTTGTAGCGCGTGCCCTCGATGTGCCAGCGTAGGATGCTGGCCAGCACAGGGTACAAGTCCTGGAAGAGCGGATCGGTGGGGCCGGTGACCTGATAGTGCGCGTAAACCGCCTGGAAATACCACAGCGTGGCGTCTACGGTGTTGTATTCGGGCGCGCTGCCGCCGTCGGGGAAGCGGTTGGGCAGCATCCCCTGATCCACGCAGCAGGCATAGGTGCGCAGAATCTCGGCGCTCTCCTCGACGCGCCCGACGGCCAGAGTCAAGCCCGGCAGCGCGATCATGGTGTCGCGGCCCCAGTCGCTGAACCAGGGATAACCGGCCAGGATGCTCTTTCCCGGCTTGCCGTCCATGTCGCGCGTGACGAGGAACTGGTCGGCGGACAGGGCAAGCTGGCGAATCCAGGCGGGCGCGTCGTCCAGCCCAGCCCCGGCGAGCAGGGCTTGCTGGCGCTGCTGCTCGGCGAGCAGGGCGTCGTGCCAGGGCGCGGGATCGCCCTCCTCGGCGGTGAAGACAAGGGCCAGGGTGCTGCCCAGGTCTAGCTCAGCGGCGAGAGCGGCTGCGGCGAAGAGGTCTTCCTGGTCGCCCAGGCCGCGCCGCTTCTCTTCAGAGAGGTGGAAAGACCACCACCACTCGGCATCGGGGGTGAGCGCGCCCTGGTTGGTGAAGATGCGCAGAGCACCGCCCTCGTTGCCGTTGCGGTCGGGGTGCTGGCTGACGCGCACGCCCGCGCCGCCTGACCAGGGCGCAGGTAGGGGCGTCACCTCCACCGGGTAGCCGCCTTTGGTCAGCTTGTGGTGATCGCGATAGGCGCACAGCGGCTTGATGACCAGCTTGAGGTGCGCCGTGCCGCGCACGTAGGAATAGGTGACGTAGGTTGTGTTCTGGTCGTGGGCCATCCAGATGCGCTGCACGAGGCGCACGTCGCCCAGCCCCCACACGAAGACGGGGATCGCCCCTTCCAGGTGGAAGCTCTCCAGATGACGGTAGCCATCGGGCAGCACGACGCCCGCCGCCCATTCGTGCGTCACCAGGGGCGAGCGGCGGCCATCAATTTCCACCCACGCATCGAGACCGGCGACGAGCACGGTACGGCGGGTGGGGGGCTGGAGCGAGGCGGTGAGCAGGCTGTGGTAGCGGCGTGTGCGCGCGCCTGCCAGCGACCCCAGCGCGTAGCCGCCGATGCCGTTGGTGACGAGCCATTCGCGGCGCAGGAGTGCGTCGAGCGTTTCACGTCCAAAGTGGATCATTCAGGACTCCGTGCAAAACCAGTTGTGGCGAGCCGCCGCCCGTCCAGCATGAGCGGGCACGGGCGGCGCAGTGTCCGAACGAGGAGCGCACCGCACGAGCGGTAATGAGTCATGGCGGCGCGTCCGCTGTGTGCGTCTGCAATTCGGTGTGGCCGCTAGTCGGGGCTGGTGTTGACCACTGAGTTGTCGCCGCTGAACGGGTTGGCGACGTAGCGATCGGCGTCCCAGTCGTTGTGCCACTGGCTGCCGTTGACCAGGTAGCGGAACTGGTACTCGTGGTTGGGTTCCAGGTCCAGCGAGACCTTGAACTTGCCGTTCTTGTAGCGTGTCATGGGGGTGGCGGCCTCGTCCCAGTCGTTGAAGTCGCCCACCAGGTACGCGCTCTCGGCGTTCGCGGCGATGGAATCGGGGAGCGTGAATTCCACCTTCACTTTACCGCTTTTCAGATGGCGCTTTGTGAACATCCTGCTACTCCTTATACAAACGGACTTGCACCCTTGATTCTACCATACGTCACAGACAGTACCAGAGTTAGTGTTGGTATGGGTGCACAAGACCATAAAATTGTCAGGCACTCACGGCGCGTGTCAAAGGTGCCGATCAGGGTTGCGGCGCGTTGAACAGATTGTCGCACGACTGCTTGCCGTCCTGCCAGCAGCGCACTACACTGGCGGAGAAATGCAGAGGGCCGCGAAAGGAGACAGGGCGCATGGCTGACGATGAGCGGAGGGACACACCTGCCAGCGACGTGCCCGCCTTGCCGGAGTTCCCGGCCTCGCTGGAGCCGCACGAGCTGCTGGAGATTGTGGTAGGCGAGCTACGCGGGCCGCTCGGTGCGGTCGAAGGGTGGGCGCGGGTGATCGCGGGCGACCCCCGCCTGGAGGCGATCTCGCTGGAAGCTGCCGAGTCGATCCCGGCGCTGACGGCATACATGCGCGCGCTGCTGGCGCGGGTCACGGACTACCTGGCGGCGCGGGAGAAGTGAGGGCGAGGTCAGGGCCAGGAACGACTTGCCGGGTGGTTGTCGGCAGGCACCCATCCCCCCGCCAAGCTAGGAGAAGGGAAGAGCGACCAGCCGTAGCTCCCCTCTGGCTCGGCGGAGGGGGGATCAGGGGGAGACCTTCGGCGAGCGTTTTCGAGCTTCTCCTGGCAGCAGATCGTTCGTAAACCGTGATTCCGGTTCGGCATGGATCGCCTGGCGTGGGTGCGCTATACTGGCCCGCTGAATCGGATTGCATCTGAGCAGAGCGGGGTGCCATGACCGGCAAATGCGAGCAACAGGCTGATGGGATTTCCACGCGGGAGCGGTGGGCGTACCGTGTCGCGTTCGCGGCGTTCGCCTTCTTCACGGTGTTCGGCGCGTACCTGCTCTGGCGTCCGACCGATTTTCTGTCCGACCTCTACGCGGTGCTGCTGCTGGTCACGCTGGCCCTGGGGCTGATCTCCGGGCTGATTGCAGTCTATTCCTCATAGTCGCCGGGCGGTGACGCGCAGCAGAATAGGCGTCCAGCGCAGCGCCCCGTCCGGCTCAGCGGCAGCGGCAACTCGCTCGCGCGCGGCAGCGAGGAAGGCGGCGCGCTGCCCGGCGTCCATGCCGTCAAGCTCGGCGCGGCGGTCGGGGCGGGCCAGCAGGAAGCGCAGGTAAGCATCCGGCGACGGAATGCGCACTGTCACCGGCGCGCCCTCCCCGGCGTGCTCCACGCCAAACCCATACTCGGCGAGCCATTCCCGGTAATCCTCGACATCTTGCAGCATATCGCTCCACAGCAGCGGCAGGCTTGCCAGGGCTGTGCGCAGCGCGGACAGCCCTGGGGGCGGTGAGTCGCTCGCGTGCCCGGCCAGCAGGTCGTCAACGGCCAGGTGCAGCGCGTCCGCTGGCCCCCATTCCTGGATGACGAGCCGCCCGCCTGGGGCCAGGGCGCAGCGCAGCGCGGGCAGGCTGTGCGCGGGCAGGGTGGCGTGCAGGGCGAAGGAAGCGGTCAGCAGGGTGAACGCGCTCGCGGCGAACGGCAGCCGCTCGATGTCCCCGCAGACGAAGGCGGCGCTGCCGGGCACAGTCTGCCGAGCCAGGGCCAGCGCGTCCGGCGCAAAGTCCAGCGCTGCCGTGAACCGGACGCGGGGCGCGATCAGGCGGGCGACGCCTCCCGCGCCACTGCCCAGGTCGAGCGCGCGGTCGGTGGGGTGCGGCGCGGCGTAGGCGGCAAAATCCGCGTGAAGCGGGGCGAGAGCCGCCGCGACATCCTCATGGTGACGGGCGGCGGCGGCGAAGAGCGTCCGCATGAGGGCCAGCCGGTTCATGCGCTGCGCTCCAGCGCGGCGCAGTGCCGTGCCCAACGCGCCGAACTCGCGGCGCTCCGGTGATCCGCCACTGCGGGCGAGATTTCGCGGGTGGTGGCCTCTTTGCAGGGGGCGGGGTCTCCCTCGGTGCCGAGGGGGAGTGGTGCGGTTGGCAAGGTCGTCTCTCCGCTGTTGTGCGTGCGGCTACAACTATACTCAGCGCCGGGCCGGGTGCAATGGCGAAGCGGTGCCGTTGGCGAACTCACCGCGCGCCGCACGTGGGGGCGCTGCTCTGCTACGCCCCGTGTGTGGGGAGGGTTTCGAAACCCTCCCCTACAGGGCTGGTTTCTGTCCTCATCACGAAATGCGCCGGAATGTGTCCCAATGTGTCTCGCGATTCGCCGATTCGTGATAATCTAGATGGAATGGAAGCGCGGGTACGCCGCAGGCGCACAGCGTGGATGGAGGAGCGACGTGTATCGTGTTGTCATGGTGGACGATCATCGCGAGATATCACAGCTACTGGGCATTGTGCTGCGGCACCCGGCCCTGGACCTGCATGTGGCGGAAGACGGCTTCGAGGGGCTGCGCCTGATTCGCGAGGTTCAACCCGACCTGGTCATGCTCGACGTGATGATGCCGGGCATGAGCGGTTGGGAAGTGTACGACGCAGTGCGCGCCGACCCCGACCTGGGCGAGACGCCGATCATCATCCTGACGGTCGTGCCCGAACAGGCCGAGCGGCGGCGGCGCTTCACCGACAGCGCCCGCGATCTGTACGTCACCAAGCCCTTCGACACGCTGACCCTGCGCCGCGAGATCGAGCGCATGTTGGGCGGCGTCTCGCTGTGGCGGTGATCTGCCGCGCCCTCACTTGACGGAGCAAGTGTAATTGATGACCCATTCCGATGCTTCTGGCGCGACGGAACGCCAGATCACCATTGACGCCGAGCATTTCGCGGTGCGCTTCTGGGTGCCGGTACTGGCGCTGGCGCTCGCTTTCGTAGTCCATCTCGTCGGCACCAGCCTGGTCGGTGACATGCTGGGAGAGGGCACCAGTCCGCTGTGCGTTGTGCTCCCGGCGGACGTGCTGGCCTTCATGGGGGGCAGCTTCGCCCTCGAACGGCTGCTCAAGCGTCATGCGCCCAGCCGCCGCTCGGCGACGCTGACCGAGCAGGCGCTCATCGTCAACGACCGGCGGCACTCGCGGCAGCACGTCACACGCATTGACTGGGAGCGCACAGTGAACGTCAAGGCGTGGCGCTTCGTAGTACGCCGCCGCTCGCGCATCCCGAAGGGCTGGTACTGCATGGCCGTGCTGCTGTTGCAGGACGATGACGACGTGATCCTGTACACGTTCATGTCGCCGGAGGAAGCCGAGCAGGTGCCCGGAAGCGGCGGCTTCACCCGGCTGCGCCCGCGCAAAGAGACGCTGTCCGATACCAGCCTGAGCGCGGCAGCCGAGCAGCGCCGCCTGCTGGTGCTGGAAGATCGGCGCTGGCAAGATGGCGCTGAGATCAGCGCGGACGATTTCCGGGCGGTGCTGGCTCTGGTGCGCCGCTTCGTGCCGGGGTGGGGCTGAGAGGCCGTTTCACGACCTCACCCCCTGGCCGCAGCGGAGAAGGGGAAGCTGAGCACAGCAAAGCGGGGGTGAGGTGAAAACTGGCGATCAGGCGGTGGGGTGGCCTCACAACTGATCGCTGACGACTGACCGCTGACGACTCTCTGCGCGCTGTGTTGCGCAGAGCTTCTATTCGCAGGTAAAGTACGCGCTACGGGCTGCCCTGAACAAGGAGGAACGCATGAATGCCAGGCACAGCGGGCGTGTAGTCGCCAGCATTGCAATGCTGGCGGTACTTATGATCGGCGGAGTGGCGCTGTCACCGCGCGCTGTCCAGGCTGCGCCCTCCGTGCAGCTTTCGCTTTCGTTCGATGATTCCGCGCCACTCTCTGGACAGCTTGACGCGGCGACGCCCCAGGTGGAGTACTCCTTCGAGTGCCTGGCGACTGGCATCGGCTCGCTCGTGGTGCAGACGACTTCCGGCGATCTGGTCGTGGACGCTGCTGTGCGGGACGCACAGGGCAGCCCCTTCGCCTACGGCACGGTCGTGCCAGGGACGCCAAGCGTCACCGTCAGAAGGGTTCACCATGCCCGCTGACGGGCCTTGCACCGTCACCCTCACCCGCCAGGACAACACCGCCGGCACGTATGACGTGCGCCTGCTGCCCGGCTACGCTGGCCTGACCAAGTGGGATACCTTCGGCCCCAGCATGGATTCCCTGCATATGGAGTGGGAACCCTACGCCTCGGCCAACATGACCGTGACGACCTTCGGCGAGCAGTTGCGCATTGAGGTGATGAAGGGGAATTTCATCGCCCTTGCCCTGCCAACGGGTGATGATCTGGTCTGGGGCGACTCGTACATCCAGGCGGATTTCACCATCGTCGGAGCGCCGAGCTACTTCGAGTACGGGCTTGTGCTGCGCTCGGACGACCCAGGCGACCACTTCTATGCGGTGATGTTTAGCAGCGACGGCGACTACTCGGTGTACTACTATGACGGGGCATGGCAGGCTGTCCAGCAGTGGACGCTCAGCCCCGCCGTTGATGGCAGCGATACCCAGCCGCGCGTTGGCGTGCTGGCGCAGGGCAACCTGTTCAGGCTGTATTTCAACGGGCACCTGGTGGCTGAAGTGTCCGACGCCGTGAACTATGCCAGCGAGGGCCTGAGCGGACTGGCCGCTGCCACTGGCGTAGACCAGCTCGACACCGTGACGGTGTTCGCGGACAACGTGGTGGTGACGCGCCCCTTCAGCCCTGGGACGGGGACTGTGCCCTTTGGCGGAGAAGTCGTCGTGCAGCCGACGCCGACCAAGCCGGGGCTGCTGGGTTCGCTCGGCGCGATCAAGACTCCGGTGCCGCCCACGCCCACGCTGCCGCTGGTCCTCCCGACAGAAACGCCGGTTGTGCAGTCGGCGTACCCGGCGCGGCTCGAACGTTGGACGAGCGCATCGTCCGCCGAGATCATGGGCGAGCTACGTGCGCTGGGCGTGGTGCCCGCTGGTGGTGGGGTCACGCTCACCGTTCCGAGCAGCTACGGCGACACGTCCTCTGAAGGCTTCAACTGGTACCCGCTGGGACGGGGCAAGACGTTCCGCAACTTCGTCCTCGGCTTCGACGCGCGCCTGATCTACTCCGGCGCGGGAGCGGGCTGTGGCATGTACTTCCGCTCGTCCGAAACCGGCAGCGATTCGGCGCTCGTCTTCGAGGACGGCTGGGCGCTGCTCGGTGAGTTCGGCGCGGACGGGCAGATGCTCGACAGCAGCGTGCTAGAGGAGACCAGCGCGGTGGTGCCCGGCCAGGGCGTCACTAACCGCGTGCTGGTCATTGCTCTGGAAGGTGCGACGCTGATGTACGTCAACGGCGTGCTGGTTGCCGATACGGTGTTTGTGCCGAAGGCGGGCGAGCTTGCCCTGGAGATGTATGTCCCGGCTGACGACGCGGGCGAGACGGCCCAGACGTACTGCCAGCTTAACGGCATCTGGCTGTGGGAGTTTTAGCGGCCATTTGAGGAGTCTTGGTCTGCGGGTTTACCTCACCCCTAAATCCCCTCTCCACATGCGGAGAGGGGACTTCCTGGCAGCCTGACTCCCCCTCTCCACCACGTGGAGAGGGGGCTGGGGGGTGAGGCTTTCAAACGGTCTCCTTAGCGGCTCCTGTCCCTGGTGGAGACCATTGGCGGGCGCGCAGTGGTGCGCCCGGTGACGAAAGCAAGTGCTTGTGAGAGTAAAACGATGGCAGGCGGGCCGGTGGCGCAGAAGTCCCGGCTGGCGGGCGATGGTGGCGCTGGCGCTGCTGCTGACCCTGGCGGGCAGCCCGCGCCCGGCGACTCATGCCCAGGAAGGGGGGACGCTGCTCCCCTTCGAGCCGGTGCGCGGCGTCCTGAACAACATTCAGCCGTCCGCCGAGTGGACGTTCGAGGGACGCGCAGGCGAGATTGTCTCGCTGATCGCGCGCACGGTTGAGGGCGATCTCGACCCGGTGATCGAGGTCACCGGCCCCGCTGGTGAGGTCGTCGCCGAGAACGACGACCTGGATTCGCTGATGCGCGATGCCGGGCTGGAGGCGCTGACTCTGCCCGCTGCTGGGACGTACACGGCCCGCGTGCTGCGCTACCAGGGCGCGGCGGGCCTGACCTCCGGCACCTATGAGCTGGCCCTGACGCCGGGATTCGCGGGCGTGGCCCTGCGCAGCGACTTCGACCGGGGCGATGTCTCGTGGGTGACTCCGGCGGGCGAGCCGGTGGTGCTGGCCCAGGAGCGCCTGCGCCTGCGCGTCACTGCGCCCGGCGAGGCGTTGCTGGCCGTGCCGCCCGACGATCTGCTGGCGGCAGACCTGTACATGGAGGCCCAAGCGCGCATATCCGGCGCGCCCCCCTATGCCGAATTCGGGCTGGTTTTCCGCGCCCAGGGGCCGGGGCTGACTCGCCTCTACCGGCTCGCCGTCAACACGGAGGGGCAGTGGCGCGTGCTTTACGAAGACGGGACGGGCGTTTACACGCTGCGCTCGTGGACTGTCTCCGATGCGCTCAGCGGCAGCGACGACCTCTGGACGCTGGCGGTGATGGCGCGTGGGAGCCGCTTTGACTTCTTCGCCAACGGTGTGCTGCTGGGCACGGTGACCGACGAGCGGCTCTCCACGCCGGGCACGGTGGGCGTCTTTGCCGCCAGCGGCGAGGACGCGGGCGAGGGGGCGACCGTGCTCTTCGACCACGTGGCCGTCACCACCCGGCTCGGCTCCACTTACCGGGGTCTGCCGCTGGCGCTGACCTCCTGGGACGCGCCCGATCCGGCGACGATCATCGCTGAACTGGCGGATGGGGGGCATATTGCCCCGGTCGAGGAGCGCGATCTGTACGTCCTGGAGAGGTCGCTGACGGTCACGGGCCGCACGTCGCGCTTCGAGCCGATTGGCACCGAGCTGGCGCAGTACGATGATTTCGTGCTCGGCGGGCGGGTGGCGATCAGCACGGCGGGCGAGAGTGTGGGCTGCGGCCTGTTCTTTCGCTGGCAGGACGAGCGCAATCTGGCGCTGGCTTACGTGGACAGCGGCGGTGGGTTCGGCGTGGCTCAGGCGCGCGACGCGCAGCTTACGACCAACATCTACGACCTCAGCCCGGTAGTCGCGCCGAGGGGAACCAAGCTGCTGGTCATCGCTCAGGGCGAGCGTCTGGCGCTGTACGTCAATGGCGCGCTGGTCGCGCAGGAGACGGTGCTGCCCGGCGCGGGGCGTGTGGGCATGGCGCTGCTCAACTACGAGGACGTGCGCACTGACTGCCTGTGGTCGGAGATGTGGGTCTGGCCGTTGCAGGGGTAGAAGGCGGCGAGGCGCGTTAGCGCCGAGCGGGGGTGAGGTCAACAAGAGACCTCCGAAGTTTCGGAAACTTCGGAAGTCTGGCGGCACTGCGGGATGGTGCGATGAGCGATCCAACTGACCCTCTGGGAGGCCACGTCTGGCGGCGGGGGAGCCTGTTGGGGCTGGTGTGGCTGGCCGTCTTTGTGGCGGCGACGGGGGCGATCTACGCGCTGCTGGGCGTGCTGGGCTGGGCGGGGACGGGGCGTGCGCTGTGTGCGAGGGGTGTCGGCCCGGCAGTGGGAACCGTGCTGATTGCCCTGTGGTGGGTGGTGCGGCGTCCGGCCCCAGCGCGTGATGGAGACTGATGGCAGGGGTGTTGTTCGGCGGGGGCGCTGCTCTGCTGCGCCTGCGAACAACTGATCGTGGGGTGAGGGATGGCTGAAGGCACGGAAGCCGGCCAGGGTGCGCTGTCTGCGGCTGACCTGACCGGGCAATACAAGACTCTGGAAGCGCGCTTCGACCAGGCGGCCAAGACTTACGACGCCTGCTTCGGTGAGCCATCGGGCAGCCGCCCCGGTAACGCGCTGTTGTGCTGGCTGCGCGCCGAGCATCTGGACGTGGTGCGGAGCCTGGTGCCGCTCGGCGCGGCGCTGCTCGACATCGGCTGCGGGACGGGCGAGGAGGCGCTGCGCCTGGCCCAGGACGGCTACAGCGTGCTGGGCATTGACGTGAGTCCGGGCATGGTCTGGCAGGCGCAAGCCAAGCTCGCCGGGCACGGGCTGGGTCGTGGGGCGCTGTTTCGCGTGCGGCCCGCCGGGCGGCTGGCGGCGCTGGACGAGCGCGGCCCCTTCGAGGGCGCTTACGCCAGCCTGGGCACGCTCAACAGCGAGCCGGACCTGGCAGGCGTGGCGCGTGGCCTGCACGACCTGCTCGCGCCGGGCGCGCCGTTCGTGGCGACGGTGATGAGCCGCCGCTGCCTGTTCGAGATGCTGCACGGTCTGCGTCCCGGTATGCGTGGGGCGCGGCTCAACCGCGCTGGCGTGTGGAGGGAGTCCAGGGCCGGGGCGAGCGACGTGATCGCGCCGGTCAGGTTCTACACGCCGGGCGAGTTCGCCGCACCCTTCGCTGAGCATTTCACTGTCGAGCGGGTGATGGCCTTTCCCCTGTGGCTGCCGCCCGTTCATCTCCACGCGCTCTATCGCGCTGACGGCGCGCAGGGGCGCTGGCTGGCGCTGGAGCGGCGGATGCGCACCTGGCCCGGCCTGCGCGCCTGGGGCGATCACTTCCTGATGGTGCTGCGGCACCGGACGTAGCATCCCGAAATCAACAACCGACAGCGAGCAACTGACGACCGCTCACTCAGACCAGGCTGCTGACGCCATGCCCAACATCCACTACAACCGCGACGTGCGCCCCATCAACGGGGCGTTCAAAGGCCGGGGCCGCGACTACCTGGCGCTGCTGGCCTGCCCGCTGGACGGTGCGCGGCTGCGCCTGGAGGAAGGGGCCGTCCGCTGCACCGCTGACGCGGCGCACGTGTACCCTTTCGAGGGCGGCATTCTGCGGCTGGTGCCCGCCGACCGGTGGCCCGCACTGGACGCGGAGTCGGGGGCGCATGAGGAGCGCTGCGCGCGTGCGGGCTGGGCTGTGCCGGACGAAGCGCAGTTCAAGGCGCTGCCGCAGACGGGCTTGCCCGGTTATCCGCTGGAATACTGGCCGCAGCAGGCGGTGGGGGCGGCCTTGCTGTGGCGCTTCCTGGAAGACATTCGGCAGCGCAGGGGCGAGCTTCCGGTCGGGCCGATGGGCGAGGCGGCGGTCATCGGCGCGGAGATGGGCTGGCTGGCCTACGGGCTGGACGTGGCCGGCTACACGACGCTGGCCATTGACGCACACGCCGGGCCAGGCTACGGCCTGGGCGTCTATCCCATCGCCCGCTACCTGCGCGTGCAGGCCGACCTGAGCGCCCTGCCGCTGGCGCGCGCCGCGTTCGACTGGGTGATCCTGCAAAGCGGGCTGGCCCGCTTCGGCGACGGGGCGGCGCAGCAGCGCGCCCTGGGCGCGGCGCTGGACGCACTGCGGCCCGGCGGCTGGGTGGCCGTGATGGACGCACTCGCCCCGTCAGCGGAGAGGATGGCGGCGGTGCAGGCTCTCTTCCACGCAGCGGGATTGGTTGCCGCTGGCGAGCCGCGCCGCTCCGGTTGGCGCGAGCGGGCGCTGGGGCTGCGCGACCGCCTGGCCGGGCGCGAGTCTGCTGTACCCCCCGTGCTGGTGGCCCAGAAGCCGGGGTGATTCAGTCCACGCACAGGTTGTCGGGTTAGTTCCCGCGTTCTTGACAAACGCGCGCGTCTCGACAACACTTGCTCCCGTGAGCGCTGATCATCATGCCGGGCAGGATCAGGCGTCGCGGTGTGGTGAGCGGGCAGAGTGAGATCGTAGGGGCGTATCGCCATGCCCCTACGGGTGAAACAGAGCATCGCCCCACAACCCCGTTTCTATGTCGTGGACAGGCTGAAAAGGAGCTACGGCAGCACCATGATCGAGGGAACTCTGGTTGACCTCGTCCCATTTGAGGATGATTTCGCCATTCATCTGGAAACCTGGATGAATGAGGAAGCGTGGTTCCGCGCGCACCTGTGGGAGCGCCGCGAGCCGCACACCGAGCACGATGTCAAGAAGTACATCGAGCGCATGGAGAAGGATGAGCACGGGGCGCTGATCGGCTTCCAGGCCAAGAACGGCGACCCCATCGGCGCGGTGATCTTCGACCACGAGTGGCCGCGCGTGCGCAAGGCCGAGGCGCGCTTCTTCGCCGGAGACAGCCGCTATGAAGGTAGCGACGAAGTGCTCGACGCGCTGCTGATGCTGGTGCGCTACTGCTTCGAGACGCGCAACCTGCACCGCCTGGACGCCGTCGCGCTGCCCTTCGACGAGGCCAGGCTCGATCACCTGCGCCGCGCCGGGTTCGTCCACGAAGGGACGCTGCGCCAGCACATTCGCTGGGATGGCGATTACGTGGATATGGAGATGTTCGGCCTGCTGGACAGCGAGTGGCCGGGCTACGCGGCGAAGGTCGCCGAGCTGGGCTTGCAGCCGAGCGATCTGGAGCCGAAGCCCAAGCCGGGGAAGAAGGACGAGAAGAAAGGCGGCGCTGGCTAGTAGGGAAACGGCGGCGCGAGGAGTGACTGCGCGCACCGCCCTGGTGGAGAGGCGGCGTGATATGCTCGAAGGTTTATTGGTAGACCTGGTACCCTATGGCAATGTATTCTATGAGCAATTTCACCGCTGGATGAACGGTGAGGCGAGCTTCTGGGCGAGCGGCGGCGAGCGCCAGTTCATGTCGCAGGCGATGATCGCCGCGCGCCGCGACCGCTTGGCCGAGGAGCGCGAGCGCACCGGCGGTGAGAGTAGCGTGGCCTTTGGCGTGCAGACCAAGGACGGCAAGCCGCTGGGCTACTTCGGTATCAACTGGTTGGTGTCTGCCCATCGCCTGGCGATGCTCGGCGCCAAGATCGGCGAGCCGGAATACTGGGGCGGCGGTTACGGCACCGATGCGCTGCTGCTGCTCCTGGACTACGCCTTCGACTGGCTCGACGTGCGCAAGGCGTGGCTGACGACGACCAGCATGAACGCCCGCGTCCTCCACATGATGGAGAAGGTCGGGTTTCGGCTGGAAGTGCGCCAGCGCCAGAGCGCGCTGGCCGACGGGGTGTGGTACGACTGGCTGGCCTACGGGATGCTGCGCGAGGAGTGGCCGGGCCGCGCGGCGCTGGTCGAGCGATTGGGTCTGCGTGAGCGTGCGGCAGCGCTGGAGTCCGGCGCGAAATGAGGCAGGGATGAAGCTTGAGGGATTGCTCGTAGACCTGGTGCCCTATGGCAAGGTGTTTCTGGACCTGGATCACCGCTGGATGAACCATGAGGTGAGCTTCTGGTCGAGCGGCGGTGAGCGTCATTTCATGTCGCAGGCGATGATCGCCGCGCGCCACGCTCAGTGGGCTGAGGAGAGTGAGGACGCCGACGAGCACGGAGTGGCCTTCGGCGTGCAGACCAAGGACGGCAAGCCGCTGGGCTACTTCGGTGTCAACTGGCTGTCGGTGCATCACCGCGTGGCGAACCTCGGCGCTAAGATCGGCGAGCCGGAATACTGGGGCGGCGGTTACGGCACCGACGCGCTGCTGCTGCTCCTGGACTATGCCTTCGACTGGCTCGACATGCGCAAGACGTGGCTGATGACGACCAGCATGAACGCCCGCGTCATGCGCCAGATGGAGAAGGTCGGGTTTCGGCTGGAAGTGCGCCAGCGCCAGAGCGCGCTGGCCGATGGCCTGTGGTACGACTGGCTGACCTACGGGCTGCTGCGTGAGGAGTGGCCGGGCCGCGAGGTCATGGTTGAGCGGCTGGGCCTGCGCGAGCGTGCGACGGCGCTCGAATCCGACGCGAGATGAGGCGGGGATGAAGCTTGAGGGACTGCTCGTAGACCTGGTGCCGCTTGGCGACCGTTTCGATGCGTTGGAGCATCGTTGGGAGAACGGGGAGGCAGCGTTCTGGGGCGATGTGGGCGACCGGCAGCTCATTTCGCAGGCGGCGGTCAAGCGCCGCCAGGAAGAGCGCGTCGCGCGCCGCGAGCAGCGCCTCCATAGCGCTTTCGGCATTCAGACGAAGGATGGCACGCCCATCGGTGTCTTCTTCGTCGGCGACATCAAGCCGCACCTGCGCCTGGCTATTCTGGGCGCGCAGATTGGCGAGCCGGAGTACTGGGGCGGCGGCTACGGCACGGATGCGCTGCTGCTCGTTGTGGACTATGCCTTCGACTGGCTGGACCTGCACCGGCTGTGGCTGGTGACGATGAGCCTCAACGCGCGCGTGATGCGCCAGATGCAGAAGGTCGGCTTCGCGCTGGAAGTGCACCAGCGCCAGGCAACGCTGGCCGACGGCGAGTGGCACGACCTGCTGTTCTACGGGTTGCTGCGCGAGGAGTGGCCGGGCCGTGAGGCTGTGGTCGAGCGGTTGGGCCTGTGCCAGCGGCTCCCTGACCCGGTGGCGCAGGGCGTGATGAGCGCGGGGTGAAAAGATGGCCGCTAGCTGGCTGACCGTCCTCAGTGTGAGCTGGCACTCGGCGGGGCTGCTGCGCGATCTGTTCGCTGGCATGTTGGCCCTGGCCGACCAGCCGGAGCAGCTTCGCCTGCTGGTCGCTGACAATACCGGCGGAGCCGATCCTGACCTGCACGACCTGAGCTTCCCTCATCTGGACCTTGTGCCCATTGATGTGGGGGGGCAGATCATGTCTATGGGGCACGCGCACGGCCTCAACACACTGTGGCCGCTGGTGCAGACCCCGTTCGCGCTGATCGTTGACCCCGACGTGGCCATGTTGCGCCCTGGCTGGGACAGCGCACTCCGGCAGGTCTTCGCAGCGGAGGACGTGGTCGCCGTTGGCGCGCCGTTTGCGCCCTGGAAGCTGGGCAAATACCACGACTTCCCCAGCCCGATCTTCGCCTGCTGGCGCAGTGACGCGCTGCGGGCGCTCGCCCCCGACTGGCGACCTTACGGGCGCACGGCGCGACGCCGCCTGCTCGATTTCGCCCTGCGCCAGACGCTCTGGCTGCCGCGCGCCCTCGACCGCACCTTGTTGCGCCTGCCCCGCCGCCAGTTTCGGCTGGCGCGCTGGGTCGAGCGACTGGCGGGCGAAGTGAGCAAAGACACCGGCTGGGAAATCGCCCGGCGGGCCAGGCAGCGGGGATGGCGGGCCGCCCTGTTCGAGGTAGTGCGCGATCCGGCGGGTCTCTCCGGCATTGCGGCGGAGACCGCACCACATTACCGTCGCCTGGCCGAGGAATTCGAGCTATACGCCTGGGACAACCGCCCCATGCTGACGCACCGCAACCCGACGCTCACCCGCCTTGACTTCAACCTGTGGACGCACAGGAACATCCTCATTTATCAGGACGAATCCGACCGGGCAGCGAAGACGGCGCTCTGGCGCGAACTCGCCACAGCCGTGCGCCCGGCCCGGCCTGATCGCGCGTAAGAAGCCACTTGAGAAGCCTCTGACCCTGGGCGCAGCACAGCAGTATCCCTACGGGAGATTCTGGCGCGTTTGCCCCGGCCCGGACACCTGGGGTGCGAACAACCTGTTGCCAGGGGAAGTTCAGGAATGCTCGCTGAACGCCTCCCCCCTCAATCCCCCCTCCAGCCGAGCTAGAGGGGGGATGATCTGACAGGCGGCACTCCCCTTCCCCTAGCTTTGCTGGGGGAAGGGGCCGGGGGATAGGGGCGTTCTGGTGATTGCCCGGCGACCTGTTCGTGGCACCCGGACACCTGCCGACTTGCCTCCTGCCGCGCATCCCTGTAAGCTAGGGGCACAGTACGTGATTGGATTCGGACAGCGACCGGCCAGAAACCCGGATTCCCGGCGGCAGGAACCGCAGAGATTGGTGAGGGAAAGCTGATGAAAACCAAGATGCTTGTGATACTGCTCATGATCGCGCTGCTGAGCGCTGGAGCCAGCGCCAGCGCCGCGACGACCCGGCCCACGATCATCACCTTCGATTCCTCGCTGGAGACGATCGCGCTGGCCGAGGCGGAGGCGGGTGAGGCCACGACTACGCTCACCTGGCACACCGTCGGCCTGACCGAGGAATACCGGCTGGCGCTGCACACCTACGTGCTGGACGACTGGCAGCTTGTCTTCCCCGCCGACACCGCCCCGCTGGAGGCGAGCGGCGCGCGCGTCGTCACCATCCGCCACCCGCTGAACTTCGGCCCGCCCACCTTCCTGCTCTCGATCATCCGCGTGGGCACCAACAAGGTCGTTGACCAGCGCATCGTGACCATCCCCTACGATACGGCTGCCCTCACCGAGCCGCCCACGGTGACCTACTTCGCCGCCGAAGCTGAGGCTATAGATGGTGCGGCGCTGGCTTCCGGCGAGGCGCGCGTGATGGTCGTCTGGGAAGTGGGCAATCGCGTGCCATCGGCCAACCTTGTCTTCGACCAGGTCTTCGCCGACGATACGACGACCTCCGTTGAGCTGCCGCGTCTGTATCTGTGGATTCCTTCGGAGGGCGAGGGGCCAGTAGCCCTGGTCTACCGCGAGGGCGAAGAGATGGTGACGCTGCGCCTGCGCGTGGTGGACGTGGTGGCGGGCACAGTCTATGCCGAGCGGACGCTCGAACTGCCGATCAGCGAGCCGGTGGCAGGTGGCGCTGAGCCGGACAAAGCCCAGACCCCCGAACCGCAGCCGGAACCTGCTTCGCCGACAGGCGGAGTGAGCATCTTCACGGCCACGCCGAACACGGTTGCGCCGGGCCAGCCGGTGACGCTCACCTGGGAGGTGAGCGGGGCGCGCGGCGTGCACATCGAGGCGACGGTTCCCCAGATGACGGCGGTGCAGACGGTGGTGGACGCCCAGGCGTCAACCGGCTCGGCGGTGGTGAATGTGCCGGGCTATGCTGCGTACAACGTCACCTACACGCTGCGCACGCTTGACGGCTCGGCGGCGGCGACGGCCATCGTCCAGGTAAGCTGCCCGTACACGTTCTTCTTCGGGCAGGGTGACGGCTGCCCGACGAGCCAGGCGGCGCAGGTGGGCGCGTCGTACCAGGCGTTTGAGGGCGGGCACATGATCTGGCGGTCCGACACCAACGAGATCTACGTGCATTTTGGCGATGGCAGGGCCTCTATCTTCCTGGAGCAGGACTACGCCAACCTGCCCGATGCCGTGATCGAAGAAGCGCCGCCGCTCAACCGCCAGGCACCGGACAGCGGCTTTGGCAAGGTGTGGGCCAATGCGCCGGGCGTGCGCGACAAGCTGGGTTGGGCGCTCGACGACGAGCAGGGCTACATGGCCACCACGCAGCGCGTCGCACCGACGCGAGCGCCGCGCCCGCAGTTCGCGTTCTACATCACTCTGCCGGGCGGTGAGGTGGTCGGCTCCGGCTACGGGGCCTGGCGGATCGTCGCCGGCGGCTGAATCGCTGCGCACAGACAGGCAAACAGGACGCCGCAAGGCGTCCTGTCTTTTTCAGGGAGGGTACGTGGAGATCAGTGGGACGTGCCGGCGCGCTCGGTGAGCGGCTGCGCCGGCCCCCCTAGCTCCGGCGGCAGCCTGACTACGCGGGCGAGTGCCTCCTCAATGGCGTCAATGGTGGGCGGCTTGACGATGTAATCGTTCGCGCCCGCTTCGAGCGCGGCGGAGATTGTCTCCTTGTCGTCGCTGGCCGAGACGATCACCACCGGTACGGTGGCGGTGGTTGGGTCGCGGCGCAAGAAGCGCAGCACCTCCAGCCCGTTGAGGCCGGGCATATTGAGATCCATGAAGATCACGTCAGGGATGACCTGGTTGAGCTGCTGAATCGCCATGCGCGGGCCGTAAGCGATGACGACCGTATGCCCCAGCACGCCAACCTGCGCCGCCAGGCCTTGCGCCATCTGGCGATCATCTTCAACGATCAAAACATTGTACAGCATGAGTCACCCTTCACCTGATTCGCTGGCGGCGTGCCCTCACTTGCTGACAGTGTAGCATAGGCGGCGCGTTTATGCCCTATCCATGCCCCGTTTTGCCATGAATCTTGTATGAATTCTTTCTTCATGGTGCTGTTAGGCGGTTCGGCAGGGTGCGTGCAGAGCCTGTCAGGTAGGGGGCACCCCTTCCGCCGCGCGCACCGATTCATGCTAGAATCACGCGTTAACGGCTGTCCGCCAGAGAACTGATCACCGCAAGCCGCTCACCGCTCACGTTCTCCAAAGGAGGCGCTATGACCTCGCCCATCTATCTGGCGCTGGTAATGCACAATCACCAGCCGGTCGGCCAGTTCGATTTCGTCAACGAGCACGCGGTGCGCGTGGCCTACGAGCCGCTGATGGACTTGCTGGAGCGGCACCCGTCAATCGCCTGTGCTATCCACTTCACGGGCAGTCTGCTCGATTACCTGGTGGCCCACCAGCGCCCGCTGTTGGAGCGTGTGCGCGCGCTGGTGGCGCGCGGGCAGCTTGAAGTGCTCTCCGGCGGCTACTACGAGCCGCTGCTGACCACGCTGCCCGACGCCGACAAGATCGGGCAGATTCACAAGCTGAGCGCGGCAGTTGAGCGGGTGTTCGGGATGCGCCCGCGCGGGATGTGGCTGGCCGAGCGTGTGTGGGAGCCGCACCTGGTGCGCTCCATCGCCGAAGCGGGCATTGACTACGTGATCATTGACGACACGCACTTCGAGGCGGTCGGCTATGACCGCGAGCGCGAGCTATTCGGCTACTTCGTCAGCGAGGAGCAGGGCTACACGGTGCGCGTCTTCCCTACGCTGTCGTACCTGCGCTACGCCATCCCCTGGGACACGGTGCCCAACCTGCTCGATTGGCTGCGCCACCAGGCCGCCGCTCCGGCGACCGGCCCCGCCCCCAAGCTGGCCCTGATGGGCGACGACGGTGAGAAGTTCGGTGTGTGGCCAGGCACCTACGAGCACAACTGGGGCGGCGGGCAGTACATGGCGACGCTCTTCGCCGCGCTGGAGGGGCACGCGGGCTGGCTGCATACCATCCGCCCGATGGACTACATCACGCAGTTCCCCGCGCTGGGCCGCGTCTACCTGCCCACGGCCAGCTACTTCGAGATGGGGCAGTGGGCGCTGCCCCCGGCCCGCTTCCGCGAGCTGAAGGGGATCAAGGCGGAGATGGAGGCGGCGGGCCGCCAGGACGTGCTGCGCTACCTGCGCGGCAGCGTGTGGCGCAACTTCATGGTCAAGTACGACGAGGTCAACCACATGCACAAGCGCATGTTGGTGGTCGCCGAGAAGGTACGCGCCATGCCGGAAGGAGCGGACAAGGATCGCGCGCTCGACCTGCTGTGGCGCGCCCAGGCCAATGATGCCTACTGGCACGGGCTGTTCGGCGGCGTGTACCTGTTCAACTTCCGCGTGGCCAACTACGCCCACCTGATCGAGGCGGAGGCGCTGGCCGAAGGCGAAGGCGCCCCGCTGACCGTCCGCCAGCTCGACTTCGACAAGGACGGCGCGGAGGAGATCGTCCTGAGCGGCGCGCCGTTCAACGCCCTCTGGAAGCCAGGCGCGGGCGGGATGATGTTGGAGCTAGACACCCGGCCAGGGCGCTACAACCTGCTCAACATCATGACCCGCCGCGAGGAGGGCTACCACGAGGAGATTCGCCGGGCTGCCGCGCAGGGGAAGCTATTCACGCCGGAAATGGCCGCGCAGGGGGTCGCCTTTGACGAGCGCGAGATGGTGCGCGCCAAAGAAGCGGGCATCGAGCGCCACCTGATCTACGACTGGCACCGACGCGGCGCGTTTGTGGATCACTTCCTGCGAGAAGACGCAGACCTGCCCGCCTTCGCCCGCGCGTTCTACGGCGAGCAGGGCGATTTCGTCACCCAGCCCTACGCGGCGGACGTGCGCCAGGGGAATGACGAGGTGACGGTGACGCTGCGCCGCGACGGGCGCGTTTGGGTGGGCCATCACCACCGCCCGCTGCGCGTCGAGAAGGCATTCACCTTCCGGCGCGGGCAGGATCGCTACACTTGCGCCTACACCGTCACCAATCTGGCTGATGTGCCGGTTGACGTGCGCTTTGCGGTGGAGACGGTCTCCGGCTTCGACGGTGGGCAAGACCCGCGCTATGCCTCGCTGACCGTGAACGGGAGCGACGATCCTATGCGCCTGGCCGATTGGCTGGAGCATGAGGGAGTCACGGTGCACACGACCGCCAGCCGCCTGCGCGGGCTGGCGCTGACGACCGAGGTCGAGCACCCGTGCACGCTGTGGACGTTCCCGCTGGAGACGGTGACAATGAGCGAGGCCGGTTACGAGCGCGGCTATCAGGGGAGTGTCTACCTGCACATTTGGGCGTTGCACCTGGGGGCGGGGGAGTCGTGGCGGGGGTGGCTGGCCCAGGAGGTGCGGGTCGAGACGCCCTGAGCGCGTGGTGGGGGTGAAGTAAACCGGGGCGCGGCAGAGCAGCGCCCCTACGTCACGGGGTCGGTGCGCGCCCGCGCCGGGTATCCCTGCACCAGAAAACGCGGTAGACTTGTGACCAAAGGGGAAACGGTCAAGGAGGAACCGAGCGTGAAGCCCTGGCTGGTCGTTGAAGACGATGACGACATCCGCAACTATGTCAAGGTGCTGTTCATGACCTGGGGTCATGCCGCCATCGAATTCCGCGACGGCAAGCAAACCTTCGCCTGGCTCGATAAGGTCGAAGGGGGCAGTCACAGCGGGGAGCTGCCAGAGCTGGCCCTGATGGACATCCGCATGCCGGGGCCGCGCGGCAACGAGATCGCCCGCCGGATGCGCTCTATCGCGCACTTCCACCACATCCCCATCGTCCTGATGACCGCATTCAGCCTGAGCAGCGACGAGCGCCTGGCCATTCTCAAGCGCGATGGCGTTGACACGATCATCAACAAGCCGCTGCCCGACCTGGTGGAGCTAAAAGCCATGCTCGACCGGCTCTCCGAGAACAAGCGAGCTGGCGATGGCACGGCCCCGTCACCGGCGCCGCCAGGCTGATCGCGTCCGGCAGCGCCAGCACCGTCCAGAAGGTGAGGACTGTCGCATGTCCCTATCTCGCAACGCACCGTCCGACGACCCGGCGCACCCCGTCGCCGACATGGTCCAATCCGTTGATGCGCTCGGCGCGAATACCGGGCGGCTCTTTGGCCGCCTGTATGGGACGCTGCGCCGCAAGCAGCACGACCGCGACGTGACGCTCCATCAATCGTTGCAGCGTGTCAACCAGCTTGAGAAGCTGCGCGCCGATCAGCAGACGAGCATCGCCCAGCTCACCGGCGTGCTGGCGGTGATCAGCGAAGGCGTGATCATGCAGGACAACGAGGGGCGCATCGTGCTGATGAACCAGGCCGCCCACGACCTGCTTGGCTCGATTCGCGCCTTCTGGGACAGCGACCTGGGGCGCATGTTCGCCGACTCGCGCCACCAGATTCCGCTGGAGGGCGAGATCACGCTGGGCGCGCCGCAGCGCGTCGAGGTGAACAACCGCATTCTCGGCGCGCAGATCGCCGTTGTCGCCGACGAGCACGGCCAGCGATTGGGCACCGTGCTCATGCTGCGCGACGTGACGCGCGACGCCATCGCCGACCGGCTCAAAGACCAGTTCGCCACCCACATGAGCCACGAGCTACGCACGCCGCTGACCGCGATCAAGGGCATGAGCGAAGTGCTGTTGGCCATGCCCGAAGACCGCCCGCCCAACCGTAAGTTCCTGGAAGCGATCAGCCGCAACGCCGCCGTCCTCGACCGCATGATCGTCGAGCTTCTGGACATTTCGGAGATCGGCGCGGGCAGCTTCGCCGTCCGCGAGCAGGAGATTGACCTTCCGGCGCTGGTCATCAACGTCATCCTGGGGCTGCGTCCGCGCATCGAGAAGGCCGAGCTACGGCTGGCATTTTCCACTGTGGGGGCCAGCCGCCTGACCATCACCGGCGACGAGCGCCGCTTGCAGTGGGCCATCGGCCACCTGATAGACAACAGCATCAAGTACACCGAGCCGGGCGGCGAAATCTACGTGCAGGTGGGGCGCATCCGCGAAGGATGCGCGCTGATCGAGGTGTCCGATACGGGCGTGGGCATCTCGCCCTACGACCTGCCGCACATCTTCGAGCGTTTCTTCCGGGGTGAGGCGCGCACGCCCGACGGCAAGGTGCTCGATCCGCGCGGGCTGGGCCAGGGCTTGTTCGTTGCGCGGGCGGTGGCCGAGGCACACGGCGGCTATCTGAGCGTTGCCAGCGCGCTCGGCGAAGGCAGCACCTTCACGATGGCTCTGCCGCTGGAGCGAGTGGCGCAGCCGGCGACTCCCCTCCCGGCCATGCCCGCTGCCCCGGACAGCCAGGGCGACGCGCAGTTGCCGGAGGAGCCGCCGATCGGCTCCGCCGACACGACCCAGCCGAGCAGGCGCTCGCGCCAGAACGACCGCCCATCCTGAGGCACCCTGATTTCCCTCACCCCCGCTCGGCGCTGACGCGCCTCGTCGCCCCCTCTCCGCAACGGAGAGGGGGCAAGCCGAGCGCAGCGAGGCTGGGGGTGAGGTCAAGTCCCCGCGCTCTTCCCACATTGGCAAATTGGGCCAAGCCTGCTATTCTACAGCCTGCGCTCACTGCGTCTGTTCGCACGAACGAGCGCACCTGAAGCTCAGAAACACTCCATGCGCGCGCGGCGCTACACAGACCCGGCCACCAATGCGGTGGCCGGTCGCGCCCGGCTGATGGCATGTTCAAGGGAGAATGACAGATGGTCAAACCCGTCGCCAAAGTAGATGTGAGACCCAGCCTCCCGCCCAGCCTGGAACGGCTGCGCGACCTGGCCTATAACCTGCGCTGGAGCTGGGATCACGAGACAATTGCGCTGTTTCGGCGGCTGGATCGCGATCTGTGGACGGAGACCGGCAGCAACCCGGTCTGGATGCTGGGGCGCATCAGCCAGGACGTGCTTGCCGCCGCCTCCGAAGATGAGGCGTTCCTGGCCCATCTCGACCGGGTCTGTGCCAGCTTCGACGCTTACGTGGCCCCCGACGCGCGCACCTGGTACCGCCGCCACTACGGGGAGTTCGACAAGCCCTTCATTGCCTACTTTTCGATGGAGTACGGGCTGACCGAGTGCCTGCGCAACTACTCCGGCGGCCTGGGCGTCCTGTCTGGCGATCATCTCAAGAGCACGTCCGACCTGGGGCTGCCCTTGGTCGGCATCGGGCTGCTCTACCAGGAAGGCTACTTCCACCAGTACCTCAACGCTGATGGCTACCAGCAGCAATCGTACCCGATCAACGACTACGCCATCATGCCCGTGCAGCAGGTCTTCACCGAAGACGGCAAGCCGCTGATCATCGAGATGCCCATCGCGCAGTACACCGCCAAGATTCAGGTGTGGAAGGTGCGGGTGGGCCGCGTCTCGCTCTACCTGCTGGACACCAATCACCCGGACAACGTTCCGGAGATTCGCGATCTCACCGACCGGCTCTACGGCGGCGACAAGCGCACGCGCATCCGCCAGGAGATCGTGCTGGGCATCGGCGGCATCCAACTGCTTGAGGCGCTGAATATGCGCCCGACGGTGTGCCACATGAACGAGGGTCACAGTGCCTTTCTGGCCCTGGAGCGCATCCGCCTGCTGATGAAGGATAACCCAGGGCTGAGCTTCTGGCAGGCCGCCGACATCTGCGCCGCTGGCAACGTCTACACGATCCACACGCCCGTTCCCGCCGGGCTGGAGCGCTTCGGGTACGATCTCATTGACGAGCACTTCCCGTACCTGTGGAACGAGCTTGGCCTGACGCGCGAGCAGTTCCACGACCTGGGCCGCGAGCATATGGGCGGCTTCGATGTGTTCAGCCTGCCCGTCCTGGCCCTCAAGGTCTCCACGGGGGCTAACGGCGTCAGCCAGCTGCACGGCTCGGTCAGCCGGACGATGTGGCAGTGGATGTTCCCTAAGGTGCCGGAGGACGAAGTGCCGATCGGGGCGATCACCAACGGCATCCATATTGAAAGCTGGATCAGCGGTGAGATGGCCAGCCTCTTCGACCGCTACCTTGACCCTGCCTGGCGTGTCGAGCCGGACAAGCCGGAGTATTGGCAGGATGCCGACCGCATCCCCGATGAAGAGCTATGGCGCACGCACGAGCGCCGCCGTGAGCGCCTGGTCTCCTACGCCCGGCGGCGACTGCACACCCAGCTCATAGCGCGCGGAGCGCCACAGTCCGAGGTAGAACACGCCAACGAAGTGCTCAACCCGGACGCGCTGACCATCGGCTTCGCCCGGCGCTTCGCCACCTACAAGCGGGCGACGCTGCTCTTCCGCGACAAGGAGCGGCTGGAGCGCATCGTCAACGACCCGCAGCGTCCGGTGCAGTTCATCTTCGCTGGCAAAGCCCACCCCCACGATCACCTGGGCAAGGAGCTGATCAAGGAGATCGTCAAGACCGCCGAGCAGCCTGAGTTCCGCCATGCCATCGTCTTCCTGGAGAACTACGACATGAGCGTGGCCCGCGCGATGGTGCAGGGCGTTGACGTGTGGCTGAACACGCCGCGCCGCCCCAACGAGGCCAGCGGCACCAGCGGCATGAAGGTCATCTACAACGCCGGGCTGAACGCCAGCATTCTCGACGGCTGGTGGGCGGAAGGCTACGATCCGTCCGTCGGCTGGGCCATTGGCGCGGGCGAGGAGTACCAGCAGCAGGAATGGGACTTGCAGGACTTCATCGAGGCGCAGGCGCTCTACAATATGCTGGAGAAGGACATCATCCCGACCTTCTACACGCGCGCCCGCGACGGGTTGCCGCGCGAGTGGATCGGGCGCATCAAGGCCAGCATGTGCAAGCTGGCCCCCTTCTTCAATACCTATCGCATGGTGCGCGAGTACACCGAAGAGTACTACATGCCCAGCCACAAGCGGTTCACCGCGCTCAGCCAGCCGGACTTGACGCGCGGGCGCGAGTTCGCCGACTGGCTGGCTAACACGCGCGCCAACTGGGACCGCCTGAAGATCGAGCGCGTGTTGGTCGAGCCGCAGCAGCTCACGGTGAAGGACGACATCTCCGTGCGCGCCTTCATTGACCTGGGCGTGCTCAAGCCTGAAGATGTCATCGTGCAGCTTTACTACGGAGCGCTGGACAGCCGGGGCGAGATCATCGTCGGCGAGACGATGGACATGGAGCACCGCTCGGACGGCCAGGAGCAGACGAGCAACACGCACGAGTTCTACGCCACGCTACGCTACACCACGACCGGCCAGCGCGGAGTCTCGGTGCGCGTCCTGCCGCGCCACGACGACCTGGCCGATCCGATCATGACCGACCTGATCACCTGGGCCTAGCTCCCCGTCGTAACAAGTCGGGCGCTGTTTTCGCAGCGCCCGGTTTTTGCGTTCTCTAGCCGGTGATGAGGGTCGCCGGCAGGTGAGGCGCGTAGTTGATCCCGCGCACAACCCACAGCCCATCCTGCCAGGTGAGGTGGTGCATCGCTGTGTTGTTCATCCAGATGTTCAGCGAGTGGCACTTGAGCAGCATACGGACCATGGTGCCTGCCGTGCCGCCGTGACAGACGACGACTTTCGTCTGCATGGCTTCGGGGTTTTCGATCAGGCGGTTCAACACGCGGCGGGTCTGCTCGGTGAAACGCTGGTAGTAGTTATCGGCGGGCATGATGAAGTAGTGCGGGCCACTGTCGGACGGGTGAACCAGGCGCGGCAGCTTCATGTACAGGTCGTGCGTGGTCTCGCGCAGGTCGTCGTTGACCTTGACCGGCGCATGAATGTAACGGTTGAGGATCGAGGTCGTCTCGCGCGCGCGGCGCAGCGGACTGCATACGATGGCTGTGACGCCCGGCTCGTTCTCGGCCAGCCATTGGCCAAGCAGCTCCACCTGGCGCTTGCCCAGGTCGGTCAGATATAGGTTGTCTTCCTCGTCGCCGCGATGCTCGGCCTGTCCGTGCCGCACCAAAATCAACCGCATTCGCCACCTCGTCTTGTCTAACGCCGTTGCGTGAGCCAGTTGCCGCAGCACAACCTGCCGCCGCACCGGATTATACGGAGCGGGTGCGGATTGGTCAATGAGAGAAAACGGAGCAGATACCTGCGAAGGTTGTCAGTGACTCGCTGCGAGAGAACGTGGCTGAGGAGTGTTGCCAGGCTGCTGCACATACCCGAACGGCACGGGCGCGGTATACTGGGGCGCATTGCCCGCAAGGAGAAGGCCGGGAGACCATGCTCGCTCGACCATACCGTTTCGGCTCGTGCCGCCGCGCCTGGATCGCGCTGGGGACGGCGTTGGCCGGGTGCGCGGCCATGCTGCTTTTCGCCGTGCTGAGCGTCCCGATCCTCGATCTGGCGGCGGTACGGGATTCTGACGCCGAGAGCGCCGCCTGGTTCCACGCCCACGCCAGCCCCGCCGTGCAGGATGTGTTCGGCGTGATCACCGCTTTCGGCTCACCCGTGCTGTGGGTATTGGGCTTTGGGCTGGGGGCGTATCTCATCGCCCGGCGCAACTGGCCCCTGCTGGCCGGGTGGGCGCTGGCTATGGTCGCTGGCAAGCTGTGGAACATGGGCCTCAAGGAGTGGATCGCCGCGCCGCGCCCTGCGTTCGAGGGCTGGACTAGCCCCGAAGGTGGCTACGGCTATCCCAGCGGCCACACCATGCAGGCGACCATCGCCTACGGGATGCTCGCCTATCTGGTCTGGCGGCGGGCGGCCAGCCGGCGAGCGCGCGCGGCCCTCGTCGCAGGGGCGGCGGCGATCACAGCCCTCATCGGCCTCAGCCGCCTGGTGCTGGTGGTACACTTCCCCTCGCAGGTGATCGGCGCGCTGCTGGCGGGCGGGCTGTGGCTGCTGACCAGTGCCGCCTTCACCGCGACACTGCGCGGGCCTGATCGCGTATACTCAAAGCAGAGGCAGTGTGAGCAGCAGGAGGAAACCTCTTGAAACGGATCGCTGTGCTCACCAGCGGCGGTGATGCCCCTGGCATGAACGCCGCTATTCGCGCCGTCGTGCGCACCGGGATCGATCGTGGGTGGGAGGTCTTCGGTGTCGAACACGGCTATCGGGGGCTGGTCGGGGGCGATTTCGTGCCCCTCGACCGGCGCGACGTGGGAGGCATCATCCAGCTTGGCGGCACCATGCTCGGCAGCGCGCGCTGCCCGGAATTCATGACCGACGATGGCCGCCGCAAAGCTCTACGCGAGCTAAACCGCCAGGAAATCGAGGGGCTGGTCGTCATCGGCGGCAACGGCTCGCAGACCGGCGCACATGCCCTCTTTCACTTGGGCTTCCCGGTCGTCGGCGTCGCCTCGACCATTGACAACGACCTGGTCGGCTCGGACATCACCATCGGCGTGGACACGGCGCTCAACATTGCCCTGGAGGCCATTGACCGCCTGAAGGTCACCGCCTCGTCACACGAGCGTGCTTTTCTCGTCGAAGTGATGGGTCGCCACAGTGGGTACCTGGCGCTGATGGCCGGTATCGCTGGCGGCGCGGAGGCGATCTGCCTGCCCGAATTTGAGTTCTCGCCGGAGTCCATCGCCGACGTGATCGAGCTTGCCTACGAGCGCGGCAAGCCCCACGCCCTGATCGTCGTGGCGGAGGGGGCCAAGCTCAGCGCGACTCAGCTAGCGCGGTACTTCGAGGATCACCACGAGGAACTGGGCTTCCAACTGCGCGTGACCATCCTCGGCCACGTGCAGCGCGGCGGGACGCCCGGTGCGTTTGACCGGCTGCTGGGCACGCGGCTGGCCGCGCACGCCGTCGAGCAGCTTGCGGCGGGCACCTATGGCGTCCTGGTTGGGCAGATTCAGGGCGAGATCACGACCACGCCCTACGATGAAGTGGTCAGCCAGAAGAAGACGCTCGACCCCAAGCTGGTCGAGCTGGCGAGCATCCTGGCTAAGTGACGGCGGGCGATCACCCAGGCGTTGGCAGGTGCAGGGGGCGGCCAGAACGTTGGCAGCGTGGCGCCCCCCTGTTTCCTGTTTCCCCTCGGTTGCCCATGCTGTGGCCTTTACTGTACACTAGTGCGCAGTCATGGCGTATGTGTGGCGCAGAGGAGCAGGGCGTTGGCTACGTGGATGGTGGTGGACGACGAGCCGGATATCTACGACGTCCTGGTGACGATGTTCCAGCTTTGGGGCATTGATGGCGTGGCCTTCGTGGATGGCGCCGAGGCTGTGCAGTGGGTGGACGGCGTGGATGCCGGCACCTACGGCGGCGAGCTGCCTGAGCTGGCAATCCTGGACATCCGCCTGCCCGGCGTGGAGGGGCACCATGTCGCCGCGCGCATCCGGCGCAGCCCCAAGCTGGGCAACATGGCTATCGTGCTCATCACCGCCTACCGCATTTCGCCGGAGCAAGAGAAGCAGATCATGCTCATCTCGCAGGCGGATCTGCTGCTCGAAAAGCCACTGCCCACCATGTCAGAGCTGCGAGCGCAGCTTGACGCGCTGATCGCGCGTCGCCAGACGCTGGCCGCAGCGCGCCGCCCAGCCGTCGAGCCGGTCGCCGTGCCACAGACGCCGGGCGTCTCTGCTACCGTCGCCCCTGATAGCTCCGGTGCAGATGGCAAACTCCCCACGCAGGAGGTCGCGCCCGAAACCAGGCTTGCGGCTCCGGCTTCCCGACCGGGGCCTGGCGAGTCATAGGCGGCGGACGGGCTGGGCGCTACAATCTCTCGCCGTCTGGCGTGACGGTGTGCCTGATGGTGACAACCGCGCGCGGTGCGCGGCGTAGGAACGACAGGCTGAGCGTGCGATGCAGAACATCAACCCTTCCCAGAACATTACCCGGCGCGGGCGCTATTACCTCTTCCTGGGCGGCCTGTCCTTCTTCGGCGGCGCGATTGCCATCGCCCTGGGCGTGCTGTTCATGTTCTTTCCGCTGTGGGATTCAGTCTTCTTCGACTTGTTCCAGGTTTTGCTGATTGTGGGCGGGGTCGTGGCCCTGGTTGTTGGCCTGGCCCTGGTGTACCGCGCGCTGACGCTCCAGAAGGATAACCCGCTGGCTTACGCGGTCGGCGAGGGGCTAGGGCAGTTCCTCGACGAGCGGTTCACCTACCTGCGCAACGTCAGCAAGCGCCGCGTGGGGTACATTGACGCCGTGCTGGTCGGGCCGCCGGGGGCGCTGGTCTTTCGCATCGTGGACTACGCCGGCACGTGGATCAATGAGCGGGCCGAGTGGATCAACCAGACGCGCGACGGCAAGCTGCGCGGGGCCAGGAGCAACCCTACCCGTGAAGCGGTGCGCGACGTGGTCGCGCTGCGCAAATTCCTCGCCAGGCACGGGCTGGAGAATGTGCCGGTCTATGCCATCGTGGTCTTCACCTCGTCAAACGCGCGCCTGTCCGCCGACGGGCCGGTGGTGCCCATCTGCGAGATTCCCACGCTGTACCAGATCATGCGCCGCGACTACCTGACCGATGACCGCATCACCCCGCAGATGGCCCAGCAGACCGTCTCCGCAATCGTAGAGGGCTGACGCGGGGCGGGCCTGGCTCATGGCGCGGTACGATCCACCGGACGACAGCGCGGACTACCCGCTCTACGACAGCGACGATCCCGACGCTGATCTGGTTGCTGATGGCGCAGATGAGCCTGACCCGCCGGAGCGATGGCGGCGCGCGCGTTGGGCGGTCTACGGCGGGGCATTCGCGCTGCCGCTGGCGCTGCTGGTCGCGCTGCTGGCGCTGTTGGCGCGGCTCGACCACCAGCCGGGCGAGCCGTCGCCCAGCCCCGGCACGAGCACCGCGAGCACGCTGACGCCGGATGTTGCGCAGAGCGTGAGCGGAGACTGGCCGCCCGGCGTGACCTTCGCGGCGCATACCATGCCCGCGTTGATCAAGAACGAGCTGGCTCTGGCCGGGGCGCGGCACGGCTACCGGTTCGCTGGCCGGGCGGATGACGTGTGGGAGATCGTCGTTGAGCCGCTGCCCGGCAGCGCGCTCGTACCCTTGCTGACCCTGTATGCGCCCTCCGGGGAGGCGCTGGCTTCTGGCATGGCGCTCATTGTCGTGCTGCCGCAGGACGGCGATTACCGGCTGGTGGTGGAGTCCGGGCTGGGGGGCAGCACGACTGGGGCGTACCGGCTGTCCGTCTTCCCGCGCTAAAAGGCCGTTTGAGACCCTATGCGCCGGCCTTTGCCCCCCATCCTCGGCCCTTCCCCCACGAGGGGGGAAAGGAGAAGATCGTAAACCCTAAGCCCCTCCCTCCTTGTGGGGGAGGGGTTTGGGGTGGGGGGAAACGACTTCTCAACTGAAGCCAAACGGCGCTGGGGCGTCCCCAGGCGCGACCGTGCGCCTTGCCGCGCGCCGGAATGTGGTATGATGGGGCTGGCGGGCAACTGGCGCGGGCTGTCCGGCTGAGCACACCGCTGCAAGAGAGAGAAATGGGATAGTATGGACCCTGATACCCTGCTGACCGCCGGAGGGATCTTCCTGCTGCGCGTCGTCGGCAACATGCTCACGACTGTGCGGCTGGTGCTGATCGTGCGCGGGCAGAAGCTCTCCTCGGCGGGGTTAGCTGTCATCGAGACGCTGATTTTCGCCATTGCACTGGGCAGCGTCGTCTCGAACCTTACCAACGTATGGAACCTGGGCGCTTACAGCGTCGGCTTCGCTGTGGGCGGCTACCTGGGCATGACGCTGGAGCAGCGTTTGATCCAGCGTTTCGTCTCCGTGCACGTCATCTCACCGCGCTACTCGCACGAGATCGCCATCGCCATCCGCCAGGCGGGCTTCGGCGCAACCGAGACCTACGGGCAGGGCGCTGAGGGGCAGGTCGGCGCGGTGACGGCGGTCGTCACCCACCGCGACGTGGATGCGGTGGTTGGAGTGGTGAAGACGGTGGACCCCAAAGCCTTTGTCATGCTCGAAGAGCTGCGCGGTATCTCGCAAGGTTATTTCCGGCGGATGAATCGCCACGAGCGGTGAGATCATGTCCGGCTTAGTGGCGCGCGTCGCGGAGACCATCGAGCGCCATGCCCTGTGCGCGCCCGGCGACCGTGTGGTAGTTGGCGTGTCGGGCGGCGCGGACTCGCTGGCCCTGCTGCACGCGCTGCTGGCCCTGCGCGAGCGGCTGGTCATCGCTCTGCACGTCGCCACGCTCGATCACGGGCTGCGCGGCGCGGCGGGTGCAGCGGACGCGGAATTCGTGCGCTGCACGGCACTCGGCTGGGGGTTGCCGGTCACGGTGGGGCGGGCGGACGTGGGCCAGACCGCGCGCACGCACCGCCTGAGCGTGGAAGAAGCCGCGCGCCAGGTGCGCTACACGTTCTTGCTGCGCGTGGCGCGCCAGGTGGGGGCGGCGCGCATTGCGGTGGGGCATCAGCGCGACGACCAGGCCGAGACGGTGCTCATGCACCTGGTACGCGGCAGCGGGCTGAGCGGCCTGCGCGGGATGCTGCCCGCCACGCCCCTCAGCGATTACCATCTGCTGGAAGAGGCGGCTATCGCCTGCGACCCGCCGCTGGACGATCCCCTGGCGGCTCCCGACGCCTGGCCCGTGCTCATCCGCCCGCTGCTCGACCTTTCGCGGCAGGAGATTGGCGAGTACGCCGCCGCATACGGACTCGTCCCGCGTCTTGACGCGACCAACGAGGACACGACCTACCTCCGCAACCGGCTGCGCCACGAGGTGCTGCCCCTGCTGGAGACGCTTAACCCGAACGTGCGCGAGGTGCTGGCCCGCACTGCTGACGTGCTGCGCGCCGACGCCGATCTCGTGCGCGCGGCAGGGGAGGCGGCGCTGGCGTGGGTGCTGCGGGACGAGGCTGCGGACGCGATTGTGCTCGACCGTACCGCCTGGAACAGCCTGCCACTGAGCAGCAAGCGCCATATCATCCGCGCGGCAGTCTGGCGGCTGCGCCCGGCGCTGCGCGATGTGACCTTCGAGCACGTCGAGCGCGCGCTGGGGGTGGCGGACGGTGGGCAGTCCGGCGCGCGAGCGACTCTGCCGGGCGGCCTGGCGCTGCGTGTGGGCTACGACGCGCTGATCATCGGCGGGGAGGGCGCGGGCGCGGTGGAGGTGGGCGACGACGCCCCGGCGTTGGCGGGCGAGCGCGCTGGCCCCGTCTTCGGCCCCCAGGAGCAGGTGGAGATCGTCTGTGGGGGATGGGTGTTCGCGGCACGCCCGCTGCTGCCGGACGATAATCTGCCCGCCCTGCACGCCGATCCCCTGGCGGCGGCGCTGGCTGTGCCAGCGGGGGCGCGGCTGTGGCTGCGGGTGCGGCGGCCCGGCGACCGCTTCTGCCCGCGCGGGATGGGCGGGCAGTCGCAGAAGCTGTCCGACACGCTGATCAACCTGCGCGTGCCAGCGGGCTGGCGCGCGCGCGTGCCGCTGCTGGTGGTGGACGACGCCATCGCCTGGTTCGTCGCACCGGCGGCGGGGGAACTGCGCGCGCGAGTCGCAGAGCCGTTCGCCGTGCCCGGCGACCCGTTGCAGATGGCAGGCGTGGGGGTGGTGGTCTGTTGGCGGAGAGTGTAAGCGAGCCGCTTGCCGTGTTTGTTGTAAGCCTACTGCCGGAATTAACAGACCGTTGCATCTTTGCCAACGTTCAGTTATAATTAAGATAAGATGAATGACCGGAAGCAAGCCCGACGCCCATCCAGCGGTGCGCAATCACTGGCTCCGCGCTGCTGGCGGTGATGGGAGTCGGGTTCCTGGAATTGGTGCCAGGCGAGGTGGCTTTGCTGCGCGCCCCGTTCGTTTGACAGCAATAACCGGCAGCCAGGACTCCGGCCAATCGTGCGCAGTCTGGAAGGGGTCCTCGTTATCATTTTTTGAGGCGCATACGCGATGGAGAATCCACAAGAGGCTCATATCCTGGTGGTGGACGACGAAGGCGCGATCCGCTACTCGATCAGCAAAACGTTGCAGCGCCTGGGCTACCAGGTGCACACTGCCGAGACCGGCGAAGAGGCGCTGGAGATGATGCAGCGCCAGGAATACGACGTTGTGCTGACCGACATCCGTATGCCGGGCCTGACCGGTGTTGAGCTGCTGGCCCGGATCAAGGAGGAGGCTCCCGATGCGGTCGTCATTCTGCTGACTGGCTATGCCAGCCTGGAGACGGCCATCGAAAGCCTGCGGCTGGGCGCACACGATTACCTGGTCAAGCCGAGCAGCAGTCAGGACATCCGCAACAGTGTCGCCGAGGGGCTGGAGCGGGCGCGTAACCTCAAGCACCGCCGCCAACTGCTTAGCTCAATCCGCGAGAATATCGAGGAATTGGCCGGGGCGGGCAGCGAAGCCGAGCACGCCGCAGCGGGCAAGGCCGGGGCCGCCGCTGGCACGCCCGTCGTGACGCCCGTCACGACGATGACCATCGGCCCGCTGACCATCTACCCTGGCCGCTACCAGATTTCGGTTGGCGACCAGCCCATTGACCTGACGCCGACCGAGTTCGACCTGCTGCTCTACCTGGCGGCGCATCGCGGGCGGGTGGTGCCCTGCTCGGAACTGGTGCGCGAGGTGCGCAACTACGCGCTGGACGAGAACGAGGCGCGCGAGGTGATTCGCCCGCACGTGAGCAACCTGCGCCGCAAGCTCAAGGCTTCGGGGCAGAACCCGAATATCATCGTCAACGTGCGCGGCATCGGCTACCGGCTAAGCGAGGCGTCCTGACTGGCAGGGGCGCGGGCGCTGTGGCGACCTGGGCGCAGAGCAGTGCCCCTGCGAGCGGCTGTCCATTTCGGGGGCGGCGGAGAGCAGGCTGAGCCGCGCCCTGCTGATGCTTCTCAGACTTCCGGAGTCCTCGAAGACTTCGGAAGTCTCTGTATAACTCCCCAACTCCAGGTTGTTTTCGCGCCCATCCCGTAGTACCTTTGTGGTGACTTCGGACTGCTCATCTTCGGGATGCCGCGCATGGCTACGCTCAACCCCAATCTGCTGACCAAAGACACGCAAGCCGTCCTCGACGATGCGGTGGACATCCTCACTGCTTACGGCAAGGTGCTGCTCACACCGGAGGCCGCGCTGCTGGCCCTCATCCGCAGCAAGAACACGGCGGCGGCGCGCGTCCTGCGCACCTTCGCCGAGCGGCGCGGCGCTGACCTGGAACGGCTGGAGCGCACGGTCAACCTGGCCGTGCAGAGTCGCCGCGACACCAGCGGCGACCTGACCTATGCCGGGGCGGAGGGCCGCTCGGCGCAGCTCAGCCGGGGCATGGTCATCGCCCTGGACGAGGCGCTCAGCGTTGCCCAGGCGCTCAACGAGCTGAGCATTGACACCGATCACCTGCTCGGCGTGATGACCGAGCGCGAGGTCGGCACGGCGGGCATCCTCACCCAGTTCGGCATCACCAAGACCGCCATCCGCGACCAGCTTACCACCTCGGCGACCAGCGCCAGCGTCATGCGCCGCACCGACACGGAGGTCAGCGCGGACATGGTCGCGGCGGCGCAGTCCGGCTCGCTGCAAGCCGTGTACTTCCGTGAGGACTTGCTGCGCGACCTGATCCAGATGCTCAGCCAGACGATCAACCGCCATGTGATCCTGGTTGGGCCGGACGGCGTGGGCAAGCGCGCGCTGGCTTACAGCCTGGCCCTGCTCATCGCCGAGGGCAAGGGGCCGCAGCATTTGCGTAACCTGGTGCAGATTGACGAGCGGGCGCTGCTCGACCAGCAGGACAAGGCGGTGGACAGCGGCCTGCGTCGGGCGAAGGGCGGCATCCTCTTCATCCCGCACATTCACCGCTTCTTCGGTGGGCAGCTTAAGGCGGAGTTCTTCAAAGCCGCGCCGCTGCTGCAAAAGACATTTCTCGGCGACGACCCGGTGATCATCGGCTCGACGACGCAGGCGCTGTGGGAAGAGCGGCTGCGTGGGATCAGCGCCATCGTCGAGAACGCGCAGCTTCTCAGCGTGCCCCCGGCCAGCGTCGAGGAGACGGTCGAAATCCTCAAGGTGCACGCGCCGCACATCGCCGCCGACTACGACATTGAGGTTGAGGAGAGCGCGCTGAAAGTCGCGGCGACGCTGGCCCGGCGCTACCTGAGCGGGACGGCGCTGCCGCTCAGCGCCGAGCACCTGGTGCACCGTGCCGCCTCGCTGGTCAGCCTGAGCGAGCAGACGCACCTGGCCTTCCGCCAGGAAGTGGCCGACTCCGCGCTGGACGCCGAAGATGTGACTCTGGCCGCCGCGCAGATGACCGGTATCCCGGTGAGCAAGCTGGGCCAGGACGAGCGCACCAAGTACGCCAGCATGGTCGAGCACCTGCACGAGCGGATCATCGGCCAGGACGAGGCGGTGATCGCGCTCAGCCGGGCGGTGAAGACGGCCCGCGTGGGGTTGAAAGACCCCAAGCGCCCGATCGGATCGTTCCTGTTCCTGGGGCCGACCGGCGTGGGCAAGACGGAGCTGGCTAAGGCGCTGGCCGAGTTCATGTTCGGCAGCGAAGACGCCATGCTGCAACTGGACATGTCGGAGTACATGGACGAGAACACGGTGAGCCGCCTGATCGGCGCGCCGCCCGGCTACGTGGGCTACGAAGGTGGCGGGCAGCTTACCGACCGCGTGCGCGAGCAGCCGTACATCGTCGTCGTGCTCGACGAAGTGGAGAAGGCGCACCGCCGCGTGCTGGATGTGCTGTTGCAGGTCATGGAGGAGGGCCGCCTGACCGACGGGCAGGGCAACGTCGCTAACTTCAGCGAGGCGGTGATCATTATGACCAGCAATGTCGGCGCGCCCCTGCTGGCTACGACGGTGATTGACGACGAAACGCGCGACGAGGTGATGGAAGAGGTGCGCGACTCGTTCCGTCCCGAATTCCTCAACCGCATTGATGAGATCGTCATGTTCCACCCGCTCAGCGACGAGCACCTGGCCCAGATTCTCGACCTGATGCTCGCCAAAGAGCACAAGCTCACCGCCGAGCGCGGCCTGACGCTTGTCTTCACGCCCGCCGCCAAGCAGTGGATGCTCGCCCAGAACGATCACCCGGAGTGGGGCGCGCGCCCGCTGCGGCGCATCATCCAGCGCCATGTGCGCGAGTCGCTGGCCGATTACCTGCTGCACGAGAATCCGGAGCCAGGCACGGCGGTAACGATTGACGCCGATCCGTCCGGTGGGCGGCTGGCGTTTGCGGTTTCCGGCGCGTGAGGGGGCCGCAGCTAGCGTGTGAGCATCCTGTCTGACCTCACCCCCGCTCGGCGCTGGCGCGCCTCGCCTCCCCCTCTCCGCACGGAGAGGGGGAAAAGCCGAGCGCAGCGAGGCCAGCGGGTGAGGTCAAACAGGATATGGCCAAGTAGCCTGACAGGTTTTGCACGCACTCTCATCTAGCCCAAGTTTTCTCTACAGGTTCGCGCAAGGTATAATGCGCCCAGGGTGAGCGTGATCAGCGCTGCCATCAGGTAGATTCGTGCTTGGCTTGCGTTAACCGGAGAGAAGACAATGGCGCAGGTTCCATCAGCAGTCTTTCGCAAGTACGACATTCGCGGCTCGGTTGAAGGGCCGGACGCGCAGCTTACGCCGGGGCTGGCCCGGCTGGTCGGCCAGGCCTACGGTACCTATGCGCAGCGCGTGCTGGGCCTGACCCAGGTATTCGTCGGCGGAGACAACCGCCTGTCCACGCCGCCGCTCAAGGACGCCATCATCGAGGGACTGCTGAGCACCGGCCTGCCCGTGACCGACATCGGCCCGGTGATGACGCCCGCCGTCTACTTCGCCTCCTCGTCGCACGAGCACGCCGGGGGCATCATGATCACCGGCAGTCACCTGAACACCCAGTACAACGGGATCAAGATGGCTTATGGCCGTCTGGCGCTGGCGGGCGAGCAGATTCAAGACCTGCTCAGGCTGATCCTGGCCGACGACTTCGCGGTGGGTGCGGGCGAGCTGCGCACTGACCTGGATATGGCTCACCGGCACCTGGACGTGATCAAGCACAAGGTGACGATGGGCAGCCGCCGGCTCAAGGTGGTGGTGGACGCGGGCAACGGTCTCAGCGGCACCTTCGTCCCGCCGGTGATGCGCGAGCTGGGGGTTGAGGTCATCTGCCTGTTCTGCGAGCCGGATGGCACTTTCCCCAACCACCTGCCTAACCCCGAAGACCCGGAACTGACCAAAGACCTGGAGGCTGCCGTCGTCAAGCACGGGGCGGACTTCGGCATTGGCTTCGACGGGGACGCCGACCGCTGCGGGCTGATTGACGAGCGCGGCCATCACGTCGCCGCCGACCGTCTGCTGGCGATCCTGGCCCGCGATCTGCTCTCGCGGCACCCCGGCACGCCGGTCATCTTCGATGTCAAGTCGAGCCAGGTGCTGCCCGACCTCATCCGCGAGCATGGGGGCAAGCCGGTGATGTGGAAGGCCGGTCACAGCCTGATGAAGCTGAAGATGGCTGAAATCGGCGCGCTGATCGGCGGAGAGGTCAGCGGGCACATGTTCATCGGCGAGGACTACTACGGCTTCGACGATGCGCCGCTGGTGGCGCTCAAGGTGCTGGAGCTATTCAGCAAGACCGACAAATCGCTCTCGCAGATGTTGGCCGAGATTCCGAAGCTGGTGGCAACGCCGGAGATCATCATGGCCGCGCCGGACGACGTGAAGTTCAAGATTATCAGCGCGGTGCGCGACCGGTTGCAGAACAAGTACGAGGTGATCACGGTGGATGGGGCGCGGGCTGAGTTCGAGCACGGCTGGGGGCTGGTGCGCGCCAGCAACACGCAGCCGGCGATCACCATGCGCTTTGAGGCGCACACGCGGGCGCAGCTTGTCGAGTACATGCGGCGCTTCGACGCCCTGCTGGACGATTACCCGCAGGTGGATCGCAGCGAATTGCACAAGCAGATCGCGGCCTTTAGCGCGTAGGCGCACGGGCCGCGCCCGCGAACCAGGCGAACAGGACGGTAGGGTAGGGGAGGGTTTCCAAACCCTCCCCTACCCGCGCCACCCTTAAGACAACATGAGCGTTTGATGAGTACCACCCTGGCAAGCATCCCACTGCGTGGTATAATGCCGCGCTGACACGAACCGAGGAGAAGCTCACCGTTGGTAAGTCCCCTGGACTGGCTGCTGGGCCTGTTTTCGCTCGACATTGGCATTGACCTGGGCACGGCGAACACGCTGGTCAGCGTGCGTGGCAAGGGCATTGTGATCAACGAGCCGTCCTACGTCGCCATCGAGCGCAAGACGCGCCGCCCGATCAGCGTGGGACGCGAAGCCAAAGAGATGTTCGGCAAGACGCCTACCTCCAAGTACATGGTGGTGCGTCCCCTGCGCGATGGCGTGATCAGCGAGTTCGAGATCACCGAGGCCATGCTCGACTACTTCATCCGCAAGGCTCACGAGCAGAACTGGGTGCCGATCCCGCGTCCGCGCGTCGTGGTGGGCATCCCCTCCGGTGTCACCGAAGTAGAGAAGCGCGCCGTCTACGACGCGACGATCAGCGCCGGCGCGCGCGAAGCCTTTCTGATCGAAGAGCCGGTCGCGGCGGCCATCGGCGCGGGGCTGCCCATTCAGGAGACGCGCGGCAGCATGGTGGTAGACATCGGCGGCGGCACGACCGAGGTAGCCATCTTCTCGCTGGGTGGTATCGTCATCAGCCGCTCGATCCGCGTGGCTGGCGACGAGATGGACGAGGACATCGTCCAGTATATGCGCGCCAAGTACAACATGCTGATCGGCGAGCGCACCGCCGAGCGGGCCAAGATCGAGATCGGCTCTGCCTACCCGCTGCCAGAGGAGCGCACGATGGTCATGCGCGGGCGCAACCTGGTCAACGGGCTGCCGGAAGCGGTCGAAGTCTCCTCCATTGAGCTGCGCGAGGCGCTTAACCCGTCGGTGGGCATCGTCATTGACACCATCCGCGACGCGCTTGACGAGACGCCGCCCGAACTGGTCGCCGATCTGATGGAGTCCGGCATCTGTATGGCTGGCGGCGGCGGTCAGCTCAAGGGGCTGTGCGAGCGCATTGCCGATGAGGTCAACGTGCGCGTGTGGCTCGCCGAAGACTCGATGACCTGCGTGGCGCGCGGGGCCGGGCGTATCCTCGAAGACTATGACAATCTTCGCTCGCTGCTGGCCGGGTTGGAGCGCGGCTCGACTCAGCACTGACGCGGCCTGCGCATCCTACCGCTGCTATGCCTGCACCGCCCCGGATCGTCTGGTTCGGGGCGTGTTCTTTGCGCTCTGGGTATAATGGGCCGCTGAATACGGACGCAGGGAGGAGCCGTTCGTGGGACGTGGTGGCCGTGTTTTCTCGTTTGGCATGGCGCTGCTGGCAGCGCTGCTGCTGATCTATCTCAGCATGACGGGTGCGCTCGGCCCGCTGGAGAGCATCGCCGCCGTCCCGCTGAACCTGATCCAGCGCGTGGTGGGCAGCCCGGCGCGCACGGTGGGCGGGCTGGTGGATGATCTGGCTACCTACCAGCGCCAGAAGCAGCGCATTGACGACCTGGAAGAGGCCCTGGCCGTCTACCAGGCCGAATTGGCCCAGCTCCGCGAGAAGGGCGAAGACTACGACCGGCTGGCGGCCCTGCTCGACTACAATCGCTTCGGCCCCGAAGACCACGAGTACGTCACCTGCGACGTGATCGGCATGGGGGCAACCGGCTTCGTGCGTTCCATTGAAATCAACTGCGGGCGGCGCGATGGCGTCAGCCTGCTCGATCCGGTGGTGACTGAGCGCGGGCTGGTCGGGCGTGTGGCGCAGGTGTCGGCGACCGGTGCGCAGGTGCTGCTGGTCAGCGACCCCAAGAGCAGCGTCAACGCGCGCTTGCAGGCCACGCGCCATGACGGGGTGGTGATGGGCCAGTTGTCCGGTGACCTGGTGATGTCGTTCATCCCCATTGACGCCACAGTGAACGAAGGCGATCTGGTGATGACCAGCGGCCTGGGCCAGACGCTGCCTCCCGACCTGCTGGTGGGCCAGGTGCTCAGCGTCAGCCTGGCCGAGACGGAGCTTTACCAGGAGGCGCGCGTGCGCAGCCTGGTGGACTTCGACCGGCTGGAGATCGTGCAGGTGCTCGTCAACTTCGAGCCGGTAGACCTGACTGTGTTCCAGGGCGAGGAGGGCGCGCCGTAACCATGCCCGCGCAGGCATGAGCCGGCGATGTTATGGCACGCTACATCGGTCTGCCCATCGTGCTGATTGCCGCCATCCTGAACACCTCGGTCATGCCGGAGCTGCGCATTGGCGGGGGTGCGCCAGACCTGGTGTTCCTGGTGGTCGTCTCGTGGGCGCTGCTGGCCGATGTCGGTGACGCAATGCTCTGGGCGGTGTTCGGCGGGGCCATCCAGGATACGATGTCGCTCACGCCGGTGGGGGCGTCGGCGCTGGGACTGGTCGTGGTGGCCTTTGCCGCCGACGCGCTGCTCGGTGACGTGCGGCGCACCAACCTGCTCCTCCCGCCGCTGGTGATGGGCGCGGGGACGGTGATCTATCACCTGGGGCTGCTGATCGTGCTGCGCTTGGACGGGCACACCGTCCCGCTGGGCGACGGTCTGTTGACCGTGACATTGCCGACGGTGATCTACCATGTGCTGCTGAGCGTGCCGGTCTTCCGGCTGGTGGGGCTGGCTCACGACTGGCTGACGCCGCGTCGCGTGCGGCTGGAGTGAGTGCGTTTCTTGCCTCACCCTCGCTCGGCGCTAGCGCGCCTCGCCGCCCCCTCTCCATTCGAATGGGGAAGGGGCAAGCCGAGCGAAGCGAGGCTGGGGGTGAGGCTGTAGGGGCGTGTGGCCATACGTCCCTGCGGGCGCGGCAGAGTGGTTTGCAGGGGGTGGATGTTGGCGACGCGCTGAGACAGAGTGATGACGGACAGGATTGACGATGAAAGAGAGACGCATCCTTCCCTTTCAAGGCTGGCGGCTGGTTCTCTTCCAGGCGATTGTCGTCTTCTCGCTGATGATCCTGGTCATTCGCACGGGCGAGCTTCAGTTCGTGCGCGGGGACCAGTTCGACCGGGATGCCCAGGAGAACCGCCTTCAAATCGCCTTGCAGCCCGCGCCGCGTGGCGCGATCCTCGACCGCAACGGGATTCCCCTGGCTAAGAACGACCCGGCCTACAACATCGCCATCACCCCAGCGGAACTGCCCGACGACCCGGCGGCAGTGCTAGCCGTGTACAACCGCGTGTCGGCGCTGGTGGACGTGCCTGCCACGCGCAGCATGGCCGACGCTGCGGGGCGCACCAACGAGCGCAGCCTGGAAGAGATGGTGCGCGAGGGTGCGGGCATCGCGCCGTTCCGCCCGGTCGTCGTCGCTACGGACGTGCCCTACGAGGTGATGGCCCAAATCCTGGAGCAGGCGGAACTGCTGCCGGGCGTGTCGGTGCAGGTGGCGTCGGTGCGCGAATATCCCTCCGGCGCGATGACGGCGCATGTGATCGGTTACCTGGGGCCGATTGGCCCGGAAGAAGAAATGCGCCTGCGCGAGCTGGGCTACAACCCGGCTTTTGACCGCATCGGCTACGCTGGCATTGAGGCATATTTCGAGACTGAGCTAGCCGGGGCGCGCGGCACCGAAACCTGGATCGTGGACGTGGCCGGGGAGCGCCTGACGCTGGTTGACGAGGTCAAGCGCGTGCCAGGCAAGAGCGTGCAGCTTACGCTCGACCTGGCCCTGCAGGAGGCCGCCCAGGAAGCGATCACGAAGCGGATCAACATCATCAACGCTGAGGCGCAGCGCCTGGTCACCCAACAGGGCGTGGTCATCGCCATGAACCCGCGCAATGGCGAGATATTGGCGATGGTAAGCTGGCCGACCTACGACAACGCGCGCTTCGCTCGCGCCATTGACGGCGAATACTACTTCGACCAGTTCGACGATCCGCTGCGCCCGCTGGTCAACCATGCCATCAGCGCCCTGTACCCGGCTGGCTCGGTGTGGAAGATGATCACCGCCACCGGCGTGCTGGAGGAGGGCGTCATCGCGCCGGAGCAGTTCCTCTTCTGCCCTGGCCGGCTGGTTCTGCCAGACCAGTACGCGCCGCTCGATGTCAGCCGGGGGCAGACGTTCGTCTGCTGGCTGCGCAGCGGGCACGAGCGTGTGGACATGCTCAAGGGGATCGCGCAAAGCTGCGACGTGTACTTCTACCAGATTGGCGGCGGTAATCCCGACATCAGCCCGGTGACGCTGCGCCCCGGCGGGCTGGGCATCTTCGACCTGTATCGCTGGGCGACGGCGTTCGGCATCGGCTCCGAGCTGGGCGTCCAATTGCCCGGCGAGCTGGCCGGGCGTATGCCAGAGAGCCAGTGGAAGCGCCGCAACTACGGCCAGAGCTGGTCTACCGGCGACACCTACAACGCCGCCTTTGGCCAGGGCTATGTGACCGTCACGCCGCTGCAGCTCATCAGCGCAATCGCGGCTCTGGCTAACGGCGGCACGCTCTACCAGCCGACCATCGTCAAGAACCTGCAGGACTCTAACGGTAACATTCTCCAAGAATTCGAGCCGACCGTCGCGCGCACGCTGATCATGCCGCAGGACGATCTGCCCGTGCTGCTGCTGCAAGAGGACATGCTCATCCAGGGCGAGAACAGCCTGGTCTGCCGCTGCGAGAAGTCGAGCGATTGGTACGATCCCGCCCAGTGCAACCCGGACACCTACCGCGCCCAGTACGACCGCGACCCGAACCCGGACGACGATGTGACCGACATGGTTGAATACCGGGTGAACGTACCTTACGGCTACACGTTCAATGCGGGTGTGTGCGACCAGTTGGAGTTCGAGAGCCTGGGCCGCGAGAGCCTTGTGCAGCGCCAGCACCCTTACTTCCCGCCCTATGCCACCGCGTGGTCTGTGGACTGGATGCAGCGCGGGATGCGCGAGGCAGTGCTGACCGGCACGGCGTCCACTGCTGCTCTGCCCTACATCAACGTGGCTGGCAAGACGGGCACAGCGGAATACTGTGACGACCTGGCCGCCCCGCTGGGGCTGTGCGTGCCCGGCAACTGGCCCGCGCACGCCTGGTACGTGGGCTACGCGCCCTACGAAGAACCCGAAGTGATCGTCCAGGCGTTCGTCTACAACGGCGGTGAAGGCTCGGCAGTAGCTGCGCCGGTGGTGCGCGATGTGCTGGACGCCTACTTCAAGCTGAAGGCGCAGCGCGGCGGCTGACGAGAAAGATCACCGCGGGGGCGCAGAGAGCACAGAGAAAAGACGGTGTTAGTTCTTCTTCGCGTCTCAGTAAGCTCAGGAGGGTCTTTCGTAATCCGGTGGTTTACCTTCACCCTGGCCGCCTCGCTCCGCTGGCTTGCCCCCTCTCCATGCATGGAGAGGGGGCGGCGAGGCGCGTCAGCGCCGAGTGGGGGTGAGGTAAACCGAGGCATGGCAACTCGCTTCTTCAATTCCTTACCTGAGCTTGCTTCTGCGGTTCAAGCATTTCGCCCCCATCGTGAGATGCCCCATACGTCAGTGCTGATAGCACGACTGTGGAAATCGAGTATAGTAGTGGTGATATCTATCGTTACGACTGTCGGGGTGGGCAGCACGCAGGAACAAGGCTAATTGTCGCACACCTATGGATGATTCGATCACGCTGAAAGGCATCAAAGAGGGACTGCTGGTCACGGTCAAGCCTGAGGGACGCTGGTCTGACCTGACCAACCGACTCATCACGCTGATTGACGGGCAGGGCAGCTTCTTTCGCGGCGCGCAGGTGGCGCTCTCGTTAGGGCCGCGCGAGTTGCGCCAAAACGAACTGGCCAACGTACGCAAGCAGCTTGAGGAGCGCGGCGTGATCCTCAAAGCGGTGCTGAGCGACAGCGATGCTACGCTTGACGCCGCGCGCAAGCTGGAGCTGCGCACCGCGCTGCACGTTACCGAGCTGGCCGAGGAGCAGAGCGAGGCGCTGGAGCTGCGCCCGCCGCCGATTGACCCGGAGGAGTACGGGTCGCCCGGCGTGATGGTCAAGCGCACCCTGCGCAACGGGCGCACCATTCACAGCGACGGGCACGTGGTGGTAGTGGGCGACGTGAACGCGGGCGCGGTGATTGTCGCCGGGGGTGATGTCATTGTCTGGGGACGGCTGCGTGGCATTGTCCATGCCGGGGCGGGGGGCGACGAGTCGGCGGTGGTATGCGCGCTGCATCTGGCTCCGACGCAGCTTCGCATCGCCGGGTATATTACCATCTCGCCCGATGACAAGCAGCGCAAGCCGCGCCCCGAAAAGGCCCTCGTGCGTAACGGGCGTATTGAAGCGGTTGCGTGGGAGTGAGAGCGTCCCGGTGAGTTGCCGGGGGCGCGGCGGGTAAGGGAGCAGACCGGGATAGAGCGCGTCAGCCGGAGCCGGGCAGCGTGGCTGCGGGGACGTTCTTGAGAACGAGAGGCGATCGGATGGGGGCACGAGTCATCACCATTACCTCCGGCAAGGGAGGGGTTGGCAAGACGACCGCGACGGCGAATCTGGCTGTGGCGCTGGCTAACCTGGGCAAGAAGGTCGTCTGCATTGACGCCGACATCGGGCTGCGCAACCTGGATGTCGTCATGGGGCTGGAGAACCGCATCGTCTACGATCTGGTGGATGTGATCGAGGGACGCTGCAAGCTGCGCCAGGCGATGGTCAAGGACAAGCGAGTGCCCGATCTCTACCTGCTGCCAGCAGCGCAGACGCGCGACAAAACCGCCGTCAGCCCGCAGGACATGGTCGCCCTGGCTAACCAACTGCGCAGCGACTATGACTATATCCTGATTGACAGCCCGGCGGGGATCGAGTGGGGCTTTCGCAACGCCCTGGCTCCGGCGGACGAGGTCGTCATCATCACCAACCCCGAAGCGCCCGCCGTCCGCGACGCCGACCGCATCATCGGGCTGGTGGAGGCGGAGGGGCGCAAGATTCCGACCAGCCTGGTGATCAACCGCGCCAAGCCCGACATGATCCGCCGGGGCGATATGCTGTCGGTCAGCGACGTGCTGGACATTCTCTCCACGCCGCTGCTGGGTGTGATCCCCGATGACGAGCAGATCATCATCTCGTCGAACAGGGGCAGCCCGCTGACGCTCGACAACCAGAAAAGCCCGGCGTCCGAGGCGATTCGCGACATCGCGCGGCGCATTACCGGTGCGAAGGTTCCAATCGGGGAGTTGGAGCGCAAGAAGGGCGGGTTATTCCGCCGGCTGGCCAGGCTGTTCCGCCGGTCTAGTGCATGATGCAGGGGGTTGGGGGGCTGCCGATGACCTCACTATTCGAACGATTTAAGGGACGCCGCGAGCTGACAAGCGCCGAGATCGCCAAGGAGCGGCTGAAGCTGGTGCTCGTCTCCGACCGTAGCGATCTCACGCCGGAGAAGCTGCACGAGATGCAGACGGCGATCATTGACCTGATCAAGAGCTACATCCGCATTGACGAGATGGAAGTGCAGATCAAGTTCGAGCAGCGCGACCGCAAGAACTACCTGGTCGCTGACATCCCCTTGCAGCGCGAGCGCGCTTACGAGGCACTGGCCGGTTCGCCCGAACCCTCCGGCGAAAGCGAGACGCCCGAAGTGGCAGCCGAGCCGGAGAGTGGGGTGGTGGTCGAGGCTCAGCCGGAGGACGACAAGGCAGAGTCGGAGAAGAAGTGAGGTGCCCGTTCGGGCAGCGGGCATTGCTGGACAGGCGCGCGCAGGGGGTGCTGGGGCATCGCCTGCGTTTTGATCGCGCGGTTGACCGCCCGGCGGCAACCGCTATAATCGGCGCGACGAATGTGACGGGTTGTATTGGGTGAGCGGGTGAGTGGTGTATGCAGGCGAAGCCAAGCCTCTGGCGCGATTTTGACTTCATCTTGCTCGGCGTGATCGTGCTGCTGATGATCATCGGCATTCTGTTCATCCGCAGCGCCACGCTCGACGCCGTTGACCCCGACCTGATCAACCGCGTGCCCAGCCAGATTCAGTACTCGATTGTCGGCGTGGCCGTCCTGCTCATCGTTTCCTCCATTGACTACCGGCTGCTGGGCAGCGTTCACGGCTTTCTCTATGGGTTCATCCTGTTCATCCTGGGGCTGGTAGCCGGCCTGGGCGCAGTGGGCGCGGCGGGCGCGCAAAGCTGGCTGAACGTCGGCTTGCAGGTGCAGCCGTCGGAGCTAGCCAAGATTCTGCTGGTGGTGACGCTCGCCCAGCACCTCGCCGACCGCTACGAGGACATGGGCCGTCTGCGCACGGTGCTGCTCTCGCTGGGCTACGTGGCCCTGCCCACCTTCATGATCTTCGTCCAGCCCGATCTGGGCATTGCTACGGTGATCATGTTCGTGTGGTTCGTGATGGTCTGGGCGGCGGGGCTGCGCCTGCGTCACCTGGGCCTGTTCATGATAGTCGGTCTGCTGATGCTGCCCATCCTCTGGCAAGCCATGGAAGGCTACCAGCGCCAGCGCATCATCTCCTTCGCCTTCCCCGGCTCTGACAAGGACGCCCAGTACAATATTGACCAGGCGTTGATCAGCATCGGCTCTGGCGGGGTGGTGGGCAAAGGGTACGCCAACGGCTCGCAGACGCGCGGGCGCTTCCTGCGCGTGCGCCATACGGACTTCATCTACAGCGTCATCGCTGAGGAGACGGGCTTCATCGGCGCGACGACGGTCATCACGCTGATGGGCGTCGTCGTCTGGCGCTGCCTGCGCGGGGCGGCCAGGGCCGCCGATGCGCTGGGCAGCCTGATCTGCTACGGCGTCGGCGGGATGATCTTCTTCCAGACGATGGTCTCGATTGGGATGAACCTGAGCATTTTGCCGGTGACGGGGCTGACTCTGCCCTTCGTCAGTTCGGGCGGGTCGTCGCTGATCACGATGATGATGGGCATCGGCCTGGTGGAGAGCGTGATCATGCGCCGCCGGGTGCGGGAGTTTGCATAGCTCCAGTTATTGGTGATTGGTTCTTGGGAGAACCCAACTGAAACGGAACGCCCCCTACCAAGAACCAAAAACCAACAACCGCTCGCCCTCAGTAGTTCAGCACAACCACTTCGCTGACGGCCCCGCGCTTGTGCCGCACCGAGTTGATGTTGCGCCGCGCGCTGACCGTCTCGATGCGGAAAGCGCGGTACAGCGCGCGCACGAGCGGCGTGTCGGAATTGCTGAGCATGACGCGGCAGCCCTGCCGATCCAGGGCGGCGAAGACCTCAGCCAGGCGGCGCTGCTCGGCTTCGCCAAATGACGCGGCGGAATAGGTGGTGAAGTTGGCGGTCTCGCTCAGCGGAACGTAGGGCGGGTCGCAGTAGACAAAATCCCCGGCCCTGGCGTGTTCCAGCACCCGCTCGAACCCGGCGACGGCGATCTCAGCGCCTTGCAGCGCCCGCGATGCCGCCCGCAGCCGCTTCTCGTTGAGGATGTCCGGGCGGCGGTAGCGGCCCATCGGCACGTTGAACTGCCCCCGGCTGTTGACTCGCCACAGTCCGTTGTAACAGGTCTTGTTGAGGTAGATCATGCGCGCGGCGCGGCGCACGGGCGGCACGCTGGCCCAGCCGGGCGCGCGATCCCAGGCGCGGACGGCGTAGTAATGCGCCGCCCCGTGCTCGGCGTGATCGTGCTTGTGGCGCTGGAGCGCGGCGATCAGGTCGTCCGGCGCGTCACGCACGGTCAGGTAGCAGGTGATCAGCTCCGCGTTGACTTCGGACAGATGAGTGTGCTCAATCAGGCCCCTGGATTGCAGGTGGAAGAACACCGCGCCGCTGCCGACGAACGGCTCGAAGTAGCGGCGCACCGGCTCCTGGGGAAAGTACGGCTCGTATTGGGCGAGCAACTGGCCCTTGCCGCCCGCCCATTTGAGGAATGGCGCTGCCGCGTGATTGGTGTGGGCGCTCATCAGTGTGCTACTGCCTGGGTGTGTGTCCGCGTGCGCGGGTGCCGCCCTGTAGAACGAGTGCAGCACGCACGAGGCCATCTCTCCATCATGCCGGTCCGCGATGGCTCCGTTTCAGATTTTCGAAGTCTCGCAGACTTCGGGAGTCTTGAGTTTGCCGCGCCTACCCCCCGCGACTCTGCTCCTTCTGCTGAATCTTGGCCCAGGTGTCCCGGAGCGTCACCGCGCGGTTGAACACCGGCTGCCCTGGCGTGCCGTCCGGGTCGGCGCAGAAGTAGCCCTGCCGCTCGAACTGGAACAGGTCGCCGGGGCGGGCGCTGCCCAGTGACGGCTCCAGCTTGCACCCCGTGAGCACCTGCAGCGAATCCGGGTTGACCAGGTCGGCGAGGTCCTGGCCGTCCGGCACGTCTGACGGGTTCTCCACGCTGAACAGGTTGTCGTAGAGGCGCACTTCGGTGTCGAGAGCGTGGGCGGCAGAGACCCAGTGCAGCGTCGCCTTGACCCTGCCCCGTCGGGGGCGTCGCCGCCGCGCGTGGCCGGGTCGTAGGTGCAGCGCAGCTCGACGATCTCGCCGTGCTCGTCCTTGATCACGCCCGTGCAGGTGATGAAGTAGGCGTAGCGCAGGCGCACTTCGCGCCCCAGAGCCAGGCGGAAGAATTTCTTGGGCGGGGCTTCCATGAAGTCCTCGCGCTCGATGTAGAGCACCTTCGTAAATGGCACCTGGCGCGTGCCGGCGCTCGCGTCTTCGGGGTTGTTGACCGCCTCCATCTGCTCGACGAGATCATCCGGGTAGTTCTCAATGACCACACGCAGCGGGTCGAGCACGGCCATGCGCCGCTCGGCACGCTTGTTGAGGTCCTGGCGCAGGCAGTGCTCAAGAAGCTGGATGTCCACCACGCTGTTGGCCTTGGAGACGCCGATGCGCTCGGTGAAGTCGCGGATGGCCTCCGGCGTGTAGCCGCGCCGCCGCAAGCCGCTGAGCGTCGGCATACGCGGATCGTCCCAGCCGCGCACGCCCCCCTCATTGACCAGCCGCAGCAGGCGGCGCTTGCTCATCACCGTGTAGGTCAGGTTCAGGCGGGCGAACTCGATCTGCTGCGGGTGGAAGATGCCCAGCGCGTCCAGGAACCAGTCGTAGAGCGGGCGGTGATCCTCGAACTCCAGCGTGCAGATCGAGTGAGTGATGCCCTCAATCGAGTCTGACTGGCCGTGCGCCCAGTCGTACATGGGGTAGATGCACCAGGCGTCGCCGGTGCGCGGGTGCTCAGCGTGCAGGATGCGGTAGAGCACAGGGTCGCGCAGGTTGAGGTTGGGCGCGGCCATGTCAATCTTGGCGCGCAGCACGCGCGAGCCGTCCGGGAACTCGCCCCGTTTCATGCGCTCGAACAGGTCGAGGTTCTCGGCGATAGGACGGTCGCGGTAAGGGCTGTTGCGCCCCGGCTCGGTCAGCGTGCCGCGATACTCGCGGATTTCCTCGGCACTCAGGTCGTCCACATAGGCCAGGCCCTTCTTGATCAGGTCAATGGCCCACTCGTAAAGCTGCTGGAAGTAGTCAGAGGCGTAGAAGAGGCGATCTTCCCAGTCCGCGCCCAGCCAGCGCACGTCGGCGATGATCGAGTCGATGTACTCCTGCTCCTCTTTGATGGGATTGGTGTCGTCGAAGCGCAGGTTGAACGTGCCGCCATACTTCTGGGCCGTGCCGTAGTTGAGCCAGATGGACTTGGCGTGGCCGATGTGCAGGTAGCCGTTCGGCTCCGGTGGGAAGCGAGTGTGCACGCGCCCGTCGAATCTGCTGGTGCGCATGTCTTCGTCAATGAGCGCGTGGATGAAATTGGCCGGAGCGATGGAGTCGCTGGCGGCGCTGTCCGCCGGAGCATGGGTGCCGGTTTCTGGTTCGCTGGACATGGTCATTGCTCTTTCACGTCGTGAGAGGTCCGGGATGATAGACACTGCGGTAGTGTACCACAGATCGCGTAGGGAATGGGTACGGGGCCACGAGTAAGTTGTCAGGCAGTTGTCGGAAGGCCCCTATCCCCCGGCCCCTTCCCCCAGCCAAGCTAGGGGAAGGGGAGAGTGGCCAGCCAAAGTCCCCCCTAGCTCGGCTGGAGGGGGAGGCGTTCAGCGAGCATGTTCGACCGTTCGCCAGTGACAAGTGTGGGCGCGGTATGCGCCGCCAGAAACGTCTGGCTCAGATTTCACAAGGAACGTCGCGCCCCTGCTATAATAGGGGGTTATCCGATTTCCATACCCCCACTGCATTGCAGGCTGTGTGCTTGAGGACAGAGCGAATATATGACCAGTGATGATAGCACAGCTAAGCGCCGTGCCCGGCCCGCTGCCCGGCTGCGAGCGATTGCCCTGCGCTGGTTCCTGATCTACTGTGTCATCTACACGCTTACCTCCGTCCTCTTCGATAACTGGGGCACGAAGTACACGGGGCTGTCCGAGGCTGCCTGCGCCCCCCACTTGATCGGCGCCGACAGCGAGGAAGAGCTTAAGCAACGCCTGGTTGAGGAATTCGCGCCAACCCTGGTCTTCTCGCTGGGAGAACCCACTGACCTGGAAGACGAGATCGTAGTCCCCTACCAGATCGTTCCCGATAGAGAAGGCACCGGTCGCTATGTCTGGCGAGGAGCCGTCGCCTACTCTATTGACTACGGGGCATCGGCGTCCAGCATCCGCATCGGCATTGGGGACGAGGGCCGCTCGTTCTCCCTTTCGAAGTCGGTGATCAGAGTTCTGGGGTCGGTCTTCGGTTTTGCCGATGTGGACGCACACTACGGCGACGTTGAGATGTTCGAGCTATATCTCAAGCCTTCCGAAGAGGACGGTTACTGGGAAATTGACCGCCTCACCACTATCCCGCACGGCAATGGCAAGGACTACGACGCCAGCGAGCTGCGCTGCTTCCGCGACTCCCTGATTCTGTATGTGAGCCGGGGCAAGCACACCATGTACCCCTCGCTGCAGGAATGCAATCATTCCAGCGTCGTCCAGCGGCGGGGGCTGCACCTGATCGCGCAACAATGCAGTATCGGGGAGCTGTACTACCTCACCACGTCACCGGAGTTCAATGTAGGGGATAGCTCGAACCCCGTTAACATCTTCGAGACCTCGCCCACCATCCTGGAAAATGAGGTTTTCGTGGGTGAAGATGCCTGGGGCGACTGCTTCTGGGGCGGGTACAGCGAGCGTGAGGGTCTGCTTGAGAAGCCGTGCCGGGCGAGTTTCCGCTGGTGGTAGTCCGCAAAAGCCATTGGCCAGCCGGCCAGCACATCACCGCAAGAGCGCCTGCAGAGCCGTGAACTGCTCTGCCGCGTCGAAGATCGCTTGCACCGGAATTTCGAAGCCGGATACGACGGTGCTCTGGATCGTCCCCGATTTCACCTTGACGGCCAGCTCGTATGCTTCGTCCCCCAGGAGGTATTGCTCGACGCTCTCCTGCTCCGGGTCAACCAGCCAGTATTCGGCAACTCCGTGCAGGGCGTAGTCCTCGAATTTCACGCCGCGATCAATAGCCTCCGTCGAGTCGGAGAGAACTTCGGCAACCAGATCGGGAGCCGGAAACTTCATCTGATCCGGGGCAAACGCCGCCGCTTTCTCCTGCGTGAAGAAGCAGATGTCCGGCTCGTAATCGTTGCGGGTGAGCGCGATCAGCAGCTTCTCGTGACCCACGTATCCTAATGCGTGCTTCTGGACGTAAGCGTTGAGCAGCGCGAACAGATTGCCGCTGGCGACGCTGTGGCGCAGCTTGGCGGGCGACTGCACGATGATCTCTCCGTTGATGAACTCGACCTTCTGCGCGCCGGACATCTCCTCGTAGAAACGCTCGCGCTTCTCCTGTTCGGCGCGCAGGATCGCCTGAAGCTGCCGGGTGAGCTGCGGCAGGCGCGGAGACCGGACAAGCTGCTGGACAATCTCTCTGGTGGTGAACTCGCTCACGTCTGTGATCCTCATTCCCTTTCTGCTATCTTACCTCACTTCCCCGTTCATGGCACGCGAGTCCTCTGTTATAATCCTCCCCGCTGCATCTGTGGCAGCAGTACCGAGGAGAGACCATCGTGACCGAGCAGAACGTACCCGTTCGCGTGCGCTTTGCGCCCAGCCCCACCGGGCCGCTGCACATCGGCGGGGTGCGCACGGCGCTGTTCAACTGGCTGTTCGCCCGCCATCACGGCGGGACGTTCATCCTGCGCATCGAAGACACCGACCAGAAACGCTACGATCCCGACGCGCTGCGCCTGATCACCGACGGGCTGCGCTGGCTGGGCATGGACTGGGACGAAGGGCCGGAGGCCGGCGGCGACTACGGGCCGTACTTCCAGTCCGAGCGGACGGCGCTTTACCAGCAGTGGGCCAACTGGCTAGTTGAGCAGGGGCGTGCCTACCGCTGCTACTGCACCGAGGGGCGGCTAAAGGCGCTGCGCCAGCAGCAGCGTGCCGCCAAGCAAGACCCCGGCTACGACCGCCACTGCCGCGACCTGCCGCCGGAGGAGCGCGCCCGGCTGCACGAGGAGACGGGCGGGCAGTATGTGATTCGCTTCAAGATGCCGCTGGATGGCACGACGACTGTGCACGACCTGCTGCGCGGCGACATCACCTTCGACAACCGCCAGCTTCAAGACCTGGTGCTGCTCAAGTCGGATGGCTTCCCGACGTATCACCTGGCGAACGTGGTGGACGATCACCTGATGGCGATCAGCCACATCATGCGCGCCGAAGAATGGATTTCCACCGCGCCCGTGCACAAGAACCTGTACGACGCCTTCGGCTGGCCGATGCCGCTTATCGCCCACCTGCCGGTGATCCTCAACCCCAGCGGCAAGGGCAAGCTCTCCAAGCGCAGTGTCGCCTTCGCCGAGGGCGGGCGCAAGGTGCCCGTGCTGCTGCACGAGTTCGTTGAGGGTGGCTACCTGCCGGAAGCGGTGATCAACTTCCTGACCAACATCGGCTGGAGCTTCGGCGACGACCGTGAAGTGTTCACCGTGCAGGAGACGATTGAGCGCTTCGACTTGTCGCGCGTCAACCCGGCGGGTGGGGCGTTTCCCATCGAGAAGCTGGATTGGCTCAACGGCGTGTACATCCGCGAGATGGACGACGACGAGCTAGCCGGGCGGCTGCTACCCGTCTTCACTGGCGCAGGCTATGCGGTAGACCTGGAACGGGTGCGCCGCGTCGTGCCGCTGATCAAGGTGCGCATCAAGACGCTGAACGACGCGCTGGACATGGCTGGCTTCATCTTCACCGACTCGTTCGCTGCTCCGCCCGCCGACCAGCTTGTCCAGAAGGGTATGGACGCGGCGCGCACCAAAGCCGCACTGGGGGCGGCAGCGGATGCCCTGGACGCGCTGCCGGACTTCGGCTCAGCGACGCAGGAAGCCGCCATGCGCGCCCTCGCCAAGCAGTTGGGACTGAAGGCGGGGCAGCTTTTCGGCGCGCTGCGCACCGCGACGACCGGGCAGCAGGTCTCGCCGCCGCTGTTCGAGACGATGGAAGTGCTGGGCCGCGAGGAATCGCTGAAGCGCATCCGCCTGGCGATTGGGAGCCTGTAATCAGCCACAGATATGGGCCGAAGGCAGCGGGCGTCGCACGTGCGGGCGCTCACTCTACGTTGCGGGCAGAGGCTCACGCCCCGTCCGGGAAGAGTACCGCGCGCCACGTCTGCCAGGTGAGGCGGCGCTTGCCCCGGTCGGCGCGGTTGTACGGCTGGTCGTAGAGGATGTGCTCCCAGGTGGGCGTGTCCGCCCCGTCAAGCTGCGGGCGGTCGTCAATCAGCACGTCGGCGCGGATAATCGTCTTGTCGCGGGTCAGGATCAGGCGATCCAGCCACGCCGGGCCAAGCTCACGCTCCACCCACTCGTATTTCTCGACCACGCAGTGCCGGTAGTCGAGCAGCGGGGTCGTGCACAGGCGCACGTCGCAGCCCAATGCCAGCAGCGCCTCAAGCGCCGCCCGCCCGCCAGGAACCGGCGGCAGCGCCCGGAAGAAGCCCGGCGCGTGAAACACAGCGTGAACGTGAGCGCGCAGTTCAGGCGCGTACTCGTCCTGTACGAGCTGATGGCGTCGCTGCGCCGCCGGAACAACCGGCAGATCGGGGTAGGCGGCCTGCCATGCCTCCTCAAAGCCGCGCTCGAAGTCGGCCAGCACGCCGTCCATATCCACCAGAATGCGCATGAGGCTCTCCGTCAAAGCTGCGGGCAGCGGGCGCACTGCTCAATACAGCGCCGCGCTCACCAGGGCGTCAATGTTGTGCGCCGGCGTGCCGGCATTGGTGCCGCCGCCCGGTGCCAGGATGAGTCCGGTTCCGTCCGCCTGGATGATGCAGTCGCGCGCTGCCTCTGCGACCTGCTGCGGCGTGCCGTGTACCATGACCTCCAGCGGGGGCACGTTGCCCATCAGCACAATATCCGGGCCGAGCAGGGCGCGCGCCTCGGCGATGGGCACGCGGTGACTGAAGTGGAACACCTCGAAGCCCAGGCCAGGGAAATGGGGCAGCAGGTGCTCGCAGGGCGTGTCGTTGTGGTAGATGCGGATCAGGCCGTCGAAGGTGGCGAAGATGCGCTCCAGCAGCGGGCGAGCGACGGCGTTGAACAGTCCCGGTGACAGCATCCCCACTGTGTCGTCGAGCAGCATCATCCCCCAAGGCTCGCGCAGACAGCCAAGCTGCGCCTGAAGGAAGCGGATCGTCGTCTCAGTGAGAATCTCCAGCACGTCCGCCGCAATGTGCGCTTCGCTCCGCTCCCCGGCCAGGGCGGTCAGGAAGTTGGTCGCGCCGAAAAGATGCGTGGCGATGGTGAACGGCCCGCGCGCCGCCACGAAGCGGATGCGGTGCGGCTCCGGCAACTCACCGCCCTGTTCCAGGTTCAGGGTGCGGCGCAGGACGAGGGCCATCAGCCCGTCCGAGTAAGGGTCGGGGCGCGGCAGATTGCGCCACTCAGCCAGGGGCAGGGCGAGGGGGCGAATGGCGGGCGCTTCGTCCTGCCGCCAGAGCACCGGCGCGCCGAAGGCGCTTGGCTCGGCGGCCATGCCGTACTCAACCCAGAAGCCCGGCAGGAAGACCACATCGGGGAAGCGGGCGAGCAGGGCGAGGTAGGCGCGCAGCCAGCGGTCGGGGTAGAGGAAGAAGTCGAGCGTGTTTATGCCGAACGCGCTGGCGATGAAGCCGCAGTCCGCGCCGAGCGCGACCGGCACGCGCTCCGGCTGGCCACCCTGCGCGGCGATCAGGAAGTTGTCCCATGCTCCGTCGGACATGGCGCGATCCTTTGAGTCCCTGACAAGCCCCGTCCCACCGGTAGGCGCGTATGCCCGCACGTTCCTACCGCGATCCAGATGAGGATGTTCGCACGGACGATCAGGGGGCGCTTTCAGGGATGATGCTGATCCCGACCGTGCCCGGCCCGCTGTGCACGCCGAGCGCCGGCGAAAGCTGGGCGACCACCCACTCGATGACCGAGTAGGACTGCTCCAGCAGCGGGCGGAATTTCTCCACTTCTTCGCGGGCGGCGACGTGCATCAGCGCCGCGCGAATGGCGCTGCCCTCTGCGATGTGGTTGAGCGCCAGCGAGACAATGCGCTGGTACGCGCCGCTGCGCGTGCGTGCCACGCTGAGCGGGGAGGGCATCCCGCCGCGCATCCCAATGACGGGCTTGATGCTCAGCATACTGCCGACCATGCCGGTCACTTTGCCGATGCGCCCGCCGCGCTGCAAATACTCAAGCGTGTCGTTAGTGAAGCCGACAAACGCTTCGGCGGCGACTTTGCGCCCGACTGCCGCCACTTCCGCCACCGAAAGCCCCTGCAAGGCCGCGCGCGCTGCCTGGATGACCGACCAGCCGTGCGCCATAGCGACCTGCTGCGTGTCAATGACCTCGACTGGCACGCCGGGCATTTCCTGTGCCAGCAGACGCTTGGCCAGCATCGCCGACTGGTAGCCACCGCTGCCGGTGCCCGTGATGCTGATCGCCACAATGCCGTCGCTTTGCTGGGAGGCGCGGCGGTAGGCTTCCAGGTATTCACCGGCGCTGGGATTGGCGGTCGTGGGCCATTCCGGGGCGGTCTTCACCCAGGCGTAGAAGTCGTCGGCGGGCATGTCCAGGCCGTCGCGGTAGGTACCTTGCACCGTGTGGACGTGGTAATGGACGACTTCGATCCCTAGCTCCTTCACCAGAGGCTCCGGGACTGAGGCGCAGCTATCGGTGACAACAGTAACCACGGCTATGCTCCTTCGGTGGGTGCAGCACTGCATCGCGCCGGTCAGCGGCCTGATGCAGTGTGGCAGCGCGCCAACCGGCTCGCCGGTGCCGCTGCGTTCGCCTGCCAGGAATTGTACCGCATCTTGGAAGCTGATAATATGTGAACTGTGCGACGGGCGCATCTCACGATGGCAAAATATCTGAACCGCAGAGACACAGAGGACGCGGAGGAGAACTTGCCACCCTCTCTATCCTGTCCTTTCTCTGCGCTCTCTGCGCCTCAGCGGTGATCTTCTGCCCCAGAAATGAGATACGCCCCGTGTGACAGAGCGCCGGTGTCACCGGCAAGGGGGGACTATGCTCGACACGTACCTGCGCCAGCTTCACAGCGACGATCCCGCTCAGCGCCGACAGGCCATCGTCGCCCTGGCTAACAGCCGCGATCCAGCGGCGCTCAAGCCGCTGGCGGCGCTGTTCAGGAATGACCCCGATCCGGCCCTCCGCGAGCTGGCACTCAAGGCGGGGCGCTACCTGCGCCAGTACGCGCCGGAGAAGCCCGTCAGCGAAGTCGAGATCGGCCCGCGCGACCGCGACCTGGCCAAGAAGCTGCTTGACGCGGCCACGACCTACCATCTTGAAGGTGACAAGGGGCGCGCCACAGACAACCTGGGCAAGGCGCTCAGCCTGAACCCGACGCTGCAAGAGGAGCCGTTCGTCGCCAACCTGGTCATGTCGCTGACCGGCATGAGCGTGGCCGATGCTGTGCCCCTGCTCACTCATCCGGATCGCCGCCGCGCACTGGTTGAGAAGGTGGGCGGCAAGCGTGTTGCGCATCGCCAGGCGCACGGCAAGGGCGCGGAGACGGCTACCTGGGACAATGTGGCGATTGACTTCCTGCTGTACGCGCTGGTCGTGGCGCTGAGCGCGGCAGCGATCCTTGTCTTCACCCTGGAGACCATCCGCGAGCTTATTGAAACCGCCCCTTCGGCCACGATCACGTCTGAAGACCTCGACACGCTGTTCGATGCCAGCGTCGTGGCCCTGCTGGTGCTCGGCGGGTTCTACGGCATCTACTCGGCGGTGACGCTCGCTTTGCAGGGGGCGGCCATTCACGTGGCCGCCGCCTACCTGTTCAGCGGTGACGGCACGCTCGTCTGCCTGTACCGGCGGCTGGTGCCCTTCCAGACCTACGTGATGATGGCCTTCGCCCTGCTGTTCGTCGGCCTGGCGCTGACCGGCTCGGCGACCGGCTTTTGGCTGACCATCCCCCTCATTATGCTGGCCGGGTCGTTTGTGGCCCTCTATCTGGTGTCGAAGCTGGTCGGCGAGGTGTACCAGTTTGGGGCGGGGATGGGCTGCCTGGCGATTCTGCTTGGCGGCGTGCTGATGGCTGTGCTGGCCGCGCTGGGCAACTGGGCGCTGACCGGTCTGCTCAGCAAGATGCTCGGCGGGCTGAGCTAGCTTTCGCGGCGCGGTTCAAGGAATCTCGCTCCCAACGTGAGACGTTCCTCGATTCGCCTGGGCACGTGCCAGGGTCGTCACCGAGTCGCTTGAGGCGAGATCAAACAATGCGCACCCAGGATGAACCTGCTTGGGGCCTAAGAAGCCTCACCCCCGGCTCTCCACGTGGTAGAGAGAGATCACTGTGCGGTTAAGTCCCCTCTCCGCGTGTGGAGAGGAACCGAAGTGAACAGACCCGCAGATCAGGGACTTCTCAAATGGCCTCTAGGAACGCCCTGTCTCCGGGGGAAGGTCATTGCCGGAGGATAGGGGCCTGCCGACACTTGCCTGACGGCTTGTTCGTGGACTCCATCTGCTCATCAAGCTGTGCAGATTCATGGTGGGATGGGGTATAGTAAGGAACTATCCCTGGAGCGTTACTTTCGCGACGCCAAGATCACCGAAGTCTACGAGGGTGCCAGCGAGATTCAGCGAATGGTGATCGCCCGTACCGAGCTGGGGCTGCGCTGAGCCGAGACGGTCTGCCCGACCTGAGGCGTGCCACCAACTTTGAGGAGTCATCCATGCAGAACGAAGAATTCGCGCATGAGACCGCCGAGGAACCGGCGGGCGCGGAACAGGATCGGGTCGTAGAGGCCATGCGCAGCATCCCCCGGATGCGCGCTGTCGAAGAGCTTGATGAAAAAGTCCGCAAGTATGCTCCGCCGCCGCCCTTTGCCAGCCGCATGGGGGGGCTAGCTCAAGGCTGCGGTGGCGTGCTGCTGACTCTGACGGCCATCGTCATGTTCCTGGCGGCGATGTGGTTCGGCTACTACCTATGGGGGCCGGGGCTGCTGCTGGCCGGTGGACTGCTGCTCGTCGGCGGGACGGTGGGCGTCTGGCGCGGGCGGCAGGTGCCGTTGGTGGTGTCCATGGTGGTCATCGTGGGGCTGGCCGTCGTCGCCTACTTCTGGTACTCGTTCGTGCCCGCAGCCGGGGCGCTGGCTCCCCTGGGCGGGCTGGGTATGATGATCGGCATGGTGGTGCTGCTGGTGATCCTGGTCTTGATCGGCACGCTGGTGTCGGACGTGATCACCTTGTTTTATTGGCGCCGGCTTGGCCCGGCGACCCGGCGCGGTGCCATCGTCTGGGCGGTCGTGGCGAGCGTGCTGGTTATCGGCGCGCTGGCTTTCCACTTCACCCAGCAAACGCAGCGCATGACCTGGCTGGATGAGCGCCTCCATGACTGGTCGGCGCAGGCAGCCACGAACTCGCTGCGCTTGGGGTCTACAGCCAACGTGACGCTGGGCTATAGCTTTGTCACAGCAGAGGAAGATGACGACGACCGGCTGGACGTTCGCCTGGCCGAGCTAAGCGCTGCGGCGGAGGCGGGCGCGAGCGTGGTACGCGTCACGGCTAGCGGTGACATGCTCCTGGAAGCCGAGCAGCCGCGCCTGTTCAAGGCGGATGAAGACAAAGACCCCGCCGAGGAGCAGGCGAAGATCGCCGCGCGCATCACCCGGCAGCGCGACGATGAGACCGCCTATCTGGGGGCGATCAACGAGCTTGGGGTGGGCCTGATCGTGTCCGACGCGCAGTACACGCCCTACCTGCTGGTGAAGGCCAACGACGAAGAAAAGGCCGCGTGGGAGGAGTTCACCCAGGTGCAGGAAGACCGCGTGCGCCACTACGCGCGCACACTGCAACCGCTGGCCTATGAGGTCGTCAGCGAGCCGGGCCAGTATGCCCAGTATAGCGGGATCGCCGAGCAGGAAGACGCTGACGAGATCGGGCAGTGGGTGGCGCAGACGGAGCGGCTGGCCGCGGCAGTGCGCGAAGAAAGCCCTGAGACGCTGGTCGGTGTGACGGTCGCGATCTCCGACGACTTCGACCTGGACTTCTACGAGCGGGTGCTGGCCCTGGAGTCAGTGGACTTCATCGGCGTGCGCATCTTCCAGCCGGCGGCCTTCGATTTGCTGGAAGATGTTCTGGCCGAGCGCGGGCATCCCGCCGATCATGGCAAGGAGCTATGGCTGCTGGAGACGTGGTACGGCTATTGCCTGGCTCCCCAGCGCAGCATGGACCTGGACGCGACCTGGCTGGAGACGGTGGCCGCCTTCGCCGCCCATGAGCGCATCACGACCGTGCTCGCTAACGATTACGGCTGCTTCTTGCAGGCAGGCGGCACGCTGTTCCAGGGCGAGGTAGACCTGCAGGGCCGCACGGAGGTCTGGCGGCGCTGGCAAGACCTGATCCGCACGTGGGGGCCGGCCTCGTAACACCGGCCTGGGCACAGGAGCGAGAGGCGCATGATCAAGCGCATGGATCACCTGGCGATTGTGGTGGAGAGCATCGAGGGGGCGCTTGGCTTCTGGCGCGACGCGCTTGGTCTGCCGGTGACGCGGACGGAAACGAACGCCCGCGAGCAGGTCGAGATCGCCTTCCTGCCCATCGGCGAGAGCGAGATCGAGCTACTGGAGCCGACCGAGGCCGACAGCGGCATTGGCCGGCACCTGGCCAAGCGCGGGTCGGGGATGCACCATGTGTGCGTTGAGGTGGACGACATCGAGGCGGCGCTGGCGCGATTGACTGCGCACGGCGTCATGCTGATCAATGACACGCCGCGCGTCCGTGATGACGGCACGCGCTATGCCTTCGTGCACCCGCGCAGTGCGTCCGGCGTGCTCGTAGAGCTGTACGAGAAGCCCGGCGCGGGTTAAGTGCGTCTGATCGTACAAGCACGAATGCAGGGACGCCCAGCAAGGGGCGTCCCTGTTTTTCGTGTGCCCGACGCTTCACAGAGCGACCGGCTCGTCGAGCCAGTACTCAAGCTGGAGGTTGTCCGGGTCGCGGAAGGAGACGTATGGCTTGTTGCTCGGCGCGTAGACCTCAACTCCGTTTGTGGGCACCCCGGCGGCGATCAGCCGGTCGGCCAGCGCGTGCAGGGCGGCGGCGTCCGGTGCGCGGAAGGCCAGGTGATCCAGCCCGACACGGAACTCGCTGAAGCGGTCACCGGGCGAGGTGGCCGCGTGGCGCACCAGGTAAAGCTGCACATCCCCCACCATGAAGAACAGCGAGCCGCCCAGGTAGTTGGGATCGTCGTGCACGGAAAAGCCGAGCACGTCTCCGTAGAACTGGCGTGCGCGGGCCAGGTCGCTGACGGTCAGGACGACGTGATCAAGAGTGTCGGTGATCATGGGAGCCTACCCCTCCGGCTGAACCGGCTCGTCGAGCCAATACTCAAGCTGGATGTTATCCGGGTCGCGGAAGGCGACGTAGTTCCAGCGCCCGTGAAAAAGCTCGACGCCCTTCGTATTGACTCCGGCGGCGAGCAGCTTGGCGGCCAGCGCGTCGAGAAACTCCTTGTTCGGCGCGGCGAAGGCCAGGTGATCCAGCCCGACGCGGAACTCGCTGAAACGGTCGCCGGGAGGCGTCTGGGCGTGCTGGATCAGCCAGACCGACGCGCCGCCCTCCGCCGCGAAGTACATCAGCTTGCCATATTGGGCGGGGACTTCGTGTAGCTCGAAGCCGAGCAGGTCGCCGTAGAAGGCGCGCGTCTTGTCGAGATCGGAGACGGTCAGGATAATATGGCTGATGGCAGGGGTGAGCATGGGCAATCTCCTGTGATCAACGGGGACGGTATGCTCATCATAGAACGGATGTTCTTGGCTGTCAAGAGGAGTGAATCCCTTGCCTGACGATCCGATCCAAGCAGCGTCTGGCCCCTGGTGGGATAAGCTCGTCGTCTCGCTCGAGCTGTCCAACCTCGACGATCCCGACACGCGCGAGCGGTTGGACTCGGTCGCGGCCAAAGTCAACAGCCAGGGCGTGCAGACCGCTGCCGCCTGGCGCTACGCGCGGGCGCTGCCCATGCTGACAGCGGCCATCGAGGTCTGGGCGCGGCTGGGGCGCGGCTCCGGTGAAGTCGCCGCGCGCAACGCGCGGGGGAGCGTCTACCGGCGGCTGGGCGACTACGCGGCAGCGGTGGACGATCATCGCGCGGCCATCCTCGTCGCCCGGGAGTGGGAGCTTTCTGGCGGCGAGATCACGGCACGGGCGTGCCTGGGCGCGGTGCACACGGAACAGGGCAACTTCGAGCGGGCGACGGTACTGCTGGACGAGGCGCTGCTGCTGAGCGCGCAGACGGCGGATCACTGGGGCGCGGGGCAGGCGCAGCACTTCCTGGGTCTGCTGCACGAAGCGCGCAAGGACTGGGAGGCGGCCCTGGCCGCTTACGGCGCGGCGGTTGAGCGCTGGCGTGCGCTCTCTGCGCGGGCGGAGGCGGTGGAGGCGACGGCGGGCGTCGCGCGGGTGATGCTGGCGCAAGGGCAAATCGTGGCCGCCTACAGCCTGGTTGAGGAGGTGCTGCGCCATCTCAGCGAGCACGGCCCCGCCCGGCTGGACGAGCCGTTGCGTGTCTACTGGACGGCTTACCGGGCGCTGCACGCCATGCGCCAGGAGGAAGTCGCTGGAGAGCTACTCGACGGGGCGCACATGCTGTTGGAGCGCCAGGCCGAGGGATTGGACGAGGCTCAGCGCGTGCGCTTCCTTGAGGCGGTGCCGGTCAACCGGGCGCTTGGCGAGGCGTGGCGGGCGCGCCATTCTCCCGGCGCGTAAAGGGGCTGCTCGCTCCTTTGCTCCCTCAGTCGCAAATTCCAGGGCCACAGTCCTATTTCCGATCCTCCTTGCCGCGCGGTACACTAGCCATAAGAGCGATGGGACAAGCCCAGGAGGTGTGCCCATGAACCGGCGTTCGCGTTGGCTGTGCGTGCTGTGGGCGGTGGCGAGTGTCCTGGCGTTGGCGCTGCCACTGGTGGGAGTGGCACGCGGCCAGCAAAGCGAGGTGGCCCTGGCCTACGTCTGGCAGGACACGGTCACGCTGGCCGACTCCGCCGGGCAGCCGTTGCAGCAGACCGGCCCCACCTTCACCTACGGGCAGGGCGCGCGCCTCTTCTGGACTGCCGACGGGCGGATGCTCTATGTCGCCCGCGACGACGGCCTGTACGCAACCGGCGCGACCGGCGGCGCGGCAGTGCACGTGCCTGGCTTCTACGGGCGCACGCTGACGCTTTCGCAGGACGGGCAGACGCTCTACTACCTGGAAACTGTCTCCCCGCAGCAGGCCGGTGACCAGTTCCCTGGTCGTGTCTCCTTCCCCTTCCGCGACCTGGATTTCAGCGCTGCCGATGGTGGCACCGGGCGGCTGACCGGCTACTTCGGGCGCTTCCAGGCGGGGTCGTCGCAGGTGACGGTCACGTTCGCGGCGGCGCTTTACGTGCGCGACGGCGGCTTGCTCGGCCCTGGCCGCCCGAACCTGTGGCCCACCTTCGGCGCGAGCGTGTTCGGCACGTGCTGCTTCCCCGACCCAGGGCTGGCGCTCTACAACGTCGGCACGGGTGATTTCGCCGTCTACGATGCCGAGTTCATGCCCGGCGCGGCGGCGACGAATCCGGTGCGCACGCACCTGGCCGGGCCGACCGTCAACAGCGTGCTGCGCGTCATTGACCTGATCACCGGCGGCGTGCGCGATTACGAGGTCGCCATCGCCGGAGGGATTGGCGTTATTGAGCGCGTCGCCTGGTCGCCGGACAACGCCTTCCTCTATTTCATCGCCCGCCAGGCTCCCACAACGCCGCTGGCGCTGGACAGAGAGCCGACCTTCTCCGTTGACCTGCGCAGCGCCGACATCATCCTCTACCGCCTGAACCTGGTCACGGGCGTCATCCGCGAGCTGGCTCGCCGCCCCGATGTGTATGGTGTCAGTGCGCTGGCGGCGACCGAGCGCTACGTGTTCGCCGCTGTGGTAGACCCGAACACGCTGCTGGTCAATGACCTGAACGCGCGCCGTGTCTGGCCGGGCGCACAGCCCACCGACCCGGAGATGCAGGTCTACATGCCGGCTACGCACCTCTGGCGCGTCCCGGCAGAGGGCGGCGCGGGGGAAGACATCGCCGAGAACGTGTGGGGGCTGGCCGCGCGTCCCGTCCGCTGAGGCACGGCGGGGAAGCCCGTATGAGGCTTTACCTGGCAGAAAGGTATCGCCATGCACTTGTTCCGCAAGGCACTGCTCCCCATGAATAGGCCGCGCGTGCTGCTAATCACGGGCGGGTCGTCGGGCATTGGCCGGGCGGCGGCCCTGCTGTTTGCGGCCCTGGGCGACAACGTGACCGTGACCGGACGCCGCGCCGACCGCCTGGACGCGCTGCGCAAGGAAGTCGAGACGCGCGAGCTACCGGGCATGATCCTGCCCGTCGTCGCCGATGTGACCGACTCCGAGGCCATGCAGCAGGCCGTCGCGCTAACGCTGGCCGAGTTCAACCGGCTTGATGTGCTGGTCGCCAATGCCGGAATCGGGCATCGCGGCGCGCTGGTCGAGGCGGAGTGGGCGGACATCGAGACGGTGCTGCGCACCAACATTGACGGCGTGATTCACAGCGTGCGGGCGGCGGTACCGGCCATGCGCGCCAGCGGCGGCGGGCATATCGTGATTGTCTCGTCGGTGCTGGGGGCGCTGCCGGGGCCTTACGTCAGTGTTTACTGCGCCAGCAAAGCTGCCGTAGATGCGCTGGGGCACGCGCTGCGCGCCGAGCTACGCGCCGACCGGATTCGCGTCTCAGTGCTGTGGGTGGGGCAGACGGATACCGAGTTCGCCGAGCAGCGGCTCGGCCAGCCGGGGCGCGTCGCACCCAGGTGGCCGTGCATGACGCCGGAGCGCGTCGCCGGGGGCATTGCCCGCGCATTGGAGCGCAAGCCGCGCACCATGACCCTGCGCTGGCGCGACAGCGCTATGCTGTGGGCCGGGCGGCGCTTCCCGGCGCTGGCCGAGCGCCTCCTGGCGCGCATCTACGGGTGACGACTTCACCCCCGGCCTCGCTGCGCTCCGCCGGCCCTCTCTCCGACGCGGCTATACATTACCCACATCTTTGGCTGTGCCTGTCCCCCCATCCCCGGCCCTTCCCCCCTCGTGGGGGGAAGGGAGAAAAGCGGCGGGCCTGCTCCCCTTCCCTCCGCGCAGCGCGGGGGAAGGGGATGGGGGGCATTTGTGGGCAACGAGGCGCGTCAGCGCCGAGTGGGGGTGAGGTAAGCCAGCGAAGGCATTTCGCCAGCGACACCGGGTTCGGGGGCGTCTCGCTCACTCGTCAATGACGACGTTCTCCGTGCCGAGCATGTTGGTGGCGAAGCTCAGGATGTCGTCGTTGATGCTGATCGGGTCGTTCGGGAACTCCAGGCAAGCCCGCCGTCCCTCGCCCAGCAGAATGAAGCGAAAACGATCCTGGCCCGGATACTGCGTGACGAAGCCGTGCAGCCGCCGCAGCTTGCGCCGGTCGGCGGTGGAATCGCCGGTGCGGGCGATGGTCAGCGTCAGCAGGCGGCTGGGAGCGGGCGCAGTCTCGCGCGGCGGCTCGGCGGGCGGACGTCGCCGCGTAGGGATGGGCGGCAGGGCGTCGGCGTCGGCGGGCGTGACCGGCGGCTGTACGGGCGCGGGCGGGCGCACGCGGCCCATCTCGTCGAAGGCGGAGCCGCGCTGCGGTGCCTTTTCCTCGTCCGGCGGGTGGACTTCCGCCCCCTGGCTGGCTGCTTCGGGGGAGCCGTCGTATGGCTCCGGTGACCACCCGCTGGCCCATTCTGCCTCCAACCAGCCGGGCACTTCACGGTCAGTGACTGGCTCTGGAGGGGGCGGGGCGCTGTGCGCGGGTGAGGGGGGCACAATCGGCGGCGTGCCGGGCGCGCTGGCTCCCGCCGATGCCGGGATAACCGGCTCGGTGACCGGCGTGGGCTGCTCGTCCTCGTGCGCGGCAACCATCTCGCCGGTCTCCTCGTCGAAGGGGCCGCTGTCTTCGCCGTCGGCTTCTTCGTCGGGGGCAGCCGGGCCTTCGTCGGCGATCCACGACAGGCGCAGGTCGTCGAGGCTGGGCGGATGCTCGACGGCGGAGATCACGTCGAAGTTCTGCGTCACCGAGTCCACGATAACCTGCATATCGCCGCGCGAGGTGTCCGCTTTGCCTCTGACGACCAGCACGGCATCCTCATCCGCGAGGTCTTGATACTGCGCCCAGGTGCGCGGGAACATGACCGCGCTGATCATGCCGGTGATGTCCTCGATGGTCAGCACGGCCATCGGGTCGCCGCGCTTGGTGAAGAAGGTGCGCAGGTTGGTGACCAGCCCGGCGATGGTCACCGCCAGGCCGTTGGCCGCTTCGCCCACTTCGGTTAGCTCGGCGCTGGTGTGGGTGATGACCTTCTGAAGCTGGGCCATGACCGACTTGAGCGGGTGGTCGGTCACGTAGAGGCCGACCAGGTCGCGCTCCCAGTTGAGCATCTCGCGCTTGGAGATCGCGTCCACGTCGTGCAGGCTGGCCAGGATGCTCTCCTGCGCGCCGAAGCTGACGCCTGTCTCCTCGCCGAAGAGACTCATCTGCCCGGTTTCTTTGGCTTTGTGATGATCGGCGGAGAAGCTGACGATGCGATCCAGCGCCGCCAGCAAGGTGGGCCGCCTGCCGAACCCATCCAGCGCGCCGACCTTGATCAGCGACTCCAGCGCGCGCTTGTTGACGATGCGCGCATCCACGCGGCGGCAGAAGTCGTCCAGGTCGCGGAAGGGGCCGCCCTCGGCGCGGGCGCTGAGGATGTGCTCCAGCGGCCCGACGCCCACGTTCTTGATCGCCCCCAGCCCAAAGCGAATGGCGCGTGCCCCGTCCGGCTGCGTCTCGATGCTGAAATCAAGCTCGCTGCTGTTGACGGTGGGCGGCAGCACGGCAATGCCCATGCGGTTGCAGTCGGCGGCGAAGAGGCCGACCTTGCCGGAGTCGTCGCGGTGCACGCTCATCAGCGCGGCCATGTACTCGTGCGGGTAGTGGCATTTGAGGAAGGCCGTCTGGCAGGTGAGCACGGCGTAGTCGGCGGCGTGCGAGTTGTGGACGAGGATGTCGTTGGCGACGAAGTTGTGCGTGTCTGGCACGGTGAGGTCGTAGGTTTGCGCTTCGCCCGCGTACTCGATGGCAGCGATCTTGTCCCAGTACACGTCACTGGCGGCAAGAGTTGGATCGCAGGCAGCAGGCGCTCCTGTTTCGGCCATCCGTAGGGGCGTATTGTAATACGCCCCTACGGGGCGCAGCAGAGCAGTGCCCCTACCTGATCGGTGCAGCGGAGATTCGCCGACGGTCTCTCGCTCTCGATCTGGGATAGAGAGCACTGTCTGCGACTCCTGCTCAAGATCGAAGCACGCTTCCTCCGCTGGATGCTTGAGGCATGTAACGGTGTACGTGCTTTGCGTGTGCTGCACGCGACAGAGGACGCCCAACCGCAGCCACAGATGCTGGAGTTGCTGCGCCAGACGGTGCGAAGCTATCGCCAGTTGGCCACCAGTTGCGCGGTGATCCCACAGCCGCGTGAGTAGCTGCTCGATGCATGGGTTCATCAGCGCGAAAACCTCGCCGGGCAGGGCGGTCGTCGGGCAGTCCAGCGCCAGCGAATCGGCCAGGGCGGTGATTGTCTGCACCGGCCATTCCTCCCGGCCCTCCACCGGCATGCGGCGGGGAACCGCGATGGCATCTCCGGCGCTCAGCTCGCCCAGCAGCCGCCAGCCGTCGAACGTGTAGAAGGGGTGGTTGGCGGTTGCGATGATCTGGCGTCCGAGTTGGGTCGTCAGGCGATAGACCGGCTTGACGCCGTTCGCCATCACGTGCGTGACCGGGCCGGGCTGGAGCGCCAGGTGATCGAGATCGCAGGTGAGCGTATGCTCGACGGTCACCGTGCCTGCGGCCAGATCGCCCACGCGCACCAGCCGCCCGCTCACCGCATCCACGATCTCGGTTTCGCCTACGACGCACTTGTTAAATCCATACCGCGCGAAGAACTCGATGTCGTCGAAGATGGTGTTGGCCGTGCTGGGGTCTACGCCGTACTGCGGACCGCGCTCAATGAAGGTGGTGCGGTGCTGGAGCAGGTCTTCCTTCTTCTTCTTGGACACGGCGCGGCGCATCAGGTCAGCTTCGCCTAGCGAGTAGCCGAAAAGCTCCGCCCCGATCTGCATGATCTGCTCCTGGTAGACGATGATGCCGTAGGTCTCTTCCAGGATGGGCTTGAGCTTCTCGTGCTTGTACTCAACCGCTTCGTCATCATGCAGGCGGCGGTTGTAGGTGGGGATGTACTCCATCGGGCCGGGGCGGTAGAGCGCGATGCCGGCGACGATGTGCTCGAACTTCTGGGGGCGCATGTCGGTCAACATGCGCCGCATCCCCTGCGACTCCAGTTGGAAGACGCCGATGGTCTCGCCGCGCCCCAGCATCTCGAACATCTCAGCGATCTTGCGCGAAATCTCCGGGTCGTCGGGGTCGGGGCGGTAGGGAATACTCGACAGGTCGTAGTGGATGCCGTGATACTGCTCGATCAATTCACACGCCCGGCGCATGATGGTCAGCGTGGAGAGGCCGAGGAAGTCCACCTTGAGCAGCCCGATCGACTCGCAGGTTTCCATCGGGAACTGGGTGACCATCTTCACCGGCGCGTCTTCTGCTGAGCCTTTGGTCGGGCGGTGCAGGGGGATGTACTCAACCAGCGGCTTGTCGGCGACGATGACACCGGCGGCGTGCGTGCTGGCGTGCCGCGTCACGCCTTCAAGCTGGCGGGCTGTGTCAATCAGCTTGCGCGCCGTCTTGTCGGTCTCATAGGCGGCTTTCAGGTCGGGCAGGGCTTTTTCCGGGTCGTCGCCCAGCGCGTCGTTGAACTTGATCGGCTTGCCCGCGCCGGGGATCAGGCGGGCGATGCGATCTACTTCAGTGGACGGCAGGTCGAGCACGCGGCCCACATCGCGGATGGCCGCCTTGCTGCCCAGCGTCCCGAAGGTGATGATGGCGGCGACCTTGTCTTCGCCGTACTTCTGTGCGCAGTACTGGATCATCTCGGCACGGCGGTCTTCGGGGTAGTCCAGGTCAATGTCGGGCATCGAGACGCGGCCCGGATTGAGGAAGCGCTCAAAGAGCAGGCCGTTCTTCAGCGGGTCAATGTTGGTGATGCCCAGGCAGTAAGCGGCCAGACTGCCCGCGCCGGAGCCGCGCACATTCCACCAGATGTCGGCGTGGCGGGCGAACTCGCACAGGTCCCACACGATCAGGAAGTAGGTGTCGAAGCCCATCTCGTGGATCATGCGCAGCTCGTAGTCCAGCCGCGCACGTATCACAGGATCGTTGGCGCGTCCGCCGAAGCGCCAGCCCAGGCCGCGCTCGCACAGGTAGCGCAGGTAGGTCTCGGCGCTGTGCCCCGCCGGCACCGGGAAGACGGGCAGGTGATAGCCGTTCGAGTCCAGGCACAGGTCGCACATTTCAGTGATGCGCAGCGTATTGGTCAGCGCCTCTGGCACCTCGCCGAACAGCCGCCACATCTGCTGGGCAGAGCGCAGGTGGAAGGTCTGGCTTTCGAAGCGGAGCCGGTTCTGCTCGGCCTTGACGTTGCCGGTCTGGATGCAGAGCAGGGTGTCGTGGGCGTCGTAATCGTCTTCGAGCACGTAGTGCACGTCGTTGGTGGCAACGAGCGGCGCTTGGCAATAGCCCTGTTTCTCCAGCAGCCAGTGGTTGAAGACGTGCAGCTGCTCAATGTGGTGGTGCTGTAGCTCCAGGAAGAAGTTGTCGCGTCCGAAGACATCCTGGTACCAGCCTATGCGCTCCAGGGCCTCGGCCTCGCGCCCCTGCTCGACCAGGCGCGGAATCTCGGCGGCCAGGCAGCCGGAGGTGGCGATCAGCCCGGCGGCGTGCTCGGCCAGCAGCTCGTGGTCAATGCGCGGGCGGTAGTAGTAGCCTTCAAGCTGCGCTGCCGAGGCCAGCCGCAGCAGGTTCTTGTACCCGGTCTGGTCGCGCGCCAGCAGCAGCAGGTGATAGGGCTTGCTGTCTAGCTCGCTGTCGCGGTCGAAGCGGGTGCGGCCCCAGGGCGTGAGGTACGCTTCCATGCCGATGATCGGCTTGACGCCCCCGGCCTGGCACGCCCGGTAGAAGTCAATGACGCCGAACATCGTCCCGTGATCGGTGATGGCTAGCGCGGGCATGTCCAGTTCTTTGGCCCGCTCGACCAGGCGGTTGATCTGGCTCAGGCCGTCGAGCAGGCTGAACTCGGTATGGACGTGCAGATGGACGAAGTTGGGCGCGTCCGGCATGGTGTGTCTTCCCCATTCCTCGCGTGGCAGTCGAACAAATAAGCGAGACCTGCGGCCATTATAACACCGTCGTTCCAAGCCGGGTCTTAAATTTCTCGATCGCGTATAATGATCGCAGGAGCGCCAGGAGGAAGACCCATGAGCGAGACACGAGCAGGCTCTCCCGATCTCCTGCCGCGCATGACGCTGTGCGTGGGCGCGGTCGTGCGGCGTGGCAATGCCGTGCTCTTCGTCCGGCAAACCTATGGCGAGGGGCTGACCGGCGTGTGGACGCTGCCCTGGGGGTTCGTGCAGGGGGCGCTGCCGGACGGCGCGCCCGACCCGCCGCACCTGGCGGCGCTGCGCGAGACGCTCGAAGAGGGCGGCGTGCGCGCAAGCGTTGGCGGGCTGTTGGGCGTACAGAATCACGCCAGCCGGACTGGCGAGCCGCGCGTGTATCTGCTGTTCCTGTGCCAGCACGTCGCCGGTGAGCCTGCTCCCGACGGCGCGGAGACCGATCGCGCGGCGTACTTCTCGCTGACCGACCTGGAAGCGCTGGACGAGCCGGTAGATGCCTTTTGCCTGTGGCTGGCCCGGCGCGTGCTGCGCGGCGACTATCACTTGATTCCGCTGGAAACGGCCAACCCCTACGCCCCGCACGAGGCGTTCTTCTAGCGCGCGCTGTCTCTCGCGCTGCCTGGAGGCGACGAT
>JAXGOK010000007.1:0-165212 GCA_040767545.1 Aggregatilineaceae bacterium | reverse complement strand
GACGGCTTGTTCGTGGCCCCCGAAGCTTATGAGAACTCGCGCAATCCATGCTCCCACGCTATAGTGAGCGCCTGTTGTCTGCGCGTGGGCGCGCGTTGGTGAGGTGCTGCGTCTGGCCAGAAACGAGAAGCACTCTGCGATGGGCACCCCGCGCCTGTATGACATCAGTCGGACGGTGTCGCCAACGCTGGCCGTGTGGCCCGGCGACGCGCCCTTCGTCGCTGAGCACGTCCTGCGCCTGCGCGATGGCGAGCCGGTCAACCTGACCACGCTCACGCTCAGCGCGCACACGGGCAGTCATGCCGACGCGCCCTACCATGTCGCGGACGGCGGGCCGCACCCCGCCGATCTGCCGCTCGACCCATACCTCGGCCCGGCCCGCCTGGTGACGGTGGCCCGGCGTGCGGGCGGCCTCGTCCCCGACGACCTGGCCGGGCACGATCTAAGCGGGATGCGCCGCCTGCTGATCCGCACCTGGGTCAGCGACCTGCCCGACGATGTCTGGCCGGAGAACTTCCCGCACCCGACCATTGCCCTGGTGGACTGGCTGGCTGCGCACGGAGCCGTCCTGCTGGGGCTGGATAGCCCGTCAGCGGACGCCTTTGATAGCACAGAGCTACCCTGCCATCACCGGCTGTGGGAACAGGGCATGGTGCACCTGGAGTCGCTGCGCCTGGTGGGGATGCCAGATGGGGTGTACGAGCTGATTGCGCTGCCGCTCAAGCTAGCGGGCGTATGCGGCAGCCCCGTGCGCGCCGTTCTGCGCGAACTATGCGCGCCGTCCGGCGAGCCGGGGGAAAGGTAGATTGCGTTGGCCAAGCCATTGGTGCTGATCGTTGACGATGAGCCAGGTCTGCTGGAGCTATTCGCGGCGATGGTGGCCCCGTTAGGGTGCCGCGTGCAGCTTGCGCAAGGCGGCCAGCAGGCGCTCGCCCTGCTCGACGAGCAGACGCCCGATCTGCTCATCCTGGATTTGGCGATGCCGGGCATGAGTGGCTATGAAGTGCTGAGCCATGTCAAAGAAGTGCCCCGGCTGGACGCCATGCGGGTGATGGTCTTGACGGCAACCGGGCCGCGTGTCGCCCCTGCCACGATGGACCCGCGCATTAGCCGCTGGACAAGCAAGCCGATCTCCCCGCGCGAGTTTCGTCAGATCGTCGCCGAGCTGCTGGCCGAAGACTGAGCCGCCCCCTTATCACCCGGACCTGAACTCTCCCCCCACAAGCTACTGACGGCGAACGCTACTCCGTCGCCAGCACACGCGCGCCGTCCGCAGAGACGCTGGTCGCGCGGGCGGTGTGGCCGATGCCCGCCTCGTCGTAGAGCGCACCCAGCGCCGCCGCGACGCGCCCCGCCGTCTCGTCCCCGGCGCAGACGGCGGCCAGCGTCGGCCCGGCCCCGCTGATGACCAGGCTGAGCGCACCGGCTCGCTTGGCGGCGGCGCGCGCCTCGGCCAGCAGCGGGATCAAATGCGCGCGCGCTGGCTCGATGATCCCGTCGCGCTCCATCGCCCCGGCCATCGCTTCGAGATCGCCGCGATGCAGGGCGTCCACCAGCCGGGCAACCGCCCCCGCCTGCGCGACCAGAGCGCGCAGCGGCACAGCCTTGGGCAGCAGGGCGCGCGCCGCCGCCGTAGACACAGAGAGGTCTGGCGTGACCAGGGCGAAGCGCAGATCGTCCGGCACGGGCATGCGGCGAATCTCGGTCAGGTGCGCGCCGGTGATCAGGGTGATGCCGCCCAGCAGGCTCGGCCCGACGTTGTCGGGATGGTAGCCGCTGATCAGCGCCTCACCGTCCAGGCAGGCGGGCAGCAGCTCGTCGCGCGTCAGCGGCTCACCGGCCAGCGCATTGATGGCGACTACCGCCGCGACTGCGCTGGCCGCGCTGCTGCCCAGGCCGCTGCCCAGCGGCAGGCCCTTCTGCAGCGCCAGGCTGACGCCCCGCGTCAGGCCGAGACGCTTGAGCAGGCTGTTGGCAGCGACCGTCGCCGTGTTCAGGGCCGGGTCGAGCGGAAGCCGCCCCCCGTCCCCCTCAATCGAAGCGAGCACCGCGCCGGGCCGGTCGCGCCATTCCGCGCTGACCACATCCCCCGGCTCGGCAAAGGCCACGCCGATGACATCAAACGCCACCCCGTAGTTGCCCATGCTGGCGGGCGCGAAGGCTTCTGCTCTGGCAATCCCCATGATCGGTGCTATCCTTGTGGCGGTTGGCGGCCCGCAGGCACACCACGAGGTCGGATACAATGCTCAGCTTGCTCAAGTGTATGGATTGCGGACGAGAATACCCCATAAACGCCGTGCTGTACACCTGCGAGACGTGCGGCGGCCTGCTCGATGTGCAGCACGACCTGGACGTGCTGCGGGCGACGGTTTCGCGCGAGCTATTCGACCGCCGACTGGGGGCGCTCGACGCGCCGCACAGCAGCGGCGTGTGGCGCTTCAAGGAACTGATCGCCCCTGGCCTGGCCGACGCGCAGATCGTCACGCGCTGCGAGGGCAACACCAACCTCTACCCCGCGCCCAAGCTAGCGGCATGGGCGGGCGTGGGCGCGCTCTACCTCAAGCACGAGGGCGAGAACCCGACCGGCTCGTTCAAAGACCGGGGCATGACCAGCGGCGTGACCCAGGCGCGCGCCCTGGGTATGAGCCGCGTGGCCTGCGCCTCTACCGGCAACACGTCAGCATCTATGGCCGCTTACGCCGCCTACGCCGGGATGGAGGGCATCGTCTTCTTCCAGGATCGGCAGATCGCGCTGGGCAAGCTATCGCAGGCCATCGCCTATGGCGCGACGTGCGTGCAGATCAGCGCCGACTTCGACCGCAACATGGCCCTGGTGCGCGAGGTTGCGGATGCGCTGGGCATCTACGTGCTCAACTCGGTCAATCCCTTCCGGCTGGAGGGGCAGAAGTCCATCATCTTCGAGACGATCCAGCAGCTTCGCTGGCAGGTGCCCGACTGGGTGGTATGTCCCGGCGGCAACCTGGGCAATAGCTCGGCTTTTGGCAAGGCGCTGCACGAGCTACTCCAGCTTGGCCTGATTGATCGCCTGCCGCGCCTGGCGATCATCCAGGCGGAAGGGGCCAACCCGCTCTACCGCGCCTACCAGAGCGGCTTCGCCCGTTATGAGGCAATGCGCGCGGAGACCATCGCCACCGCGATCAAGATCGGCAATCCGGTCAATTACCCGAAGGCCGTGCGCGCCCTGCGCTGGACGGATGGCGTCGTCGCCCAGGTGAGCGACCAGGCGATCATGGACGCCAAGGCGCTGATTGACCGGCAGGGCATCGGCTGCGAGCCGGCGTCGGCCTGCTCGCTGGCCGGGACGCGCGCCCTGGTTGAGGCGGGCGTTATCCGCCCCCAGGAGACGGTTGTCGGCATCCTGACCGGGCACGTCCTCAAAGACCCCGACGCGACGATCGGCTACCACCGCGACGCGCTGGCGGGCATCCGGGCCGCGTACCCGAACCGGCTGCACCAGGCGGAGCCATCGGCGGCGGCGATCACGGCCATCCTGCGGGGCGCGGGGTGAGCGAATGGCCCACAGCCAGACTTCCGAAGTTTTGAAAACTTCGGAAGTCTCTTTCAGTGCAATGCCCCTCCCCCTGGCCCCTTCCCCGGCAAAGCTAGGGAGGGGGAAAACACCTCAATCGGCGGTCAAAGTCCCCCTCTCTAGCTCGGCTGGAGAGAGGGATTTAGGGGGAGAGGCGTACACGGGTGCCGCTCACGGCGCGGAGGAACGCGGGGCGGGCGCGTCGTAGTCGTAGAAGCCGCGCCCGGTCTTGCGGCCCAGGTGCCCGGCGTAGACCTTCTGGCGCAGCAACGGCGCGGGGTGGTAACGCTCGTCGCCCCAGGCGCGCCACAGCCCTTCCAGCGTGCCGACCACCACATCCAGCCCGATCTCATCGGCCCACGAAAGCGGGCCGCGCGGGTGATTCAGGCCAAGCTGCACGGCGCTGTCCAGCACTTCCACGCTCAGGTTGTGGGCGGTCATGGTCTGCACCGTCTCGTTGATCAGGGCGCAGACCATGCGCGGGCGCACCAGGCCCGCGCCATCGGGCACGCGCACGACGGTGAAGCCCAGCTCTTCCCAGAAGCGGCGCGCGCGCGCCGCCGTGTCGAAGTCGGTTTGCAGCGCGGGCGCGAACTCCACCAGCCCGGTGATGGCGATGGGCGGCAGCAGGCCGTAGCCGGCCACGCGCGCCGGGTGCTCCGTCCAACTGGCGACTTCGGTGGCGCTGGCCGCCAGCGCGCTGACCAGCAGGATCGCCCCGGCGGGGATGTTCGCCTCGATGCCCTCAACCAGCCATTGCTTGCCTTCGCGCGAGTCGTTGAGCGACTCAATGGCGACCTGGCAACGGCTGGCAGCGCGCACCATCTTGTCAAGCGTGCCCTGGTCCTCCAGGTCGTCGGCCACGAACAGGTCAACCTTGTGGTTCTTGGCCAGGCACAGCCCAGCCAGCGTATCCACGAAAGGCACTTCGCCCACGATCAGCACGCGCATGGTCTACGAGCCGTCCTTCGGCGGAGTGGAGAAGAAGCCGCCCAACGGGTTACCGCGACCGGTGCGCCCGGCCTCCACCAGGCGTTGCAGGCGCGGCTGCGGGCGGTAGCGCGGCGCGTGGAAGGTCGCCTCGTACAGCGACTCGGTCATCTCCAGCACGCGATCAATGCCCAGGAAGTCCATCAGGCGGAACGGCCCCATCGGGAAGCCCGCCGCCTCCAATAGGTGGTCTACGGTCGCCTCGTCCAGGCCGCCGCCGTCCAGCAGGTGCAGCGCCTCGCTGAAGTACGCCTGGGCGACGCGGTTGACGATCAGGCCGGGCGTATCGTCCACCAGCACCGGCGTCTTGGCAAATCCACGCGCCAGCAGCATGGCCCGGTCGAGGATGTCCTGGCGCGTGGTCGGCGTGCGCACGACTTCCACCAGGCGCATGACGTGAGCGGGCCGCGGGAAGTGCAGCCCGATCACGCGCTGAGGGTAGCGCGTAGGGGCCGCCAGCCGCGTGACGGACAGCGTGTTGGTGCTCGTCGCCAGGATCGCGTCCTGGCTGACCAGCGCATCGAGCGCCTGAAAGAGCGCCCCCTTCAGGCCCATGCGATCCTGGATGGCCTCGATGACCAGTCCGGCGGGCGCGCACGCGGCCAGGTCGGTGCTCAGCGTGAAGACGCGCCGCGCCCGGCGCGCCCCCTGCGCGCTGATGCGGCCCAGGCGGACGGCTTTGTCCAGGCGGCGGCTGATGCGCCCGACGGCACGGCGCAGCGCCGGCTCGTCGGTATCGTGCAGCACGACGGGCCAGCCGCCCAGCGCGACGGCCTGGGCGATCTCCACGCCCAGCTCGCCCGCGCCGACGATGGCGATCACGGTAGCAGATTGCATGATGGCTCCTGGTATGCGCGTCTGTGCCCTGACTCTAGTGAAAAGCAGCGCACCTGGCAAGGGCGTATCCGGGCAGGAAGCTCACGCCGGGTTGGGGGCGAAATTCCCTGAGACGCAAAAACGCAGAGGACACAGAGAAGAACATGGAGGGTTCTTCGCCATTCTTCCTCTGCGCTCTGCGGTGATGCTCTGTCCCAGGAACGAAGCGCCACTTCTCCGAGGGACGATTATGACTTGTCGCGGCTGCGCTTGAGCAGATCGGTGAGCGTCGCCAGAAAGTCAATCGGCACGGGGAAGATGATCGTCGAGTTCTTCTCGACGGCGATCTCGGTCAGCGTTTGCAGGTAGCGCAGTTGCAGCGCCGACGGCTCAGCGGCAATCGTCGTCGCCGCCTGCTGAAGCTGCTGCGCGGCCAGCATCTCGCCCTCAGCGTGGATGATCTTGGCCCGCTTCTCGCGCTCGGCCTCGGCCTGGCGGGCCATCGCGCGCTGCATCTGCGGCGGAAGCTCGACATCCTTGATCTCGACGATGCTCACCTTGACGCCCCAGGGCTCGGTCTCGGCGTCAATGATGTGCTGCAACGTCTGGTTGACGCGCTCGCGCTGGCTGAGCAGCTCGTCTAGCTCCACCTGACCGATCACGCTGCGCAGGCTGGTCTGGGCGATCTGGAAGGTGGCGTTGGCGTAGTTGCTAACGGCTACGACCGCCCGGCGCGGGTCTACCACCTGGAAGTAGGCCACCGCATTGACGCCCACCGTCACGTTGTCGCGCGTGATGCAGTCCTGGCGCGGGATGTCCAGTGTCACCACGCGCAGGTCAATCTTCACCACGCGGTCAATGCCGAAGGGGTAAACCAGGAACAGGCCCGGCCCCTTCGTGCGCTTGAGCAGCCGCCCGAAGCGGAACACGACGCCTCGCTCGTATTCCTGCGTCATGCGGATCGCTGACAGAAGCACCAGCACGGCCAACGCTGCGACAACAAGCAGGATCGTACCCATTTGCGGAGACATGAGGTTTCTCTCCTGTGTGAGTCTCGACGTACTTGCCAGCCTGATTATACGCGCTCTGGCCGCGCGCTGGCTGACCGTCCGCGCCCGGCACGCTGACGTTTGGGAGCAGGCAGAGGGGAGTCTGGCTACATGGACGGCGTGCGCCCGCTGATCAGGTCGCTGTAGCAGGCAATTAGCTCGTCCATCATGGCAGGCCAGGATTGCGTCTCGGCGAAGAGGCGCGCGTTGCGGCCCATGATCTGGCGCTTGCGCTTCTCGGAGAGCACGGCGCGCACGCCGTCAATCATGCCGCGCACGTCGCCCACGTTGAACACATAGCCGTTGACGCCGGAGCGCACCATGTCGTCCACGCCGCCCACCCGCGACGTGACCACCGGCAGCCCCGACGCCATCGCCTCGATCAGCACCAGCCCGAAGGACTCCATCGCCGAGGGAAAGACGAAAATATCGGCGCTGGCAAAGGCCGACCATAGCTCTTCGCCCTGCAAATAGCCCATGAACACGGCTGGCACCCCGGCGAACTGCGCTTGCAGGCTGGCACGCGCCGGGCCGTCGCCGACGAGGGCCAGCCGTGTGCCAGGCACGCGCTCCAGCACCGCCTTGATCGAGTCGATCTGCTTCTCGTTGGAGAGCCGCCCCACATAAAGCAAGATGGTCTCGTCGGGGTGCCCGGCGCTCAGGCGGGCGCGCATGGCAGCGGAGTAGTGGCGCGGGTGGAACTGCTCGGCGTCCACGCCCCTGCGCCATAGCCCGACGTTGCGCACGCCGTGCGCCAGCATGTTCTGCTGCACCAGCCGCGAGGGAGCCAGCGCGTAATCGGCGGCGTTGAAGTTCTGGCGCGTGTACCACCAGATGGCTGGTTCCAGGAAGCCGATCCCCAGGTAGTGGACGATGGTCGCCAGGTCGAGGTGGAAGGAAGCCAGCGTGGGGATGCCCAGGCGCTTGGCCATGACCATGCCGCCCGTGCCGACCAGCGTGGGGTGAATGAAGTGGGCGATGTCCGGCTTGAAGTCCTTGACTTCGCGGTAGGTGCCCAGCGTGGGCGGGCCGATCTTTAGCTCCGGGTAGAGCGGGAAGCGCACGCCCGGCACGCCGACGACCTTCTTGCCGCGATAGTGGTCTGCCTGGTCGGTCAGCTTGGGCGCGACGATCATGAACTCGACCTCGCGCTGGATCAGGTGATCGAGCAGCAGCAGCAGGACGGTCACAATCCCGTCAATTTTCGGCAGAAATGTCTCGGTGAACAGCGCGACACGCATAACCAGACGGTCCCCTGGGCGATCCTCCACTCCCCACCAATAATAACGCATCTGCACACCGGGCGTTGCGCCTGGGCAGGGCACAAGGGCAGTCTGGAGCAAGATCGTTGAACCGCCGAGGCGCAGAGCGCAGAGAAGAACAATGACACTCCTACCTGCTTCCTCGGTTATAGGTGAGCGGTTATTGGTCAAGACAACGACGCCTCATAGGTGCTCTACCAACCACCAAAAACCAGCAACCAATAACCTTGTTCTTCTCTACCCGCTCGGTAGTTGGTGGCTGGTCAGCGGCTTCTCCATGAAATGCCAGCGGCGGATGCCATAGGTCAGCCGGGTCAGCCAGCTTGAGCGCGTGCGCGTAATGGTCAGCCCCGCCTTCTCGTAGACGTGAATGGCGCGGGTGTTGTTCGCCGCCACCCACAGCGTCAGGCGGGTGCGACCGTGCTCGTGCGCCCAACGCTCGGCGGAGGCCAAAAGCTGCCCGCCGATGCCCTCGCCCTGGCAGTCGGTGGCCACGCCCACGTCGCTGATGTACGCTTCGTCCGGCGCTGGCTTGTGGCTGAGCAGCCAGAGCATGAACGCGGCGCGCAGCATCCGCAGCAGCCCTAGCTCGCGCACGGCCAGGCTCTCAAAGGCCCGGTTTTCTTCGGGCGTGTGGCATAGCGGCTCAACCACCAGCGTGCCCGCGATGCGCCCGCCCCGGTCGGCGACCAGCACACCGTCATAGCCACGCCTGACCGGCCCCGTGTAGATCGATTCCAGCAGGCCGACAACCTTCTCGCGGTCGTTGCCGAAGATGGCACACATCTTGTCGCTGAAAGTCTCTTGCAGCACGGCGGCCATGGCCGGTAGGTCGGCCAGGCGCGCCGGTCTAATCTGGAGCATCGTCCCCCTCCAATGCCGCCAGTGCCAGCCCGACGGCGGCTATCGTGGCGATGTTGCCGATGCGCCCGCCCAGCCAGGCCGCGCGCACTTCGGCCAGCGTCAGCCAGTGCTGCACCATGATCTCGGAGTCTTCGCGCTGCGGCGCGCCTACCACGCGCGCCCCCCGCGCCAGAAAGATGTGCGACGCGCCACAGCCCCGGTTGCCGTCTGTGAAATAGCGACCCAGGTAGCGCCAGTCCGCCGCCTCGACGCCCGTCTCTTCGCGTAGCTCGCGGCGGGCGGCGGCTTCGGCGGTCTCGCCGTCGTCCAGGTAACCGGCGGGCAGCTCCAGCGAGAGGGTGCGCGCCCCCTGCTTCCAGTGCTCGATCAGCGGCACGCGCCCGTCGGCGGTCACGGCGAAGATTTGCGCCCACTCCGGCATGTCAATGTGGTAGAAGGCGTCAATCTCGTGACCGTTGGGCAGCCGGACGCGCTCCGCGCTGACGCGCAGCCAGGGACGGCAATCAAGTAGCTCGCGCGCGGCAAGCGTCTGCCAGGGCTGAATATCCGGCGTCATTGGCCCGCCTCCAGGCCCAGCCCGACAAACTGCTCTGGGTTGACCCACGCCCCGGCGACAGCCATCTCCCAGTGCAGGTGCGCGCCCGCCGACCGCCCGTTGATTCCGCTGAGGCCGATCACGTCGCCCTTGCGCACCCACTGGCCGGGCACGACCAGTAATTCTGACAGGTGGGCATAGCCGCTGTAGATGCCCCAGCCGTGATCCACCAGCACGTAGCCGCCGCGAATGGGCAGCGTGCTGGCGAGCATAACCCGCCCGCTGGCTGCCGTCGTGACCGGCGTGCCGACCGGCATCCGGTAGTCCAGGCCGGTATGCCGCCGCCAGGTCGTCCCATTGTACAGCCGCCACGTGCCGAAGGCGCCGATCTGCGGGATGGTGGTCGCCAGGGCGAAGCCTTCTCCGGCCCAGTACCGCTCCGGCGTGAAGCGGTTGAAGATGTTGGACAGGCGGGCCATCTCCTCGTCCTCGACCGACCGCTCCAGCAGCGGCATGAGCGAGGCCGGCAGGACGACATCGGAGCGGCCAAACTCGCCGTAATTGACCTCGATGGTCTTGTCAATGCGCTCGGACGTGCCATCCAGGTAGCGCACCCACACTTGCAGCGGGTACTGGCCGACATCCTGCTCCATGTCGGCGGCGATCAGGCCGGTGAAGCCGCCCTTTTCGCTGTAGAAGGGGTGAACGCGCTCCTGGAACACGGCGCGCACATCGGCGATGTCCGTGCCCGTCACGCGCACAATGCCCACGCTCCCCTGGCGAATCCATCGGAAGTCGTAGGCGATGCTGACCGGGCCAGTCGCCTCCGGCTCCGCCGCAGCAGGTAACGGGGCGGCCAGCAGCAGGCCGGCCAGCACAATCAGGAGGGTGAGCAGGGAAATGGATCGGGCTATCAAGAATCGTCCTCGGTTCGTCTGGTCGGGCTGGTCACGAAGGGATCAGCACGCCGCGATGGTGCAGGATCAGCGCGGCCAACAGCCGCGCCGTGTTGCAGGCGTCGTCCACGCCCCGGTGCGGCGTGCCCTCCGCCGGCAGGTTGAGCAGGGCCAGCGCGCCCGGTAGCCCGATCTCGCGGGGCAGCCCGTGCAGCAGGGCAATCAGCGCCTTGACGTTCAGGTGCGTCGGCCCGAACGGGTAAGGCGCGCCCCGCGCGGCGCACTGCTTCTCGAACAGGCGACGGTCTTCGTCGCCATAGCTGGCCCAGGCGCGGTCACCGGCCCCGTACTTGCGGCGCAGGATGCGGCAGGCGCGCTCGAACGTCACTCCACGCGCGACTCGCTCCGGCGTCAGCGTGGTCAGTTGCGTGCAGAACGCGCTGACCTGCGAGCGTTCGGGCCGGACGAGGATGCTTTCGCGGGCCAGGCGCTCACCGGTGAGCACGTCCAGCACGCACACGCCGATCTCGATGATCTCGGCTTCCTGGCCGGGGGGCGGCTCGCCCTCCCAGCAGGTGGCTTCGACATCAATGACGATGATGCGATCGGGTTTGGCGGCCACGCTCGCCCCTGCTCATGCGCTGGCTGTGCTGACGGGCAACACCATACCGCAAGACTGGCGGTGGGGTCAAGGGCGACTTGGGCGCGCCCACCCAACAGCCCGGCTACGGCTCCGCGTCCGGCGGCAGGAACTCGACCGTATCGAGAATCGCCTGCAATGCCCCACGCTGCTCGGCCAGCGCGTCGAACGGCTCAACGGCGGTGAAGAAGGCGTAGCTGCCCTCGTCCACGCGCAGCGCGGCGAACCAGCCGGTCGTGTCCGTCTCGTCGGCGCAGCCAACGGCGGCGTAATAGGTACCGACTCCCTCGTGCCCGCCTACGCTGAAAGTCCTCTGCTCGTCGAGGCCCAGGTTACACGACGAGCCGACGAGCGAGCCACGCAGAATCTGGACGCCGTCCGCCCACAGGTTGAGCTCGCCGTCGAAGTCTACCACGTTGGGGAAGCCCCAGTACAGGTAGATGTAGCCTTGCGCGCCGCCGGGCAGCGGCCCGACGTAGATGGACAGGGGGATGCTGCGCGTCTGGCCGTCGAAGGTGCTGAAGGGCACTTCCAGGTGCAGCGCGTTCCAGCCCTCCGGCAGCGTAATGCGCAGCGGCGGCGGCGTCCCTGGCAAGACAGCAGGCAGGTCGGCGGAAGGGGGGACGGTGCCGCCGGGCACGGGCGTGACGGGCATGTTGGCAGTGGGAGCAGGCGTGCGTGTGGGCAGGGGCGCGCGCGTGACCGCCGCCCCTGTAGGTGAGGCGCGGAACGGCGTGATGGTCAGCGTCGGCGTGGTGGGCGTTACCTCTATGACCGGCACCGCCACCAGGTCGCCGCTCACGTCCATCTGCGCGGCGAGCACCCACCCTTGCAGGTCTTCCACCGCCACCAGCAGGTAGACGCCGCTCGCCGTCTGGCCGAGCACGGGCAGCGCCTCGCGCTGGTAGACGTAGGTCAGCGGGGTGGCAGTGCGGTCTGGAGCCGGAAAGACGAACGCCCGCTCGACGGCGACCACCGCCGTCACCGCTCCCGCTGGGGTGGGCGTGCGGCTTTGCGCCCCGGCGACCGTCGCTGGCACGCACACCACAACGATCAGGCAGGCGAGCGCGGCCCACAGCCGGGGCCTGCGGCCCCGCCGGGCGCGCGGGCCACAGGACGGATTGGCGGATGGCATGGCGAGTCTCCTGGTGTGTCAGTGTGGGGAGATTGTAGCGCGCCGTCCGTATGGGGCCAACGGGCGCGGCGGATCGCCCTCACTCCTCCGTGCGCTGCACCTCGCCGAGCGCGTCGCGCACAGTGGCGACAATCTGCCTGGGCGTGACCGGCTTGACCAGGAATTGGTCGGCACGGAGATAGCGCACCGTGTCGTGGAAGCGCGGGTAGGCGGTGAGCACAATGATGTGCACCTCGCGCAGGGCCGGAATCTGCTGGATGCGCCGAATGACCGACTCGCCGCCGAGCATGGGCATGAGCATATCCATGATGATCAGGTCGGGGACATGACTGCCGAGGTATTTGAGCGCTTCGGCTCCGTTGGCGGCCTCGTCTACGGTGTAGCCTTCGCGCTCCAGGATCATCCGGTAAAGCGTGCGCAGCTCGGCGTCATCGTCAACGATCAGGATAAGATGAGACATGACACCCCCCTGTCGGTCTGTGGCTCCCCAGCACTACCGATCGCCTATACTATAGGCTTTCATGCATTATAGCATAGCTGTTTGAGGGACATGCTTTCCGCCCTGCCAGGCTGCCAGGCAGCAAAAGCGGCCCCTGGTAGCAGAGGCCGCTCGCTGTTTGTGCTGTGGGGGCAGGCCGCGATCAGGCTGGCTCGCCCACTGGGGCTTCATGCTGAGCTTCGGCGAAGGTTAGCTCGTCCTTCTCGGCGTCGTAATCCACGAGCACCGTGCTGCCCAGCTTGACACCGCCGGCCAGGATGGCATCCGACAGGCGATCCTCGACCAGGCTGGTGATCAGGCGGCGCAGCGGGCGCGCCCCGTAGTCGGGGTCGAAGCTCTGCTCGGCCAGGTGCGCGCGAGCGGCCTTGCTCAGCGTGACCGACATGGCGCGCTCGGCCAGTCGCTCGTTGACCTTCTTGATCTCCAGGTCTACGATCTCAGCGATCTCTTCCTTGCTCAGCACGCGGAAGACGATGGTCGCGTCCACGCGGTTGAGGAACTCCGGGCGGAAGGCGCGGCGCAGGCTGTCCATGAGCGTCTTGCGCATTTCGTTGTAGTCCTGCTCCGGCATGGTCTGCTCATCGCCGGGCAGGTCAAAGCCGAGCGTTGTGCCGCGCTTGATCAGGTCGGCGCCGATGTTGCTGGTCATGATGATGATGGCGTTGCGGAAGTCCACCTGGCGTCCGCGCGCGTCCGAAAGATGCCCCTCCTCCATGATCTGGAGCAGCATGTTGAACGTTTCAGGGTGCGCCTTCTCGACCTCGTCGAAGACGACGATGCTGTACGGGCGGCGACGCAGGGCCTCGGTAAGCTGCCCGGCATCCTCATAGCCCACGTAGCCGGGCGGCGCACCCGTCAGGCGGGCGACGTTGTGGCGCTCCATGAACTCGCTCATGTCAAGCTGGATGAGGGCGTCTTCGCTGCCGAACAGGAACTCGGCCAGGGCCTTGGTTAGCTCGGTCTTGCCCACGCCGGTCGGCCCCAGGAAGACGAACGAGCCGATGGGACGGCGCGGGTCTTTCAGCCCGGCGCGGGCGCGGCGCACAGCCTTGCTGATCGCCTCAATCGCCTCATGCTGCCCGACGATGCGTTTGTGTAGCTCTTCTTCCATGCGCAGCAGGCGCTCGGACTCTTCCTGGGCGATGGTGGTGACGGGGATGCCCGTCCACATGCCGACCACTTCGGCCACGTCGTCCGCCGTCAGGCGGGCGCGCTGCGTCTCGGGGTCCCAGTGAGCGCGGTAGTCCTCCATCTCGGCTTCCATCTCCGCGATGCGCTCCTGGATGCTGATCTGCTCCTCGTCGGTAAGCTCCTCTTCCATGATCTCCAGGTCTTCGTGGGCGACGCGCAGGTCGTTTTCCAGGCGCTTGACGCGCGACGATTCGGGCGACTTGTACATGCGGACACGGCTGGAGCCTTCGTCAATCAGGTCAATGGCCTTGTCGGGCAGGAAGCGGTCGGGCACGTAGCGCGCCGACAGATTGGCGGCGGCGAAGATCGCCTCGTCGGTGATGTCGAGGTTGTGATGCTCCTCATACGGCTTGCGGATGCCGTGCAGAATCTCAATGGTCTCCTCGATGGTCGGCTCCTCGACCATCACCTTCTGGAAGCGGCGCTCCAGGGCAGCGTCGCTCTCGATGTGGCGGCGGTACTCGTCGAGCGTGGTCGCACCGATGCACTGTAGCTCGCCGCGCGCCAGCGCCGGCTTGAGGATGTTGGCGGCGTCCACGCTGCTGCCCGCTGACCCGGCCCCGACGAGCATGTGCACCTCGTCAATGAACAGGATGCTGTCGGACTGCTTCAGTTCTTCGATGACGCGCTTGAGGCGCTCCTCAAACTGGCCGCGATACATCGTCCCGGCCACCAGCGAGCCGACATCAAGCTGCAACACGCGCTTGCCCAGCAGCGGGGCGGGAGCGTCGCGGTCTACGATGCGCTGAGCCAGCCCCTCGACGATGGCCGTCTTGCCTACGCCCGGCTCGCCGATCAAGGCCGGGTTGTTCTTCTGGCGGCGGCTGAGGATTTGGATGACGCGCTCGATCTCGCGCTGCCGGCCAATCACCGGGTCGAGCTTGCTCTGTTCGGCCAGGGCGGTCAGATCGGTGGCAAGCTGATCCACCATCGGCGTCTTGGCACCGGAGCGCGGCGTGCGATCGGGCGCGGGGTCTGCCGCACGGCGCGCCGCCTGCAGCGGATTCTCTTGTAGCACGCGGCGGGTGTTGCGGCGAATCTCGTCGGGGCTGATCTTAAGCTCGCGCAGCACGTCTACGGCCACGCCATCGCTGGTACGCGCCAGCCCCAGCAGCAGGTGCTCGGTGCCGATGTAGTGATGGCCCATGCGCCGGGCCTCGTCAACGGCCAGCTCCAGCACCTTCTTGGTCGCCGGTGCCAGGTCCATGCGCGTGATGCCGGGCCGCCGGTTAGCGAGGGTCAGGCGCTCGATAATCTGCTCCACCTGGTCGGGCTGTAGCCCCATCTCACGCAGGACTTTGCCGGCCACGCCACCTTCTTCGCGCATCAAGCCCAAGAGCAGATGTTCGGTGCCGATGTGGCTGTGCTGCATTCGCTCGGCTTCTTCCTGAGCCAGGCTCAGGACACGCCGAGCGCGCTGCGTGAAACGCTCCATCTTGTTCGACATTGTCATTGTCTCTCCTAGCCCCGTCCCCGAGACGGTGCGGTGCAGCGCGGCAACAAGAGCGGATGTGGCAAGTCTGGACACGGACTGTCAGGCAATGGTGCCGCTGCGCGCTGCGTCCTCACCCTATTTTAAATGAGTCTCCCCCCGCTCTACCAATAAGCTTCGTCAAATCTGCGCAAGAACACGCTTTGCGGCGGATTCCTCAGCACGCTCTAAGCCGCTCAACCGGGCCGCTCACGACTCGACTCTAGCGCGATCCTGGCTGGGCGCACACTCCGCGTGTGGCACGTGCTGGTTGGACATCGCTCGGCGGTGGGGCAGACGAGCCTGGCCGGGCACTGGCGCATAGGGGGTGGCGGCACAGGCTGGACTGCCCGTTCGCTGCGTCAGCGGTGTGTCCCTATACCTATTGTAGCATGTTCCGCCGGTGATGCGGGCACTCTTTCGCTTCCTGCTTGGAGGCGCGAAACAGGCCGCGCGCATGCCCCTTGGCTGGTTGGAACTAGGAAGAACGGGCGACTACAATAATCTCAACTGGTTCGGGCTTATCGGTGGAGACGCGTGAAAAAACGCGAACACTTTGTTTCGATAATACACCCGCCACGCCCCGGTTTCGGTACCTCACTCCCCACGCTCGGCGCTGACGCGCCATCGTTGCCCCCTCTCCGCGTCGGAGAGGGGGCTGGCACCGAAGCGAAGCGGGCCGGGGTGAGGTAAACTGCTGGATTCTCGCAAAACTTTCCTGGGCTTACTTTTGCTGCTCCAGGGCATAATGCATTCTGACGCCCCTGCAAACTAAAGTCGCCAGCAACATCCTCAGAAGCCGGGTCGTACTTGGGAACGCACTGGACCACCCGAGCCTGGTAAGAAGTAGGCATCGAGAGTTCGTCCAAACGGGCAAGACTCGGTACACGGTCTTGTGTGATTTGTGAAGGCGACACAAAGGTCCTGCTCCCTGATCAGGAGCAGGACCTGGTCATGTGTTGTTGAACGAACGTCAGGTTGCGGCGGCGCTTACTCTGCGTCCGGCGCGGACTCGGCTTCCGGCCCGCTGTCATCTTCGGACTGCGGCTCAGCAGCGGATTCGTCAGCGGCAGCTTGCGGCTCGGTGGGCGCTTCCTCGCTGATCTCGCCGGTGATAGCCTGCCAGTCCTGATCCATGAACTTGGCCGAATCTACCTGGCGCAGTGAGAGACCCAGGCGGCGCTCCGAGGCGTCAATCTTGACGATGCGCAGCGTCAGCACGTCGCCAACCAGCACCACTTCGCGCGGGTGCGAGACGCGATAGTCGGCCAGCTCCGAAATGTGGATCAGCCCCTCGATCTCCGGCTTGTCCACCAGGCGGGCAAACGCGCCAAACTTGGTGAGCTTGGTCACTGTGGCCTGGACAAGCTGGCCGATGCTGTAGTCGGCGACGATCTCCTGCCAGGGGTCGCGCTCCAGGCGCTTCATGCTCAGGCCGATGCGCTTGCGCTGCGCGTCAATGCTGATGACCTCGACCTCGACTTCCTGCCCGACTTCGAGAATCTCGCGCGGGTGGGTGACGTGCTTCCACGATAGCTCGGTGAGGTGAACCAGCCCGTCGGCCCCGCCCAGGTCTACGAACGCGCCGAAGTCGGCGACGCTGATCACGCGGCCCTTGCGCACTTCGCCTTCGTGCAGCGTGCCCAACAGGCGGCCCTTCTGCTTCTCGCGCCACTCGCGGGCAGCGGCCCGCTCAGAGAGGATCAGGCGGTTGCGGGCGCGGTCAATCTCAACGACCTTGACGGCGATATCCTCGCCGACCATCTGGCCCCAACGCTCCTCCGGGCTGCCGCTGGTAGCGCGCTGCTGGCGCTCGCGGCTGACCTGGCTGGCGGGCACAAAGCCGCGCACCTTGCCGAAGCGCACGATCAGCCCGCCCTTGTTATAGCCGGCGATCTTGCTGAAATACACTTCCTTGCTCGTGTAGTGCTTTTCGGCCAGACGCCAGTTGCTCTCTTCTTCGGCGCGGGCCAATGACAGCACGGGGCGTCCGTCGGAGCCTCTGGTCTTCAGCACGTAGGCTGTGACCGGGCTGCCGGGCTTGAGCGCCTCGATTGCCTCGCGATCCATGCGCTCCAGCTCGCGGCTGGCAATGACGCCGACTATGCCCTCGCCCAGGTCTACCAGGACTTCGGTGGGGCTGGTCTCGATCACCGTGCCGTCCACAATCGTGCCGCGCTTGATTGCCGGTTCCTCGCCGCCACCCTCGGCGGCTTCTTCGGCTTCTTCTTCGAGCGGCTCGCCCTCGCCAACGGCGCTGACTGCCTCAGGCGCTTCCTCTTGCGGTTCTTCTTCGGCAGCACCAGGCTCCGGCTGAGGGGCGCTCTCGTCAACTTCGCTGACTGCCTCAGGCGCTTCCTCTTGCGGTTCTTCCTCGGCAGCACCAGGCTCCGGCTGAGGGGCACTCTCGTCAACTTCGCTGACCGCCTCAGGCGCTTCCTCTTGCGGTTCTTCCTCGGCAGCACCAGGCTCCGGCTGAGGGGCACTCTCGTCAACTTCGCTGACTGCCTCAGGCGTTTCCTCTTGCGGTTCGCCCTCGGCAGAAGGTAGCTCCGCCTGAGGGATGGCTTCGTCCGCTTGCTCTGGGGCATTCAGAGCTTCGGGAGTGGTGTGCTCGACCTCAGGCATGGACTCTTCTGCCCCCATGTCAGGGTCTAGGTTCGGGTTGTAGGACTCCATAGAAGTTTCGATCTCCGGTACTTTCGGGCGCAGGGGCATTATACACGCTGGCTGGGCAATGATCAAACGGTTGCGCGCGGATGTATCTCGTTTCTGGGGCAGAGAGCACCGCTGAGGCGCAGAGGAGCAGAGAAAGATGGTATTAGTTCTCCGCGTCCCTGTGTCTCAGCAAGCTCAGGAAAGTCTTTCGTAATCCGGGGTTTACCTCACCCCCAGCCTCGCTTCGCTCGGCTTGCCCCCTCTCCATGCATGGAGAGGGGGCGAGCCAGCGCCGAGCGGTGAAAACCGGACGCAACTCGCCTCTTCAATTCCTTACCTGAGCTTACTTCTGCGGTTCAAGTATTTCGCCCCCAAATCTGGCGCTCGAATGCCCCCGCGCGAGGGAGTGTATCGAATTCGGTTGAAATGGAGTGTCTGGCTGCCGTGTGACCCCATCCCCAGCCCCTTCCCCGCGGAGGAAGGGGAGCAGTCTGCTGCTTGTCTCCCTTCCCCTGTGGGGGGAAGGGCCGAGATGGGGGGACAGGCGGCAAGATGTGGGTAATGGATAGCCACACGTGGAGGGGCTGGCCGAGCGAAGCGAGGCCGGGGTTGAGGTAAACGAATGTCTCCTACGCTGCTGCCCTCACCCCTGTACCCCGCCTGGTGGCGAATGCGCTATAGTCAGGGCAGAGCCGGGCCGCCGGGAGAAGAGCCGTGAGCAGGGATTCCCGCAAACCGCAGACCGCCCTCCAGCGCACGCTGACCACCCTGGCGCTGATCATCGGGTCGGCGCTGCCAGTAATGATCGCGTTTGTGCTCGTCGCCTCGTCCAACGATGACGACAACCCGCTCGACCGCATCCCCGACTACGGCGATCCGATGATTGAGACGCTGTCCGTGCCGTTCGACCGTGCCGGGCCGGTCGAGACCGAGTTTCGCTATTACGGGCAGGTGCGGATCGTAGTTGAGGGCAGTGGCACCCTCACCGGAGCGGGGACGCTCGACGCGCTGTACCTGTTCGCCAGCGAGGACGGGACACCGCTCGGCACGCCGCAGCTTGTGGCCGGTGGGCTGGTGATTGACGGCGTGCCCGCCCTGGACGCGCTCAGCCTGGCGGCGGAGCCGCCCGACTACGCGGGCGATCACCTCTACAGCGCCATCTACGACCTGGGGAGCGACTACCGGCGCGTGCGCTTCAGCGTCGCTGGCAGCGGCTCCGGCGGGACGGGCGCACTGACCGTCACCATCGTCCAGTTGCAGTGAGCGGCCCCCCGCGTCAGGCGCGCCCAAGCAGCCGCTTGAGCGACTCCCGCGCCGTGAACTCGCGCATGTGGCCCAGGTTCTCCGGCGTGAACGGGCGCGGCGTGATGCCGAAGACCCCGGTCAGCGCGTTATCCGCGACGGCGTTGTCCACCTTGAGCAGATCGAGCAGGCTGCTCGTCACCGGCGGGTTGGGCAGCGCGACCTCCATCAGCTTGACGACCGGGCGCAGCAGCGGCACGGGCACGTTGATCGTCAGGCGGCGCGCGCCCAGCGCGTCCAGCACGCGGCGCACGATCTGGGCGTAGGTCAGCACTTCCGGCCCGCCCAGCGCGTACTCGCCCTCGATGGTGCTCTCGTCGTCCAGGCAGCGAGCCACTGCCGCCACCACGTCACCGACCCACACCGGCTGGAACCTGGCGCTGCCATCGCCGACGATGGGGAAGATCAACGGTGTCAGCTTGATCAGCCGCGCCTGGACGTTGGCGAACTCGTCCTGCGGCCCCCAGATCACCGACGGGCGCAGCGCTGTCCAGTCCAGCCCGGAGGCGGCCACATACTCCTGCGCGCGGCCCTTGCTCGCCAGGAAGCGGTACGGCAGGTGGCTGTCCGCCCCGTTCTGGCTCATGTTGATGAAGCGGCGCACGCCAGCGGCTTTGGCCGCATCTACCAGGTTGACCGTGCCCTGCGTGTTGATGCGCTCGTAGTCGCCGCGCCCCCGCTCGATGGCCACCGCGACCAGGTGCACGACGGCGCTCGCGCCCTCCAGCGCCGGAGCGAGCGTCTCCGGGCGGGTCACATCGCCACGCACGATCTCGATCTGGTCGCGCACGTCGGCCAGGCGGACGGCGGCTTTCTGCGGGCTGTGCACCAGCGCGCGCACCGGCTTGCCCTGCGCGACGAGCAGGCGGACGAGGTTGCTGCCGACATAGCCGGCTGCGCCAGTGATGAGGATCATGGGCGCACCTCCTGGGGTGGGTGGTGATCGGTGGTCAGTTATCAGTCGTCAGTGATCGGCGGCGAGCGAGCTGATGCTCAGGTTGTAACCGAATCCGTCTCCGGCGGCGAATGAGAAGCTACCGAGCGCGTCAGCACACGGCCAGCGTTGCCAGCGTCAGCAGCCCTTCCGCAGCCGTCGCCTCGTCCCCGCTCACCGGCAGGCGCTCGTAGGGCGCATCGAGCGCGTAGACGGCGGCAACCAGCGCGTACTCGCCCGGCGGCGCGTCCGGCGGCACGACCAGGCCGTGCGTGTCAATCACCGTCTGGCCGGGCGTCCAGGTCGTCGTGGGAGCCAGGTTATTGGCGGGTTCGGCGTCGTGCTGGGCGGCCAAAGACCCGTCCGGCGCGAGAAGCTGCACCGTGATCTTGTAGCGCGCGGCGAGCGGCGCGTCCACCGTCCAGAACAGCGTCACGCCGACGGCATCGCCGGGGCGGGCATCCGGCGTGCTCAGCGCGTACCCGGTCAGGCGCAGCGCATCGCCGAAGCGAGCGTCCAGTATGACAGCGGGCGCGTCCGGCGCGGGGCCGAGCACAGCATACTGGGCCAGGCGCACGTCGCCGTACCACGCCGAGGCGACCGGATACGCCCCGGCGTCGAGCGTCGCCGCCACCACGCGGCGCGGATCGCGCTCCTCCTCGCCCCAGAAGACGGCGAAGATGCGCGCGTGCTGGCCGATCACGCTTTCGACTGCGGCGCGCGCCGCCTCATCGTCCCCGCCCAGGCCGCGCGGCAGCGGGTAGACCGGCGCATCGCCCCGGTAGTAGTAGCTGAACACCTCGACCTGGTTGGGCGCGGTAAGGATGATCGCGTCGCCGGGGCGCGGATCGCGGCTGACGGCGGCGGCGATGGCCCGGTAATCGGCGCGAGCGTAGGCGGGATCGTTGTACAGCGCGTCGAGCGCCCCCGCCGCCTCCATCACCACCAGGAAGGCGCACACCCCGGCCAGCATCCGCCCGACGGCCCGCGTCTCGCGCGCGCTCAGCGGGCGGACGCGCCCGCCGACTGTCCACAGCCGCCGCGCGCCCTCCGCCAGCAGCAACGCCAGGGCGATCTGCGCAGGCAGCAGGAACTTGAGGTTGGCCGGTCGGTACGCGCCGGAGACAAACAGCGCGCCAACGACCACTATCGCCCAAATAAGCGGCAGCGCGACCCGCCACCCCTCCGCGCGCCCGCGCCCCGGCCACAGCGCGGCGATCAGCAGCAGGCCCGGCCACAGGAAATGCAGGGGAGCCACGTCGCCCGCCGTGTTCCCGTAGATGAGCCAGGTGAGCACGGTGCGCGCCTGCTGGCCGAGAGCCAGGTCTTCGCCGGTGCGCGGCCAGGCCGTGACCTGTTCCCAGGCAGTAGGCAGCCAGGGCGTGAACAGGGCCAGCGTCAGGAGGCTGAGAGCGAGGTAAGCGGCCAGAGGCCTCACCCCCCCGGCCCCTCTCTCCAGCCAAGCTAGAGAGGGGGGAGATGTCTGCCGGTAGCTTCGCCAGGCGATCCAGGTGACGAGGATGAGGCCCTGGGCGAGCAGGGTGAAGGGGAACGAGTACTGCGTGTACAGCCCGGCGGCGTTGACCAGGGCCAGCGCCAGCGCAAGTCTGAACCGCAGAGGCGCAGAGGACGCGGAGAAAAACCTGAAATACTTGTCTGCTGTCTTTCCTCTGCGCCTCTGCGGTGAATCTTCATCCCATAACACGAACGCCCGCAGCCAACACGCGAAGAGGGCCATGCTCGCCGCGCTGAGCAGGGCAAGCTGCGCGTACATGCGCGCTTCCTGGCTGTAGTACACCGCAAAGGGACTCAGCGCGACGAGCAGCCCGGCCAGCGTCCCCGCCGCCCGCCCGAACAGCGTCCGCCCCAGGGCGACCGTCAGCGCGACGGCCAGCACGCCCTCCAGCGCCGAGAGCGAGCGCAGGCCGAGCTCGCCCTCGCCTGCCAGGGCAATCCAGCCCTTCAGCGCCAGGTAGTAGCCCGGCGGGTGAATGTCGCGCCCGGCGGCGTCAATCAGATCGGGGACGCTCCGCTCGGCCAGGCGCAGGCTGTTGCCCTCGTCGTTCCACAGCGATTGCGCGTCCAGCGCGTGGAAGCGCACGGCGAAGGCCAGCAGCAACACGATCAGCGGCGCGATCCAGGCGCAGCGGCGCGGGACGTTGGCGATTCGCCCCGCGACGCCCCGCAGCCCGATCATTCGTTCGGCCACTGTCCGCCCCCTACGTCGCCGGTCGGCCCAGCCGGACGGTCACCGCGCGGCCCAACACGGCAAGCACACCCGCCGCCGCCACAATGCCCGCCAGCAGCCAGGGCAGGCGCTGCCGCGCGCTGTGATCAAGCACGGCCAGGCTGTGCAGGCCGCTCCATTCGTCCGCGCTCAGGGCCAGCGTGTGCGTCCCCCCGCCCAGCGACTCGCTCAGCGGGGCGCAGCCCGTCGCGCCCGGTGCCAGAGCCAGCGTCTGCTCCGCGCCATCGTCTACGCGAAACGTCACTGCGCGCGCCTCTGGCAGCGCCTCGTGGCACAGGTAGGCCGCCGTGCCGCGCACGCGGAAAGTGCGCGTCTCGCCGCCGTCCGGCTCGTGGGTGATCACTCCGCGCGCGGCCAGCCCGTGCCGCCCCGCGCCGAGCACCTGCGGCTCCTCGCCGGTCATGGTTGCCTTGAGCGACTCGTAGATGGGCGTAGGCGTGAAGTCCGGCTCGACCAGCCGGAAGTAGTACCAGCTTTGGTCGCGCTCGGAGTCGTCGGCGCGCTTGAAGTACCACCAGGCGATCATGCCAATCCAGGGCCATTCTTCGCTGGCGCGCTCGTAGGCCAGCGGTGCCCAGGCAGCGGCCTGCTCCATCGTCACCCGCCCGTAGCGTTCCAGGTCGGCGATGGCTGGATCGTCGGGGACGGGATTCCAGCCCGCCTCGCTGATCCAGATCGGCTTGTGGGCGTCCCCGTTGGCGACCATGACATCGCGCAGGTAGAGATGGCGCTGGAAGTTGATCGTCGTCGGGCGCAGGCGGCGGTCGGTGGGGCCGCTCCACAGCCCGTAGCCCTGGGCGCTGAGCACGTCGAAGCACGCGCCTGCTCCCGCCTGGTACATGCGCTGCAAGTAGAGCACGTCGTAGGCATTGCGCCCGCTCAGGTCAATCGTCGGGCCGATCGCGCCGGTGATGACCACAATCTGCGGGTCAATCGCTTTCAGCGCGCGGTAGGTGCGGCACAGCAGGTCGGTGTAGGCTTCGGCGTTGACCGTCTGCTCGCCCCATTCGGGGTAGAGGTTCGGCTCGTTCCATATCTGGTAATGCTGGATGCGCCCGCGATAGCGCGTCGCCACAGCGACCGCGTAATCCACAAAATCCTGGAAGTCGGCGGGCGGCGTGTAGCGGTTGTCCGTGCCCTCCGGCAGGCTCCAGGCGGGCATGGGGCCGCCCAGCCGGGCCATGATGCGCAGCCCGTACTGCCTGGCCAGGGCGACAATCTGATCGTACTTGTCCCACGCGCTGATCTCCCCGTGCACGTCCAGATTGCGCCGGTCGGTGAAGTCGCCTTTGGCGTGAATCTCGATGTCTTCCCAGGGGAACTGCTGGCGAATCCAGCCGAAGCCCGCCTCGGCGATCATTTGCGCCTGGCGCTCGCGCTTGGCCGGCTCGACTTCCTGCTCCAGGAAGGTGTTGACGCCAAAGGGGTTCACGTCGGCCAGGGGGATCGAGGCGAAGGGCTGCGTGTCGGGCTGGGCGCGCGTCCAGCGGACGAGGTACTGCCCGAAGCCGAGCAACTGCTCCAATGGCTCGGTTTCGCCGGTGACTTCCCAAAGGGTGTCGTAGACCATGCCCTCAAACGCCAGATCGAGGGCCAACGCGCCAGTCGCGGCCAGGGCCAGCAGCGCAAGCACCGCCAGCGTGCGCAGCCGGAAGCCGAACAGTGTACGGGAGGTGTGTGTATTCATGGCGCGGATTATAGGGGGCCGGGGCGCGAATCACAACCGGACGGCGGCGAGCGGCGGAGCGCCGCGCGCTTGTAGGGGCGGGTTTGCAAACTCGCCCCTACACGAACACCTCGATTCGGCGGGGGTCCGAAGGGGCGTATGCGATATGCCCCCCTCACCCCCCGCTTGGCGCTAACGCGCCTCGCGGCGGTTTCCCGGTGAACTGCCGTAGAGCGCCCGTCATCCCGGCATGTATTTTCGGCATAGGAACGGTGCTACAATGCTCAATGGGGAGCGCACTCGCGCGTCTCTTGCGGCTTGAGCTGCATACCATTAGGAGTGTACGCAATGCGACATCATCGGCACTGGTTCCTGACACTTCTGCTCAGCGCTGCGTTGATCGCTGGCGCGCTGGCTCCGGCGTTCGCTCCGGCGGCGCGCGCGCAGGGCGAGTGCGGCACCGCACCCGCGCCGCGCCTGATGGCGGGCGGCGAGGGCATGGTCACCTTCACCGACGGTCGCCCGCTCAACGTGCGTGGTGTCGCCGGGTTGGGCGGCACCCTGATCGGCCAACTGCCCGAAGGCACACCCTTCGCTGTGGTCGAAGGGCCGGTCTGCGCGGACAACATCTACTGGTGGCACGTCACGGCAGGCGCGCTGGCAGGCTGGATCGCCGAGGGCATGGAGGGCGAGTACTTCGTCGCGCCATCCGCCGCCGCTGCGACGCCCCAGGGCGCGGTGACGCCCACTGGCTCGACGGCCCCCACCGGCCCCGCCGTCCCGCTCAGCCAGGGCACCGGCCCCTTCACCGTGTGGGACTGGGCGACGTTCGTTGCCGACTACTGGGGGGACGGCCTGCCCGATCCGATGCAGATCGCCCCGCCCGCCGTGTACAACGGCGACCTGCCGAACCTGCCCGTTGACCTGTCGGGCGTCATGTTCCTGGAGGATGCCGGGCTGAGCCAGGCGCAACTGGCGTTGCTGGCCCAGAACGGCTTTGTCGTCGTTCCCGGCGGGCTGGAGCAGTTCGCCCCCGCCTACCTGGACAGCGACAACTGGCAGACATGGCCGGAGGGCGTCACCTGGGACGGCTCGGAGGACGCCGAGCTACCGCCCGGCCACGCCTTCTTTGTCACCACCGACGCGACGCTGCACGCGCTGCACCTCATCTTCGACAACCTGCTCACCGATCTGGAGCAGGTGAGCTTCTACCCGCTGATCACCGAGGACGTGGTGACGCCCGCGCTGCAAGCCGCCCACGCGCAGGTGCAGGCTGCCGCCGGGACGCCGCTCGAAAGTCCCTCGCGCAGCGCCGAGCTATACCTGGCTGTGGCACTGGAATTGCTCGCGCCAGGGAGCGCCGCGCCGATCATCGGAGCGGAGGCCATGAGCGCAGTCACGCCGCTGGTGGAGATGGCCCTGGCCGCCCAGGGACAGCTTGAGGTGCCCTTCCTGGCTGGCTACCAGGAGGACTTCAGCCAGTACCGCCCGCGTGGTCACTACGACGGCGATCCGCTGCTGGAACAGTACTTCCGGGGCATGATGTGGCTCAGCCGCATCACCTTCCTGGCCGAAGACCCGGACGCCACGCAGATCGCGCTGATGTTGCTGCGCGCGCTGCGCTCCTCGCCGGAAGCAGTCGCGGGCTGGACGACCCTGCACGAGACGCTGACCTTCCTGATCGGCCCGGTGGACGACCTCGGCCCGCCCGAATACAGCGCGGTCGCCGCTGCGATCTACCACCCGGAGGACTTGCCGCTGGACGCCCTGGCCGACCCGGAGCGGCTGGCCGCCTTCCAGGCCGCGCTGAAAGCCCTGCCCGGCCCGCGCATCAACGGCCTGATCCTGCCCGACGACACGGCGGCGGAGGACATGAGCGAGTCCGGGCGCGGCTTCCGCTTCCTGGGCCAGCGCTTCACCCTTGACGGCTACGTGATGGGGCAGTTAATGTACCCCTACGTGGGCACGCGCGAGAACCCGCGCCTGCTGCCGCTCGGTCTGGACGTGGCGGCGGCGGTTGGCGGGGCGGAGACGCCCTACCAGTTGGCGATCCAGGCAGGCGCAGGCGACTTCCTCAACTATGACACGCAGGTATTCAAGCTGGCCTCCGAACTGGGCGTGCTGGGCGACCGGGACTGGCTGGAGAACACCTACGGCGGCTGGCTGTGGACGCTCAAGCCGCTGTGGGAAAAGCGTTCGGCGGGCTATCCGCCGCTGATGCAGACGGAAGCCTGGCTGCGCAAGGACTTGCAGACCGGACTGGCAAGCTGGACGGAACTGAAGCACGACACGGTGCTCTACGCCAAGCAGCCCAGCGGCCTGGGCGGGGGCGGCGGACCGCTGACCTCGTTCGGCTATGTGGAGCCGAACCCGCTCGTCTTCGCCCGCATCGCGGTCGTGGCGGCGATGACCTACCAGGGCCTTGCCGAGCGCGGCCTGGCCGAGATAGACCCTACCGAGTACACCGGCTTCCAGGCGACCCTGTACGAGCTGCGCGGGCTGGCTTACCAGGCGGCGCAACTGGCCGAGATCGCCCGCAAGGAGCTGGCCAGCGAGCCGCGCACCGAGGACGAGTACTGGACGATCTTCGGCTTCGGGCAGTATCTGTGGGGGCTGCTGGCGAAGCTCTCGCCCGACCCAACAAACCCTGACCCGGTGGCGCTGGTCACCGACGTGGCCAGCAACCCCAGCGCACACATTGTGCTGCAAGAGGCGGTGGGCCAGGTGGATTATGTCTACGTCGTCGCGCCCGCCTCGACCGGCGGCTGGCAGCTTGTGCGTGGCGGCGTGTTCAGCCTGTACGAGTGGATCGGCGACATCAACCAGCGTATGACCGACGCTGAATGGCGCGCCCAGGTTGCGGCGGGCGATCTGCCGCCGCGCCCGGAGTGGGTGAGCGCCTTCTACGTGGAGTAGGGGCGCAGAAGAGCAGCGCCCTGACCCGCAGCCAGACTTCCGAAGTTTTGGAAACTTCGGAAGTCTCGCCTCTCCCCGACAGGCTCCCTTCTCCAGCCGAGCCAGAGGGGGGGAACTTTGGTCGCCGGATGCGGTGCGTTCCTGGCTCTACTGGAAAGGGGTTTGGGGTTCAGGGATCAGGGACAGCAGCGCATCATCAGCCTGGCGCAGCCTAAGCGCACGGCGCTCGCCCGGTGGGGTGAGCGCCGTTTTGCGCTATAATCCCCGCCGCGCGCAGGTTCAGGCGCGTCGGGAGGTGCGTTGAGATGCGGGTTACGCAGGGGTTCGTGCTGGCCTGGGTAGTGGTCATCAGCGTCCTGGGCATCGCCGGGGCGGTGGTGGCCTATGGCTTCGTGCGCGACCGTGCCGCCGAACTGGACAGCGTGCTCGAGCTGCCCAATCCGCCGCAGCTAGGCCGCCCCTCGTCCGGCGGGGGGTCGCCCACACCGCAGCCGCCCACGCCCACGCCCGATCAGGGCGACGAGATGACCCCCGCTCCCGGCGACGCCGCGCTGCAAGAGACTCCCACTTCGCCGGAAGGTAGCGGGAGCGAGGCCCAGGCCGCCGCCTACGCCCCCTGGGACGACCCGCGCCGCGTCTCGGTGCTGCTGCTGGGCATTGACCAGCGCGCTGGCGAGCAGGGCACCTTCCCCACCGACACGATCATCCTGCTCTCGCTCGACCCGGTGGGCCACACCGCGGCGATTCTCTCCATCCCGCGCGACCTGTGGGTGGAGTACCCCGGCCTGGGACAATCCGGGCGCATCAACGGCGCGAACATCGCCGGTGACAACGTCAATTACCCCGGCGGCGGCGGCCCGGCCTTCGCCGTGCGCACGGTCGAAAAAGAGCTAGGCGTCAAGATTCAGTACTACCTGCTGATCAACTTCGAGGTCTTCAACACGTTCATTGACGCCATCGGCCCGATCGAAGTCTGCCCGCCGGAGCCGATTGACGACGACCTTTACCCGGATGGCAGCTACGGATACATCACCATCCACTTCGACGCGGGCTGCCAGGAGCTGGACTCCGAGCGGCTGCTGCAATACGCGCGCACGCGCCACCAGGACAGCGACATCGGGCGGGCAACCCGCCAGCAGGAAGTGATCCTCGGCGTGCGCAACAAGGTGCTCAGCGCGGGCGGTGTGGCCGCGCTGCTGCCCGAAGCCCCGGCCCTGTGGGAGTCCATGCAGGACAACATCCGCACCAACCTGTCCTTTGAGGAGATGGTGCGGCTGGGGCTGCGCGCCGAGAAAATCCCGTCCGAGGAGATTCGCCAGGCCCAGATTTCGTTCGACGAAGTGTACCTGAGCACGAGCGACGATGGCGAAGCGATCCTGGTGCCGATTGCCAGCGACATCCGCCTGCTGATCGAAGACCTCTTCCGCGCGCCGGGGACGCCCTCCAGCCGGTAGAGGCGCGGCTCTGCTGCGCCTGGCTCGACCTCACCCCTAGCAGCGCCGGGCGGGGGTGAGAGGTCTCTCGTGGGTGTATCGCAATACGCCCCCATCCGACAGATTGCACGCGCCCTCTCCCCGCCGTGCACGCATCTGCCGCTACCCGCTGTTATAATCGTGGACAGTGTTTAGTGGCTGGACAGAAGGACTTGCCCGTGCAATTCGCTATCAATTACTCGCCCCAGGCTGCTGACCTGCTCGCGCGCGGGCAGATCAGCGTGGATCGCTTCAAGTGCCCGCCCTGGCCGGATTTGCTGGCCGAAGCGCGCACGCACGCGCCGGTGTACGTGCATTTCGACCTGCGCGCCGACCCAAACGCCAACCGCGCGCTGGACTTCGAAGAGATCGCTCGTTTCTACACCGACACCAACACGCCGTACCTCAACCTGCACCTGACGCCCGCGCGCCAGACGTTCCCCGACATGGCCCACGACACGACCGATCCGCGCGACATCAAGGCGGTCACCGAGGCACTGCTGACCGGCGTGTGGATCATCGTCGAAGAATTCGGCGTGGAAAATGTCATCGTCGAAAACCTGCCCTACCATGGCGGGCGGTACCCCGATGAGCTGCGTCCGGTGGCCGAGGCGGACGTGATCCGGCACATCGTCGAAGAGACGGGCTGCGGCTTCCTGCTCGACATCTCGCACGGGCGGCTGGCCGCCCGGCACATGGGCCTGGACGAGCGCGACTACCTGGCGCGGCTGCCCGGCTCGCGCCTGCGCGAGCTACACGTCACCGGCATCGGGTCGGACCCCGCCGGCCTGGTCTGCGATCACCTGGGTCTGAGCGAGGAAGATTGGCCGTTCGTCACGTGGGTGCTTGACCGCATCCGTGCTGGCGAGTGGGCGACGCCGGAGATCATGGCCTTTGAGTACGGCGGGATCGGCCCAGTGTTCGAGTGGCGCAGCGACGCGGCAGTGATCGCCGCGCAGGCCCCGCGCCTGGCCGAGCTAGCGCACAGCCTGTAGCCCCTGGCCCGACTAATGACTGATCAGGTGAGTCCGCGCACGGCACACAGGGGCGTTGCTTCCCCGCGTTCCGTAGGGCGTATGGCCATACGCTCCTACGGTGCTCCGAGACTTCTCAGCAGTTTCGGGAACCTGCTCTGCTAGGACAGCTCCGGGAACTCGATGAACTCCAGCGTGCCCGCCGCCACGTCGAGCACAGCGGCTGAGCGCGTCTGCGACTGCCTGCCGCCCAGCGCGCCGGGGTTGATCAGGCGCGCGCTATATGGGCGGCGGAGCTCGTCGCGGCGGCGGTGTGTGTGCCCCGAACACAGGTAGGAATACTTGCCGCTGATCATCATGCTGTACAGCAAGGAGCTATCGTGGCCGTGCGTGACGCCGATCCACACACCGCCGACCTCGATCTCGCGGGTGAGCGCCGGGGGCGCGGCCCCGATCTGCCGGGCGGCTGCCGCCAGGTCAGTGCGCGCCATGTCCATGTTGCCCAGCGCGAACGTCACGGTCCAGCCGGCGAAGAGATAAACCATGTCCGGCGTGGTCAGGTCGCCGCAGTGGATCAGGCGCTCAACGCCGCGCTCGCGCAGCGCGGCCAGGGCGATCCCGGTGTTGTGGCGGTGGTTGTGCGTGTCGGACAGGATGCCGATCTTCATGCGCTGTGCTCGCTGGAATAGGTCAGGGTGTGGCGGGCGCGGGCACCACGCTCAGTCCTCGTCGCGCACTTCGTACTCGCCCTCGATGATCTGCGCGTTCTCCGGCGGAATGTAGCTGCCGGGCTGCCGGCGCGGGCGCAGGCCGCGATGCTCGTCCACCACCTCGCGCGGGGCGCTGCGGATGAACATTTGCAGCCCGATCAGGAACGCGCTCAGGTCGTCCATCACGCCGAAGGGCAACAGGACATCCGGCACCAGGTCAATGGGCGAGATGATGTAGAGGACGACCAGCAGCGGGACGAGCTTGGCCGAGCCGCTCACCCGCCGGTCGAAGAGCAGCCGCCAGCCGAGCACGGTGTCGCTCCACAGCCGAGCGAGCAAGTCGGGGTTGGCGTCGCGTTTTTGTTTGGGCATAACAGACTTCCTCACTGCTGCGCGTGCGCCGGGCGAATGGACGTAGCTCCCGGCACACACGCCGGCCTAACGCTGTACACGTAGTATACGCAGGCGCAGCGCGCGGGTTGTGCCGCGCAGACGCAGCGCCACGCCCAACGCTGTCACCAGGGCGAGGCCCACCATGCCAACGGCAAACGGCCAATTCGGGTTGGCCGCGAACAGCCGCCCGGCGGCGTTGGTGCCGATCAAGGTCGCCAGCCCGGCCATCGTGTCCACGAGCGCATAGGCGACGCCGTGCTGGTGAGCGGGCACGCGCGCCCCGATCACGCTGGCGGCCAGCGGACGCGCGGCATAGTGCGCGCCGAGCAGAAAAGCAGCCGCAGCCACTACCAGCGTGTGACCGGTGCTCACCAGCAGGGCGAACGCGATGAGCACGAGCAGCAGGCTGCTGAAGAAGCCGCGCCACGAGGTCAGGCGGCCCAGCAGCAGGCTGAACACCGCCGTGCCCAGCGCGCTCAGCGACCCGAACATGCCGATGGCCCCCCGCGAGAAGCCGCGCGCTTCCTCCAGGTATTGCGAGGAGAGCGTCTGCCCGGTGAGGATGGCGACGAAGCCGAGCGTGAACACGACCAGCGGCCCGGTCACGGCCCGGCGGCGCAGCAGCCCCCGGTAATCATGACCGCCCGGCGGCGGCTCCGGCGTCGGGTAGGGGCGCGTGCGCATGATCGCCAGCGTGCTCGGCACGAACCAGAACGTGCTGATGAGATACACGGTGCGCAGCGAGAACTGCTCGCCGATCCAGCCGCCGATGGCCGGTGTGACGACCAGCCCCAGCGAGTAGACTGCCCACATCAGAGTAAGCACGGCCTGCAACGGCAGCCCTTCGCGGCGGGTGGGATCGTAACGTGCCGACTGCGTGATGTACAGGTTGGTGACGGAGGTAGCCGCCGCCGAGAAGCCGTAAACCAGGAAGCCCGGCGCAGCCCAGCGCCAGTCGGGAGCCAGCGCCATGATCGTCACGCCAGCCAGGCCCAGGTACCAGCCGGGCAGCATCAGCCGCCGCGCGCCGAAGCGGTCGGCCAGGATGCCCGATGGCAGGATGAACAGCAGGCGGCCCAGGCCCCACAGCCCGATCATGAAGCCCGCCTGGTCTGGCGTAGCGCCGAGCGACTTGGCGTAGAGCGGCTGGATGAATAGCCACAGCCCTTCGCCCACGCCCCACAGCGCGTAAGACCACATCACCCAACGCGTATCGCGCCCGACATCCCGTATGAGCGTGCGCACTACCGTGCTCTCAGTCTGGTGTGCAGCGGTGCCGAGCCACCGCCTGCGAAGAACGAGGCTGTCCACCTATCGTCGTAGGGGCGTATAAGCAATACGCCCCTATGCCACAAGTCGAAGATATGCGGCCTGTGAAGCGCCCAGTATACAGTGCGCCCGGACAGGTGCCTAGAGGGAAATGGAGCAGGCGAAGGTCTCAGTCGCGTCCCACGTCTGCGAGCGTCTCAGGGCCGCTTCGCGCTGCCCCAGCCGAGCAGAAGGCTAACTGCCGCTCACCTCGCCATGCTCACCTCGCGCACAAAGGCGAAGGTCATCGGGCGGCGCTTGGTCTCGCTGTAGAACATCTTGGATAGCGCGTCCTGGATGGCCACCGTCAGGCTGCCGCGCTTGTGCTCGCGCACCACCTCGGCGATAAGTTCCTGGGCCATCTCGATCAGCTCGGAGGCGTCGCGCAGGAAGACGAACCCGCGCGAGATCACTTCCGGCGGCTCGACCAGTTCGCCCGTCTCGCTGTCAATCAGCACCAGCACGCTGACGAACCCATCGCGGCCCAGCGTCTCGCGGTCGCGCATGACGATGGGGCCGACATCGCCCACGCCCTTGCCGTCCACGAACACGTACCCGCCGGGCACGCGCTGGCCCACTTGCAGCCGGTCAGCGCTGAGCAGAATCTCGGTGCCGTTCTCCACTACCGCGATATTCTGCGCCGGGATGCCCAATTCCTGCGCGAGCAAGCTGTGCGCCGTCAAGTGGCGCAGCTCGCCATGAATGGGGATGAAGAACTTGGGGCGCAGCAGGTTGATCAGCAGTCTTAGCTCGTCGCGCCGCGCGTGGCCGGAGACGTGCACCCTGGCGACAGGGTCGTAGATGACGTGCGCCCCACGCTGGATCAGCTTGTTGATCGTGCGGTGAACCGATTCCTCGTTGCCGGGGATGGGGTGGGCGGACATGATGACCGTATCGCCAGGCTCGACTTCAAGCTGGCGGTGCTGGCCCCAGGCCAGCCGCCCCAACACGGCGGACGGCTCGCCCTGCGTGCCGGTCGCCATGATCACGATCTCGTGCGGCGGCATCTTATTGGCCGCGTCTACAGGCACCAGCAGGTCGGGGGGCAGCTTGAGATAACCGAGCTTGGTCGCCACTTTGATGTACTCGATCATGCTGCGCCCGGCTACGGCCATCTTGCGGTCATACCGCTGCGCTACCACTGCCACCTGTTGGATGCGCGAGACCAGCGAGGCGAACGTGGCGACGATGACGCGCCCCTTGGCGCTGGCGAAGACCTCGCTGAAAGCCCGGTCAATCACCCGTTCGGATGGCGTCCAGCCTTCCTGGTCGGCATTGGTGCTGTCCGAGAGCAAGGCCAGCACACCGCGCTGCGCGAACTCGGCCAGCTTGGCGAAGTCCGGCGGCCAGCTATCCACCGGCGTGTGGTCGAACTTGAAGTCGCTGGAATGGACGATCAGGCCGGCGGGCGTGTTGATGCCCAGGCCCACGCCGTCGGGGATGCTGTGGCAGACGTGAAAGGTCTCGACGCTGAACGGGCCAAGCTGGAGCACATCACCCGCCTTGAAGACGTGCAGCGGGTGATCGGTGTGGCCGAACTGGCGCATCTTGATCTCCAGCAGGCCAGCGGTCAATGCCGTCGCGTAAACGGGAACGGGCAGCGCGTCGAGGACATGCCCAATCGCGCCGGTGTGGTCTTCGTGCCCGTGCGTGATGATGATGCCGTGCACGGTCAACCCTTCGGCGACCTGGTCAATGACGTACTGGAAGTCGGGGATGATGTAGTCAATGCCGAGCATGTCGTTTTCGGGGAACATGATGCCCGCGTCAATGATGATGCTGTCATTCTCGTACTGGATCAGCATCATGTTCTTGCCGATCTCGCCCAGCCCCCCCAGGGGCAGGATGCGCAGCTTAGCGGGATTTTGCATAGATAAACTCCTCTAGGGACGCCCAGGCGTCCCTTACTCAATCGTCCGGTGTGTGTTCTGCCGTTCCAATGTCAAACGAAGTCGCGCTCGGACTTCGCCTTGATCCAGTGTCAGTCAGGCGTGCTCCCCTGCATCCCTGCCGGAGGCAAAACGCAGAGTCGCACCACGCCTGTGATGCGCAGCGGCCCAGCCCTTATGGGCCGGGCTGGCACCCTCTTGATTGTAACGCACGCAGCAGCATACGGCCTATCATCTCACGGTAGGCGAAGACCTGGCTAGGAGGAGAGTGCTGAGAGGGAGTGGTTACAGCAGATCGCCGGCGTTTCAGAGATCAGCCGACTCGTCCTGCACACTCACAGCGCACAGACGGCGCCGCGTCTTTCCGAGCAAAAACGACACAAGAGCACCTTCGCGCAACGAGCGAATGCCTTTTCCGCGAATAGCCGAATAGCGGACGAACACCTCTCGTCCATCGGGCAGTGCAATCGTGCCGAAACCCCCATGCTTGTCGAAACTCGTCACCGTGCCATGATACCGTTCGAGCTTGACCATTACTCCGCTGCTCCACGAACAGGGCGTTAGTGAGGTGCCCGCCGCGTGCGCGAGCACCTGCGCAAATGATTACAATACCGTTCGCGCAAACGTTTGCGCGAGAACGGAAGAATGATACCAGAGTTGGCGCGAATCGCCAAATACAACGGGGGCGCAATTATACGCCCCCTACCAGACTTCCGAAGTTTTGGAAACTTCGGAAGTCTGTTTTTATCGAGGATGGGCAAGACTCACAGCAGCCGGTACGACTGCTCGTGCCGGTAATAGACAGCGACCGGCGCTCCTACGGGCGGCAGCGGGCGATCGCGCAGGTCGTTACGAATCTGCCGCGCCTGCCCGGTGAGCGCCTGTCCCTGTGGGGCCTGGAAGCGGAAGCGCACCCTGACCTTGAAATCGCCGTCGTCGTCGAGCGCGCCCTCGCAGGCGATCACCTGCCCCGTGAGCACTGCCGGGGGCACGATGCGCAGCGCGCGCCGCCGCCGCAGCACCGCTGAGAGCAACATCAGCAGCGCCGCCAGTGTCAGTCCAGCTACCACTGCCGTCAGCCAGTAACGGAGCTGATCTTCGGGGCTGTCCGCGTCCAGCCGCGCATCGGCGGGCTTGTCCGAGAGGAAGATCGCCGACACCGCCGCATTGTCCATCAGCTTCTTGTAGGCGGACTTGGTGAGGCGCTGCTCGCCGCTGTACCGCTGCTCATCCACCGCATAGTCGTAGCGCGCCAGGTAGCGGTCGCCGTCCTCTTCCAGCGCGGTGATGGTCGCCGGGACGGTGACGCCGTCGCGCTCGAACTGGAGCCAGCGCCACCAATACGGCACAAGCACGCCCCACAGCACCGCCATCAGCAGCAGCAGTAAAGCCCCCAGGCGAAAAGTCCAGCGGGCGGTCTTCTTGCGCCTGGCGCGGCGGGCGCGTTCCTGCTCGACAAGCGGGGCATTGGACGGGTTGAGCAGGAATGGGTGCCGCCAGGCCCCGCGCAACTGCACGGGGCGGCTTGCTGCTGGCCGCGCCAGCGGCGGCGGTGCCAGGTCAGCGGGGATGGGCACGGGGGCCGGTGCGGGCAGCGGAGCCTCTCCGCGCGGCGCAGGAGCAGGCACCGACGGGTCCGACGGCCAGATGGCACGCCAGGCAAGCTGGCGCACCGACGGGTCGGGGTCTTTCTTGTACATGTGCTCGAACACCTGCTGCACGCGCGGATCGCTGCGCATGGTGCTCAGGAAGCGGATCGCACGCTTGCGGTCTTCCGGATCAGGGCTGCGCAGGAGCCGCAAGCTGCGCAGCACTTCTTTGGAGGGGGAGCTGCCTGCTTCTGTCATGATCACCAGCCACTTCTCGTCAGCACTCGAACGACGATTCGGGGATTACCTGAGCTTCGGCCCACAGCCGGCTGAATTCCTCAAGATAGGCGCGCGCAATATCCGGGTTGTGGATGATGAGCATATTCTCGTCATTGTCGTTGGCCGCCCGGCTCGAAAAATTGAACGATCCCATCGCAACTGTCGCTTCGTCGAAGATGAAGACTTTGTGATGCATCACGTAGGGATTTCCGTCCTGGCGCACATCCAGCCCCGCGCACAGCAGCGGCTTGATCTGGCTGCGGCTGCTCGCCTCGACAATCCCGCGCACGTCGAGCGCGCCTGCCAGGGCGCGCTCGCGCAGCAGCATCATGACGCTGCGCTGCGTGCTGCCCTCAGTCCATTCAAGGCTGTCGGTGAAGGAGAAGGCCATGAAGCGCACCGAGTGCGCTTCCTCGATCAGTGCGGCCAGGCGCGTGCCCACATCACCCTCGGACTCGAAGTACGTCTCGATGCGCGTGCCGCTGACCGTCACCATCCGGTTGGGAATTCCCTTCGGCGACGACTTGCCGAACTGCCCGGCGAACAGTTCTTCAAACTCAGCAGTGTAGTTCTGCGCCAGGCGGCTGGAGCGGATGAGCATGGCGTTATTGTTGTTGCGATAGAAAGCATTGGGCTTGAGGTTGGTCGAGCCAGTCCAGACGTACAGACCGTCAATGACCACGAACTTGTTGTGCATGTAACCGCGCCGCGTCCCGTCGGAGACGATGGGGATGCCGGCCAGATCAAGCTGGTCGAAGGTGGCGTCGGGGCTTTCCAGGCCGTACTCGCCATCGGTCACCACGCGCACCTGCACGCCGCGCTCCCTGGCGCGGATCAGCGCGTCGGTGATCAACTGCGACTCCAGCTCGTAGATCGCCACATCCACCGTCTTCTGCGCGCCGTCAAGGGCGGTCACCAGCGCCGCTTCGACCGGCGAGTCGTGATAGTCCGCCTCGTTCTGCGACGCGACCGGCGACGAGAAGTAAAGCTGGAACCACCCGCCGTCATAGCCGCCGGGGATGGCCACCAGCGCTGTCGAGGGGGCCTCGCCCGGCTCAACAACCTCGGCAGCAGGGGGTTGCTCCCTCGTGTCCGTCTCGGTGTTGAGCACGTCAATGCCCAGCACGTACTGGGCGAACAGCACGATGGCGATCAGGATGATGCCTGTAGTCCCGCCCAGCGTGACACGCTGAGCCTTAGAGCGAGTGGGTGGGCGGCGGCGGCGGCGGCTGCTGTTACGATCCATGAGGCTCTCCTGGGGGTAGTGGCATGTCGGGTTCCTGGGGCGCAGCCGGAGGGCGTCCGGGCAGTGGCGGCGCAGGCGCGGGCGGCGAACTGTCAGACAGTGGCGGCGTGGGCGCTGTGGGAGGCCGTCCGGGCAGAGGGGGCGCGGATGGCGCGCTACCGGGCGGCGCGGGCAGCGTCAGGCGGGCGATCAGGTCGCTGAGCAAGTCGGCGTTGGAGCGGGCGCTGTGCCCGTCCAGCCACGCCGCGATCTCCTCGTCGCTGAAGGTAGGAGCCTCGTCGCCGTACACCTCGCGGCTGAGCTGGTTGACCATCTGGAACGTGCGCGTCAGCCAGGCCGCATCTTTCTTGTGGCGGTAAGTCACCAGCCAGTTGAGGCGCGTCATCAGCCGCGCCAGCGCGTAGCCCTGGTCGGCGATCTGCTCCTCGTCGGTGGCGAGTCGGCCAGCCGCCGCCAGCCGCGCGGCAAGCTGCTCAGCGCGCGCCAGCCCCCACTCGACGAAGGGCACGGCTTCGTCGTCGCGCAGCCCATCGCGCACCTTCTCGCTGGAGACGATGGTATCTTGCATCAACTTGGCCGCGCGCTCAACGTCTTCGGGGGTCAGTGGTGTCATGTGCCTCAACTCCAGGCTTCACACGCCAGTAAGCCTCATTCTAGCGGGCGAGTGGAGAATGGTCAATCACCAGCAGTGCTGGGCGACTCCCCGTCCTGCTCCAGAATGATGCGCATCGTCGTCGCGTCCATATTGCCGCCACTCAGAATCACGCCCACGCGCCCGGCAGCGCGCACCGCTCCGCTGAGCAGTGCGGCCACGCCCAGGGCACCGGACGGCTCGACGACGATCTTGGCGCGGAATAGCAGGAAGCGCACCGCCTCGACGATGGCCGCCTCGCTGACCGTGCGCATGTCGTCCACGTAGGCGCGCACCAGCGGGAAGGTCAGCGTGCCCAGCGACGGCGTGCGCGTCCCGTCGGCGATGGTCGGCGGGTTGTGGACAGTGTGCAACACGCCCGTGCGGAAGGAGCGCGTTGCGTCGTCGGCCACTTCCGGCTCGATGCCGATCACCTGGCAGGCGGGCCACACCCCCTTGGCCGCAATCGCCGATCCGCTGAGCAGCCCGCCCCCACCGCACGGCACTAACAGCGCATCCAGCGCGCCAACCTGCTCAAATAGCTCAAGCGCTGCCGTGCCCTGCCCGGCAATGATCTCCGGGTGGTCGTAGGGCGGCACGAGGGTGTAGCCATGCTCGGCGGCCAGGCCCTCGGCAATGACCCGCCGGTCGCTGGCCTCTGGGTCGTAGAGGATCACCTGCGCGCCGTAGCCCTCGGTCGCAGCGCGCTTGGAGGCGGGGGCATTGGCGGGCATGACCACGTGTGCCGTCGCGCCAAGCAGACGGCAGGCCAGAGCAACCGCCTGGGCGTGATTGCCGGACGAATAGGTGATCACGCCGCGCGCCCGCTCCGCGTCAGAAAGCTGGCTGATGGCATTGTACGCGCCCCGGAACTTGAACGCTCCGACGCGCTGCAAATTCTCGCACTTGAGGAAGACTTCAGCGCCGGTGCGCGCATTGAGTGTGCGCGAGGTCAGTACCGGCGTGACATGAGCCTGGCCGTGCAGACGGCGGGCCGCCGCTGTCACCTGGGCGAATAACGAGGCGTGGTCGTGTGCCATGCGCGCTGCCCCCTCTCAAGACGGCTGGCACCTGTCACTTCCATTATAGGTGAGCATGGCGTATTGAACGAATCTTGCGGCTGGATTTGCAGGGCAATTGCTTCTGACGCGCGCGCCGCTTTACCTCATCCCCTGGCCTCGCTGCGCTCGGCCTTTCCCCCTCTCCGCGTCGGCTATACATTACCCACATCTTTGGCTGTGCCTGTCCCCCCATCCCCGGCCCTTCCCCCACGAGGGGGGAAGGGAGAAAAGCGGCGAGCCTGCTCCCCTTCCCTCCGCGCAGCGCGGGGGAAGGGGCTGGGGGATGGGGGGTACTTGTAGGTAACGCATAGCCGCGTCGGAGAGGGGGCGGTGAGGCAAACCGGCTGATACACAGCGGATTGCGATGCGATTGCCTTGCCTGGATTTCCGCCCCAAAGGGCGCACTGCCGCCCGGTGCGCCCTACTCAATCCCCGGCAAGCTAGGTGCCAGCAGCGCGGCCATGACCGGGTCGGCCCAGGGGTCGCAGTCAGCGGGCACAACCCGCGACGCGATCTCCGCCAGCGGCTCGGACGGGTTGAGCGCGTTCCAGGCCAGGCGCGAAAGCTCGCCGATGACCGGCGCAGACAGCTCGAACTCCAGCCAGTCGCGCCCGTACAGCGCCACCACGAGCACATAGGCGCTCTCCGGCCCGATGATCAGCCCGGCGTCGCCGTGCGTGTCGCCGATCCAGCCGTGCTTGTGCAGCACGCGCGCGCTGGACGGCACGCCCGCCTCCAGGAAGACGCCGACGGCGTTAGCGTCCAGGGCGGTGAGCATCTGCCGGCACTCCTGCACGGTGAAAGCATCCGGGAAGTGCTCCAGCAGCAGCCCGCCCTCACCCTGCGCGCACTGGTAAATGCTCGCCAGCAGCCAGCCGAGGTCGGCGGGCACGATCTGGTTGGTGGGGTCGGGGAGCGTCCGGCTCTGATCCGCGCCGGTTGTGATCGTCCCTACCTCGATCACCGGCTCGCCCTCGCGAACGGTGTAGGGGCGCAGGATGAACGTCCCGCCCAGCCCCAACTGCTGCATGGTCGCCGTGACGCGCCCCGCGCCACGCAGCGCGTCGCCGTCGCCAATCTGCGCGAGCAGCTCGTTGGTGGTCAGGTTCTCGCTGCACATCATCGTGTCGGCGACCAGGAAGGCATCGTCGCGGCTCAGCGGCCCGTCGTGCGCCAGAAAATACGTCACCAGGATCGGGATTTTGGTCAGGCTCATGCCGCCGTAGGCCACGCCACCATTGAGGGTGAAGGTGTCGCCCGTGCGCAGGTCGAGCAGGAAGACAGAGGCGATCCGATCGCCGGTAGGACCGAAGCCCTGCGTCAGCAGGTACTCGTGCATGGCCACTCCCAGCGTATCGGCCAGATGGCCCGCCGCGACAGGCGCATCGTCCCAGGGAGCGCCGCTGACGACGACTGTCTGCGGCGTGGGCGTCAGCGTCGGGTAGTTGAAGACAGTGGCCTCGGTAACCGGCACGCTGCTCAGGTCACCGCTGATCTCCACAACCTCGCTGAAAAGCCACCCGCTGCCCGTCGGCGACTCCGGCAGGGCGACACGCAGCCAGGGTACCAGCGCGTGCCGCTCGATGACGCGGAAGCTGGTGCCCTCCGCCACGCGCACGATGACCGGATAGCTGAGATCGGGGCCGAAGCGCAGGTTGGCCTCGCCGAGCGTGGTGGCGAGCGGCCCACTGAGCGTGGGCGTGAGCGAGGGAGTAGGCGTTGGCGTGTGGGAAGCCGGTGCACCACCGGCGGGCGCAGCCTGCGCCAGCGTGGGCGTGGGAGTGGCGGGCGGCGCATCTACCGGCGGGAACGCGCTCACCTGCGGCACGTCGGTCAGGCTGCCCGTCACCGTCACCAGGTCGGCGAAGACCCACGCTTCGGCAATGCCCGGCACATCCAGGCGCAGCCAGGGGACGTACACGTGACGAGCCAGCACGCGGTAGCTCGTCCCGCTGGCGATGGCCCCCACCTGCGCGTACTCCACGCCCGGCCCGACGCGCAGATTGGCCTGGCCGACGGCTTCGGCGTAGACCTCCGAGGCGGGCGCGGATTGCGCGGCGCTGCGTGGCACGCTGCCTGACCAGAGCGGAAGCGCGACCAGACTCAGCAATGCGAACAGAAACAGCCATCTGTGACGCAGCATGGTACGGCTCCTCAGGCATGTGCCAACAAAAAAGGCGACTCCGCCGTGACGGATCGCCCCCCGCAAGTTACCAGTGAGCGTGGAGGGATTCGAACCCCCAACCAATGGCTTAAAAGGCCACTGCTCTGCCGTTGAGCTACACGCCCCGATCAGTCTGGCAAGTATAGCATAATCCGGTCGGTTGGCAACGGCGATCTGACCTGTGACGCTACCGGCCCCGCCGCCTTATCCTTGGGCGCTTTGCACGAGAGGAGAATTACACGGATTGTAGAGAGCGTAGTATTATAGATACCACAACGCCAACCCAGACCTGTCCACGCAGAAGTTCAGAAGCACCATTTGTCCGAATGCACAGGTGATGAGGAGAGAAGAGTCCATGATTAAAGGGAAACGCCTGATCGGGCTTTGGCTCGTGCTGGCCCTGATCGCCATTGTGGCCCTGGCCGCGTGCGGCGGTGAGGAGAAGAAGGAGCCAACGCCGACAGTCCCACCGACTGAGGTTCCGACTGAAGTGCCGACCGAGGTTCCCACTGAGGTGCCCACCGAGGTGCCGACCGAAGTCCCCACTGAAGTGCCCACTGAGGTTCCGACTGAGGTACCGACTGAGGTGCCCACTGAAGTCCCCACCGAGGTGCCGACTGAAGTGCCCACCGAAGTCCCACCGACTGAGGTACCCACTGAGGTTCCGACTGAAAAGCCTACGGAAGTAGCGATGGCGCCTGCCGCGACCGAGGTTCCGACCGAAGTCCCGCCGACTGAGGTGCCCACTGAGGTTCCAACCGAAGTCCCCACCGAGGTCCCCGCTGAGCCGGAGATCGTCGCCAAAGAGCTCATCCCCTGCGACAAATACGACCTGAGCGAGCTGAAGGTCGGCTTGGTGACGGACGTGGGCGAGGTTGACGACAAGAGCTTCAACCAAAGCTCGTGGGAAGGGGTGCTGGCGGCGGAGTTGTGTGGCGCAACGGTGAACTACATCCAGACGGCCAGCGCTGCCGACTACGCGGACAACATCGCCGAGTTCGCTGAGAACGACTACAGCATCATTGTGACGGTGGGCTTCGCCCTAGGCCCGGCCACGCTGGAAGCGGCGGCCCTCTACCCGGATGTGCTGTTCATCGGGGTGGATCAGTTCCAGGGTGAGGCGGTGGACAACGTGGTGGGTCTGGTCTTCCACGAGGATCAGGCGGGCTATCTGGCGGGGGTGCTGGCGGCGCGGCTGGCCCAGACGAGACGATTGCCGCTGTGCTGGGCACCGACGAGAACACCGCCGGTGGTGGCCTTCAAGGAAGGCTACGAGGCCGGGGCGCGGGAAGTGAGCCCGGACATCCGCATCATCTCGACCTACCATCCGGGGGCGATTGACCAGGCGTTCACCGACCCGGAGTGGGGGCGGGGACGGCCCAAGCAGGCGCTTGACCAGGATGCCGACGTGGTCTTTGGCGCGGGCGGCAAGACGGGCAACGGCGCGCTGATCGAGGTGGCGAACGCGGTAGGGGCTGGTGGCCCGCCGCCGTTCTGCATCGGGGTGGACACCGACCAGTGGTACACGGTGCCCGAAGCGCACCCCTGCCTGGTGTCGAGTGCGGTGAAGCTGCTGGACAAGGGTGTGGCGGCCATCATCATGGCTCACGTGGACGAGACGCTGGAGCCGGGCAACTTCTTCGGTGAAGCGGGTCTGGCTGACTTCCACGATCTGGCAGGCTCCGTGTCCGATGAGGTCAAGACGGAGCTGCAAGAGGTCGCCGCTGGCCTGCTCGATGGCTCCATCTCCACCGGCTACGGTGTCACCGAAGAAGCCCCCGCTGAGGAAGAAACGACGACAATCGGCGAGGGAGCAGACCTGGGCGTGATCAAGGTCGGTCTGAACGCCGAGTACCAGCCCTTCGAGTTCGTGGACGAGAACGATAACATCGTCGGCTTCGACCCGGAGCTGGTAGCGCTGATCGCCGAGCGCGCGGGCTTTGACTACGAGCTGATCAACACGCGCTGGGATGGCATCTTCGTCGCCCTGGCTTCCGGCGAGTTCGACATGGTCGCTTCGGCAGCCACGATCACCGAAGAGCGCGAAGAGATCATAGACTTCAGCAACCCCTACTTCTACGCCAACCAGCGCATCGCCGTGCTGGAGTCGCGCGCTGATGAGATCAAGGGCGTGGACGACCTGGCCGGGCTGAAGATCGCCGTCCAGGCAGGGACGACCGGCGACATCTTCGCCAGCGAAATCCCCGGCGTGCAGATGCTGCGCTACGACGAGATCACCCTGGCCTTCCAGGCGCTGGCCTCCGGTGACGCCGATGCCATCGTCAACGATGGCCCGACGAGCGCCGACATCATCGAGAAGAACCCCGAACTAGGCGCGGTGCTGGTTGGCCCGCCGCTCAGTGAGGAGTACTACGGCATTGCTGTCCAGCCGGACAAGCCGGAGCTACTCGACGCCGTCAACAAGGCGCTGGCTGAGATCATCGCCGACGGCACCTACCAGGAACTGTTCGAGAAGTGGTTCGACGTCAAGCCACCAGAAATGTTCCTGCCTCAGGAGTGACGCGACGCATGGTAAGGGGAGAGGCAGTCCCCGCTGCCTCTCCCTAGCCGAACTGGCGCGGTGTGTGCTGCTGGAGGTCTTCCGTCCTGTGCGGCATACACCGCGCTGCGTTTGACAGGGCGCGGCTGGCGCTGCGCTACTGGTGCCATCGTTCACGCTGTCCTCTCAGGGGGGGACGGTGTGTCGTCGAGAGGAACGACGGAGCCTGCTGTCACACGCACAGGGTCCGCGCGAACCTCTGTCTGCCTGTACCGGCAAGCCTTTTGCCATTGGGAATCCAAGAGAGACAGGCTCATGGACGAAAGAACGCGCACTGAGCAAGGTCAACCGATCTACCTGCCGCCGCCAGCCAACCCTGGCGATGGCATCACCCCACCCGGCCCCTACGAGCGTGCCATCAACTGGATGGCCGGGCTTCCCTGGTGGGCGATCATCCTGGGCGTGGTCGCAGTTGCTGTGCTGTACTCCATGCTCACCTCAGAAGCGTACCGGCGCGTCATCCGGTCGCTGACCGACAATCCCCAGACATCCACCGAAGACCTGTACAACGTCGTCCAGATCGTCGGCGAGCCAACTATGATCGTCGGTCGCTACGCGGGCGAAACCCAGGACTCGGTTACGACAGTGGTGGATGAGCTATTGGGCACGGTGATTGACACCTCCCAGGTCACACGCACCGGCTTCATCCTGGCTGAAGACCCGGCGTCCATCACCCTGCGCACGGATAGCGGCCTGGTCACCGTCCCCAAAGCCCGCATCGTTGACGAGCAGCGTGAGATGGTGGGGGACAGTGAACAGATCACGCTCACCTACATCGAGCGCGTCACCGTCAGCGGCACGATGACCAAGCGCACCGACAAGACAATGACCATTCGCACCGCGAACGAGGTGGCGCAGACGTTCGCTGTCTCGCGCGTGCTCAGCCGCACGGCCATCCCCTGCGCCCAGGTGAGCGCGCCCGGCTGCGAAGAGGGCAAGTACATCACCATCGAGCGCCAGGGCGAGATCGTCACCGGCACGCTCAACACGCTGTCCAACACCAACCTGAGCCTCTCGCTGCCCGATGGCAACACGCGAGAGATCCGGCGCAGTGATGTGGATCGCTTCGATGTGCCCACGCTGACGGTGGCCCTCAACGCGCGCAGCGCGGCGCGCTCGATTGTGCCGGGCGATGAGGTGCACATCGCGTTCGTGCAGGGCACCGACATCACCCAGGCGCTCGACGAGCTGGAGACGCTGGACGATGTGCCGGTCCCGCTGCGCTATGCCGACGGCCAGTCGCACGCCGTGCTGATCGGCTATGGCACGCTCGACGAGGCCCTGGCCGCGACCGGCGCGGGCGAAGCGGACGCCCTGCTCTACCTGGACGACGGCCCCGACCGGCGCTCGTCGAGACCTGGGCGGAGGAGAATCCCACGGCGGGCGTCGTCCTGCCCACGCCGCCGCGCGAGTGCCAGAAGGGCTGCAAGGTGACCGTCAAGCTCAACGATGACGTGCTCACCGGGCGTGTTGAGTGGGAGACTGATGATGAGCTACGCCTGGTCACCACCGAGGCCGAGTTCATCGTGCTAGACCGCTCCAAGATCGTCGAAAACCGTCGCATGGAGCCGGGCGCGTGCGCGCTGAACAACCTGCGCGGCTGCGACGCCGGCATCTTCCTGACGCTGCGCGTGACCTTGCAGGCTTACGCGCTGGCCCTGCTGCTCGGCCTGATCTTGGGCTGCTGCGCGTGCAGACCAACCCGCTGCTCTACGCCGTCTCGACACTCTATGTCGAGGTCGTGCGCGGCATCCCGCTGCTGGTGATCCTGCTCTATGCCGGTTTCGTGGTCAGCCCGCAGATACTACGCGACCGTATGGGAATCAACCTCAGCGACGAGCAGGAGGCCGTGCTGGGCCTGGCCTTCGGCTATGGCGCGTTCATCGCGGAAATCTTCCGCGCTGGCATCCAGAGCATCAGCCGGGGACAGATGGAGGCGGCGCGCAGCCTGGGCATGAGCTACCCCCAGGGGATGCGCTTCGTGGTGCTGCCCCAGGCCGTGCGCGTGGTGCTGCCGCCGCTGGGCAACGACTTCATTTCCATGCTCAAGGACTCAGCGCTGATCTCGGTGCTGGCCTTGCCAGACCTGCTGCAACTGGGCCGCCTGTACGTCTCGCGCACGTTCCGCGCCTTCGAAGGCTACAACACCGTCGCCATTTTATACCTGCTGATGACGCTGTTCCTCTCGATGGTCGTCCGCGTCATCGAGCGGCGCACGCGGCTGCCCCATTAAGCGCGTGGAGATGATGCCATGACCACTCCTCAGAACCGATCATCCAGATTGAGAACGCCCACAAACGCTTCCACACCCTGCGTGGGACGGTTCATGCCCTCAACGGTGTCACTCTGAACGTCAAGCATGGCGAAGTCGTGGTCATCGTCGGGCCGAGCGGATCGGGCAAGAGCACGCTGCTGCGCTGCATCAATCGCCTGGAGACGCTCGACGGCGGCTCGATCACTGTGGACGGCATCCTGCTGAAGGGCGCGCGCAACATCAACAAGGTGCGCGCCGAGGTGGGTATGGTCTTCCAGCAGTTCAACCTGTTCCCCGACCGCACGGCGCTGGGCAACATCGTGCTGGCCCAGCGCGTGGTGCGCAAGCGCAGGAAGGCCGAAGCCATCGCCAAGGCAAAGGAACTGCTGGCGAAAGTGGGCATCCCCGAAAAAGCGGACTCGTATCCGGCGCAGCTTTCGGGCGGGCAGCAGCAGCGCGTGGCCATTGCCCGCGCCCTGGCGATGGACCCCAAGATCATGCTCTTCGACGAGCCGACCAGCGCGCTCGACCCGGAGATGATCAAGGAAGTGCTCGACGTGATGCTCACCCTGGCCAAAGAGGGCATGACGATGGTCGTCGTCTCGCACGAGATGGGCTTCGCGCGGGCGGCGGCAGACCGGGCGGTGTTCATGGACGAGGGCGTGATCGTCGAGGAAGACACGCCCGACGTGCTGTTCAGCAACCCGTCGCACGACCGCACCAAGCTGTTCCTGAGCAAGATTCTGTAGGCGGGGCGGAAACCTCAGTTTCGCCCTGAAATCAGCGTCCGGCACCGGTTCAGGGCTGGTGCCGGACGCTGGCTAAAAGCCGCATCCGCTTTCGGCCACTCCGTGTCTTCTCCGCCACACGGTTAACGGCGGCCCAACGGTTGGCTTCAGGCGCGTGAGGGGGCGTGACGAGGCAGGGCCGATCGGGGGAAGCGCCTGTGGGGAGCAGGTCATGTGTCCCGCTGACGCTGGCTTTCGATTTCGCCCACGATCTCTTCCAGTGTCTTCTGGCCGACCAGCATATCCCGCTCTTTGGTGTAGTCGCCGAAGCCCCCAGTAAACTGCTTGAGAAAGCGAACCGCGTTGACGACGCCCAACTCCCGGTAAAGCAGCCTGATTGCCTGCCGGTTGATCTCCGCCAGCGGTGTGACCTCGGTACTCATCGCTCAATCTCCTGGAGCAGATCAGGCGCGGAAGCTGAGAATGTGCATCCCCCAGGGCCGCAGGTCAACGTACAGCCCGTCGTTGACCATCTCATCGCTGCCCCGCTGGTAGTCAGCCCCGTCCAGCGCGTCGTGCAGCGTCCACGCCCGCCCCTCCAGCCCGAAGTCGGGCAGGCGCACCCGGCCCTGCGCGGATGCCGCCGAGAAATTGACCACGACCAGCCGCCGCTCTTCGTCCGCCTGCCAGGTGAAGGCGATCAGGCTGCGATGCGTGGCGTTGAGGTCCCAGGCGGGCGTTGCCTCGCACAGCCGCCACGCGCCCCGGTGATAGACGGGGTGCGTCACTTCGGCGATCAGCGCGCGGTAGAAGGCGAGCGTCGCGGCGTCGTCCGGCTCGGCGGGACGGCGGCGAAGCTGCACCGGCAGCTTAACGCGGTGCCCGGCAAGCTGCCCCTCATGCAGCAGCGTCGCGCCGGGCAGCGCCGCGACCAGCACGGCAGCGGATCGGTCGCGCCCAGGTCCAAACGCTTCCGCCGCGCGGCGCTCGTCGTGATTCTCGGTGAAGCTCACCATGTGCTGCTGGTAAGCCAGGTCAGCGCGCAGGTGCTCGCTGACTGCCCGCGCCGACCCTCCAACCAGCCGGTCATACAGCCGCTTGTCGTAGGCGTAGTCGAACCCCTGGGCCAGCAACTCCCATTCCATGTTCCAGTAGACTTCGGCCAGGAACAGAAAATCGGGGTTCTGCTCTTTGACAACGGGGATGACCACGTCCCAGAACTCGCTCTCCGAGACGTGCCCGGCGACCTCGCCCCACGTCTGCCCGAAGACGCGGTTGGTGACCAGCATGGCCATGTCGCAGCGCAGCCCGTCGCACTGCCCGGCGATCTCCAGCAGAGTCATGGCGGCGCGGGTGCGCGCGGCGGGGCTGAACGCATTGATCTGCGCGGTGTCAGTCCAGGGGGGGAAGTGGGGATCGCGGCCATGCGCAAAAACGCGCCCGCCTGGCCCGGTGAAGAAGTAATCAGGCTGTGTCTCCAGGTCTGCGGGCGTGCCCTGGACGATGCACTCCGGCGCGGTGTGCAGCCACGCATGGTCGCGGGCGACGTGATTGGGCACGTAGTCGAGGATCAGCTTCAGCCCGCGCGTCGCCAGCCGCGCACGCAGCGCGGCTAGCTCATCCGATCCGCCCAGCGCCGGGTCAACGGTGTAGCGGCGCACCGCGTAGGGTGAGCCAGCAACATCCTCCGCCACGAAGTCGGGCAGGGCGTGGTGGTAGCCGTCTTGCAGATCGGGATGCTCCAGGGCCACCTGGCGACCAACAGGGCTACGCTCCCAGACGCCCATCAGCCACACGGCATCGAAGCCCCAGGCGGCTAGCGCATCGAGCGTCTCGTCGGGCACAGTGCCCAGGGTGATCGTTTGCTGGTAGGCAACACTCAGGTCGTGCAGCCAGGCCCAGGTATTGATCTCGTAGATCAGGGGGCTGGGTCGCCAGGGGGCAGTAGGCATGGGCAAGTCACCTTAACAGAGAAGTCGAACCGGCTCAAGCTTTCGCGCGCAAGGGGGGATAATGCATCATGGGGGAAAAAACGTCAACAGGGATGAAATCCCATGAACACGATCCCGACCTATGTAACTCATTCTACTGCCTTCTCACTGCGGTGCCTCTCCAAGCCGGTAGTGGAAGACGCCTATGACCTTAGCTAGCAGGGGGATAAAGCGTATCCACCGAAGATGAGCCAAACGCGGCTCAGGGCGATCAAAGAGAAACCACTCGTCCAGCAGATGGATACCCTTACCCCAGCGTTCGAGGTCCTTTCCGCGTCTCAGTCCCCAGTGATATCGGACGCCAAACTTGCCGCGAGCCATCCTGCGATTGTTCGCCCAGACGAGGAACGGCGAGAATGCATCGCAGACAAGCTCTGCACCGGGGAAATGTGCCCGCAGCGTCAGCACCAAAGACTTGACCTGTGCCTCTTCAAAGTACATCAGAACGCCCTCGGCCAGAAAGAGAAAGGGACGCTGGCGATGGGCGCTCACCGTGCTCAGCCACACGTCATCGAACACCGAGCAAGCCAGAAGATGATAGCGCGCCCCTTCGCCGCCGATGAACTTCCGGCGCAATTCGATGACCTCCGGCAGATCGAGGTCATACCACTCTACCAGGCCGTTATCCACACGCTCAAAGCGTGAATCGAGTCCGCAGCCAATATGGACTACAACCGCTTGCGGGTGGCGGGCCAGAAAATCCCGCACGTGGCGGTCGAATTCACGGTTGCGCAGGACAAGGGCTGTCTTGTCTCCCTCGTCCATTTTGAGCCGCTTGATCCACGAGAAATCGCGGTCCGTTTGTGTGATCAGCGCCACAGCCTTTTCGTCTTTGAGCAGGGCATCGGGGCGCTGTGATTCAATCGCCCGAACGTAGAGGGGAATGAGCAAAGTTTCAGCCACATCGCTCAGGTTTTGAGCATTGTCCTCGGACATGTCCATCCTCCACAGCTAATAGGGTCATGTCTGCAATTATCCGAACCCTACCTGGACTTTCGCCTGAGGTCTTAGAGCGTGTTTGTAGAAGCCCCCATTCCCCGGCCCCTTCCCCCAAAATGAGGGAAGGGGAGCAGAGCTGCCGGAATGTTCCCCTCCCTCCGCGTAGCGTGGGGGAAGGGTTAGGGGTGGGGGGAACGACTTAACAAACACGCTCTCAGAAAGTTCGACCCGTTCGTCTATGAATCTCCGCACACGATGGATTATGAGTCATGAGTCGAGAGCTTGGCCCTCGCCCTTGACTCAAGACTCCATGCCTGTAACACACAACACCCTAATCTGAAGATACTCCCAAATAACCAGAAAAGCCATGCTCCCCCCCCAGAGAGCATGGCTCCTTCGTCACACGCCTGGCGCGCGAACGCTACCCCTCGTGCTCGGCCAGCCAGCGCTCGGCGGATATGGCCGCCGCTGTGCCCTGCCCGACCGATGTGGCGACCTGGCGGTAGATGCGATCCTGCACCTCTCCGGCGGCGAAGACGCCCTCGACGTTGGTGCGCATCAGCCGGTCGGTGATCACGTAGCCGTACTCGTCGCGTTCAAGCTGCCCCTGGAACAGGTCGCTGTTGGGGTCGTGGCCGATGAAGATGAACACACCATCGGTCGGGTACTCGCGCACCTCGTCCGTCTTGACGTTGCGCAGGCGCACCGCCCGGACTCTGTCCTCGCCGATGATCTCCTCAACAACCGTGTCCCAGATGAAGTGAATCTTCTCGTTGGCCTGGGCGCGCTTTTGCAGCGTTGCACCGGCGCGCAGTTGGTCGCGGCGGTGGATGATATCCACTCGCCTGGCGAACCTGGTCAGGAACAACGCCTCTTCGATGGCCGAGTCACCGCCGCCGACCACGACCACGCTCTGGTCGCGGAAGAAGAAGCCGTCGCAGGTGGCGCAGTAGCTCACGCCATGCCCAGTGAACTCCTTCTCGCCCGGCACGTCGAGGTGGCGCGGTGTCGCGCCCACGGTGACGATCACCGCCTCGGCCAGGTACTCGCCGCCGTCGTCGGTCTTCAGGCGGAAGGGCGAGCCGCCCGTGAAGTCCACTTCCGTCACCGCGCTGTACAGCTTGATGCGCGCCCCGAAGCGCTCGGCCTGCGCCTTCATCTGCTCGACGAGCTCCTGCCCGGCCAACGCCTGCGGAAAGCCGGGGTAGTTCTCGATCTCGTAGGTCAGCGAGACCTGCCCGCCCAACTCGTGCCCGGCGATGACCAGCGGGTGGAGGTTGGCCCGCGCCGTGTAGAGGGCGGCGGTCAGCCCGGCAGGGCCGGAGCCGATGATGATCACTCGCTCGTGCTGCACGCCGCCGGATGCATCGTGCTCGCTGCGGGCGGACGTGTTCAGGGTGAAGCTCAAGCCGTTGCTGCTCATGAATTCCTCGCTCGGTGACCAGGTGATCAGGCGCGCGGCGCGCCTGGGGATGGCATGATCGTCCATAGCCTACCACAGTTTAGATGCGCGATAGGCCGTTCCGTTGTAGATTTTATGAGATTCTTATCGTCGCCCGCGTGATGCGCCTATGCGTCTGTCCAACCGCCATGCTTCAACGCTCGCCATCCTGGCGACTGTGCTCGTCGCCGCGCTGTTGCGCGCCTGGCTGATCGCCGGGGAGCGCGTCTCGTTCGACTCCGACGAGGCGGTCGTCGGGCTGATGGCCCGTCACATCGCCCAGGGCCAGCCGATCCCAACCTTCTACTACGGCCAGGCGTATATGGGCAGCCTGGACGCGCTGCTGGTCGCGGGGGGATTTGCGCTCGGCGGGGAGTCGGTGGCGACGATGCGCGCCGTGCAGCTTGTGCTATCTCTGCTGGCGCTGCTCGCCGCCTACGCGCTGGCGCGGGCGGTCACAGGCAGCCGTCGCGTGGCGTTGATGGCGCTGCTGCTGCTGGCGATCCCCACGCCTCTGGGTGCGCTGTACGGCACGGCCACGCTCGGCGGCTACAACGAGCTGGTTCTGCTGGGGAGCCTCGTCCTGCTGTGGAGCTGGCAGATCGCCGTAGAGGGACGCGACGCGCCCTGGCGCTGGGCGGCACTGGGCCTGGCGGCGGGGATCGGCTGGTGGGTCAACGCGGCGATCATCGTCTCCATTACCGTCGCCGGGCTGGTAGGGCTGCGCACCTTGCCCCGCCGCCCCTGGCGCGGCTACGCCCTGTGCGCCGCCGCCTTTCTGCTCGGCAGCGCCCCCTGGTGGCTGTATAACCTGGGCCACGACTGGGCTTCGCTCGACTTCTTGCTGGGCGGCTTCGGCCATGCCCCCGATGCTGATCCTGTGTCGCGCGGGGAAGCGTCGCTCGCACTGATCGTGTTGGGTCTGCCCGCGCTCTACGGGCTGCGCCTGCCGTGGGAAGCCGGTCTCGCGCTGGGAGCGGGCGCGCTCGTGGCGGCGCTGGTCTACGGGGTGCTGGTGACGGACTCGCTGGCGGCGGGGCTGGGACGGCTGCGCGCTTTACCCTCACCCCCGCTCGGCGCTGACGAACCTCTTTGCCGCCCTCTCCATGCATGGAGAGGGGCTAAGCCGAGCGCAAGGCCGGGGATGGGGGGCTTACGACCCCGCGCGGCGCTGGGTGTGGACGGTGTTCGGCGTCTTCGCCGTCGTATTCCTGGCCTCGCCGTTTTCCGACGCGACGGGCCGCTACCTGCTGCCGCTGTGGGTTCCGGCGGCGATTGGCGTGGCGCTGGGCCTTGACCGGCTGCGCCGCGCCGGGCGGATAGTCGCGGCGGGCGCATTGCTCGCGCTGCTGGCAGCGCAGGCGGGGACAGTCATCCGCGCCGCGCAGACGGAGACCGGCTTGACGCCGCAACTGGTCGAGGCGCTGCGCGTTCCGGCGCGCTACGACGAGCCGCTGCTCGACTTCCTGGCCGCCGAGGGCACCACGCACGGCTACGCGGCCTACTGGACTTCGTTCCGTCTGATCTTCCGCTCCGGCGAGGCGCTGATCCTCGACACAGCGCTGCCCTACGACGAGCAGGGCTACCGCCCCGTCACCGACCGCTACCCGCCGTACCGCGCCCAGGTTGAGGCCGCCGCGCGCGCCGTGTGGATCACGCAGAACTTCCCGGCGTTGGACGAGCGCATCGCCGCCGAGCTTGGCGCGGCGGGCGTGAGCTACCGGACGCGCGACTTCGGCCCCTACCGTGTGTACTACGAGTTCTCGCGCCGCGTCTCGCCGCGCGAGTTCGGGCTGGACGCGGAGCCGTTCGACGGCACGGAGACGATCGCGCCCGCCGCTGACGGCTGACCACTCCTAGAGAGTCCATTAATGGCCCTGCTTGGACTGTCAATGGTCTACCGGTGCTGCTACAATGGGGGTATCGGTACTGGCTGTTCCCGATTCTGCAAATGAGCAGCTACGCTTCCGAGGGTTCTGTCTGACCATGGAAACCTTACTAAACCTGTCCTCTGAAGAACTTATCGCTTTGGAAGATCGCTACGGCGCGCGCAACTACCTCCCGCTCGATGTGGTGTTGAGCCGGGGCGAAGGCGTGTGGGTGTGGGACGTGGAAGGCAACCGCTACCTGGATTGCCTGAGCGCCTACAGCGCCGTCAACCAGGGGCACGGCCATCCGCGCATCCGCCAGGCGTTGGTCGAGCAGGCCGCGCGCCTGCCGCTGACCAGCCGCGCCTTTCGCAACGATCAGCTTGGCCCGTTCTACCAGGAGCTATGCGAGCTGACCGGCTACGAGATGGCCCTGCCAATGAACACGGGCGTTGAGGCCGTCGAGACCGCGCTGAAGGCCGCCCGCAAGTGGGGCTATGAGGTTAAGGGCGTGCCCGACGGCCAGGCAGAGATCATCGCCTGCGCCGGCAACTTCGCCGGACGGACGATCACTGTGATCAGCTTCTCATCCGAGCCGCAATATCGCGACGGCTTCGGCCCCTACACGCCCGGCTTCAAGCTGGTGCCCTTCGGCGACGCGGACGCGCTGGAAGCGGCGATCACGCCCAACACGGTCGCCTTCATCGTCGAGCCGATCCAGGGCGAGGGCGGCGTCGTCGTCCCGCCGGACGGCTATCTGCGCCGCGCCCGCGAGCTGTGCACCCGTCACAACGTCCTGCTGATCGCCGACGAGATTCAGACCGGGCTGGGACGCACGGGCAAGCTGTTCGCCTGCGACCACGAAGGCGTGCGCCCCGACGTGATGACCATCGGCAAGGCGCTATCGGGCGGCTTCTACCCGGTCTCGGCGGCGCTGTCCAGCCGCGAGGTGCTGGGCGTCTTCCGCCCCGGCGACCACGGCAGCACGTTCGGCGGCAATCCGCTGGCGGCGGCGGTCGGGCGGGCGGCGCTGCAAGTCCTCGTCGAGGAGAACCTGATCGAGAACGCCGCCGTGATGGGCGAGTACTTCCAGGAGCGGCTGACCGAGATCAACAGCCCGCACGTCCAAGAGGTGCGCGGCAGGGGGCTGATGATCGGCGTGGTGCTCAAGCCGGAGGCGGGCGGCGCGCGGCGCTTCTGCGAGGCGCTGCAAGAGAGCGGCATCCTGGCGAAGGAAACGCACCGCCACATCATCCGCTTCGCGCCGCCGCTGGTCATCACCCGCGCCGACATTGACTGGGCCATCGAGCGCATCGCCCCCGTCCTGCACATGTCGTGAGCGCGCCCCGGTAAGACACAAAAGGCGATCAACATCGTAGGGGAGGGTTTGGAAACCCTCCCCTACGCGCATCTGCGCCACAATCCCCACCTACTGCGCGGCGCTGAGGCCCATCTCCGGCAAGTCCGGCAGCGCGGGAGCGTACAGCCAGGCGTCGAACAGGTCGCCCAACGGCTCTCCGGCGATCTCCTCGGCCACCGCGATGAAGTCCGCCGTCGTCGCGTTGCCCTGCTGGTAGCGCTCGTAGTAGGCGGGCAGGATGGCGAAGAACGCCTCATCGCCGACACGCAGGCGCAACGCGTGCAGCGTCAGCGCCCCGCGCAGGTAGACTCCCCGGTTGAACAGCGCATCCGGCGGGGGATCTCCCGGCGGGAGATAGTTGCTCAGCGGAAGGGTGAGGCCGCCCTCGCTCCGAGTCTCCAACCCCAGCAAGTCCATCAGCGTCTGCAGGTCGGCGCTGCTCAGGGGCACGTCGCTGACCGGCAGCGTGTCCAGCAGGGCGATCAGCGCTGCGCCGGTCAGCCCCTCGGCGGGAACAGCGTCGAGCGCGGCGGCGAGCGCCTGCTCAACCTCGTGGGTGCTCAGGGGACTCGCCAGCAGCAAGCGGAGAACTTCGGCGGCGGCCTGGGCGCTGATGGTCGCATCGGCGGGCAGCCATCCGGCCAGCAGACGAGCAAGCTGAGTCCTGGTCAGTCGCAGCGAGAACGTGGCCTGATCCTCGGCTATCTGCCCGTAGATGTGGCGGACGATCTGATCCAGCGTGTCCGGCCCCTGGTCGTGCTCGAACCATAGCCACGAAGCGTAGGTAGCGAAGCCCTCGTTGAGCCAGATGTCGCCCCAGCGGCTCAGGCTGACGCTGTTGCCGAACCATTGGTGGGCCAGCTCGTGGGCGACCGCCTCCTCAGCCGCGCCCGTGCCGCTGATCCAGTTGCGCCCGAAAAGCGAGATCGTCTGCGTCTCCAGGGCGAAGGGCAGTATGGCGTCAATGACCACTGCCCCATACGCCTCAAACGGGTAGGGGCCGAAGGCGTCGCTGAAGAAGGCGATCATGTCGGCGGTGCGCGCGAACTCGGCGGCAACGGCGTCGGCGTGATCCGGCGGGTAGTACGTGCGCAGCGGCAAGCCATCCGGCCCGGTGCCGGTCATCACGGCGAACTGGTCAATGTTGACCGTCACCAGGTAGCTGGCGATGGGATCGCGCGACGCCCACACGTAGGTGATCGCCTCGCCGTCCGCGCTGGGGATCGTCTCGTGCAGCGTGCCGTTGGCCGCCACCACATAGGGCGCGGGCACAGTGACGCGCAGCTCGTAGGTCGCCTTGTCCAGCGGGTGATCGTTGACCGGGTACCAGCCCATCGCACCGTAGGGTTCGCTGGCGACGAATACGCCATCCCCGAAGTCCGTCCAGCCGACCAGCATGGGGATGCTCGACCCGGACACGCTGCTGGGACGGCCCGCGTAGCGCACGGACACGGTGAACGGCTCCCCGGCGGGCAGCGGCGCGGGCGGCGCGACGATCAGCTCGCGGTCGTGCCGATCCCAGTCTGCCGGCGTCCCGTTGACCTCCACGCTGAGCACAGTCGGTCCCGCGAAGTCCAGGTTGAAGGTGCGCAATTCCTGCGTCGCCAGGGCGGTGATCGTCGTCGTCGCGTCAATGGTGTTATCGTCCAGGTCGGCGGTCAGGGTGATGGCGTAGTGCTGGGCGTCGTAGCCGCCGTTGCCCAGCGTGGGGAAGTGGGGATCGCCGATTCCGGCGGAACCGGCGACCGGCCCCTCCTGTGCCTGCGCGACGGTGGGGATCGGGACAATCAGGGCGAGAGCGAGCAGCAGGGCAAGCCGACGGGACATGGGGGGCCTCCTCGCGGCTAGTAAGCGGTGGGATGGTTATACCGCGCGGCGGGTGGGGGTGCCAGAGCACTGGTTATTGGGGTGCGTGCGAAACCCGTCAGGTAGGGGCGCTGCTCTGCTGCGCCCTGCCTGGCCGCGCCCGCCGACCCCGCCAGTTGACGACCACCACGCCAGCCAGGATCATCGCTGCGCCGACGACGATCTTCCAGTCCACCGCCTCGTCGAGGAACAGCGCGCCCAGCGTCACACCGACGGGCGGCATCATGTAAGTGACCAGCGTGGTACGCGTCGCGCCCCAGGTGGAGATCAGCGTGTAGAACAGGAAGTAGGCCAGCACCGTGTTGACCAGGGCCAGCGTCACCACGGCCAGCACGTCCTGCGCGCCCAGGTCAGCGGCGGCGGGCAGCGGCGCGGCGGCCAGCGTGACCGCGATGATCAGCACGCCGCCGATGATCAGCGAGCCGCCAGCAATAGTGTAGGGGTCTACGCCGCGCAGGTAGCGGCGGATGACGACCGCGGACGTCGCGTAGCAGGCCGACGCAGCCAGCACCGCCACCTGGCCCGCCAGCGGATTGGGACTGCTGGAGTCGGCACTGCGGCTGGCTAGCAGGGCTACGCCAGCGAAGCCCAGCGCCAGGCCCAACACCTTCTGCGGGGTGATGCGCTCGTCGGGCAGGCCCACATGGGCGATGACCAGCGTGAAGAGCGGCACGGTCGCGTTGAGCACCGTTGCCAGGCCGCTGTCAATGTCCTGCTCGCCCCAGGTGATCAGCGTGAAGGGCACGGCGGTGTTCGCCACGCCGACGAAGAGCAGGGCCGCGCGCTCGCGCGGAGAGACCGGCCAGCGCCGCCCGGTGATGCGCAGGAAGACGGCCATGAACGCTGCCGCCAGCCCCAGCCGCACCGACACCAGCGGCAGCGGGCCGAAGGCATCCACCGCCACCTTGATCAGCAGGAACGACGATCCCCAGATGAGGCCCAGCCCCACAAACAGCAGCCAGTTACGCATCGTGCGCCCCCTAGGAAACAGCGATCAGCGGTCAGTGGCCAGCGATCAGACAGAACGGCGCGAGCGGCCTTTGCCGCCCGCAGATTCCAACGAGAAAAAATGAACGTCCTGCCCGGTAACAGAGCGTGAATTGCGCCCCCTGGCGCGCCCGCAGGTCAGCGCTGCGGCGACGCTTCCTCGATGGTGATGTCGGGGAAGAACTGGCGCACCGTCCCGGCAATCCAGCCGTGCAGCGTGTTCAGCGAGAGCGGGCAGCCCTCGCAGGCCCCGCCTAGCTCGACGCGGGCCACCTTGCCATCGAAGGACACCAGGCGGCACCACCCGCCGTGATAATACTCGATGTATGAGGACAGGTTCTCGATCAAGCTCTGCAAACGCTGCTCGACCGGCGCATCGGCGCTCGCCCCGTTGTCAATCGTCTCCGCCATTACCGTCCCTCCTGCGTCACTCGTAAGTCCTGCCTGATCTTAAACGATTGTGGCGGCGGCGGCAATGCGTTCGGGGGCGTATCCTACATCTGGGGCAGAACCGATCTTGTAGGGGAGGGTTTGCGAACCCTCCCCTACAAATCACAGGGCGGCGCGCTAGGATGGCCGCTGACTCGCCCCCAGACGAATCAGCCTCACCCCCCGGCGCTGGCGTCCCCTAGAACTTGCGCGACCACTCCTTCGGCCAGCGCTCGACGACGACCTTGGTCTGGGTGAAGAACTCGACGGCGTGACGGCCCTGGCCGTGCAGCGTGCCGAAGAAGCTGGCCCGCCACCCGCTGAAGGGGAAGAAGGCCATCGGCGCGGCGACGCCGATGTTGATGCCGATGTTGCCAGCGATGGCCTCGCTGCGGAACTTGCGCGCCGACGCACCGCTGCTGGTGAACAGGCAGGCCATGTTGCCGTACTCGCCGCTGTTGACCAGGGCGATGGCGTCCTCCACCGTCTCGACGTGCATCAGGCCCAGCACCGGCCCGAAAATCTCTGTGCGGGCGATGATCCCGCCCGGCGCGACATCGCGCAGGATGGTCGGGCGCAGGAAGTTGCCGCCCTCATAGCCCTTGATCACCGCGTCGCGCCCGTCCACGACCAGGCTCGCCCCTTCGTCCACGCCCTGCTGGATCAGCCCCTCGATGCGCTTGAGGCTTTGCGGCGAGATGACCGGCCCCATCGTCACGTCGGGGTCGAGGCCGTAGCCGACCACGCGCTGATGCGCCGCCTCGACGATGGCCTCGGTGAACGCTTCGCGGGCCTCGCCGACGGTGACGGCCAGGGCAGCGGCCAGACAGCGCTGCCCGGCGTTGCCGAAGGCGCTGTCGGCGGCGATGCGCATGGTCGTGCCCATGTCGGCGTCGGGCAGGATGATGATCGGGTTCTTCGCGCCGCCCTGGGCCTGGACACGCTTGCCGTTAGCCGCAGAGCGCGCGTAGATGTGGCGGGCGACCGGCGTCGAGCCGACAAAGCTGACCGCCGCCACGATGGGGTGATCGAGGATGGCGTTGACCGTGTCCGCCCCGCCGTTGACCAGGTTGATCACGCCCGGCGGGAAGCCGGCCTGCTCCATCAGCTCGACGGCCAGGTGCATGGTCAGCGGGCAGCGCTCGGACGGCTTGATGATCACCGTGTTGCCGGTGGCAACGGCGTAGGGCAGGAACCAGAAGGGGATCATGCCGGGGAAGTTGAACGGCGCGATGATCGCCGCCACGCCGACCGGCTGGCGAATCACGAACTCGTCAATGCCTCTGGCGATGTCCTCGGAGAACTCGCCCTGCATCAGAATGGGAATGCCGCAAGCGACCTCCACGTTCTCGATGGCCCGGCGCATCTCGCCTTTGGCCTCGACGAACGTCTTGCCGTTCTCGTTGGTGATCGAGCGCGATAGCTCGTCAATGTGCTCTTCGAGCAGGTCTTTGAGCTTGAACAGGTGTTGGATGCGCTCGGTGGCAGGAATGCGCTGCCAGGTCTCGAACGCGGCGGCAGCGGCCTTCGCTGCCGCGTCCACTTCGTCCGCTGGCGAGAGCGGCACCTGGGCCAGCACTTCGCCCGTCGCCGGGTTGTGCACGGCCAAGTGCTGCGCCGCCGCCGAGGCGTGCCACGCGCCGTTGATGTAGTTCTCTAAGGTCTGTGTTGCCATATCCTTCCCTCTATCTAGCCGATCCGTTGCACAAGCGCCGCCCTGAGCGGCGCGTCTTCGAGCGTGTTAACGTCGAGCAGCGCCCCGACGCCGGGGAATTGCAGCACCGGCATGAGCACGTCGTCCGGCAGCGCGGCGACGATCTCAGCCATCGTCCGGTGCGCCAGCGCCGACACGCCGCGCAGCGTCTCGCGCGACTGGCGCTGCGATTCCTGGCGGTGCGCGGGATAGCCCGCCCCCGACTCGACGCTGAAGAGGCGGTCGAAGATGAAGCGCAGGTTGACATCCGCCGCCCAGCCGTAGCCCTGGTTGAGCGCCAGCGAGAGGCAGTTGCCCCCGTTGATCTGGGTGAACAGCCAGGCGTCGAGCGAATTGAGGACGTGCCCGCAGAACACGCCGGGGTACTGCATGGCCGCGTTGAGGAAGCCCTGCCCGGTGCCACAGCCGCCCACGACGAAGTCGGCGCGCCCGGTGTTGAGCAGCAGCGCGGCCAGCAGCCCGGTATGGATGTAGGTCAGCTCCGGCTTGGCCCCCGTCTTGACCATGCCTGCGTTGATCACGGTGTGACCGCGCCCGTCGAGGGCGGCCAGGATGTCGGCGTTGCGGTCAGCCGCGCTTGTCTCGTTGATAACTGCAATTCGCATAGGTGTCTCCTCGTCTAGCCTGGCGGCGCTCAGCGCTTGCGCTCCAGGGCGCGCCGCGCGGCGGCGGCGACATCGGTCACGGCCAGCCCGCAGGCGTCCATCAGCGTGTCGGGGTCGGGGCCGGTCTCGGCGAAGGTGTCCTTCAGGCCGACGAACTCGACCGGCGCGGGGTACCCCTCAGCCAGGGCTTCGGCGACGGCGCTGCCCAGCCCGCCCAGGATGGTGTGATCCTCGGCGGTGACCAGCGCGCCGGTCTCCTCGGCGGCCTGGCGCACCAGGTCAGCGTCGAACGGCTTGATCGAGGTCATGGACAGGACGCGGGCGCTGATGCCCTCGCGCGCTAGCAGGCCGGCGGCCTGGATGCAGCGCCCGACCATGCTCCCCGACCCGACGATTGTCACGTCACCGCCCGCGCGGACGGTCGCGCCCTGGCCGATGCGCACCATGTGCCCGCTGCCGAACACGTCCGGCACGGCGGCGCGGCTGATGCGCATGTAGACCGGCCCCTCGTGCTCGGCGATGACCGGCACCAGCAGGGCGGCCTCGGTGTTGTCGGCGGGGGCCAGCACAACCATGTTGGGCATGGCCCGCATCAGCGCCACATCGTTGGTGGCGAAGTGCGTGGGGCCGTCCTTGTAGTCGGACAGGCCGGAATAGCCGCCGACGAGCTTGACGTTGGTGCAGGCGTAGGCCACGCAGGTGCGAATCTGCTCGCAGGCGCGCAGGGTGAGCAGCGCGGCGAACGTGTTGACGAAGGGGATGGCCCCGCCCAGGGCCAGGCCCACGCCCACGTTGACCATCGAGGCTTCGGTCACGCCCAGGTTGAAGAAGCGCGCCGGGAAGCGGTCGGCAAAATACTTGGTCAGGGTCGAGGACGACACGTCAGCATCGAGCACGACCACATCGGGGTTGACGGCACCGTAGTCGGCCAGGGCCATGCCGTAGGCCTGGCGCTGTGGAATCTCGCTCATGCTTCGTATCCTTTCAGTTCGGCCCTGGCCTGCGCGTACTCTTTCTCGTTGGGCACCGCGCCGTGCCACTTGGCCGTGTTCTCCATGAAGGAAACGCCTTTGCCCTTGGTGGTGTGGGCGACGATGGCAGTGGGCATACTGTGAATCTGTAGGGCAGTGTCCAGCGCGTCCAAGACCTGGCGCAGATTATGCCCGTTAATCTCGATCACGGCGAAGCCGAAGGCGCGCCACTTGTCCACCAGCGGCTCCAGCGGCATGATGTCGTGCGCCGCGCCGTCAAGCTGCACGTCGTTGTAGTCCATCAGCACGGTCACTTCGCTCGTCCTGAACTTGGAGGCGGCCATCGCGCCTTCCCAGGCGACGCCCGACTGCATGTCGCCGTCGCTCATCATGACGTAGATGTGGTGGCGCGGGCCGCGCAGCCGTTGGGCGAGGGCCATGCCCACCGCCACCGACAGCCCGTGCCCCAGGAAGCCCGACGACATCTCCACGCCGGGCGTCTTGAGGCGGTCGGGGTGGCCTTGCAGGTGCGCGCCCACGTGCCCCCAGCGCTCCAGGTCTTCCGCCGGGAAGAAGCCGCGCTGGGCCAGCGCCGAGTAGAGCGCCGCCGCCGCGTGTCCCTTGCTCAGCAGGAAGCGGTCGCGCTCCGGCCAGTCAGGGCGCGCCGGATCGATCTTAAGGTGGTGAAAGTACAGGGCGGCCAGCATTTCGGCGCACGAGAACGACCCGCCGGGGTGTCCCGCCGCGCGGCGGTAGACCATGTCCAGCACGTCGAGGCGAATCTGGCGCGCGCGCTCTTGCAGGTCGCGGATCAGAGACTCAGAGTGATGGTGCATTGTCCAGACTCCTACCGGTGACTAGATACGCTCGTCGCGCCGCTCGCGCTCGTAGGCTGCGCGGCGCTTCTCGAAGTAGCCGGGCACGGGCACGTCCCACCAGCCGGGGGCCAGCCCGCCCGAAGTGCCGAGTCCCGTGTCCACCATGACCTCGATCACCGCCGGGCCGCCGAGAGCCAGAGCGTGCTCCAGCGCGGGCGCGACCTCGTCCGGCTGGCTAATGCGCACAGCGTGCGCTCCGAAGGCGCGCGCAGCGTCGGCGATGTGCGGAGTCAGTGGCTGGCTGCCGTGCTCGAACATGGTCGCGTAGACAGCCTCTTCGCCGTAGGCGATGATCTGCAGGTCGCGGATGGCCTGCCAGCCCTGGTTGTTGAGGACGACGCTGACCACCGGAATGTTGTACTGCACGGCGGTCGCCAATTCCTGGAAGGTCATCAGAAAGTCGCCGTCGCCGACCATCGCCACGACGGGGGTATCCGGCGCGGCCAGCTTGGCGCCCAGCGCCGCCGGGAAAGACCAGCCCATCGTGCTGAAGCCGCCCGCCGCGATATAGGTGCGCGGGCGGGTGAAGGGCATCTCCTGGAAGACCTGGGCCTGCACGTTGCCCGACGAGGTGAAGACGATTCCCTCCGGCGGCAGCACCTTGCGCACTTCGCCGATGGCGCGGCCCATCGTCACCGGGGCGCTGTCGGCTTCGCGCAGGGCGCGGCTCTGCGCCCACCAGCCGGCGACCTGTTCGGCGATCTCGCGGGTGTAGGGCGCGTCTCGCCAGTCACGCGGCGGGGTGAGGGCGCGCACCGCCTCCAGCAGCCCGGCCAGGATCGCCTGCGCGTCGCCAACGATGCCCACCTCGACCGGGTAGTTCTTGCCGATCTCGAAGGGGTCAATGTCAGCGTGGATCAGCTTGGTCGGCGGGATGCTGAAGGATGCGCCCGGCTTGTAGGACGAGGCGGCCTTGTCAGCGAAGCGCACACCCACCGCCAGCAGCACGTCCGCATGGGTGGTCATGAAGTTGCCGCAAGTCGTGCCGTTGCAGCCCATGTGCCAGGCGTAAAGTGGGTGGTCTTCGGGGAAAGCACCCTTGCCCTGCATGGTCGTCACCACGCACGCGCCGAGGTGCTCGGCAAGCTGGCGTAGCTCCTTCCACCCTTCGGACAGGATGACGCCGCCGCCCGCCAGGATCACCGGACGGGTGGCGCTCGCCAGCAGCTTGGCGGCTTGTTGCAGGGCGGCGGGATCGCCGGCAGGGCGGTCGTGCGGACGGCGCGCGCGCGGCTGCGGCGCGTCGGACAACTCCACCGAGTCAGCCTGCACGTCCATCGGCAGGGTGATCAGGGCGGGGCCGGGGCGACCGGTGCGCATGGCGTTGAACGCCTGGCTCATGGCTCGCTGAAGCTGGATGGGGCTGTCAATGTGCCAGGCGCGCTTGACGGTCGGGTACAACATGCGCGGCATGTCCGACCAGTGCTGACGCTCGATCTCCTGCAGCACGCCGACGCCGCGCATGTAGGTATGCGTCTCGCCGATGAGCAGCAGCAGCGGAATCGAGTCCACGTAGGCGGTCGCCAGACCGATGGCGGTGTTGGCCGCGCCCGCGCCGATGGACGTGAAGACGGCCAGCGGCTCGCCCTTGACCCGGAAATAGCCGTCGGCCATGTGCACGGCGGCCTGCTCGTGGCGCGGCATGATCACTTGCAGATCATCCTGGCGACGGCGGAAAGCATCCACCAGCGCCAGGTTGCCGTGCCCCGGAATGCCGATGACATAGGGCACGCCTTCGCGCACCAGTATGTCGGTGACGATCTCCGAACCTGTAAGTCTCATACTCTGTTCCCTCCCCAGATGGTGGCCCGACAGCGTCCGGCTACAGCCCGACAGCACGCCCGGCCCGCGCGGATTCCTGGGCGGCCAGCGCGAAACGCAGGATTTCGCGGCCTTCCCAGGCGGTGAGGCTCGGTGGCTCACCGGCGAAGTAAGCGTCAATGAAGTGCCGCGTCGAGTTGATGAAGCTGTGCTCCCAGCCGACGGGCATATCGGAATGGGCGTACACTTTGCGGTCGCGGTAGAGCACGACGGGCGGCACGTCCATCATCTTGCCGTGCCCGCGCGTGATCCAGATCACGCCCTTGGTGCCGGTGATCTCAATGCGGTCGTCCTGGGCGTAGTGCTGGGTGTCCAGCACTAGCTCTGGCGAGTTGACCACTTCCAGCGACCCATAGCGGTTGTTGCTGAACTTCCAGGAGATGATGCCCGGCGAGTCCAGCACGAAGCCGGGCGCAAGCTCGGTTGCGCCGATCCAGGCGTGAACTTCCTCGGCCAGGCCCATGAAGAACCAGGCCAGCGAGAATTTGTGGTGCCCGTCGTCGAAGACCAGCGGCCCGCCGCCGCATTCTTCGGGCTTGTAACGCCAGGCCCAGGCCGCGTGCGGCACGTCCCACATGGTGGGGCTGGTGCCGGAATTGCTCTTGATGCGGATGGTCAGCGGGTCGCCGATTTCGCCAGCCTCGATCAGGGCTTTGGCCCGTTGCACCGGCGGGTAGAAGATGAAGTTCTCGAACACCTTGAAGATGACACCCGCCTGCTTGGCGGCGGCGATCATCTCGTCGGCTTCGGCGACGCTCAGGGCCATCGGCTTTTGCAGCGAGATGTGCTTGCCAGCGGCGGCGGCGTCCAGGGTTGCCTGGCGGTGGAGGTGGTGAGGCAGGAGAATCTCGACCAGGTCAACGTCGGGGAGGGCGAGCAGGTCATGGTAGTCGGTGAAGATGCGATCGGGCGCGACGCCCCATTGCGCGCCGCGCGACTGGGCAAGCTGGGGGTCAATGTCGCACACGGCGACGATGCGCGCCCGCTCGTTGGCCAGGTATTCCAGGGCGTGCAGGTCGGAGATGCGCCCTGCACCGATGAAGCCCACGTTTAGCATGTCCATAAACAACGCTCCTTGTTGTGCATTACGCAACGCTGTTGCATGATAAGAGTGTGCCACTATCAGGGCTGTGAAAGACCCTGAAACTCCCGATCAAGTGCGTTGAAAGCTCATGCGGTTGGAAAGCTCGCGCGCGGCGTCCAGCACCACCTGCGCGAAGTGCGGGAGGCGATCCAGACCCATGCGCCCCGCCGGGCCGGAAATGCCGATCGCGCCAATGACCTTGCCCCGGTAGTCGAAGATGGGAGCGGCCACGCAGCGCACGCCGAAGTCGTATTCCTCGTCGTCCACCGCGTAACCCTGGCGGCGCGTCTGCTCCAGATGCAGGCGCAGCGCCTCCGGATCGGTGATCGTGCGCGGCGTGAACGAGGGCAGCTCTTGGGGCAGCGCAATGCCGTTGTCAAAGGCCAGCAGGCACTTGCCCAGCGCCGTGCAGTGCAGCGGGGCGAGCGTGCCCACGCCCGTCGTAACGCGCAGCGAGGCCGGGGACTCGACCTGATCCACATAGAGCGCCTGATCCTGAGCCAGAATAGCCAGGTGAGCGCATTCGCCCGTGCGCTCGACAAGCTGGCGCAGGAAGGGCTTGGCTTCGTCGCGCAGGGGCATCCGCGTGAGCAGGCTGCGGCTCAGGCGCACGACCTGCGGCCCCAGCCGGTAGCGACGGCTGACGGGGTCCTGCTCGGCATAGCCGTAATTGGCCAGGGTTTGAACCAGGCGGGAGGCGCTGCTTTTGTCAATGCCCAGTTCTGCGCCAAGCTCGGTGATGCTGACCGGGTCATTACTGGCGGCCAATAGCTCCATGATCTTCAAACCGCGAGCAAGTGATTGGATTTCCGACAACTTGGCGTTCCTTTGTAACCGAGAGACGCAGACAGATGTAGATTGTTGTGCATTATACAACGCCTCGTGCGGGCTGTCAATCAAGAACAGCCGCTTGTTGACAATAGATAAACTATGTTGTATCATAAGCAACATGATCGGGTGCGGTCTGCCGGTGGGCGCTGGGCTGTGCGCTTCGCTAAAGGGGCTGCGCCCGCCGATTAGGCAACGAATACGCTGATCGTGCAGTTTTTCACCAACTGCTTGCGTGGTTCTTGGATGTCGCCTATAATGCTCTGTAGACAAAGTTGTCAAATGGTCTGACAAGTTTTGCGGATGCAACCGCCATGAACTCAACAGAGCCTTTTGCGACCTTTAGCACCATTGACCAAAAACCGCTGAGCGAGCGGATTATCGAGCGTATGCTGGGCCTCATCAGCGAGCGGAAGCTCAAGCCCGGCGACCGGCTGCCCCCCGAAACGGAGCTCGCCGCCATGCTCAACGTGAGCCGCCCCTCGCTGCGCGAGGCGCTGCGCGCGCTCTCCGTGATGAAGGTGGTCGAAATCCGCCAAGGCTCCGGCACCTACGTCACCTCTCTGCAACCGGAGCTTCTGGTCGAGCACCTCGACTTCGTTTTCTCGCTCGACGTTTCCACTTTCCTCCAACTCCTCCAGGCCAGAAGCGTCATCGAGCCAGGAATCAGCGAGATCGCGGCGTCGCACATCACGGACGAGGAGATCGCCGGGCTTGAAGCGCTTGTCACCCAGTCCGAGCATTCGCGTGACGACCCGCACGCCTTCATGATGGCCGATGCCGAGCTACACCGGCTGATCGCCAATGCCTCGCGCAACCCCATCCTGATCCGCTTCATGGAGTCAATCGGTCGCCTGGGGCTAGCCAGCCGCCGGCGCACGACGCAGCTTCCTGGCGTGGTAGATCAGGTGCTTGACGATCACCGGGCCATCATCCAGGCGTTGAAAGCGCGCGACCCGCTGGCAGCACGTGAGGCCATGCGCCGCCATCTGGAGACTATCCAGAACCGTCTGGAGAGGGCGACGGACGAGCCTGGAGAGGAGTAGCCGCGCCAGCGGCCTCAGTGCGGATCGGGCGCGGCGGCCCCCTGTTTCAGGCTGTCGCGGGAACATTGGCAACCGAAAGGAAGAATCGTGTCCGAGGTACGTTTTGAGCCATTGGGCTTCAACAAAGCCGAGCTGCTCAAGCGGATGGGCGAAGCTGGGCTGGACGGCGTCCTGCTGACCTCACCGGAGAACGTGTTCTACACCACCGGCTACCCCGCTTTGCCGAGCAGCGGCAACCCCATTCTCTACGCCTTGCGTAACGTGCTCCCCTTCTTCTCTTATGTGTCCGCGCGCGGCAAGACGACCTTGCTGTGCTGGGGCGGTGCGGCGGGTGGCGTCGCTTACGGCGTGGACGCCGTGAAGACGTTTTCCGACATCAGCGGGGCCTATAAGGAGCTGGCCTCGGTGCTGTCCGCCGACCTGACGTCCTCCGCCCGCCTGGGTATCGAGTCAAGCTGCCCCTATGCCGTGCTGCAGGTCGCCGGCCAGGTTGTCCAGCCGGAGCACCTGGTAGTGGTGGATCGGGCGATGATGCTGACCCGCATGGTCAAGTCGCCCCAGGAGGTCGCTCTGCTGGAGAAAAGCGTCCAGGTCGTGGAGCAGACCGTCGCGGAGCTGATGGACATGATTCACCTAGACATTGACCGGCCCAGCCTGATGCAGGCGGCGAAGGTGGGCATGATGCGGCACGGCGCTTCCGGGATCAGCCATGTCACGCTGTCGTTCGGCGCGTCGAACCCGGAAGTGGAAATCTACGAGAAGCTCCAGCCGGGCAAGCTGGTCACGCTCGACCTGGGAGCCATCGTCTCCGGCTACTATTCCGACAACCGGCGGCTGATGTTCAGTGGCGAGATTCCCCCTGCCATCACCGCCCTGCACCAGACCATGTGCGCCATCGTGGACGAGGTGGGCGGCGCGCTGGCTCCCGGCAAGACCTTCGGGGAGGTCTTCGACCTGGCGATGTCCCTCTACGACCAGAAGGGCCTCAAGCCGTTCATCCCCAACATCGGCCACACCATCGGCTTGCAGGTTGAGGAAATCTGGCTCTACCCGGAGAACGCGGCGCTGGTGCTTGAGCCGGGAATCGTGCTCAACCTGGAAATGTACACGGTGCACGAAACCGGCGAGCTGATCGGCGACGAGGAAACCTACGTGATCACCGAGAGCGGGGCACGGCAGATCACCCATCTGCCCACCGCCATCCGGCCTGTGACGAAGACCGACATCTCCCACACTTTCGGAGCGTAGCACCATGCAGCGAAGGAAACTGCGGGTTGGCATCATCGGTCTGGGCATCATCTCCGATGCCCATGTCGAGGGCTGCGCTGCCATGAGTGACATCGCCGATGTCGTCGCCGTATGCGACATTGACGAGCCTAAAGCGCGCCGCGTGGCCGAGCGGTTCGGCGCGGCGGTCTTCACTGACTACCGCCGCCTGATTGACGACGCTGACGTTGATCTGCTGGACATCATCCTGCCCCACAACCTGCACTACCCCGTCACGCTGTACGCCCTCCAGCGCGGCAAGCACGTGCTGCTGGAGAAACCTCTGACGGTTGACCCGGACGAGGGCCTGGCGCTCATCGAGGCGGCGCGCGCGGGGGGCGTGCAGTTTTCGGTGGCCGAGAACACGCGCTTTGTCACCGCCTACCTGGAAGCCGAAAAGCTGCTGCGTGCGGGCGCGCTGGGCGACATCTACCAGATTCGCACGCTGATCGCCGGCAGCGAGCTAGAGCGACTGGTCAATCCGCACCCCTGGAAGGCGTCGCGCACCGGCTCCGGCGGCGGGGTGATCATGGATGCCAGCCCGCACACCTTTTACCTGCTCAAGTGGCTGTTCGGCGAGATAGAGGACCTGCAAGCGTTCGCGTCCAAGAGGGTCTCCGCCAGCGAGGTCGAGGACAGCGCCCTGATCGTGGGGCGCATGGCGGGTGGGGCGGAATTCACGCTCCAGTTCAGCTTCACCGCCCTGATCCCCTGGACGGAGCGGCTGGAGATTTACGGCAGCAAGGCGGCCCTGATCATTGACCAGATCGCCCGTCCGCCCGCGATTCTCTACACCGGCAGCGAAGACTTCCACGGGACGCCGCTCGAAGCCGTGCCCTACGACCCCGTGCGCTGGAAGCACGACTCGATTGTCGCCGAAGTCAAGGACTTCTTGCAGACCGTGTGGGACGGCGGCACGCCCAAGGTTGATCCGGCAGATGCCCATTACGGGCTGCTGGCCATCCGGGCAGCGTACCAATCAGTTGAGAGCGGAAGCCGTGTAGCGGTACCCAGGCCGGTTGTCCTGGCCTGATCCAGTTCAAAGGAGTATTCATGCAACCCCTCATCATCACCGCCACAGCCAACATCTGTTGGCTGGCACCCGACAAAGTGGATTACCCCAAGACGCCCGAAGCCATCGTGGACGAGGCGCTGCGCTGCCAGCAGGCCGGGGCGACGATCATCCACACGCACGCCGAAAGCCGCTGGCAGGAAGTGATCGCCCTGCACCGCCAGAAAGCGGGCGACCTGGTGCTGCAATGCGGCATGTCCAGCCTGCCGATTCCGGAGCGGATGGACGTCTTCACCCACCACGCCGACATGATCTCGATGATCACCAGCCACCACGACGAAGCCTTCACCGGGCGGGACTTCCACGTGCTGCACCCGCGCGAAGAGCTTGAGGAGTACATGCGGCTGTGCAACGAGTATAAGGTCAGGCCGGAGCTGGAAATCTGGAACACCGGCTCGATCTGGAACATGAACTACCTGATCGAGAAGGGGCTGCTCAAGCCGCCCTATTTCACAACGCTGTTCTTCGACTGGCCGGGCGGGCAGTGGTCGCCGGGCACCATCGAGGAATATCTCCACCGCCGCCGTCACATGCCCGCCGGGTCGGTGATCAACGTCAGCATCATGGGCAGCGCCCAGCGCGCGATCATCACGGCAGCAATTGCCAACGGCGATCACGTGCGGGTGGGCACCGAGGACAACCCGTACAACATAGACGGCAAGATCGTCCCGACGCATGAGCTTGTGGCCGAAGCCGCCGCCATCGCGCGGGCAATCGGGCGGCCTGTCGCGACGGTGAGCGAAACCCGCCGTATGCTTGGATTGGCTTAGAGGACGAGGGATTGGAGTACTGATGAGCAACGGAAGCAAAGTCCTGCTCGTGACAGGGGGCGCGCGCGGCATCGGCGCGGCGGCTGCTGAGGTATTCAGCCAGCACGGTTATGACGTGTCCATCCTGGACATCCTGCCCCCAGCCGAGGCGGACGACATCCGCCAGAAGGTGCAGGCGAACGGCGCGCGCTGCCTCTACATCCAGTGCGACGTGGCCGGCGAAGCGCAGGTCAAGCAGGCTGTCCAGCAGACGCTCGCTGAGCTGGGCACCATTGACGTGCTGGTGAACAACGCTGGCATCGTGCTGGTGGCCGCAGTCGAGGACATCCCCTACGAGCAGTTCATGCGCGTGGTCAGCGTGAACCTGGGGGGCACCTTCCTGCTGTGCAAGCACGTGCTGCCCGTGCTGAAGGCCAAGCGCGGCGGAGCCATCGTCAACATGGGATCGGTGTCGGGCCACGTGGGGCAGATTGACCACTCGTCCTACGGCTCCACCAAGGGCGCGATCATCGCTTTCACGCGCGCGCTCGCCTGGGAAGTGGCGAAGTACGGCATCCGGGTCAACTCGATCAGCCCCGGCTCGGTAGATACGCCCATGCTGCGCGGCGACATCCAGATCGAGTCGGAGAAGACAGGGCTGCCGTTTGAGGAAGTCAAGAAAATCCGCGAGGCTGAGCAGGCATTCAACCGCTGGGCCGATCCACTGGAAATCGGCGAAGCGATCTACTTCCTGGCCAGTGACAAGGCTTCGTTCATCACCGGCACCGACCTGCTCGTGGACTGCGGGTGGGTCGCCAAGTGATGCGCCCTGCGGCGCAATTGGAAGGGGGGTGATGCCCGGTAATCGAGCTGACCGGCGAGTTACTAGCTCCTGGCGAACAACGTGCTCATCTTACGCGATTTCACACGTGTTCTGCTTCCGGCCAGCCCGATACCTTAGATAAATATAACAGAATGTCCCGGCGTAGTGAACCGTGAATCCTTAACCACAGTTACGGGAGGAAAGGCCAAATGCATAGGAAAACAGGTTTACACTTGCTCTTGTTGGTGCTGATCGTGCTGGGCATCGGCGCAAGCGCCGTCGGCGCCCAAGAGACGATTAGCATCGTCCACTACTACAGTGACGTCCTCGGCAAGGAAGCGATCGGCAAGATTCTCGCCAACTTCAACGAGGCGCACCCTGAGTATGAGGTCGTGGACAACTCCGCTGGGCACGAGGACTTCAAGACCCAGATTCTGGTCACCATCGCCGGTGACAACCCGCCCGACATCTTCTCGTACTGGGCTGGCGCTCGCACGCAGTTCGTGACCGACGCGGGCCGCTTGATGAGCCTGGCGGACTTCTGGGAGGAGAACGATCTGGACTCGATCATCCCAGCAGGCGTCAAGGCTGCGGCCATCTACAATGACGACATCTACCTGATCCCCATGAACGTCCATCCCACCGGCTTCTGGTACAACCCCAAGGTGATGGCCGATGCCGGGATCACCAAGATGCCAGAGACCTGGGACGAGCTTAAGGAAGCCTGCGTGACCCTAAAGGAGGCGGGCGTCAACCCGATCTCGCTCGGCTCGATGAACCGCTGGCCGGCCCAGTTCTGGTTCGACTACATGGTGTCCTACACTGCCGGTGCCGAATACCGCCAGAAGCTGATGGCGGGCGAGGCCAAGTACACGGACCCCGAAGTCGTCACCGCCATGGAGACGTGGAAGGAACTGACGGACCTCGGTTGCTTTGCCCCAGACTCCAACGCCTACGACTGGACTGAGGCTGCCGACATGGTCGCCAACGGCACCGCCGCGATGAACCTGATGGGCACCTTCATCACCGGCTACCTGAACAGCATCGGCCTGGAGCCGGGCGTTGACTACGACTTCTTCCCCTTCCCCACCATCAACCCGGATGTGCCGCGCGTGACGCATGGCACGGTTGACGGCTGGGTTGTCTCGGCGGACGCCAAGAATCCGGAAGGCGCTAAGGCCCTGCTGCTGCACTTCGTGAGCAAGGAGTCGCAGGAGATTTGGGCGGTGGGCCAGGGTGCATTGGCCGCTTCGACCGCTGTGGACACGGGCATCTACTCGCCGGTCATGGCGAAGGCTGCGGAATATCTGGCAAGCGTGATGTTCCTCAGCGGCTATGACCTCTCCACCACTCCGCCGATGGCTGAGGGCGGGCTGGACATGTTCGCCATGTTCATGAACGACCCGTCGGGCTATCAGGAGTACCTTGAGATCACTCAAGAAGTCGCGGACGACGTATTCGGTGGGTAAGCAAGTCTGAAGTACGCGGCATAGGGCGGAGGGCCTCCGCCCTATGCCGGTCTCGTGGCGCAAGTGTAGGAGACGATCCGGTGACCCGATCGCGACACATATGGGCATTTCTGTTTTTGCTGGTGCCCGTCACCTTCTACCTCATTGTGGTTATTTACCCGTTGCTCTCCTCTTTCTATTTCAGCTTTACGGACTGGAACGGCTTCAGCCAGGATTACAGCTTTGTCGGGCTGGACAACTATAAGAGGATGCAGACCGACCGCCTGTTCCGCAACGCCATCGAAAACACGGTGATCTGGACGGTCGCGGCCATTGTGCTGCCCACAGTGGGCGGCCTGGTGCTGGCCCTGGCGCTGCACGAGCGAGGCATCATCTCACGACTCTTCAAGTCGCTGTTCTACCTGCCCATCTGCCTGTCCCTGGTCGTCGTCGGTCAGGTGTGGATCTGGATTTACCAGCCCGACTTCGGCCTGATCAACGTGGTCTTGAGGAGCGTCGGACTTCACAGTTGGACGCGAGCCTGGCTGGCCGATCCGGACACGGCGCTGCGCGCGGTCATTGCCGCGTGGACATGGCAGCAAACCGGCCTGGCGATGGTCATCTTCCTGGCCGGGCTAACCGCCGTGCCGCGCGAGCTTACGGAGGCGTCGCAGATAGACGGGGCGAATTACTTGCAGTCCGTGCGCCACGTGGTGATCCCTCTGCTGCGGCCCGCTTCCATTGTGGTCATCGCCCTGGCAGTCATCAACTCGCTGAAGAGCTTCGACATCCTCTACATGATGACGCGCGGCGGCCCCTTCCATTCATCGGACAACCTGGCCATGATGGTCTACAACGAATCGTTCCAGAAGTACCGGATGGGCTATGGCAGCACCGTCGCTGTAGTGCTGTTCATGATCACGCTGTTTGTCATCGCCATATACTTCCGCCAGCAGCGCGGCCTGGAGCAGCTCTATGACTAACCTCGCACCTACCGCGACAGCAGAAGTGCAAGCCGATGTCTCCAAGGCGCAGTCAAAAGCACGGCGCTCGATGGTGATTCTGTACGTGGTCCTGACCCTGCTCCTGCTGATCTATTCGCTGCCGACCATCGGCGTGCTGCTGACCTCGCTGAAAACCAATGCCGAAATCTCGCGCGAAGGGGTCTGGAATCTGCCGGACAGCCTCAGCCTGGGGAACTACCGGTCGGCCATCCAAGAAGGAAACGTGGGGCGCTACATCCTCAATTCCCTCAAGGTGACCGTTCCCGCCTGCGTGCTTTCCATCGCCTTCGGCATCCTGACCGGCTACACTCTGGCCAAGCTGTCCTTCCGGGGCAGTGACATCCTCTTCGTTTTCCTCGTCTCCGGCCTGTTCTTCCCGCCGCAGATCGTCATGATCCCGCTCTTCCGCATGTTCAACTCGGCGGGGCTATACGACACGCTGTGGCCGATGATCATCGTGCACGCCGGGTTTGGCATTCCCATCTGCACGCTGGTGCTGAAGAACTTCTTCGCCACCATCCCCACCGCGATCCGCGAGGCGGCCATCATTGACGGCGCGAACGAGATACAGGTGTTGGTGCGCGTCATGCTGCCCCTGTCGCTGCCCTCGCTGGCGGTGCTGGCGACTCTCCAGTTCACCTGGATCTGGAACGATTTTCTGTGGCCGGTCATTTTCACCCGCTCGGACAACGTGCGAACGGTGATGTTCGGGCTGGCTTCGCTGCGCGGGCAGTACAGCGTGGCCTACGGCACGCAGTCGGCGATGGCCATCTTTGCGAGCATCCCGACGCTGCTGATCTTCATTTTCTTCCAGAAGTACTTCATTCGCGGGCTAACGCTAGGCTCGGTGAAGGGATGATCGCTGCCAGCACGCCCTGAATGAAGGCCGGACAGCCACACCCTGTGCGGCCAGTATACGTCGGCTGGTGCAGGCGAAGCGCCCTGATCTTGGGCCGCTGCGTGCGCCTCCCGGTCGTGCTCCTGTAGCTGGCTGTGCGAGTGTGGTTGCTGCAAGTGTGATCGTCAGGAGAAGCTATGGAATACGTCAATCTGGGCCGTTCGGGCCTCAAAGTCTCGCGCATCTGCCTGGGCATGTTGAGCTTTGGGTCGTCGCAGTCGCGCCCCTGGATACTCGACGAAGCGGACAGCCGCCCCATCGTCCAGCGAGCGGTTGAGCTGGGCATCACCTTCTTTGACACGGCGGACATGTATTCGGAGGGGGCCAGCGAGGAAGTCACCGGGCGGATGCTGCGCGATTTCTTCCCGCGCCGCGACGAATACGTGCTCGCCACCAAAGTCTTTTACCCGATGGGCGACAAGCCCAACCAGCGCGGACTGTCGCGCAAGCATATCATGAGCGCCGTCGAGGAATCGCTGCGCCGCCTGGGGACAGACTACATTGACCTCTACCAGATACACCGCTGGGACTACGAGACGCCCATCGAGGAAGTCCTGGCCGCGCTGCACGACCTGGTGACCTCCGGCAAGGTGCGCTATGTCGGCGCGTCGAGCATGTGGGCCTGGCAGTTCATCAAAGCCCAGTACACCGCAGACCTTCACGGCTGGACGCGCTTCATGTCCATGCAGAACCACTACAACCTGCTGGTGCGCGAGGAAGAGCGCGAGATGATCCCCTGCTGCATAGATCAGGGGGTGGGTGTCATCCCCTGGAGTCCGCTGGCGCGCGGACTGTTGGCTGGCAAGCGCTCGCGGCACGCCGCCGGAGAAAGCAAGCGCGCCCAAAGCGACGACCTGGCGGCTTACTACTACCACCGCGACCAGGATTGGGACATCGTCGAGCGCGTCGTCGAAGTGGCCGAGCGGCTGGGCGTTGTGCCGGCCCAGGTAGCCATCGCCTGGCTGCTGCACAAGCCTGGGATCACCAGCCCAATCGTGGGAGCCACCAAGATCGAGCACCTCGAAGACGCCGTCAAAGCCCTCGGCGTGAGCCTCTCCCCGCAGGACATCGCCTATCTGGAAGAGCTGTACGAGCCGAAGCCTGTGCTTGAGTACAGTTGAGATAGCGAGATAGGCGGAGTCCGTCCGCGCGGGGCGGGGCAGCCCCATCTCATGGGGAGCCAGGACAATAGCGCACGGGTGCGCGAGCAAGCCGTTGCCAGGGGAAGCTCGGGGATGCTCGCCGGACGCCTCCCCCTCAATCCTCCAGCGGAGCTAGAGGGGGGACGATCTGGCTCCCCTTCTCCTAGCTTTGAGGGACGGGCAAATTAGACAGTGTTGATTTAGCGTAACGACAGGCGATCATAATCAACGGAAGAGGCAGGCAGCAGGCGAGAAGCTCGGATGCCTCGTAGGGCTGTAGGGGCGGGTTTGCAAACCCGCCCTATATTCCCGGTCGCCTTCTTCGTTCGTTTTTTCCTTGAGTTGATCTTCCGTAACCTATCATTAACCGTCAGATGGATGATGGACGTAATTTGCTGGGGAAGAATAACCGGCAGTCTGCTCCGCGCCCTGCCATTTGTGATCGCAGCACGAGTTAACTTTACAGCTAATATATTCATCCATTACGATTCTGGCTAGACTTGTTCGCTCTTCGGCTGTGTTCATTCTGGTTGCCTGGCAACCAGTCAAGGGGCCTGGCGCGCAAGTTCCTCACCGTGCTGTGCTTGCAGTGCCTTAGAACCAGGAGAGAGAGATGCGTAAGAAGCTCGTCGCCATACTGTCGCTGGTCATCATCGTGGTGGCTATCTCTGGCCCGGCCATGGCTATTCGCAACGGGGAGCGCGACAACGGGGAACACCCGTATGTGGGCCTCCTCTATGCGTATCTTGGCCCAGGCCAGGGCGGCTACGTCTGCAGCGGAACGCTTCTGAACCCTACGGTATTCCTGACTGCCGCTCACTGTCTGGCCGTCCCTGCCATTGAGTTCCGGGTGTCGTTCACTGAGCAGCCTCTTGTGAACGGCTTCAACTGGGTGTATGGCACCCCGTACCCGCACCCAGAGTACACGGGCCTTTACGTACCGGACACCAGTGATATCGGGGTCGTGATCCTCAGCACCCCGGTGTCTCTTCCCAAATATGGGCAGTTGCCGTCTGCCGGGTTGCTCGACAGCCTTGCCACCGCACGCGGGCTGAAGAACGTGGGCTTCACGGCTGTGGGATATGGCCTGCAGGATTCCAAGCCCGATCAAGCCAGGCGTCCAATCGAGGAATGGGACATGGCCCGCTACAAGGCGAACCAGCGCTTGATCGAGATCACCAGCGCATTCAACGGAGGGTTCAACGTCAAGCTGACCAACAACCAGGGCATTGGCGGCGGAACCTGTTCCGGCGACTCCGGCGGCCCGATTCTTCACGGTGGGACGGATGTGGTGGTAGCGATCAACTCGTTCGGCGTCGCGCCCTACTGCAAGGGAACCGACTACGCGTACCGGACGGATACGCCCAAAGCGCGAGCGTTCCTGAGTCAATTCATCACAGTGCCCTGAGCGCGTTTGCCTCAGATTCCCAGATCACAGGCCGGGCCGATGCGCCCGGCTTTGATTTTGCCCCCGACGCGCACCGGTTGCTCTCCCGTTGTGAGGCTGGCTGGCCCGGATATCCCGCTTGGGCAGAGTATCACCACAAAGGCGCAGAGAACGCGAAGAAACGAAGGCCGCTTCCAGCAGAAGCCTTCTGTGTATCCCTGGCGTTTCTGCGGCCCCAGAGCGTCGTCCCCATCGTGAAATAAGCGCTCCACAGATCTACTTGACTCGCGGGCTGGAGCTGTGTTATGCTGGTCGAAACGTGATTTCGAAATGCCATTTCAGAAACAATTGAGACGGCTTAGCTTGGGGTGAATTATCATGGCAGAGGTCTCTTATTCTGTACGCGCCGTTGAGCGCACGCTAGCCATCCTCAAATGTTTCAGTCCCGCTCGCACCGAGCACACCTACCAGGACATCGCCCAAGAGACTGGAATCCCTGAGAGCACAGCGTTCAAGCTGATGAAGCTGCTGACCCAGGAGGGATTCCTCTCTGAGGTGGACAAGGGCGTGTTCCGCATCGGCCTTGAGATGTACCGGCTGGGCAGTCTCTACATTACCGACAAGTCGCTTGTCCAGACGGCCCAGCCCTGGTTGCGCGAGCTGGCGGATCGGACTGGCATGACGGCCAACCTGGGCGTCCGTCACGATGCGGATAACTCTCGCATTCTGATCGAGCAGGCACCAGTCCCCTCAGCCTGAGCACGCGCCTGGGAGAGAATATGCCGTACACAAGCTCGGCTCTCGCCAAGGCGCTGGTGCTCGACCTACCTCTAGAGGAGCTTGAGCGGATTCTGCCTCCTCCCCCCTGGGCCGCCTTGACCAAGAACACGATCACTACCATGCCTCAGTTTATTAAGGAGCTGGCCCTTTCTCGTGAGCGCGGTTACACGGTGGACAACGAGGAAGGCGTCCTCGGCAACAGGTGCTTTGGCGCTCCGGTGTACGATGCCAGCGGGGAGATTGTGGCGGCCATCAGTGTGACGGGCACCACCCTGGAGGCAACCCCAGAGGCCGAGCCTTGCATCGTCCAGCAGTTGATTGAGATAGCGCACTGTATCTCCGAAGAGTTGGGGTATCAGCGCGTGGAGCCTGCGCCACAGGTCAAGGGCGTCCGGTCATAAGAATGCGCTGGCGGGCGGTCTGGATGTGGCGAGGTTCGCCCCTGAAAAGGTGATACTCCGGGCGCTAAACTGCCCGGCAGTAGGTTCGCTGTTTTGGAGCACACGCTCAGAGGAGATGCTTATCGTATAGACCAATCTTACCGTTCACCTGGGTTCAGAGGATTTTCTAGGAGAAAAGGCCACAAGACAATGCTTCGAAGAAACCGCACACTGTTGATCGTCCTGCTGGTCGCTCTGCTGATGGCACCTATGAGCGGCATGGCAGTGCACGGTCAAGATGCTGAGACCAAGGACCTGGTAATCGGCGACGTGTTCATTGTTGCCACCGGGCTTGGCCCCCCAGGCATCGGCACGTTCTTTAGCTTCCGCATCACTCATGCGGCCTATGACAGCCTGACCGGCTGGGACGCCCTGGCTATTGCGGCTGGCGAGCAGCCTGAGCCTATGCCCGATGTGGCTGAGTCGTGGGAAATCTCGGATGACGGGCTGGTCTATACCTTCAAGCTGCGGCCCGGCATTCTCTTTAGCACAGGCCGTCCCCTCACGGCTGAGTCGGTCAAGGGATCATTCGAGCGCGCCATTGAAGTGATCGAGAACATTGGCCTCGCTTCGCAGTTCCCCTGGACTGACCAGATTGCTTCTATCGAAGTGCTGGATGAGCTGACCGTCCGTTTCACCTTTATTACGCCATACGCTCCCTTCCTGGCCACGATTTCGAGCGGCTTCTTCGCCATCGTTGACCTGGAAGAAGTGTTCGCCCACGAGGTTGACGGAGACCTAGGCGCTGGCTGGCTTTCCTACAACTCGGCTGGCAGCGGCCCTTACACCTTCACCGAAGAAGACTATCAGGTGAAATCAGCGGCTGGTCATGCACCTCAACCCCTACTACTGGGGCGGCGCGGATGGTGTCCAGCCCTGGGCGGATCGCCTTATCTTCCTGCACGTGCCGGAGAACGCCACCCGCGAGCTGATGCTGGCTGGCGGTGAGCTGGATCTCGCGCTCTACCTGGACCCGGTCAACCTGCGCACGCTCAAGCGTCCAGCCCGGACGTGAGCATCAACACCTTCGCTTCGGCCATGACCTGCAACCTGATGGTTGATCTGCGCATCGAGCCGCTGCAGGCGGGCCATCCGAAGGTACTGCAAGCTCTCCGCTACGGGATTGACTACGAGGGCTTCCTCAACGTCCTGGGCGGCGGCTACGGCTCCGTGCAACAGAGCCTGATCCTGCCGGGAATGCTCGGCTATGAAGAGGAAACGGCTCACTACTACACCTACGATCCTGACAAGGCCAAGCAGTTGTTGGCCGAGGCCGGCTATCCCGATGGCTTCAAGGTCACTCTGCTGAGCCGTCCGGGTGCTTGCGGCGCCATCAGCTATCCGGCAACGATGGAATGGTGGCAGCAGAACCTGGCCAAGATCGGTATCGAGGCGGAAATCGTCGAGACCACTGGCACCAACTTCTGGGGCCTGGTGCACGACAGCGAGGGCAAGCTGCGCGACTTTGGGACTTCGGGCCTGGGTGCGACGTACTTCGACGCAGACCAGCCGGCGACCATGCGCGCGACCTACGAGCTGAACCAGCTTGGCTGGATGGCTGTTGACCCAGAAGCCGCGACTCGTGCGGCTGAGCTTACCGCTCTGGGCCAGCAGACGATGGACCCGGCAGAGCGGCACAAGATCTACGCCGAACTGTCGCGGCTGATGGTGGAAACTGGCCCGTACCTGACGGTAGTCCAGGTTGATGATGTCGTTGCGGCGGCACCAGGTGTGGCCGGGATCTACGCCGTGCCGGGCCATTTCCCCATCGACTTCAAGTATATCGTCAAAGAGTAATCCCGCTAAGTAAGACCCAGGGGGCTGGCCCAGCCAGCCCCCTGGTCCCTTGCGTCAGGCTTATTGGGTTCTCTACAGCAAGCCGTTTTCTGAGAAACGGTCAGGTACTTGGATTATGTCAAGGTTCATCGCTAGACGGCTGTTCCTCCAGACCTTCGTCCTGCTAGGACTGTCCGTGCTGACTTTCGTCCTGATGTTCCTGGTGCCCGGCGATCCGGCAGCGTCTGTGGTCGTCTGGTCGGCAGGCGGAGTCAGCCAAGAGGCTTACCAGGCGTTCCGCGAGATGTGGGGGCTGGACAAGCCGCTGCACGAGCAGTACCTCCACTATATGGGTAACCTGCTCCGAGGTGATCTCGGCAAGTCTATGGTCTCCAACGGCCCCATTGCCAGAGACCTCGCCGCGTTCTTTCCAGCTACCGTAGAGCTGGCGATCGTCTCCACACTCTTTGCGCTCGTGGTGGGAATCCCTGCCGGGATTGCCGCAGCCCTGTACCGGAACTCGCTGGTAGATCATGCGACGCGCGTGATATCGCTCCTGGGCGTCTCGATGCCGATCTTCTGGCTGGCCGTCATGGGCATCTACTTCTTCTTCTTCAAATGGAAAATCCTGCCCTCCTCGCAGCGCATCGCCATCAGCCTGACACCGCCACCTACCGTCACTGGGCTGTACACAGTGGACGCGCTGCTGGATGGAGACCTGGTCGCCTTCAAGTCCGCTCTGAATCATCTGATTTTGCCGAGCGCGGTGCTGGCGCTTTCGGCGGTGGCCCTCATCGCGCGCGTCACGCGGGCCAGCATGTTGGAAGTGCTGCGCCAGGACTACATTCGCACGGCCCATGCGAAGGGCCTGCGACCGCGCACCGTTGTGGTGCGCCATGCCCTGCGCAACGCGCTGATCCCGACGACCACCGCGACCGGGCTGATGATCGGCGGGCTGCTGTCGGGCGCTGTCCTGACGGAGACGATCTTCGCCTGGCCGGGCATCGGGCGCTATGCCGTGAATGCCATCTTCTACATGGATCGACCGGTGGTGATGGGCGTGACTCTGCTGATCGGAGTCGTGTACTCCCTGGTCAATCTGACGGTGGACATCGTCGTTGCTTTCCTGGATCCAAGAGTTGAATACTGAGCATTTGCCGGAGAATAGACCTTGTCTGCTGAAGCTGAGATCCGCCCACTTGCAGCATCGCTGAAGGCTCCTGGAGCGAATCGATCACTGCCTGCGCGGATCGCGCGCGGCTTGCGCGCCCAGCCGACCGGCCTGGTAGGGCTGCTGCTGATCCTCATTTACCTCGGTGTGGCCCTGTTGGGCAAGCATATTGCGCCCTACCCCTACGACGAGATGGGAGTGGGGCCTCTGCTGGCGGGGCCGAGCAGTGACCACCTATTCGGCACCGACGAGTTTGGCCGCGACGTGTTCAGCCGGGTGATTCTAGGAGCGCCGATCAGCCTGCGCGTGGGATTGTTCGTGGTCGTCCTGGCCACGCTGTTGGGGTCGGCGATCGGCCTCATCAGCGGGTTCGCGGGGGGCTGGCTGGACGAAATCCTCATGCGCATCACGGATATTTTCCTGTCGGTTCCGGCCATGATCCTGGCCGTCACGGTCTCCATTGCGCTTGGGCCGAGCATCACCAACCTGACCATCGGCATTGCCCTGGCCCGCTGGACGCTCTACGCCCGGCTGATGCGCAGCGAAGTGCTGACCAGGAAAACCGAGGATTACGTGCTGGCGGCCCGCTCGCTTGGCGCTTCGCCCAGGCGATTGTTGCTGACTCATATTCTGCCCAACAGCTACACCAGCGTGCTGGTGCAGGCAACCCTGGATTTTGGCCAAGCCATCCTGTTTGCAGCCGGTCTCAGCTTCATCGGGGCAGGCGCTCAGCCGCCGTCACCGGAATGGGGCGCGATGGTCGCCAAGGGCCGTGACTTCATCCGGGTGGGCTGGTGGGTAGCTGCGTTTCCTGGCCTGGCGATCTTCGGCCTCGTCCTGGGCTTCAACCTGTTGGGCGACGCCGTGCGCGACGCGCTCGACCCGCGCCTGGTGGAATGATGGGCCTGTCCGGGCGACTTGAGCCTGGCAGGCCGATCAGCAGGTGGGCCGGGCGCTACTGTGGAGGGAACATGAAATAAACCCCAAAGAGGATGCTCGCGAGTGGCAAAGTCACCGCGTAAGAGTGTCACGAGCTATCAGTAGCCACATCTACACCCTGGGTATCAGGACACATTTCAGGAGGATATCATGGATTGGGATGCAGTAAAGGACGTAATTCGCGGGCCAGCGGCGCTGCAGATGCCGCCGTTCAACGACGACCTGAGCTTGAACGTTGAAGAGCTGAAGAAAGTCATCCGGCGGCTGTACGATGCTGGTTTTCGCCGGAGAAAGGGCTTCCTCATCTGCCCTAGCGGTACCGGCGAGTTCATGAGCCTGACTCTGGACGAGCATGTGCAGATGGTGAAGGCCGGCGTTGAAGCGACGGATGGCGAGCTGCCAGTTGTGGCTGGCATGGCTACCGCCAGACTGCACGAAGCGATTGAGATGGCCCAGGCGCTGAAGGACGCTGGCGCAACGGCTGTCATGGTCCCGCCGCCCTTTTACTACATGCTGGACGAGGACTCGTTCTTCAACTGGTACCAGCGGCTGACCTCAGCCGTTGAGATCGGCGTGATGATCTACGATCAGACCTGGCGCAATCTGGGCACCGGTGTTTCCCTGCGCATGATGGAGCGTCTGTCGGCGCTGCCCAACATGGTCAGCCTGAAGTACGGCAACTGGGTCACCTACACGGATCTGCTGCTCGCGCTGCAGCGCTTCTCGAAGCGTTTCTCCTTCATTGACGTTTCGCTCGCGATGACCTCCACCATCAGCCACATTCATGGCGCGCAGGGCTACATCGCCGGGCCGGGCACCGTCTGGCCTGAGTTCGAGCTGCACCGCTGGGAACTGATGGAAGCGGGCAAGTACGTCGAGGCCGAGCAGTTCGGCGCGCGCATGGTACCGTTCATGCACCGCTACCTGACCGGCGACGAGTTCGGCGGCGACTTCGTCTTCCACGATGGCGCGACTTTCAAGGCCATGTTGGAGTATGTTGGGCTGTACGGCGGCCCGGTGCGGCCTCCGTTCCGCGCGCTGAGCAAGCAGGAAAAAGACGACCTGTTTGCCATGCTGGACACGATTGACTTCACCATCCCCAGCTAAAGCGCAGGAGTGAAGCAGCCCCTGACAACCAGGGCGCTCGCTGTCTTCGGGCACAGTCGCCCTTGAGCAGCCCGATGTCAGGGGAGGCTTCGTAGGGACAGACGTTACCAGTGACAAGACACGATGGTGCGTACAGGGGTGCTGCTCTGTGCGCCCCCGTAGGGGCGTATAGCATACGCCCCTACGATGACCTCACCCCTGCCCGGCCCGCTAACCCAGGCTTCGCGTCCCCTCTCCATGCGCATGGCAGAGGAAGCAGGCCGGACGCGGCGAGGCCGGGGGTGAGGTCATTCGCTTCTGCCAGACGAGTCATTGACACGACGCGATTGGGTTACCATAGCAGGCTATCTGGGACAAAGCCCTTGAGCATGTCGTGCTGGCTCACAGAGTATTTCGACGCTGCTGAGTCTCTGCAAAGTGGTGCTGACGCCTTGAATGGTAACCGGAGGGAATGTCGTGGACTGGATCGAGACTAAAGAGCTTCTTCGCGGGCCGGCGGCGCTCGTGATGACTCCTTTTCACCAAGACCTGAGCCTGAATCTCGAAGCACTTACTCAGAACATACGCTATATGACCGATGCCGGGCTGCAACGGGGCCGGGGATTCCTGGTGGTGCCCTGTGGCACCGGTGAGTACGTCAGCCTGACCAGAGACGAGCACCGGCTGCTGGTGGAGACTGCCGTCCGCGCTACCGATGGGACAGTCCCTGTCGTGGCCGGAGTCGGCACGTGCAGCTATCTGGACGCCATCGAGATGGCGCAAACCGCCCAGCAGGCTGGCGCGTGCTGCGTCATGGTTCCTGCGCCGTTCTATTACGAGCTGGACGAGGAAGTCTTCTTCAACTGGTACGCCACGCTCGCCAAGGCGGTGACCATCCCGATCATGGTCTACGACCAGGTTTTCCGCCGCGCGAGCCTGGGGGCCGGGCTGCGGCTGGAAGGCATTGCCCGCCTCGCTGAAATCCCCAGCCTCATCTCGTTCAAGTACGGCTGCCCCGCGCAGCATCTCGACATGGTTCCGGCGCTGGATCAGTATGCAGAGCGCTTCGCCTTCATTCACGGCTCGCCCGACTTCACGTCAATCATCTCGCACATGCACGGCGCTTACGGCTTTGTCTCAGCGCCGGTCACATGCTGGCCCACTTTCGAGCTACACTACTGGGACTTGCTCGAAGCGCGGCAGTACCACGAAGCCGCGCAGTGGCAGGCACGCATCGCCCCGTACACGCGCCTGTTTTCCCGCGAGGGGGGCTGGGGGCAATACCTGTTCGCGGCGGCGGTGATCAAGGCAACCCTGGAATACGTCGGTCTGTATGGCGGGCCGGTGCGACCGCCATTCCGTGTGCTGACCGAAGAACAAAGAGAGAGACTGTTCGCTCTGCTTGACAGCCTGGCTCTGTGAACAGGCGCAGCCAAGCATAGATCGCCTGACGGTTCGGTCGGTATCGCCAGGACAGCGCTCGCGCCACACGAGAGACTGTGAAAGCTCAGCACCGATCAAAACGTGTCGTGATCTATACACAGGTGAGAGGAAACCATGAAAGCAGTCCAATATGTTTCACCAGGCAATGTGGCTGTCATAGATGTGCCGGTTCCTGAGCGGTCTGCCGGTGAAGTGTTGCTGCGCCTGGACAAGGTCGCCGTTTGTGGCAGCGATCTGCATCAGCTCTACGACAGCGCACCAGCCTCCTTCCCCTTTGCTCCGGGAGTGTCGGGCCACGAGTGCATCGGCGTGGTCGAAGAGACAGACTCCGCCGAGATTCGGCGCGGCGAGCGCATGTTGATCATCCCACCCGATATGAACGCGCTGGCCGAATACATCACCGTCGAACCGAAGTGGCTGATCCCCATCCCCGACAGCCTGGACTCGCAGCGCGGCGTGATGGCGCAGTTGCTGGGCACAGTGCTCTTCGCCTGCAAGCGGCTGCCCAACGTGGTTGACAAGACGGTGGCCGTGGTCGGTCAGGGGCCAGTAGGGTTGTTCTTCACCATGCTCATGGCCCACTACGGGGCCAAGACGGTCATTGGCCTGGACGTGGTGGATCATCGCCTGGATGTCTCCCGCGCTGTCGGGGCGGCCCACACCGTCAATGCCGAGCGCGAGAACCCGGCTGAGGCCGTCCGCGAGCTGACTGACGGCGCGCTGGTTGACCTGGTCATCGAAGCGGTGGGCAAAGAGGAGACGATCAACTACAGCCTCGATCTCGTCCGGCAGAATGGCGACATGCTGCTGTTTGGCATCCCCAAGCGCAGCGCGTTCGTCTTCGAGTACGAGAAGTTCCTGCGCAAGCTGCTGCGCACCACGTCAAGTGCCTTCACGCAGCAAGAGCCGGGGCTGAAGAGCTTCCGGCTGGGCGTTGACCTCATCGCGCAGGGACGCCTGGACGTGATGCCGCTGATCAGCCATTGCCTGCCTTTGACGGAGGCACCGACTGCCTTCAGCCTCGCCCAGACCAAGGAAGACAACGCCGTAAAGGTGCTGGTAGACTGCTGGTTGGGCACTTAGGGGCACAGCCCTGCGGTTGTTGGCCTCTGCTTTGAAGTCCTGCGCGGGCGACAGCGTGCGCTGTCGCCCGCCTGCCTGCACGGCGAACGAGGATGCTCATGCCTACATACGATCTATCCACCAAGGCCGCCGAGACCGCGCCGCTGGTTGACAAGCTGGCGCAGCGGCTTGATGGGGAAGTGCGTTTCGACGATGTCTCGCGCCTGCTGTACAGCACCGACGCCAGCAACTACCAGATCGAGCCGGTGGGCGTCGTCTTTCCCAAGCACGCCGACGATGTGGTAGCAGCGCACAGCATCGCCGCCCGGCACAACGTCCCGCTGCTGCCGCGCGGCGCTGGCACCAGCCTGGCCGGGCAGACCGTCGGCCACGCGCTGGTGATGGACTTTTCGCGCCATCTCAACCAGGTGATCAGCGTTGACGCGGAGGCGCGCACCGCGAAGGTACAGCCCGGCGTCATCGTGAACCACCTCAACGCGCAGCTTGCGCCGCTGGGGTTAATGCTCGGCCCAGACCCGGCCAGCGGCGACCGGGCGACGATTGGCGGCAGCCTGAGCAACAACGCCACAGGAATGCACAGCATCCTGTACGGCATGTTCGGCGATCATGTCCGCGCGGTGGACGTGGTGCTGGCCGATGGCACGCGCCTGACCCTGGGCGACGGCGCTGCGGCGCACCCTGTCCGGACGCGGCTGGAAGACCAGCTTCGCCAGATTCTGCGCGACAATGCCAGCGAGATCGCCGCGCGCTATCCCAAGACGTGGCGCAATGCGGCGGGCTATGCGCTCAACACGCTCGACCCGGACAATCTCAACCTGGCGCGCCTGTTCGCCGGGGCCGAGGGCACGCTGGGCACCGTCGTCGCCGTCGAGCTGGGCCTGGTTTCCCGGCCCGCCAAAACGCGCATGGCGCTGCTGCATTTCGACGACCTGCGCGCGGCGCTGGAGTCCGTGCCCGCTATCCTGGAGACGGAGCCGTCAGCCATCGAGCTGATTGACCGCATGTTGGTTGACATGACGCGCACCCATCCCGAATTTTCCAAGCTGCTCACCTTCGTGGATGGGGACCCGGCGGCGATCCTGGTGGTTGAGTTCTACGGCGACACGGACGCAGAGCTGACGGCTAAGACGGAGCGGCTACGCGAGCGGATGGCGCGCGCAGCGTACCAGGGCAGCATGACGCCGGCGATCACGGCGCAGCAGATGGCGAACGTGACCAGGGTGCGCAAGGCGGGGGTCGGGCTGCTGATGAGCATGCGCGGCGAGCTTAAGCCGGTGCCGTTCATCGAAGATGCGGCGGTGCCGGTCGAGCACCTGCCGGATTACGTCGCCGGGGTGCAAGAACTGGTCGCGGCCCACGATACGAAGGTGGCCATCTATGCCCACGCCAGCGCCGGCTGCCTGCATATCCGGCCCCTGGTGAGCCTGAAGACGGCGGAAGGATTGCGCCGCTACCGGGCTATCGCGGAGGCCGCTACAGAGCTAGCGATCAAGTTCGAGGGCACGACCAGCGGCGAACATGGCGAAGGGCTTTCGCGCGGGGAGTTCAGCCGACTGCTGTTCGGCCCGCAGCTCAGCGAGGCGTTCCGCCAGGTCAAGCTGGCCTTCGATCCCGCCGGACTGATGAACCCCGGCAAGATGGTGGACGTTGGCCCGATGGACGACCCACGCACACTGCGCTACGGCCCTGACTACGAGGTGCCCCAGGCGCTGACGAAGCTGCGTCTGGACTGGTCAGCGGATGGCGGGTACCCAGGGGCGGTCGAGATGTGCAACGGGGCGGGCGTCTGCCGCAAGGAAGGAACCGGCGTGATGTGCCCCAGCTACATGGCGACGCGGGATGAAGCCTACTCAACGCGCGGGCGGGCCAATGCGCTGCGCCTGGCGATGATGGGCGCGCTGGGATCGCCGGAGATTGCCAACGAGCGCGTGATCGAGGTGCTCGACCTGTGCCTGTCCTGCAAGGCGTGCAAGTCAGAATGCCCGTCGCGGGTGGACATGGCGCGGCTCAAAGCCGAGTTCACCGCTTCGTACTACGACACTCGCCGCGTTCCACTGCGTAGCTGGATATTCGGGCACATTCACCGCCTCAACCAGCTTGGCAGCCTGGTGCCCTGGGTGTCCAACCTGGCGCTGCGGTCGCCGGTCTCGCGCTGGCTGTTCGGTCGCATCGGCGTTGCCACGCAGCGCCAGATGCCTCTCTTCGCCCGCGAGCGCTTCAGCGTGTGGTACCGGAAGAACTACGCTCGTCCGGAGCGCGAGCGCGGCAAGGCCCAGGCACCGATTCTGATCTCCGACACCTATACCGAGTACAACTACCCTCACCTGGGGCGCGCTGCGCTGAAAGTGGCAGAGGCGGCAGGCTTCGAAGTCGAAGTGTGGGGGCCGCGCGAGCTTGACTGCTGTGGCCGCCCGCTGATCTCCAAGGGGCTGCTGGACGACGCGCGCTTCCTGGCCATCCGCAATGTGCAGCGCATGGCCCCGCTCGCCCGGAACGGCCAGCGCTTCATGCTCATCGAGCCAAGCTGCGCCGCCGCGTTCCGCGACGAGTACCGCGACCTGGTGCCAGCGGAGATGCGCGCCGACGCCCAGTGCGTGGCCGAGGCCGTGATCACCGTCGAGGAGTGGCTGGCCGAGGTCGCTGGCTCGGACGCGGTGATGCAGATGACTTTTGATGCCACGCCGAGCGAAGTGCTGATGCACGGGCACTGCTACCAGCGCGCGCTATGGGGCACCAGCGCGGCTCACCGCATGTTGCATATGGTCCCCAACTGCACTATCGCTGAGCCGGACGATGGCTGCTGCGGGCTGGCCGGTAGCTTCGGGTACGAGGCTGAGCACTACGAGCTGTCCATGAAGATCGGCGAGCAACGCCTGTTCCCCGCAGTGCGCGCTGCAAAGGACGCAGTCGTGATCGCCAGCGGCGTGTCGTGCCGCGAGCAGATCGAGCATGGCACCGGTCGCCACGTGCTGCATCCCGTCGAGTTCGTGGCTGAGCGTCTCAGAAAGGAGTAAGGACCATGAACCAGGCGCGCCGCGCGGAACTGCGCGAGCTCTACCGGAAGACTCTGCTGGAGGATGTCATCCCCTTCTGGATGGCCCATTCGCTGGACGAGCAGTACGGCGGCTACCTCACCATGCTCGACCGCGAGGGATCGGTCTACGACACCGACAAGGCGATCTGGGTACAAGGGCGCGGCGTGTGGATGTACGCCACGCTGTACAACACCGTCGAGCAGCGCGCGGAATGGCTTGACGCGGCGCGGCTGGGCTATCGCTTCCTGGTGGCGCACGGCTTCGACAGCGATGGGCGCATGTTCTTCCAGGTGACGCGCGACGGACGCCCGTTGATCAAGCGCCGCTACTTCTTCAGCGAAGTCTTCGCCGCCATCGCCTGCGCGCAGTACGCCAAGGCAGCGGGCGACGACGAGGCCCTGCAGCGCGCCCGCGACATCTTCCGCCGGATCGTGGATCTCGCCACAAATCCGGGCCGGGTGACGCCCAAAGTCAACCCGGCCACGCGGCGCACTATCTCCCATGCGGTGCCGATGGTGCTGCTGGTCACGGCGCAAGAGATGCGCAGCGTTGACCCCGATCCCTTCTACGATCAGGTGGCCGAGCAAGCCGCCGATCAGATTCTGAGCCTGTTCGTCAAGCCGGAGAAGCGCGCCCTCTTCGAGACGCTGAACGCAGACGGCTCGCTGATGCTCGATACCGTTGCGGGCCGCACGATCAACCCCGGCCACGCCATCGAGTCGGCCTGGTTCCTCATGCACGAGGCCCGCTATCGAGGCGACCAGACGATCACCCAGCGCGCGCTGGACATCATCCGCTGGTCGCTGGACATCGGCTGGGACAAGGAATACGGCGGGCTGCTCTATTTCGTAGACTACGAGGGCAAGCCGCCAACGCAGCTTGAATGGGATCAGAAGCTGTGGTGGCCGCACACGGAAGCGCTCTACGCGCTGCTGCTGGCCGACCATCTCAGCGGGGAACCCTGGTGCGCCGAATGGTACGAGCGGGTACACGAGTGGTCGTTCGGTCACTTCCCCGACCCGCAGCATGGCGAATGGTTCGGGTACCTGCACCGCGACGGCACCCTCCTCACCCCGCTGAAGGGGAGCAGTTGGAAGGGGCCGTTCCACCTGCCGCGCGCCCTGCTGCTGGGCTACCATCTGCTGGGCGAGCCGCCACTGGCCTGAGGCACAGGGGCCAACCCTCATTGCAGAGGCGCGGAGAGCGCGGAGAAGAGCGAGGATCATTCCTGGTTTCTCTCTGCGTCCTCCGCGCCTTTGCGGTTCAAGAATCCCACTCCCATCCCGAAACCGCCAGGGGGCTTGACAAACTCCGTAACCCGGCGTATGCTGTAGATAAGTTATTTCACTCAGTGATGAAAGTCCCATGAACAAGCCACGCCGGGGCAATCGAGACTTGATGCGCGCGATGAATCGCAACCTGATTCTGAACATCATTCGGAGTCAGGGGCCGCTCTCGCGCACGCAGCTCACCGAGCTTTCGGGGCTGAGCGTGGGCGCGGTGTCGCAGATCGTTAATGCGCTGCTCGGCGCCGGGTGGATCAACGAAGCAGGCGAAAGCGACTACACCGGCGGACGCCGCCAGGTGATGTTGCGCCTGAACCCCACAGCAGGCTACGTGGTTGGGCTGAAGCTCATGGAAAACCGCGTGGTGTGCGCCGTCTCCGATCTGGAAACGACCGTTCTCAACTACGCAGACCATCCCCTCACCGGCTCGCATACGCCCGATGACACAGCCGAAAGGCTGGCGCAGATCGTGATCCAGGCGCTTTACGAAGCCGGAATCACTCGCGAAAGCGTGCGCGGTGTAGGCATCGGTCTCGCCGGGGTGGTCAATGGCGATGCGGGCATCGTCCATTACTCGCCCTTCTTTCACTGGCAAGATGTCTCGCTCGCCGACAAGGTATCGTGCCACCTGGCGCTGCCGGTCTACCTGGAAAACGATGTCAACACCCTGACCATCACCGAGCAGCTTTTCGGCCCAGGGCACGATGTGGCCAATTTCGCGGTGATGACCATCGGGCGCGGCATTGGCCTGGGTGTCGTGATCAATCATCAGCTTTATCGCGGTCACAAGGGCAGCGTGGGCGAGCTAGGCCATATCACCATCGCCCCGGACGGCCCCCTGTGTGATTGCGGCAAGCGCGGCTGCCTGGAGGCGCTTGCCGCCGATCCAGCTATCCTCCGCGCCGTGCAGGGTGACCTCGACCTGGGCGCATCTCCCACCTTGGAAGCGGTCGTCGAGGCGGCGGATCGAGGGGACAAGGCGGCGCGCCAGGCATTGGCTCGCAGTGGCTACTACCTGGGGTTGGGGTTGGCGACTGCCGTCAATCTCTTCTGCCCCACCCTGATCATCGTCAGCGGCGAAGGGGTCGTCGCCGGGGCGCATCGCCTCGAACCCATGTTTGACACGCTGCGCCAGCACACCTTCAACGGCCTGCTCGACGGCGTGGAAATCCTGGTCAAGCCCGCCGACGACCGGGCCTGGGCCAGAGGAGCCGCCGGTCTGGTCGTGGGCAAGCTGTTCGAGTCGCCGCTGGTCAATTGGCAGCAGCTTGACGAAGCCCAGTAGCTTTTTTTGAGCAAGTTTTTTTAATCAGTAAAGAAAGAGGGCGCTGTGGCAGGGAATCGTGGCTGGCGAAAATGGGGATGGGTGCTGGTCTTCCTGGCCCCCAGCCTGATCGGCCTGCTGGTGTTCATGGTGGGGCCGATCCTCTACTCGCTGCGCCTGACCCTCTACGACTGGAATCTCCTTTCCGCTCCGGTCTATATCGGCACCGGCAACTTCGAGGAGTTGTATCACGACGCGGAGTTCTGGCTCGCCTTCCAGCATACCCTGACCTATCTCGTCTTCTACATTCCGGCAGTTCTCGTCCTGGCTCTGGGAACGGCGCTCTTGCTCAACCGTCCGCTGCGCGGCATGGCCTTCTTCCGCGCGGCGACCTTCGTGCCGGTGGTGTCGTCGTGGGTGGTCGTGGCGCTGATGTGGAAGTGGATTTTCAACCCGCGCTACGGCCTGCTGAATTACCTGCTCGCGCAGATCGGGATCAGCGGCCCGGCGTGGCTGTTCGACCCGGACAGCGCCCTGTACGCGATCATCATCGCCAGCGTGTGGAAAGACATCGGCTTCATCGCTGTGATGTACCTGGCCGGGCTGCAAAGCATCTCCGCAACCTACTACGAGGCCGCCCACATTGACGGCGCGCAGCCCTGGCAGGCTTTTCGCTACATCACCCTGCCGCTGCTGACGCCGACCACCTTCTTCGCGCTGATCATCTCGCTGATCAACGGCTTCCAGATTTTCGAGCAGGCCTGGCTGATGCCCGAAAGCTTCGCGCAGCGCGGCACCACAGTGGTTGTTGAGCAGATCGTCAACAATGCCTTTCGCTACAACCGCATGGGCTACGCCGCGACGATGTCCTGGGTGCTGTTCCTGGTGATCTTTGCGGTCACACTGGTTCAGCTTCGCCTGCAGAACCGATGGGTGCATTACGAGCTATGAACCGGATAGCCTCCTTAACCGCACCGGCGCGGGCCAGGCAGATGCCGCGCATAGTCAGCGACGGCCTGACGTATCTGGCGTTGACGGTGCTGGCCCTGATCATGCTGATCCCGTTTGCCTGGATGCTCAGCACCTCGCTGAAGCCTGCCGAATACATTCTGCGCGCCACCCCGCAGTTCATTCCCAACCCGGCTACCACCAGCAGCTATACCGACCTCGCCAAGCTGATGCCGGTTGACCGGATGCTGTTCAACAGCGCCTTCGTCGCCATCGCGGGCACGGCGGGCCAGGTCCTCGTGTCGGCAATGGCGGCCTATGCCTTTGCGCGCATGCAGTGGCGAGGGCGCGAGATCGTGTTCGTGCTGTACCTGTTGACGATGATGGTTCCCCGCCAGGTGACCCTGATCCCGCAGTTCATCCTGATCCGCCAGTTGGGATGGGTCAACAGCTACCAGGGATTGATCCTGCCGGGGCTGTTCAGCGCGTTTGGCGTGTTCCTGCTGCGGCAGTCCTTCCTGGGGATGCCCCGCGAACTGGAGGAGGCGGCGTTCATTGACGGTGCCAACCATCTCACCGTCTTCTGGCGGATCGTGCTGCCGTCGTCCAGGCCCGCCCTGGCAACCCTGTCCGTCTTGAGCTTCATGGAATATTGGAACTCGTATCTGTGGCCGCTGTTCGTAGCTCGTCAGGATATGTTCATGACGCTGCCAGTCGGTCTGGCAAAACTACAAGGAGGTCCTAGGGCACTAACGCAATGGAATATGGTTATGGCAGGCGCGGTCATCACCGTGCTGCCCATCGTGATCATGTACTTGTTGGCTCAGAAGTGGTTTATCCGCAGTGTGACGCTCAGCGGCATCAAGGGATAGACCGCTCCCATCCTGCTTAGTAAACGATTGGAGGAATACCGATGTCTCGCAAATTGCTCGCGCTGACTGTGATAGCGGCCTTGCTGGCTGCCATGCTGCCGGGTGTGACCCTGGCGCAGGACACGGTGACGATCCGTTACTTCAACTTCTCGTCCGATCCCGATCACGTCGAAGACCTGGCGACCATCGTGACGGCGTTCGAAGCGGCGAATCCGGGGGTCAAAGTCGAGGTCTCCAGCGCACCCTGGGCCGACTACTTTACGCTGCTCCAGGCCGACTTCGTGGGTGGCGATCCGCCGGATGTCTTCGAGCTTAACTACGAGAACTTCGTCAGCTATGCCGCGAACGATGTGCTGCTTGACCTGAGCAGCTATCTGCCCGCCGACACGCCGTACTACCCGCGCGCGCTGGAAGCGTTCCAGTACAAGGGTATTCAGGGCGCGCTGCCGGAGACCTTCTCCACCGTGCTGTTGTTCTACAACAAAGACCTGTTCGACCAGGCGGGCGTAGCCTACCCCACCCCCGACTGGACCTGGGCCGATGCCGTTACCGCTGCCAAAGCAATCCGGGCGCTTGGCGATGACATCTGGGGCCTGTATTCGCCAATCCAGTTCTGGGAGTTCTACAAGAAGGCCGGGCAGAACGGCTGCCAGTTCTTCAACGCGGACATGACCGAATCAACGATCAATGCGCCCGAATGCGTCGAAGCCCTGGAGCTGATGGTCAGCTTCCTCAATGAAGACATCATGCCCGACGAGATCGAATTGGCGGGCGTTGTCAACGAAGACCTGTTCAAGCAGGGCAAGCTCGGCATGGTCGTCATCGGCATCTGGATGTTCGCCATGTTCCAGGATGCCCCCTTTGCCTGGGATATCGGGCTTGAGCCGGGCATGGCTAACAAGGGCCATCACTTCTTCGCCAATGGCGTGGCAGTGGCGGCCAGCACCAAGCACCCGGCAGAGGCCGCAGCCCTGGCACAATTCCTGACGGCCAGCGAGGAAACTGCCACGATCCGCGTCGAGACCGGCTGGGAGCTGCCCGCGCTCGACAAGCCCGAATACTTCGAGTCCTACCTGGCGCTGGACAAGCCGGCCAACCGCGCCGCTGTCTTCGCCGCGCTGGAAAGCCCGATCACCCCGCCGGTCATCGAGCGCCAGAACGAGATGCAGGACACGATCAACAACCTGCTGAACGCCGTTGCCAATGGCGAGCTTGATCCGCAGACCGCGCTGGACACGGCCAAAGCAGAGCTCGACAAGCTGATCCAATAGCGTCTTCCTATCCACATAGCGTGATGGCGGTGAGAGACTCACCGCCATCACCGTCTCTTGACCCGACTCATGAACCTACACACGACCAGTCTGAACATCATTCTCGCCGGGCAAGCGCCCAGCGGCGCTTACGTGGCCTCGCCGACATTCTCGCAATACGGCTACTCGTGGCTGCGCGACGGCGCGTGGATCGCCTATGGGATGGACTGCACCGGCAGACACGACAGCGCCCGCGCCTTTTATCGCTGGGTCGGGCGCACGCTGTCCGGCCAGCAGAGCCGGCTCGAACGGCTATGGCAGAAGCTCGAACGCCATGAGACTCCCGGCGAAGCGGATTACCTGCCCACCCGCTTCACGCTCGATGGCGAGGTCGGCTCCGATTTCTGGTGGGATTTCCAGTTGGATGGCTACGGGGCGTGGCTGTGGGGGCTGGCGGCGCATGTCGCCATGACGGGAGACCGCGATCTCTGGGCCGCGCTGGAACCCTGGGTAGCCATGACCGTGCGCTATATCGCGGCGCTGTGGCAGTCGCCCAACTACGACTGCTGGGAGGAGCACCGCGAGCGCGTTCACGTCAGCACCCTGGCCGCGCTCTATGGCGGAGTGAGCGCCGTTCAGCGCCACAGTCCCGCCCTCGTGCCGGACGGTCTGCCGGAGAGCATCCGTGCCTTCGCCCTGGAAGTGGGCGTCGCACCAGAGGGTCACCTGGTCAAGTACCCCGGCACTGACGCGGTAGACGCCAGCCTGCTCTGGGCGGCGGTGCCCTACCGCCTGGTTGATGTCAGCGGCGAGCGCTTTGGCCGGACTCTCGCCAGAATCGAGCGCGATGTGCACCGTCCGGGCGGCGGCGTGTACCGCTACCGCGACGATGTGTATTACGGCGGCGGGGAGTGGATTCTGCTGGCGGCGTGGCTGGCCTGGGCGTACATCGAGCTAGGCCGCCTGGCCGAAGCGCGCGAGCTAATGGCGTGGATCGAAGCGCAGGCCACGCCGGACGGCGCGCTGCCGGAGCAGGTCTCCGATCACCTGCTGCACCCCGACCGCTACGCCGAATGGGAACGGCGCTGGGGCAAGGTCGCGTCGCCCCTGCTGTGGTCGCACGGTATGTATCTGGTCATCGCATCCCTGCTGGAAAAGAGATCATGATCGAAATCATCCATACCCCCAAAGGCCAGGAACACCCCTACGAGCAACTGCCGGAAGAACGCTTTCCCCGCGAGCCGCTGGCCGGGGAGCCATTCACAGTCGGCATCGTCACCCGCCCGCCCGGTCACGTCGGGTCGGTGAGCGTCCACACGCGGCTGGACGGCACTGCCGGGCCGGTCATCGCCGCCCGCCGGATACCCGACTGGCAGCCGCAACTGGAAGCAGGGGTCGGCGCAGAATTCCTGGAGCGGATGGTCATCATCGAGCAGGATGTCTGGCAGGCGCAGCTTGCGGCCCCTGAGCCTGGGCACACCCTCACCTACTGGATCGAAGCGGACGGGCAGCCGGGGCCAGAATACACCCTGCGCGGCGAAGCGTGGCAGCCTGCCCCGTATGCCCTGTCCTTGGACGAGACGCAGCCGGATCAATGGGCCATGCGCATCCGCCGGGGGCGGGGCGACGTAGCAGCGCAACCCGGCTCAGTGCCCCCCATTTACGCCGTCGAATGGCTGACCGACGGCACGCGCGCGCGCCGCGTGCGGATCGCCTTTGCCAGCGCGCCCGATGAGGCGTTCTTCGGCCTGGGCGAGCGCTTCAACGCCCTCAACCAGCGCGGCGAGATTCTCGACGTGCGCTGCTACGAGCAGTACAAGAGCCAGGGCAAGCGCACCTATCTCCCGATCCCGTTTCTGCTCTCGTCACAGGGGTACGGTCTCTACGTCCGCAGCAATCGCTGGATGCAGTTTGACCTGGCCGCGACCCAGCCGGATCGCTGGGTGCTCGAAGCCGACCTGGGGCCGGACGAGGCGCTCGACCTGACCTGGCTCACGGGTGCTTCGCCACTGGAGATCGTCGGCCAGTTCGCCCGACTCACTGGCCCGGCGGCGCTACCACCCTTGTGGGCATTCGGGCTGTGGATGAGCGGCAACGAGTGGAACTCCCAGGCCCGCGTGCAGCGTGAAGCCGAGCAGTCGCTCGCTCATGGGATCATCCCCTCCGCGCTGGTGATCGAAGCGTGGAGCGACGAGACGACCTTCTACATCTGGAATGACGCGCAGTACGCCCCTGTCCCCGGCGAGCGGGCGCTGCACCGCGCCGACTTCACCTTCCCGGCAGAGGGCAAATGGCCCGATCCGCAGGGCATGATTGACGATCTGCACCGGAACAATATTCGCGTTGTGCTGTGGCAGATTCCGGCGTTCAAGGCACCGCAGGGGACACACCCCCAACACGAAGCCGACCGCGCCTACTTCGAGCAGCAGGGTTTCGGCGTGCGCGAAGCCGACGGCAGCCTGTACAAAATCCGGCCTTTCTGGTTCCGCAATGGCTACCTGTGGGATGTCACCAGCCCGGCGGCGCGCGCCTGGTGGCTGGAGAAGCGCGCCTACTTGCTGGAGGAGATGGGCATTGACGGCTTCAAGACCGACGGCGGTGAGCACCTGTGGGGCAGCGATACCCAGTTCGCCGACGAGCGCCGGGGCGATGAGCTATGGAATGTCTACCCGCAGCTTTACAGCGAGGCTTATTACCAGTTTGCCCGCGAAAGACGGGGAGACGATGCGCTGACGTTCAGCCGGGCCGGGTTCATCGGCTCGCAGCGCTCGCCCGCGCATTGGGCGGGTGACGAGAACTCCACCTGGGACGCTTTCCGGCACTCAATCCTGGCGGGGCTGTCGGCGGGCATATCCGGCATCCCGTTCTGGGGATGGGATCTCGGCGGCTTCAGCGGCGAAGTCCCCTCCGCCGAGCTTTACCTGCGCGGAGCGGCAATGGCCGCCTTCTGCCCGATCATGCAGTACCACTCCGAGTTCAACCAGCACCGCGAGCCTTGCCGCGACCGCACGCCCTGGAATATCCAGGCGCGCACAGGCGATGAGAGGGTCATCCCCGCTTTCCGCTTCTTCACCAACGTGCGGCACAACCTGATGCCCTATATCTGGCAGGAAGCCCAGCACGCCGCCCAAACCGGCCAGCCGATGATGCGCGCGCTGGGACTCTGGCACCGCGAAGCGCCGCCCTACCAGTACCTCTTCGGGCGCGACCTGCTCGTGTGCCCGGTCGTCGAGGAAGGCGTGTCTACCTGGCCTGTGTTCTTACCGGCTGGTGACTGGATCGATCTGTGGACGCGCGAGCGCTTCGCCGGGGAGCAGATCGTGCAGGTGCCCGCGCCGCTTGAGCGCATCCCCGTGTTCGTGCGCGCGGGAGCGGCGATCCCTGTTTGCTGGGGGCCGGATAAGCGTTGGGGAGACAGCGTGCCCTTGAGCGCGACGCCCACTGACATCGTGAGCTACGGCTGAATGGTGGCCGGGCCAGTGCCATAGGAACATCATCACCCATGAACCAGCAGGAGTACCAGGCTTTCAGCGATGCGCTCCAGCGCACTCTTGAGCGCGATTCCCGTGTGAGCGGGTTGATGGCAGCCGGCTCGATGGCTTGCCTTTCGCGCCAGCCCGACGAATGGTCGGATCATGATTTCTGGGTGATTGTGGAGCCAGACGCACAGGTATGGTTCCACACCCACTACGAATGGCTGCCGGACAGCGAGCAGATCGTGCTGTGGTTTCGCGAGCCGCACGGGGGCTTCAAGGCGGTCTACCGCAGCGGGCACCTGCTGGAATTCGCCGTGTCCGACCGCCAGGGATTGCTACAAGCCAGAGTCAACGACTACCGGATGCTGATCGATCGGGCCGGGCTGGCAGCAGATGCAGCGCAATTGCAGCGGGCCACTGCCTCGGAAGCAGACTCCGCCGCAGACGACCTGTGCCTGCTGGGGCAGTTCCTCACCAATCTGCTGGTGGGGGTGGGACGCTACCGGCGCGGCGAGCGCTTGAGCGCCCGGCAGTTGATTACGGTCTCGTCGCTCTATGCGCTGTTGCAGTTGATCCCCAGGCATCTTCCGCCGGAGAAGCCCGGAGTGCTCGACAACCTCGATCCACTGCGCCGGGTTGAGCTGGCCTACCCGGAGATCGGCGCAGCGATCAACGGGCTGCTGCGGCTTGACCTGGATCAGGCAGCGCTGGAGCTGCTCGATCTGGCCGATCATCTGCTACGGGATCGGCTGGCCGGCTATCCAGCCGAGGCAGTGGGCGTGATTCGCGAGCGCATTGCGGCCTGAGCGCGCAAGAGAAGCCTGATTCAGGGGTGGAGCAAACCGCAGAGCGGGGCTTCCCAATAGCCTGGCATTGGCCGCTGCCAGCACGGATCGCAGCGAGCAAGGCGATCCACACGCGGACGGCCTCTCTTCAGTCAGGGGCGGCGGCTGGCTCCTCGCGGATGTCTTCGTGCTCGCCGGTGTCGCGGGCGGGCGGGGTGATCACCAGCCGTATCTTGCGGATGCGCTTCTCATCCACGCTCAGCACTTCCATGTGCAGGGGGCCTTCGCTGAGGGTCTCGCCCACGACCGGCACTTTGCCCAGCTTGCTGAAGATATAACCGGCCAGCGTATCGCTGTCTTCGGTCGGCAGGTCGGCGTTGAGCAGGCGGTTGAGGTCGTCGAGATCGATTCCGGCGTCGAAAATATACTCGTGCTCGCCGACCTGCTGGTAGACTTCTTCCTCGTTCACGTCGTACTCGTCGCGGATCTCGCCGACGATCTCCTCGATCAAGTCTTCCAGCGTCACCAGGCCCGCCGTGCCGCCATACTCGTCTACGACAATCGCCTGGTGCACCTTGCGCTGCTGCAATTCTTGCAGCAGGTCACCCGCCTTCTTCGACTCCGGCACGAAGTACGCCGGGCGCAGCATGTCGCGAATGGGGCGCTCCATCTCGCCATCGCGCCACGAGGCCAGCAGGTCTTTGGCGTAGAGCAGGCCGCGAATGTGGTCAATGGACTCCTCGTAGACGGGAATGCGCGAATGGCCCGCCTCGACGATGGTATTGAGCGCCTGGAGCAGCGGCGTGTTGAGGTCCAGGGCGACCATGTCAATGCGGGGAACCATCACCTCGCGCGTCAGCGTGTCGCCGAACTGGAAGATCGAGTAGATCATCTCTTTCTCTTCGTCCTCAATCGCCCCGCCCTCCGACCCGGCATCCACAAGCAGCATGATCTCTTCTTCCGTGACCAGCCCCAGCGCCGTGCGTCCGACGATGGGCCGGGCGACCCTGTCGCTGATCCAGTACAGCAGGCGCAGCATGGGGGCCAGCGCGTGCGACAGGATGTCAATGGGGCGAGCGACGCGCAGGGCCAGCGCATCGGCATAGCCGAGCGCGATGGTGGTCGGCAGCATCTCGCCCAAGACCAGCGTCAGGACGGCGGCGAAGAACAGCACACCGCCGTAGGCGATCAGGCTCGCCAGCCCACCGCTCATGTCCTGTTCCAGCAGGGCATCACGCAGGGGCGGCGCGATAGCCACTGCCGACACCAGGGCAATGCCAAAGCGCAGGGCCAGGTCTACGATCTGCTGCGAGGCCAGCAGGCGCGTCGCGTCGTTAGCCAGGTCGAAGGCGCGCGCGGCACGGGTGTTCCCCTCATCGGCCAGGTCTTTGAGCTTCGCTTTGTGGGCGTTGATGAGGGTCACATAGGACATCTTGAGCAGAGCGTTGAGCAGGATGATCGCGCCCAACAGCAGCAGCCCGGTTAAGCTATCGTCCACCGGATTTCACCTTTGCGGCTAAGAGAGAGGCGAGGCTGCGGAGGCAAGGGGTGCAGCCCTGCACAGGCGTGCGCGCACCGTCCCCACACGGGCCGGGCGTGCGCGGCTGGATGGGATGGCTACATAATGGGGGTTCAGCAGGATCGTCGAACACGCTTGGACACATAGACTCGATCAGGCGACGGCGCCACCCGATAGGCGCAGCGTCACCAGGGCGCATTGTACCATAAATGGGGGGCGCGTCAAAGGGCCGCCACCTTATTCAATCAGAACGCCCGCGCGCTCATGGTGCATTCGCCTTACTTTTGCAGGAGGGTCGAATGGACTATACTACGCCCGGTGAGCGTCCCTACCACTAAGACGGTAAGCAAAATAGAGCAGAGCAGGAGCGTTCTCATGCGAAGAAGAAGACTGCTAACACTCAATGCCTGCGCGCTCATCCTGGCCATGACCGCGCTGAGCGTCCCTCCCCATGCCAATGTAGCTGCTGAGAAGCTGCTGCAAGAAGTGCCCCAATTGGGCGGGTACCAGGTCTATTTTTCCGAGTCGCTGGGTGAGGCGAGCCGCTTCGACCGCTCCCAGAACGGGCTGTCCCGCCTGGCCGGGCTGGTGGACCTGTTCGGCGCAGACCTCTATACGCTGGAGTGGCGGACGGGCATCCCGGCTGATGCCGATCTGCTGGTCATCGCCGGGCCAGCGAACGATCTCACGGCGGATCAGGTCGCCTGGCTGTGGGCTTATCTGCAAAACGGGGGCCGTCTGCTGCTGCTGGCCGATCCGCCCCCCAGCAAGGCGCTGCCCGCCACCAAGGGGCTTTTCCAGCTCATGTGGGATGACATGGGTCTGCGCGGGCGCGATGACGTGGTCGCTACCGAGGGTGATCTTCGCCCGGTAGTACCACCCCCGGCCAAGGTAGAGCGCGACCAGCCCACACCTACGCCCCTGCCGCCCGTTGAAGCCCCCGCCCTGGTGGTGGACTTCGTGACAACGACCATCAATACCTTTCATCCCATCGCGGCGGAGCTTGAGGGCGAGCTGGTCTTCTTCGGCGCTCGCTCGCTCGAAGTGGATGCAGCCCCGCGTGAGTCCCAGGTGACGCCGGTTGTCTATACGGACAGCAGCTTCTACGGCGAGAGCGACATCGCCACTTACCAGCAATACCAGTACGCTGAATACAACATCGGCAAGGACACGACGCGTGGGATGCTGCCCCTGGTGGCAGCAATGGAGAACATCGCCAGCGGCTCGCGCATTGTGCTGATCGGCGACCGCGAATTCGCCACCAACGGTGGCGGCTTCCAGACTTCGCCGCCCTACAGTGGTGCGTTCCTCTATCCCGGCAACGTGCGCTTCATGCTCAACGCCATCGCCTGGCTGCTGGACGCGGAGCCGGTAGCGGGCAAGGTCTCGTTCCCAGAGCCGGGGCCGACGGCCACGCCCACGCTGACACCGACGCCGACGCCGTTGCCGCCGCCTTCGCCCGTGCCGACCGCCGGGCAGTGACGCTGCCCGCAGCGATGGTGAGCAACCAGATGTCTCTGCGCCCTCTCGCGGCCCTGGGCGTTGCGCTCCTGCTGATCGCGCCGTTGGTGCCCGTGCGCGCGCAGGAGAGCCAGCCGCCGCTGGTGGTCTTCATCGAGGATGAGCAGCTTCAGACCTCCTCGGTACTGGACCCCGGCCCGGACGGTGTGACTCGTCTGGAGCAAATCTTCCAGTCGTATGGCGCGCGCACGCGCTGGCTGACGCTGTCCGACCCGCTGCCCAAAGACACGGCGGTAATCGTCATCGTGCGCCCACTGCGCGCGCTGGCAGCGGATCAGCTTGCCCGCCTATGGGTACAAATGACGCGCGGCAGTCACCTGCTGCTAGCCATTGACCCTGGCGGCCTGGTCAGCGCCCACCCGGATCGCTCGCTTGCTGCCAACACCGACAAGGCGAACAGCGGCCTGTCCATCCTGCTCGACCGATATTATGGCATCCGGCTGGAGGATACGTTCGTCGTCGCGCCCTGGTTCACGCATGAGTCTATCACCAGCCAACTGACAACCTTCTCGTATGTCAACTTCGAAGACTTCGCCCCGCACCCGGTCATTGAGCCGCTGGCGGCGCTGCGGCTGCCCGTGCTGACCTGGGGCGCGCGCACGCTTGCGGTCGAGCCGCTGGGCCTGGGAAGCCACGCCGCGCCGCTGCTCTACACGCTGTCCGGCTATGGCGAGACCAACACCAAAGTCTTCGCGAGGACGGAGCCAGCGCCGCTGGAGGTGAACCTGGGCCAGGATCGGGTGGGGCGGCTGCTCATCGGCGCGCTGGGTGAGAATGTGCACCTCGGCTCGCGGGTCGTGGTCTTCGGCGATTCGGAGATCGTCCAGAACGGCTACGGTCTGGACATCAACTCGCGCACGCAGGCCCCTTTACACTGGGGCAACCGCCTGCTGACTGAGCGCGCCGTCGCGTGGCTGCTGGGCGTGCCTGAGGAGGAGTGGCCGGGGCTGCCAGACGGGTACACCTGGCTGGCGGTTGACGGGGAGGGCAGGGACTGGCCGGAGAACATACTCGAACTGGAAGACCCGTCCGACGTGCCCATCGCGCACTACGACATCCAGCGTGTCAGCGCCTTCCGCGACGATAGCTACCTCTACCTGCGCGTGGAGACGGCCCAACCGCCTGCCAGCGTCGTCCGGCTGACAGTGGGCATCGAGAATACCTTCGATGGCATCACCGATGTCACCTTCGCCCTGGATGAGGGGCAGATGGCAGCCCAGGATTCTAGCGGTACGTCTCCGCTGCCTGATGGAGCGTTCGTGGTGGGAGACGTTATCGAGGCGCGCCTGCCGCTGCGCATAGTCGGTGAGGGAGGGCTGGTCAGCGCGATCTGCCTCGCCGACCGCCGCACAGACCCCAAGTCTGCGCCGGTAGATTGCACCGGGCAGCCCCCGGCCATTGTGCCTGTGGCGCGCACGCAAGCGCCGGTTGAGACATGGCACGCGCCCATGCCCCTGGTGACGGTGTATTCCACCCAGGCCGAAGCCATCAACCTGCGCGCGCAGCCGAACACGGACTCCGCCGTGCTGGATGTGCTGGTCAACGGGCGGACGCTGGCTGCCGTTGGGCGCACCGAGTCAGGCGAATGGGTTCAGGTGCAGAGCGCACAAATGACGGGTTGGCTGGCGTCTTTCGTGGCGCGGGCCAATGTGGAAATTCAGATGCTGCCGGTCGTCGCGCCGTAACGAGGGCATAGGGGTACCATCAGCGGGTGGGCACTTATGCTGTCCACTGGCAAGCAACGCCGCGCAGGTCACACCGAGGAGTGAACGGCCATGAGTCAAGTCCCCGCTTCCAACCACGCAGCGCCTACCGGCCAGCCTTCGGCGAGCGCCATGAACGTCGCCCTCTGCCGCGCCATTGCCGCCCACGAGCCGCGCGACGAGATTCGCGGGCCGGATCACCTGGCCGAGGTCTTCCTGGATGACGCCGCCCGGCAATCGCTCTATGACCCGGCCATCCACGCCCTGATCCTCAAGAAGGTGACCGCGTTCTCGCCGGGCACTTACGAGTACTTCATCGCCCGCACCGCCTACCTGGACGCGGTGGTTGAGCAGGCGCTGCGCGAGAACATCCCCCAGATCGTGTTCCTGGGCGCGGGCTATGACACGCGGGCCTGTCGCTTCAGCCACTTCATCCGCGAGACGCGCCTCTTCGAGCTAGATGCCCGCGCCACCCAGCAGCACAAGCTTTCCCTGCTGCAAAAGGCAGGCGTCGCCATCCCCGCCCAGGTGACCTTTGTGACGGTGGATTTCACCAGTGACAGCCTGGCCGATGTCTTGGCGAGGGCGGGTTACGCCCCGAACCGGCGGACGCTGTTCGTCTGGGAGGGCGTCACCTATTACCTGCCCCCGCAGGCCGTCGAGGAGACGCTGGCCTTCATCCGGCAGCACGCGCCGGCGGGCAGCGTCCTGTGCTTCGATTACATGATCACCATCCCGGAGATGGGTGACCGCTTCGGCGCAAAGCAGGCGCGCGATGCCATGCGCGCGATCTACAGCGAGGAACCGCTTCAGTTCGACCTGGCCGAGGATCAGGTCGCTGCGTTCCTGGCCGAGCGCGGCTTCGCGCTGCTCGATCACGCCACGCCGGAGACCCTCCAGGGGCGCTATCTCACTCTGCGCGACGGCTCGCTGGCAGGGCAGATGCTCGACCTGTTCCGGCTGGTGCAGGCGACTGTGGTGGGATGAGCCAGGTATAGGGAACGGTCAGCGGTCGCCGGACTCGACGATCTCGCCGGTGACCATGAAGACTACGCGCTCGCAGACATTGGTGATGCGGTCGGCGATGCGCTCCAGGTTGTGCGATATCCACAGCAGGTACGTGGCCCGGCTGATGGTGCGCGGGTCGGAGATCATGTACGTCAGTAGCTCGCGGTAAACCTGCTCGTCGAGATGATCCACCTCGTCGTCGCGCCGCAACGTCTGAGCGGCCAGATCAGCATTGTAGTCCAGGTAGGCTTGCAGTCCGGCGCGCAGCATCTCGCGGCTGATCTGGGCCATGCGCGGGATGTCAATCAGCGGCTTGAGCGGCGGCTCGGCGGCCAGGGGGATAGCTAGCTTGGCGATCCCACGCGCGTGGTCGCCGATGCGCTCTAGCTCGACGACGATGTGAATGGCGGTGACGATGGCCCGCAGGTCGCGGGCGGCGGGCTGGTGCAGCACCAGCAGCAGGTAGCACTCCTGCTCGACCTGGTAGCGCAGGGCGTTGATGTGCTCGTCGTCGGCGATGATCTGGCGCGCCAGGTCTACATCGGCGTCTTTGAGCGCCTGCACCGAGCGCTCGATGGCCCCGTCCACGAGATGGCTCAGCTTGAGCACGTTGTCGCGCAGCGCGGTCAGCTCGCGGTCGAGCGTGGTGCGCGCTTTCAAAGGCATACTACTCATCAGGTTCCCCGTTCCCAGCCGGACTAGCCGAAGCGCCCGGTGATGTAATCCTCGGTACGCGTGTCATGCGGGCGCGTGAAGATCTTCTCCGTCTGATCATACTCGATCAGAGCGCCAGCGCGCGTGTCGTCGGAGAGCATGAAGGCAGTGAAGTCCGAGACGCGCGCCGCTTGCTGCATGTTGTGCGTAACGATGACAATCGTATAGTTTTTTTGCAGCTCGCGCATCAATTCCTCAATGCGCAGCGTGGCGATCGGGTCCAGCGCCGAGCACGGCTCGTCCATGAGGATGATCTCCGGCTCGACGGCCAGCGCGCGCGCAATGCACAGCCGCTGCTGCTGCCCCCCGGAGAGGGCCAGCCCGGACTTGCGCAGATCGTCCTTCACCTCGTCCCACAGCGCCGCCTGGCGCAGACTGCGCTCAACGATCTCGGCAAGCTGCCCCTTGTCGCGCAAGCCCAGCACGCGCGGGCCATAGGCCACGTTGTCGAAGATGGACTTGGGGAACGGGTTCGCCTTCTGGAAGACCATCCCGATGCGCCGCCGGACTTCCACCGGGTCTACGCCGGGGGCGTAGAGATTCTGCCCGTGCAGCAGCACTTCGCCCTCAACGCGGGCGCTGGGCACCAGCTCGTTCATGCGGTTAATCGAGCGCAGCAGGGTGCTTTTGCCGCAGCCGGACGGGCCGATCAGTGCCGTGATCTTCCTGCTCTCGATGCCCATGCTCACGTCGCGCACGGCCAGGAAGTCGCCATAGTAGACGCTCAGGTTGCGGAACTCAATGGCGCAGCGGCCATTGCCGTTGGTGGTGGTCATGATAATCTCCTGCTCAAGCGATTGCGCAAGATGATGGCGATCGAGTTGAGGCCCAGCAGCAGCACCAGCAGCACCACAATCGCCGCCGCCGCCGCGTGGCGAAACTCGTCCTGGGGCAGTGTCGTCCAGCGGTAGATCAGCAGCGGCAGCGCCGTGAAGATCGAGAATGGCCCCTCCGGGTCGCGCGTCAGGTAAGTGGCCCCGCCGACCAGGATCAGCGGCGCTGTCTCGCCGATGGCCCGCGAGATGGCCAGGATGGTGCCGGTCAGGATGCCGGGCATGGCGTAGGGCAGCACATGGTGCCAGATGGTCTGCCACTTGGTCGCGCCCAGCCCGTAGCTGGCCTGGCGCAGCGAGCCGGGCACGGCACGGATCGCTTCCTGGGCGTTGATGATGATCAGCGGCAGGATCAGCAGGGCCAGGGTGAAGCCCGCCGAGAGCACCGTGCGCCCGTTGGCCGCGCCGCCCCCCACCACTCGCCCGCTGGTGACCGCTTCGAGCGAGCGCACGAAGATAGCCAGGCCCAACATGCCGTAGATGATCGAGGGCACGCCGGCCAGGTTGTTGATATTGGTCTGGATGATCTGGTTGAGGCGGCTGCGCCCGGCGTACTCTTCCAGGTAGATCGCCGCGCCCACGCCCACCGGGAAAGCGACCAGGATGGTGATGGCGATGATCAGCAGCGAGCCGATCAGCGCCGGGCGAATGCCCGTCAGGTCGGGGCGGCGCGGGTCGAGCGGGCTGGTCAGGAAGTCGGCACTGACCCACGAGCGCCATTGCAGCTCGGCGCGCGGGAGCTGCGTCTGCTGGGCCGTCTCAATGGCGCCCCGCTCGGTCAGCGAGTCCCACAGCGGCCAGCTTTTGACGACCTGCGCCTGGACGACCTGATCCATCAGCAATGTGATCAGGGCGTCGCGGTCGAGGTTGCGCACCAGGAGACCGGCGGCCTGCTGCTCGTCAATCTGGCTGAAGGGGGTCTCGGCAAGTTCCGCCGGAAAGTCCCTGCCCTTGAGCAAGACGCCGAGCGGCTGCCCGCTGAGGTCGGGCCAGGCGCTCTCCGCCGCGCCGACGACATCGCGCAGGATGGCGACCTTCAGCAGCGCCTTGCGCACGTTGGCGGCGGTGATGGCCCCCAGCTCGCGCTCGGAGAGATCGCCCAGGTCGCGCGTGTCGAGCGTATCCAGCACGGCGTCTTCCAGGTCGGCGCGCTCCAGGTTGGCGACGAGCAGCGCGACGCTCTCCGCCGGTGCAAGCTGGTCGAAGGGCGTCGCGGCCAGCGCCTCAGGGTAGGCGTAGCCGTCAAGCACCTGGGCGACCGGCGCGGACGGCACCTCACCGTCACCTACGCGGACGCCAGCCACACGTGCCAGAGCCAGCCGCTGCAAGCGCCCGGCGCTGGCCCCTTCTGCCATCCGCGCGGCGATCTCCGCCTCGGACATCATGCTCAGGGCGCGGCCCGCCTCGCTGGTGACCAGCGTTTGCAGGCTCTCGGTGTCCAGGTTGCGCGCCAGCAAATCGGCGGCCTGGGCAGGCTCAAGCGCGCTGACCGGCGTCCCGGCCCACTCAGCGGGGAAGTCGTGCCCCTCCAGGGCTGCGCTCAACAGCTGGTCGAGCAGTTCAGCCCAGGCTTTCGGCTTGGCCCCGGCGATCCGTTCCAGCACCAGCTCGCGCAGCCGCACCGGGTGCACATTCTCGGCGAGCAGCGCGGGGATGTCCCCCGGCACGGCTTCGCCTGGCGCAGCGCCAGGGTCGAAGCTGGCCAGGGTCAGCGCGCCCGGCTCGACGTTGTACTGCACCGCCGTCAGCCCGACCGTCTTGTTGAGGATCGTCCACAGCAGAGTCGCCAGGACCAGCAGCGCGACGGCAATCGAGAGGATGAACAACGTGCGGGCGATGGCCCCGCGCGTGTGCCGGGCAACGATGTTGCGCTGCAAGCTCGCGCCGCTGGGCAGGACGCCCTGCTGCGCGTCGCGGGACGGCAGCAGCCGCCAGAGCAGGGCCAGCGCGACGATGCCGCCAACCAGCGCAACGAGCACGACCAGCCCTCCCGCACTGGAGACCCGGCGCACGACCAGCGCCGGGATCAGGCCCCCAAGCAGCCCGGTTAACGCACCGGCCAGCGCACCCAGCCGGGGGTTGTACCCCTTGCGCGCAGCGATGGGCGCGGAGGTCATGCCGCCGTTGAGGGCCAGGATCAGACTGAAAAAGACCGCCCCGAAGAATGCCAGCCGTTCCATGCTCGCCTCCTCCCTACTCGTACACTTCGCGGAAGCGCGCCACGATGGAGCGGCTGAGAATGTTGAGCGCCAGCGTCATCAGGAAGAGCAGCAAGCCGACCACGAAGATGCTGTTGTAGTCCAGCGTATCGTAGGCCAGGTCGCCGCCGCTGATGCTGGCAATGTAGCCGGTCATCGTCCAGGCGGACTCGAACGGATTAAGCGTGAAGTTGGAGCGCGCGCCAGCGGCGATAGCCATGATCATCGTCTCGCCGATGGCCCGCGAGATGGCGATGATGAACGCGGCGGCAATGCCCGACACCGCCGCCGGAAGCACGACGCGCACCGTCGTCTCCAGCCGCGTCGAGCCGAGGCCATACGACGCCTCGCGCAGCGAGCGCGGCACGGCGCTCAGCGCGTCCTCGCTCATAGAGGCCACCAGCGGCAGGATCATCACGCCCATGACCAGCCCCGCCGAGGCCACGTTGAAGATCTCCACCACGTCGCGGCCCAGCAGACTTTGCAGCAGCGGAGTCATGAACTGGAGGGCGAAGAAGCCGTAGACGACGGTAGGCACGCCAGCCAGCACTTCCAGGATGGGCTTGATCGTGGCGCGCACGCGCGGGCTGGCATACTCGCTCAGATAGATGGCCGAGCCAAGCCCCAGCGGCAGCGCGACGAGCATGGCAATGGCCGAGCTTAGCAGCGTGGCCGTAGCCAGCGGGGCGATGCCCACTTCGTAACGGTGCGGCTGCCAGCGCGTCGTGTTGACGAAGTCCAGCACGCCGATGGTGTGCACGGTGCCGCCCTCGTCCACGTAGTTGCTGCTGACCAGCAGCAGCGACTCGCGCCCCAGCACGATGACAATAGCAATTGTGGTGAAGATGGTCATGAAGCCGCATAAAAACAGGAAGCCCTGGATGAGGGTTTCGCCAGGATGCCGCTTTTTCGTCAAGTCGAGCGAGGGGACACTGTCGTGAGTGCGCGCCACAAGCCGCATACGCTCATTAACCATCATGGCCTTGTGTTCCATCATACGCTCCCTGTTTCATAGACCGCACAGGTTGCCACACGGTTCCCCCTGGAAGCAGGCGAAAGACGGTATGGAGGTGCCTCTTCCTCCATACCGTCCCCTGTGGCGGGTGTGGCGCAGCCGTTACCCGGCCAGGCCCATCGCGTCGAGCCAGGTCTGCTTGGCCTCGTTGAGCGCCTCGGTGCTCACCGGGAAGTAGCCCACCTCGGTGACCACTTCACTGGCGTTGGTCAGATAGTAGTTGATGAAGGCGGCGACCTGCGGCTTCTCTTGCAGGATGTTCGTCGCCGAGTAGATGAACAGCGGGCGGCTCAGCATGTACTCGCCGCTCTCGGCGGTCTCGCGGCTGGGCGCAACGTAGGTGATACCTTCGGCCTCCCATTCCCCGGCGGGGATGGTGATCAGGTTGTCGTCAGCGTCGTAGGTCATGTCGTTGGCGAGGGCGACGGCCTTGAGCGTGTCCTCGTTCTCAACGTAGTAGGCGAAACCGAAGTAGCCGATGGCGTACTCGCTGCCCTGAATACCCTGAACGAGCGTGTAGTCGTTCTCGCTGGTCGTGGGGTTGGGAGCCAGCAGCGCGGCAAAGCGAGCCTCGCGCTCCTTGTAAGCACCCTTGGTGCCCAACACGGCCTCGCCGAAGAAGTCGAACGTGCCGCTATCGGTGCCGGGCGTGAAAAGCTGGATCGTCGCGGCGGGCCACTCCGCGTTGACCTCGTTCCACTGCGTCACCTCGCCGGTGAAGATGGCGATAAGCTGGCTGCGCGTCAGCTCGTCCACGAACGAGTCCTTGCTGACGGCGACAGTCAGCGCATCAATGCCGACGAGGAATTCCAGCACTTCGCGGCCAATCGCTTCGCAGTCGGCGCGCTCGGAGTCCTTGATCGGGCGGCTGGCGTTGCTGATGTCGGTGGAGCCTTCCTTGCAGAAGCGCTCAAAGCCCGCCGAAGTGCCCGTCTCGGCGACGGCGATGTTGCCGGTGTAGCCGTCATCGCTGAAGCGCGCGGCCATGGCCACCGTGACCGGCTCGACGGTGGAGCTGCCAGCGATGGCGATGTCGCCGGTGACGCTCAACGGATCAACTTTGGGCAGCTCAATCGGCTCGTCGTCCTGGGCGACGACGCTGCGCGCGGGCAGGGCATTTGCCAGGGCCAGCAGGGCCAGGGTCAGCACGACCAGCAAGCCGGTTGAGTTACTCCAGAAGCGGATGCTACGCATTGCTCTCTCCTTGAGATGGGTTGTGCGCATTTGAGCGGGGCGGCCAGGCTGTTGCCGAGAAGAGAAGCCTCCCCAACCACGCCCCATGATACGGGAGCGCCGTAAAGCCTCAAGGAGTATGAGGTTAAGAACAGTGGAGATTGTGTTTAATCTTCTTTAACATTGTGAGGGGGTGCGGTCGAGGATGGCGCGGAAACGCAACAGCCGGACGAATAACCGTCCGGATGTGCATGACTGCTGTTTCTTTCGTCACCGGCGGAGCCATGCCCGCTGGCCGATCCGCGCCCGGCCCTATTCCGGCGCGGCTGTTAGCGGCGCGGGCATGACCAGCATCTTGTCCACGCGGTGCCCGTCCATGTCCATCACCTCGAAGCGGAAGCCGAACGCGGTGAAGGAATCGCCGGCAGTGGGGATGCGCCCTAGCTCGCTCATCACGAAGCCGCCCAGCGTCTCGTAGCGGGCGTTATCCTCCAGCACCGCAATGCCCAGCAGGTCGGCCAGGCGCTGGACGGAGACGAGGCCATCGAGCAGCCAGGAGCCGTCGTCGCGCTGCACGATCTGTGGCTCAATCGTCTCCTGCGAGATCGCCACATCGCCGACCACCTCTTCTAGGATGTCGGTCAGGGTGACCAAGCCCTGCACGCCGCCGTACTCGTCAATGACGATGGCGACGCGGTTGCGCGTCGTCTTGAACGTGTCGAAGACGCTCAGCGCCAGCGTCGTCTCCGGCACGAAGAGGGGCCGCTGCAGGTCGGCGCTCATGTCAAGCGGCTGGTTGCAGAGCAGGCGCTCCGCCACATCAGCGGCGCGCACGATGCCCTGGATGTTGTCTAGCTCGCCCCTGGCTATCGGAAAATAGGAATGAGGGCTGGCGATCAGCTTGCCCCGAATCTCGTCGGGAGTATCGCCGGTGTCGAACCAGGTGATTTCTGTGCGGGGCGTCATCAGAGCGCCGATGCGCAGGTCGGCCAGGCGGAAGATGCGCGCGACCATATCGCGCTCGGTCTCCACATATGCACCGAGATCGGTGCCCTGGTCAATCATCACATTGATCTCTTCTTCCGTCACCGGCGACTCAACAGACGCGGCAACGCCGAAAAGACGCAGCACCAGGTTGGTGGAGGCGCTGAGCGTGAAGACCAGCGGGGCAGCGAGCTTCGCCAGCAGGCCCATCGGCCCGGCGACGCTGGCGGCGATGTCCTCCGAGCGGCTAAGGGCCAAGCTCTTGGGCACCAGCTCACCGATGATCAGCGACAGGTAGGTGATGATCAGCACGACGACAGCCAGGCCCAGCGCGTCCGCATAGCGTGCCAGGAACGAGACATCTTTGAAGGCAGCGGCCAGGTGCCGGGCCAGCGTCGCCCCGCCGAAAGCGCCCGCCAGGATGCCGATCAGGGTGATGCCGATCTGGATCGTCGCCAGGAAGGTGCCCGGCTCGTTAGCCAGATCGAGCGCCGCGCGCGCTTTGGCGTCGCCCGTATTGGCCCGCTGCTGCAAGCGCGCCTTGCGCGCCGAGATCACGGCGGCTTCGGACATGGCGAACAGGCCGTTGGCGAGAATGAGGACGAAGAGGATCAGAACCTCAAGGGCCAGCGAGGACATCGGGTGGTTGGCTTTCTCCGGCGGTCAGGCCGCACATACACGGCGGACTTTAACGCCCTTTCCTCCCGTTGCCCAATTATCGGCCAGGCGGGGATTAGTCGCGCGGCGGTTTACCTCACCCCCTGGCCTCGCTATGCTCGGCCTGTCCCCCTCTCCGCAGCGGAGAGGGGGAAGTGAGGCGCGTCAGCGCCGAGCGGGGGTGAGGTCTCGTAGGGGCGTATTGCGATACGCCCCTGCTCCCACAGGTTTTGCACGCACCCGCCAGGCGGGAGATTGACTGCGCCTGCCCCCGGCAATTGACCGCCCTCTCCCCTGCGGTTAGAATGAGACCGCACAGACCGGATGGGCCGGTCTGCCGGACCGCGAGCAGCGCACCCATGCACAGGCGCAACTGGAATAAGGTTTTCGTCACGGGCGGCACGGGATTCATCGGCCTGCACACCGTCTCGGCGCTGGTTGAGACCGGCGCGGAGGTGACCGTGCTGGTGCGCCCCGACCACGAGGAGAAGCTCGGCGCGCTGCGCCGCCATGTGCACACGGTGCCCGGCGACGTGTGGAACAGCGCCAGCCTCAAAGGGCGCTCGCGCGGGCATGGCGTGGTCGTGCACCTGGTGGGCAGCATCCGCGCCCAGCCACAGCACGGCCTGACCTTCCACCAGCTTAACCTGGTTTCGGCGCGCAACGCGATCAGCATGGCCGTCAGCGACGGCGTGCCCTATTTCGTGCTGCTCAGCGCAGCGGCCAGGCCGCTCGGTGTGCCAGCCGAGTACCTGCGCAGCAAGCGCGAAGCGGAAGAATACCTGCGCGACAGCGGCCTGCGCTGGACGATTGTGCGCGCGCCGCTGGCCTTCGACCGCTGGGGGCGCGGCGGGCGTTTCTTCAGTGTTCTGTCGCGGGTCGGGGGACTGCCGCTGCTGAGTCTGCTCGTCGGGCGGCGCGCGCCGCTGCCCGTAGATGTCATCGCGCGGGCGATTGCCAAGGCCGCGCTCCAACCCGACGTGCCGCGCGACCAGCGCCTCTACACTGGCGATCTGCGCCGCTTGGGGAAGGTGCGCCGCAGCCGGGCGGATCGCCGCTCGCGCCCAGCGCGCCAGCCGGAAGCTGAGGACGCGCTGCTCGACGACGAAGTGCCGTTCGGCTGGCTGCCCGGCGGTCAGCACTACGACGAGTGAGAGAGGTCTCGCTGCCAGACTTCCGAAGTTTGGCAAACTTCGGAAGTCTATTGCGGGGCCGGGCTGCACAGAGCAGCACCCTTACGGGACAGTGATCGCTTTGTCCTAGGGGGACGACCCCCTCTCGGCCAGCGGCAGGCCGGCCACGTCGCGCAGGAAGTAGCGGTGGAAGCGCGAATCCCCGGTTAGCTCCGGGTGAAAGGCTGTGGCCAGCCAGTGCCCCTGGCGCACGGCGACGATGCTGCTCCCGTCCAGCCGGGCCAGCACTTCGACCCCGTCGCCAACCGCCGTCACCAGCGGCGCGCGGATGAACAGCGCCCGGAATGGCTCCGGGCCAAGCGCGGGCACGTCCAGGTCTGTCTCGAAGCTATCCACCTGCCGCCCGAAGGCATTGCGGTTGACGGTGATGTTCATCAGTCCGAGCAAGGGCTGGTCGCGCCCGATGTCGCGGGCCAGCATGATCATGCCCGCGCACGTCCCCCACACGGGCTTCTGCCGGGCGAACTGGCGCAGCGGCTCCAGCAGCCCATAGCTCACCGCCAGCTTGCCGATGGTCGTGCTCTCGCCGCCGGGGATGATCAGCGCGTCTAGCTCGTCCAACTGCCCCGGCAGGCGCACCTCGACCGGCTGCGCGCCCAGGCCGCACAGCATGTCCTTGTGCTCCAGGAAATCCCCTTGCAGCGCCAATACGCCGACGTTCATAGTCGCTCCCGCCGGGTCTACTCCAGTCACAGCGTACGATCTCTACGCGGAATTTAGCACTCGCCCCGGCGCGCAACAAGGCCGTTGGACTCACTTGGTCTGGCACTGGTTTTTGGTGATTGGTTGTTGGTTCTTAGTAAAAACAGCCCTGCTGCCGGGGTGCCTCTCACCAACAACCAGAAACCAATAACCAATCACCCGCTTCAGGGAAGCGTCTGCGGCGGGGCGACTCGAAGCTGAGGTCGCCCGCTGGGGAGACGCCCAGCCTCACAGCCCGATCTCCCCCCGCTGCTCGTTGGAGCGCACCGCCCCCAGAACCAGGTCGAGCGTCTTGGCCCCTTCGCGCAGCGACGTGCGCGTCTCGCCGCCCGTGCGGATGGCGTCCAGCAGGTCTTGTGTCTGGGCCAGGCGGAAATCCTTGTCGGAGGCGATGGTCAGCGGCTCGCGTTCTGGCTCCGCCGTGAAGACGAACGTCGCCTGGTTCGCGCTGGCAAACTCCGCCGTCACCTTGCCGGCGACCACGCGGTAATCGTTGATCCACTTGCCGGGGATGGCCCCGTTGGTCGCGTAGACCACGCCCAGCGCCCCATTGCCGAAGCTGACGACCGTCGCGCTGACATCCTCGGCGGTGTAGCCGGGCACGTCGCGGTGGAAGAGGTTCTCCTGGCGACTGTAGACGCTCACCGCGTCGCCAAACAGGAAGCGCAGCAGGTCGAAGATGTGGATGGCCTGCTCGACAAGCTGCCCGCCCGACTTCTCGCGGACGCGCCACCAGTCCGCGTGCAGCGCGTTGCAGAAGTAACGCGCGCTCATCAGGCCCGGCCTGCCCGCCTCGCCGGATTCGAGCATGGCCTTCAGGCGCTCGACGGCCTCGCCGAAGCGGAACATGAAGCCGACCTGGGTCTTGATCCCCGCGCGCTCGGCGGCCTCGACCATGCGCCAGCCGTGCTCGGAAGTGAGCGCGATCGGCTTCTCGATCAGCAGGTGAATGCCACGCTCCGCAGCCTGCTCGACCTCGTCCGTATGGCCGTAGGGCGGCAGGCAGATGATGAGCAGGTCGAGGGCAGCCTGGTCGAACATCGCCTGGTGCCCGGTGAAGACCTGCGCCCGCCCGCCGCTGTACTGGTCGGCGAAGGCGCGCGCCTTCCATTCATTGCGGTCGCAGAAGGCGACCATCTCCACCTGGCTGGGCAGGGTGGTGAGAATCTGCGCGTGGCGGTGGGCAAAGCCGCCGCAGCCCAGAATGCCAGTGCGTAAGGGGTTCATGGAGTCCTTTCGCTTTCTCATTGAAAACCCAGACAAACAGGGCAGGACGCGAAGGTATGGCTCTGCCGCGCGCTTGTAGGGGCGGGTTTCAAAACCCGCCCCTACGTGTATCAGCCATCAGGCAGGGAACTCAAGCACAGCTTGCATGATCTGGTCGGGCGTCTGGTCGAGCAGCGCGAACAGGTCACCAGCCCGCTCGAAGGGCGCGGTGTGGCTGATCAACGAGCGCAGTTGCAGCAAGCCGTCAGCCTGAAGCTGGATCGCCGCCTGCCACAGGCGCAGCTTGTCCCAGCGATATTTTAGCTCCGGATCGGTGCCGCCAATCTGCGAGCAGACGACATTGATGCGGTTGTGATGAAATTCCTCGCCCAGGAAAAGCCCCTGCGCCTCACCCTGGAAGAAGCCCATCGCCACCACGCGCGCCGAATACGCCGCCGCGCGAATGGCCTCGCTGAGCGCCAGCGTAGACCCGCTGACCTCGAAGCACACATCCGCGCCGCGCCCACCCGTCAGGTCCTTGATCGCTTCGGCGACGTTCTCGCGGCGGGCATTCAAGGTCGTGTGCGCACCGTGCGCCCGCGCTGTCTCCAGGCGGGCGTCGTGCAGGTCAACCGCGATCACCTGCGCCCCGGATTGGCGGGCAGCCTGGGCGACGATCTGCCCCAGCACGCCCAGCCCAAAGACGGCGACCGTCTCGCCGATGCGCACGCGCCCATCGTGCACGCCGTTGAGGGCGATGGCCCCGATGTGCGAGAAGATGCCCAGGATGGGGTCAAGTCCGGCGGGCATCAGGCGCGGGCGGGCATACTCGGCGCTCGCCAGGTGGTGGGTGCGGTGCCCCCACGTGCCGAAGACGCGCGCGCCAACGGGAATATCCTCGACGGCGCTGCCAACCTCGATGACCTCGCCCACTTCCTCGTAGCCCCAGGTGCGGATCGGGTAGGTGAGCGATGCCTCCTCGCCAGGCTGGAACAGGCGGGCCTCAGCATCCCACCGCTTGTGCAGGAAGGGAGTCGTGCCACGATACTGCGTCAGCTCAGTCCCCGCGCTGATTCCTGAGAACAGAGTCTTGATGCGCACCCCATCGTTGGGAAGGGGGGCGTCCGCATACTCTTCGTAGCCCAGCGTGCGCGGGCCGGTGACCACGAGCGCCTTGCTCATAGAAAGCATCTCCTGAGGGAGAATGTAGCACTTGCCTGACAAGAAACCGGCGGCGCAGCCCGCCGTCAGACTTCCGGCGCTCCCTGCGCTACAGATCGCGCAGCATGTCCAGCGTAAAGTCGTGCAGCGAGTCCAGCACCAGGCTGGCCTGGCGCAGCACGTCGTCGCTGGGCGGGTGATCGCGCCCAGGCACGGCGATCACTTTGGCGCCCGCCGCTACCCCCGCCAGGATGCCATTGGGCGAATCTTCGATCACCGCTGCGCGCTCCGCCGGAACACCCATCCGCTCCAGGGTGGCCAGGTAAACATCCGGGGCGGGCTTGCCGTGCGGCATGTCATCGGTGGACAGCACCGGATCGAAGACGCCGTCCCAGCCCGCGCCCTCCAGCACGGCCTGAATCAGACGGTAGGGCGAGCCGGAGGCCAGCGCCAGCGGGTAGCGCCCGTGCAGCAGGCTGAGAATCTCGTTTGCGCCGGGCATCAGTGGCACTTCCTGGCGGTACAGGGCAACCAGCTCGTCCAGCACGCGCTCGATGATCTCATCGGTCGGCGTGTGGTCGCCCAGCTTGGCCTGGATCATTCTGGCCCAGAATAGGGTGCTGCTGCCCATCACCGCTTGCTGATCCGCGTCAGTCCAGCGCAGGCGCTCCGCCCCGAAGGCGAGGATACGCGCGCGCTGCCACAGCGGCTCGGAATCCACGAGCAGCCCGTCCATGTCAAATACAACGGCTTCGATCATCAGTACTGTCCTGGAGTGTGTGTGCCGGCCAACAACCTGTTCGGCAATTGCCGGAGGTAGCAGAGCAGCGCCCCCTTCGCGGGCGAAATTGCGGGTAGACACTAACGGTAGCTGTTCATGATGTCGCGCAGTGCGCGCGCCGCCGCCTCTGGATCATCGGCGAAGATGACGGCCCGCGACGCGTTGACGATCATCCCCCGTCCCTGGCTGTTCATCCCTGCGAGCATGACCTGCTCGATGTCGCCGCCCTGCGTGACGATGCCGGGCACGAGCAGGGTCATCTCGCCCACCAGCGCGCGAATGCGGCGCACATCGTCTGGATACGTCGCCCCAGCGACCAGCATACAGTTGCCGCGCGTGTTCCACTGCTGCGTGATGTGCTCGGCCACGATCACCCACAGCGGCTTGCCGTCAATGGACAGGTCTTGGAACTCGCCCGCGCTGGGATTGGACGTGCGGCAGAGCAGGATGCAGGCTTTGTCTTCGCGGGCCAGGAAAGGAGCCAGCGCCTCACCACCCAGGTACGGGTTGAGCGTCACCGCGTCGAAGCCCAGGCGGTCGAAGATGGCGGTCACGTAGCCACGATTGGTCGAGCCGATGTCGGCGCGCTTGGCGTCGCAGATGGTCAGGACGTCCGGGTGATGCTCGTGCAGATAGTTCTGCGTCGCTTCCAGGGAGCGCAGCCCCTCGATGCCGCGCGCCTCGTAGAAGGCGATGTTGGGCTTGTAGGCGCTGGCGCAGGCGTGCGTCTGCTCGATGATCCAGCGGTTGAAGGCGAACTGAGGCAGCTCTTCCTCTTTGAAGCGATCGGGCAGGCGGTCGTAGTCGCTGTCCAGCCCCACGCACAGCAGCGAATCCACGCACTCAACGCGGCGGTCGTATTTCTCAATCACGCAGTTCATCGTGTTCCTCCTTCTGTGTCGCCGGGGCGCGCTGTGGCCCAGCCGTGCGGATCGCGTATCCATGCTTCGAGGATCGTTAGCTCTTCCTTCCCAAACAGGCCCCGGCGCGACGCTTCCAGGACGATGGCCGGAAACGGGGCCAGCGGGTAGAGGCGCACATGCGCCTGGTCAAATGCTTGCTGCGCTTCAAGGAAGCCATAGGTGGTGATGCACAGGCAGTGCTGCACAGCGGCCCCGGCTTCGCGCAGCGCCCCGACTCCGGCCAGGCTGCTGCCGCCGGTGGTGACCAGGTCTTCAATCAGCAGCACGCGCCTGCCGGTCACATCACCGCCTTCGATGCGGCTGCGCGTGCCATGCTCTTTGGTCTGCTTGCGCACGAAGACCGATGGCATTTCCAGCGCGTAGGCCAGCGCCGCGCTGTGCGGAATGCCCGCCGCCTCGATGCCAGCGATCACGTCAAAGGCCAGGGCGTTGTCGGCAATCAGCCGGCGAAACGCCTCGATCACCACCCGCCACTGGGCGGGCCAGTACGGAAGCCGCCGGTTGTCCACGTAAACCGGCGACACGATGCCCGACTTGAAGGTGATTGGCGCGCGCGGCGTGAAGACCACCGCTTCAATGTCCAGCAGCGCGCAGGCGACCTCGGCCTGCAGCGCGTTCGAAAGACTCATTGCTCCCTCTCATAGGCAAGCAGCGCGCTCGCCAAAGGCCCCCGGTACACGAGCGCCGTCCAGTACTGCATGGCGTTGATCCCCAGCCCGGCGAAGGCGCGCAGCGTGGCCCCGTCCTGCACGCCGCCGGAAGCGATCACGTCCACCGGGTAGCCGTGCGCGGCGCGCTCGGCCATCAGCAGCGCGGCCACTTCGACGGCGCGGGCGTGCAGCCGCCCGCCGCCCATGCCAGCCATCACCGCCGGATCGTCCGGCGCGGGCAGGGGCAGCGTGTTCGTCGCCACGACTGCCGCCACGCCCGTTTCGGCGAAGACGCGCAGCAGGGCGCGGTACTGGTCGTCGCCCAGGTCCGGCCCCACTTTAACCCACAGTGGCGGGATTCGTCCAATGGATGGGGGCGCAGGGTTCCGCCCCATTCCCGGCCCTTCCCCCACGAGGGGGGAAGGGAGAAGCTTGGCGAGCCTGCTCCCCTTCCCTCCGCGCAGCGTGGGGGAAGGGGCTGGGGGATGGGGGGCACCAGCCACCAAGTAACCGGTCTCAAGAGGTCGTTCGTAGGCCTGATGGTGCCGCAGCAGGGCCAGCGCCGCCTCGCAGATCGCGCGCGTCTCGTCCGCCGTCTGGTGACCGCGCGGGTCGTCCTCGGTGTTGGGACAGCTCAGGTTGAGCGTGAACCACGTCGGAATCACGCCCGCCGCGACAAACGCCTCCAATGACGCCAGCACTTCCTCAGTCTGCCGGGCGGGATCGGTCACGCCGGGGCTGACAGCGATGTTGATCCCGTACTGGCGGGGCAGCGCCGCGCGCCGCGCGCCCAGGAAGGCCGCCGCCGCGCGCGCGCCGGGGTTGCGCAGGCCAACACGGTTCTGGGTGGAGCGAGTCGGCACGTCGCGCCAGGTGACGACGCCGGGGTTGCCCAGGCGCGGCCAGCGCGTGAACGAGCCGAACTCGACCAGCCCCACCAGCGGCTGCATGCAGCGCCAGCCGGGGATGATATTCCGCCCGGCGGAGACGGCGGCCAGCGCTTCTTCCTCGGAGGCGAAGCCGTCGCCCTTGACCAGCCCGGCGGCCAGCATTAATGGGGATTCCAGCATCACCCCGCCCGCCTCAACCGGCGCTGAAGGCTGGAGCAGCCCGCGCAGCGCGCCCAGCAATGGCAGCAGCCACGTCTGCCCGTCCATGCGGCGCAGCCAGATATGCATTTCCTGGTGCGCTCGCTGGGCGGACATGCGGAAGATCAGCGGGCGGGCCAGACGGCGGTAGCTCACATCATATAGGCGCAGCAGCACCCCGCGCGTGCGCTTGCGGATCATGACACCTCCCCGAACAGGTTGCGCCCGGAGCCAGGGGCGGCCAGCACATGCTCCCCGTCGAAGACAGTCTGCCCGCGTACTACCACGCGGCGCACCTGGCCCATGACGCGCATCCCCTCGAACGGCGACCAGCCGCAGGCCGTGTGCAGGCACTCGCGGGCAATGACATAGGACGCGCTCATGTCCACGACGGTGTAGGTCTCCGGCGGCGGCAGCACGCCGAAGATACGCTGCGCGTTGAGCGCCAGCAGCGCGATCAGGCGCTCGACGGTCAGCCGGCCCGCGCGCACCGCTGTGATCAGCAGCGGCAGCGTCGTTTCCAGGCCGGGCACGCCGGACGGCGGCGGATCGCCGTCCTTCTCGGCCAGCGTGTGCGGCGCGTGGTCGGACTCGATCACGTCCACCGTGCCATCGGCAACGGCGTCCCATAGGGCGGCGCGGTCGGCCTCGGTCTTCAGCTCCGGCTTCATGCGCCCCAGCGCGCCCAGCGTCCGCACGTCGCGCTCGATCAGGAAGAGGTGATGCGGCGTGACGCCGATACTCACCGGCAGCCCCTCCGCTTTGGCGGCACGCAGCAGGGCGATCTCCTCGGCGGTGCTGATGTGGCAGAAGTGGGTGTGCTTGCCGGTGAGACGCACCAGGGCCAGGATGCTGGCTACCGTCTCTCCTTCGGCGTGAACGGCGATGACCTTACCCGACGGCCAGGCGCGGAAGTGCGCTTCGCGCGCCGCCTGGTCAGCGAGCAGCAGCGTGCCGGTCGTGGCGTTGTTGTAGATTTTCAGGCCGCACACACGCTCGGCGACACCGGCGTAGGCGGCGGTGTTACCGGCCTGGCTGGCCCCGAAATACACGCCCCAGTCGCAGCGCGCGCCCGCACCGATGGCGGCCAACTTGCGGATCAGCGCCGCCTCGTCAATGGTGGGGGGCGGCGTGTTGGGCATGTCCAGCACAGCCCAGTAGCCCCCGGCCAGTGCCGCCGCCGTCTCGCTGGCAAACGTGCCCTTGTGCGCCCAGTTGAGGCCGCGCAGGTGCACGTGCGGGTCAATCATGCCAGGGATGGTCAGCGCCGAAGTCCTGCCCCGTTCGCCTAGACCCATAAGCCTCCCAACACTTTCGCCAGCAGCGCCATGCGCACGTACATGCCGTTTTCCATCTGCCGGAAGTATACCGCACGCTTGTCGGCATCGAGCGCATCGTGATCGTCGGGCGTGCCCATCTCGTTCTTGCGCGGCAGCGGGTGCATCAGGATCGCGTCCGGCTTGGCGCGGGCCAGCACCGCTGGCGTCATGATGAAGCGGCCTTTGATCGCCTCGTACTCGGCGCGGTCGGCGAAGCGCTCTTCTTGCACGCGCGTCCAGTAGATCACGTCCGTCTCGGCCAGCACGTCGTCAATCGAGTCCGTGTAGCGCACGCGGATGCCCTTCGACTCGACAAAGCTGACGATGTCTGTGGGCATGGGCAGCGACTCTGGCCCGACGAGGTTGAGGGTGGCGTCCTGCGCCTGGTAGCGGGCGATCAGCTTAGCCAGTGAGTGGACGGTGCGCCCGTGCTTCAGGTCGCCGACCAGGGAGATATTCAGCCCGTCAATAGCGCCTTTGGCGCTGTAGATGGTGAAGCAGTCGAGCAACGCCTGGGAGGGATGCTCGCCGATGCCGTCTCCGCCGCTGACGATCACCGGGCGGCGCGAGATCTGCTCGGCCAGCCGGTCGAGGTAGTAGGCCGCTTCGTAGGACGAGCCAACGTCCGGGTGGCGCAGAACGATCACGTCGGCGTAGCAGCCCACCGCGCGCACCGTGTCGGCCAGGTTCTCGCCCTTGTAGATGGACGAGAAGCGCACGCCGTTGCTGGCCGCGACCACTTCCCCTCCAAGACGGCGCATCGCCGCCTGGAAGGACAGGTCGGTGCGCGTGCTGGCCTCGTAGAACAGCGTGGCCATCATCTTGCCCGCTGTCAGGGCCAGCAGCCCGCGATCCTGCTGCTTGATGCGGCGGCGGATCGAGGAGGTCGCGTCGAATAGGATTTGCAGATCGTGGCGGTCGAACTGGTCTACGGAGATGATGTGCTTCTCGGTGAAGTCGCCGTCAATCTTGGGCGGGGTGTAGAGCGTCAGGAAGCGACGGGACGGGCGTAGATCGTTGGTGATGAAATCGTCTGACATCGTGGCCTCCGCAGCACGCAAAAAAAGACCACCGAATGGTGGTCTCAACGGTCACAAATGACGGGTACGGCCAGTGACGACTGGCCACCCGCGCCCGGCAGGCGCGGGACAGGCAGCAGGCAAACAGCGTTCATCCCCGGCAGCATCTCCGTCCTCACTGAACAGCGGGCCTGTCCCGCAGGGCGCAGCGCGCAGCGTTGCGCGCCATTCCTGCTCGTCAAGCCCGGCGAATTTTTACCAGGAATGGGCAGCGCCGTCAAGTGCGAAAAGTCACTGGATCGAGGGTATACATCAGACCTTGCCGGGCAGGGGCGCTACTCTGCTGTGCCTGGCTGACCTCACCCCCGGCCTCGCTTCGCTCGGCCAGCCCCCTCTCCGCGTCGGCTATACATTACCCACATCTTTGGCTGTGCCTGTCCCCCCATCCCCGGCCCTTCCCCCACAAGGGGGAAGGGAGAAAAGCGGCGGGCCTGCTCCCCTTCCTCCGCGCAGCGCGGGGAAGGGGCTGGGGGATGGGGGGCATTTGTGGGTAACGAGGCCCGCATCAGCGCCGAGTGGGGATGAGGTCAATATCTCGGCGTCAAGCGGGTCGCTGGCAACCTTCGCGCGCGCCGACCAGCCTACGCTGCTGCCCATAAGGGCGTTTTGCGGTACCCTATGGCGACAACCCGATGCGGCTGAATGCTTTGGACTGGTGGTGTCCCAAGTAATACAGAACCAGGAGGTCTGATGTCCCCCAATACCATTAACCAGATGCTGCACAAGACCAGGCTGTTTGAGAAGCTGGATAATGACGCCCTGACGTTGGTGGCAGGGCTGGTCGAGGTGGTGGAATTCCAGCCCCAGCAATATCTGTTCCACGAGCGCGAGCCTCGCGAATCCATGATGGTCGTGGAGAGCGGCGAGGTCGCGGTGACGCATGGCATCGGGCAGCGCCCAGTCACACTGGCGACGCTTGGCCCCGGCGCGCTGCTCGGTGAGCGCCTGCTGCTGGGCAGCCCGACTCACATTGCGTCGGCCCGCGCCAAGACTGCCGTGCGCGTGCTGTCGTTTTCGCGGGCCGCGCTGGAGCGCCTGGCTGATGAGCAGCCGGACATCTACCAGCAGCTTGAGGCGGCGGCTGCGGCAACGTTGAGCGAGCGGCTCACCTATTCGGCGGCTCAGCAGGCAGGCAGCGGGCCTGCCCTGCCCTCCGGGCGCTGCCGGATCGAAAAGGATTCACTGGGCGAGCGGCGCATCCCCGAAGAAGCTTATTACGGCGTGCAGACCCAGCGGGCAGTCGAGAATTTCCCGATCTCGGATATGCCGCTCAGCAAATACCCGTTCCTGATCGAGGCGTTGGCCTGTGTCAAGCAGGCGTCGGCCATGACCAACCGGGACCTGGGCCTGCTCGATCCGCAAGTGGCGGCGGCCATCATCTCGGCGGCGGAGGAAGTCCGCCAGGGGATGTGGACGGCTCAGTTTGTGGTGGATGTGATCCAGGGCGGGGCCGGCACGTCCACCAACATGAACGCGAATGAGGTGATCGCCAACCGCGCCCTGGAGCTGCTAGGCCACCCTAAGGGCGAGTATGCGTTTGTTCACCCGCTCAACCATGTGAATCTGTCGCAGAGCACCAATGACGCTTACCCGACGGCGCTCAGGATCGCGCTGCATTTTGCGATCGGCGGCCTGCTGCAAGCGATGGGCGAGCTACGGGAGGGGTTCGCGGCCAAAGCCGCTGAATTCAGCGACGTGATCAAAATGGGGCGCACCCAGCTTCAGGACGCGGTGCCGATGACGTTGGGTCAAGAATTCAGCACCTATGCCGTGATGCTAGAGGAAGACATGGAGCGGCTGCGCGAGGCGGCGCAGCTTATCCTGGAAATCAACATGGGGGCGACGGCCATTGGCACCGGCATCAACGCGCACCCCGATTTCGCCGCGCGCGTGTGCCAACACCTGCGCAAGCTGACCGGAATTCCGCTGGTGATCTCGCCCAACCTGGTCGAGGCCACGCAGGATACCGGCGTCTTTGTGCAGTTGTCGGGCGTGCTCAAGCGCATCGCGGTCAAGCTGTCGAAGACGGCCAACGATCTGCGCCTGCTGTCTTCGGGGCCGCGCGCCGGCCTGCACGAGATCAACCTGCCCGCAGTACAGCCGGGGTCGTCCATCATGCCGGGCAAGGTGAACCCGGTCATTCCAGAGGTGGTCAACCAGGTGGCCTTCGACGTGATCGGCAACGATGTCACGGTGACGATGGCAGCGCAGGCGGGGCAGCTTCAGCTCAACGTGATGGAGCCGGTCATCGCCTATGCGCTGTTCAACAGCCTCACCCATCTGCGCAACGCCTGTCGCGTCTTTCTGACGCGCTGTGTGGAGGGCATCACCGCCAACCGCGAGCATCTGCGCCGGATGGTCGAGAACTCGATTGGCATCGTGACCGCGCTCAATCCGTATATCGGCTATGACCAGTCCGCCGCGATTGCCAAAGAGGCGCTGGCCAGCGGGCGCGGGGTGGTCGAGCTGGTGCTGGAACATGGCCTGCTCACCCGCGAGCAGGTGGATGAGATTCTCAATCCAGAGAACATGGTTGCCCCGCGCTGGAAGCCGGAGGAGCCGCAGATGTAGCCAGGCGGTGGGCCTGCGCATCCTGAGGAACTTCGTGGAGTTGTGAGCATGATCGTTTATCCGGCCATTGACCTGCGGCACGGGCGCGTGGTGCGCCTCAAATACGGCGATCCGGCCCAGGAGACCGCGTACAGCGACGATCCGGTCGCCGTTGCGCAGCGCTGGCAGGCAGCGGGCGCGGCCTGGCTGCACGTGATCAACCTGGACGGGGCGCTCGGCGAAGCGACGCTGGCCCTCGACGCGCTGCGGACCATCTCCGGGGTGGGGCTGCCGGTGCAGTTCGGCGGCGGGCTGCGCACGCTGGATGACGCGGCGCGCGCCCTGGAAGCCGGAGCGACCCGCGTCATCCTGGGAACGCTCGCCGTCCAGCAGCCGGAGATCGCGCGCGAGGCTGTGACCCGTTTCGGCGCGCAGGCGGTGACGGTGGCGCTCGACGCGCGCGGCACGCGCGTGGCGACGCACGGCTGGCAGCAGGTCAGCGCCTGGACTCCGGCGGAGCTGGGCGCAGTGTTCGCCGGAATGGGCGTGATCCACGCGCTCTACACGGACGTGTCGCGCGACGGTGATCTGAGCGGCGTGAACGTGGAGGCAACAGCAGAGTTGGCGCGGGTGACCGGCCTGGCGGTGATCGCGTCGGGCGGGGTGGCGTCGCTGGAGGATGTGCGCCGCCTGCGGGCGACGGGTGCGGTCGCGGGCGTGGTCATCGGCCAGGCGCTCTACACGGGCGCGTTCGCGCTCGAAGACGCGCTGTGCGCGGCGGCGCAGGCTTAGCGGGGGCAAAGCAGAGCATCACCGCTGAGGCGCAGAGCGCGCGGAGAAAAGCAGAGAATCTCTATGGTTCTTCTCTGCGTCCTCTGCGCCTCTGCGATTCAAGCATTTCGTCCCCGTACTGAGCCGCCCGCAGTTCGACCTCGATCAATCCCCGCCCAGGAGCTATACTGGGCCTAGTCATCCAGATCGTGCTCAGCAGAAACCGAGAAACTCCATGCGCCTGGGAATCATCGGCCTGCCCAACAGCGGCAAGACCACCCTCTTCAACGCCCTGACCGGCAGCAATTACCCGACCGAGCCGTTCTCTTCCGGCCAGTTGGAGGTGCATACGGCGGTCGTCAGTGTGCCCGACGCGCGCCTGGAGTACCTCAGTCAGATATTCCAGCCGAAGAAGACGGTACACGCCACCGTCACCTACTCCGACATTGGCGGGCTAGACAAAGGCATTGGCGAGGGCGGGCTGAGCGGCCCCATGCGCAATGAGCTGGCTCAGGTGGACGCCTTCGTGCACGTGGTGCGCGCCTTCGAGGATGACAGCGTGCTGCATACGCTGGACACCATAGACCCGATCCGCGACGTGGGCGTGATTGAGAGCGAGTTCGTGCTGCTCGACCTGATCACCGTCGAGAACCGGCTGGCCCGCCTCGAAGAGGAGCGCAAGAAGGGCAAGACTGAGGCGCGCCAGCAGAACGCCCAGGAGACGGCGCTGATGGAGCGCTTGCACGCGCGGCTTGAGGCCGAGCAGCCTTTGCGCGGCCTGGACTTCACGCCCGACGATCTGAAGATCGTGCGCGGCTACGGCTTCCTGACGCTCAAGCCGGTGCTGGTCATCTTCAACACCGGCAACGGCGAGACCGACCCCGCGCGCGATTTCGTCACTGAGCAGCAGCACACGCGGGTGCTGACCCTGCAAGGCAAGCTCGAAGCGGAGATCGCCCAGCTTGACGATCCCGACGATGTGGCGCTGTTCCTGGCCGAGTACCAGATCGAGCGCCCCAGCCGCGAGCGCGTGCTCGTGCTTTCCTACGATCTGCTGGGCATCCACTCCTTCTTCACCTACGGCGAGGACGAGGTGCGCGCCTGGCCGCTGCGCAAGGGCGGCACGGCGCTCGAAGCGGCGGGCAGCGTTCACACCGACCTGGCACGCGGCTTCATCCGCGCCGAGGTCGTCGCCTATGAGGATTTCGTGGCCGCGGGCGGCAGCATGGTCGAGGTCAAGGCGCGGGGGAAAATGCGCCTGGAGGGGCGCGACTACATCGTGCACGATGGCGACATCATCATCGTGCGCTTCGCCCTCTAGCCAGCAAGCGTGCACAGACGGGGAACAAGGTCGCAACACAAGTTCCCACAAGCCACATTCAAAGTAGTGTCGGGGGCTGCTCTCACCCCAGCTTGTACCCGATCATGCGCAGGAAGCCCTTGCGCCAGGCGATACCTTCCTCGTCCTCAACTCCCTTGCTGGCGAAGCCGTCAATCACGCCCAGGATGCCGCGCCCTAGCTCTGTCTCGGCGACGACGACCTGCGTGGGGTTGGCCGTTGCGCAGAAGATGCCCGCCACTTCCGGGACGGCCTGCACCGTCTTGAGCACGTTGACGGGGTAGAAGCCCTCGCCCAGGAACAGAATGAAGCTGTGCCCGGCAGCGAGCGCCTCGGCGTTCTGGATGGCGAGCGCCTTCATCGCCTCGTCGGTGCCGGTATGCCGGATCAGGCACGCGCCGGACGCTTCGCAGAAGGCCAGCCCGAACTTGATGCCCGGCACGGCAGTAACCAGCGCCTCGTGCACGTCCTCCACCGTCTTGATGAAGTGGCTCTGGCCCAGGATGAAGTTGATCGGTTCCGGTTTCTGGATGGTGACAAGGCTCAGCTTGAGGTCCATCGGGGCATCCTCCGTCTGTGTCAAGGCGCGTGAGAGTGCCTCCTAGCATAGCCCATTCTGAGGGCGGGACAAAACGCGGTAGGCAGGGGGGTCAAGAGGTGGTCAGCGAATCGCTGTACGGTTCGCTGACCTCACCCCCAGCCTCGCTACGCTCAGCTTGCCCCCTCTCCGCAGCGGAGAGGGGGCGGTGAGGCGCGTCAGCGCCGAGCGGGGGTGAGGTCAAGCCAGGACGCGGGAGCAGCTAGGCGCTGGTGTTGTGAGTCGGTCTGGACTCGTCCTCGTCCTCGTCTTCCCAACTGACGATCCAGATGCACAGCCCGGCAACGAGCACCGTCGCCACGATCAGCGCGATCCAGTTGCCGGCGGTCAGGCCCACGTCGCGCGCTTCGTAGACGAGCAGCACCACGCAGCCCACCGACAGCACGACCCACGCCGTGAGGCGCGGCCAGGCTTCGATCAGGCGGATGAGCGGGCCGAGGCCCGGTTGCTTCTTCAGGCGATCTACCATAGCTCTACCCTGTACTCTCTAGCGGCGACAGTGCGGCTGGACGCTAAAGCGGCTTGAGCACGCGCTTGGCCCGCAGCTTCTTGCCGAAAATGTGCGCAGAGGCGTCGGGCCGCGCTTCGCGGGCGGCCTCGCGCCAGGCCGGGACGCTGATCGTTTCAAGCGTCTGTGTCTCGTAACCCTGATCGCGCAGCGCCCCTGCCATCTCCAGCGGCGCGTCGGGCGGCAGGAAGACGAAGCCGGCTTCGCTCTGTAGCTCGCGCGAGGCGCGCTCGACCGCGCCAATCAGCGCGGCGGTGATCGGCGCGACCGGCTGCCCGTCGAGGATCAGCAGCTCGTCCACGCGGGTGACAAGATTCTCCACCAGGAAGCCGATCAGCGCAACGGGATGCTCGTCCACGACCGCCAGCAGGTATGACTTCTGCCCGAAAGCGATCAGCACGTCATCGTGACTCAGGCGCTTGCCCGTGCAGCGCAAGATCAGACCGGCAATCTGGTCGGCGGTGTGCGGCGTGCCGCGCACGATGCTCAGCGCGGCGAGCGCCCCGCCGTCGCGCCCCGCGCCGCTCACCGTGACACGCTGCGGCGCGGTCTGGATGGCCTCGGCGCGGGCGGCCCCGGCGATTTGCAGCCAGGCCGTGTGCACCTGCCCCCAAGTTTCTTCCGGCGTGCCGTTGTTGTCAATGACCACGTGGGCGTGGGCCAGCTTATCCGCCTGTGGGTTCTGGGCACGGATGCGCTTGAGCGCCTCCTGGCGAGGCAGGCCGCGCTTGACCAGCCGCGCGATCTGCGTTTCCTGCGAGGCGTTGACCACCCAAATGCTGTCCATCTGCCCGGCCAGCGGCCCTTCGACCAGCTTGATCGCCTCGACGACGACGAAGCGGCGCTGGCTGCGCGCGATCAGCGTGTCAATGGCCCGCTCGACAATTGGGTGAGTGATCGTCTCCAGGCGGCGCAGTGCTTCGGGATGGGAAAAGGCAATCGCGCCGAGCCGGGTGCGATCAATGCGCTTGTCGGCGTCGAGAATCCACGTGCCGAAGGTCAGCACGACCGGCTTGTAGGCGGGCGCGCCGGGCGACATCGCCTGGTGAGCGAGGGCGTCGGCGTCAATGGTGTACGCGCCAAGATGCTCCAGCATCCGCCGCACCAGGCTCTTGCCCATAGCGATGTTGCCGGTCAGGCCGATCACGTACTTGTCTTGCCAGCGCCCCACAGCCATTCCTCCGCACTGATACCGTCGTGTTCTGCTGATGACGGTCTGTGCACGCGCTCATTGTAGCTTGCGCCCCATTTTCCAACAAACACGGGGAACGGAGGCGCGTTCAGACTTCCAAAGTCCGGCAGACTTCGGAAGTCCCGTTGTTGCGCTACTCGACCAGCGCCTCCCACTCGCTCAGCGCCCGGTCGAGCACGGACTCGATGGCAGCGTAACGCTCGCCCAGGTCGCGCACCTGCTCCACCTCGCCGCCCGTGCTAGCCTCGCTCAGCGCGTCATGCAGCGCGTCAAGCTCGTCTTCCAGCGCGGTAATCTCTCCCTCCAGCTCGACCAGGCGGCGCTGTCGTTGGTACTCGGAGAGTCCGGCACCCCCGTTCTGGCGACGCTCCGCCGAGTCGCGGCGGCGCTCGGCGGGCGCGGCGGAGTCCGCATCACGGGCTGCCTGGCGCGCCGCTTCACGCGTGGCCAGGTACTCGCGGTAAGTGCCCTCGAAGATGGTCAGGCCGTCCGCCTGCAAGTCCCAGACCTGCGTCGCCAGCGCGTCAATCAGGTAGCGGTCGTGGCTGACGAGCAGGATTGTCCCGTTGAAGGCGGCCAGCACATCCTGCAGAATCTCCTGGCTCTCGATGTCCAGGTGATTGGTCGGCTCGTCGAGCAGCAGGAAGTTCGCGCCGTCCAGGGACAGCTTGGCCAGCGCCAGCCGCCCGCGCTCGCCGCCGCTCAGCGTGCTGACCGGGCGGAACACGTCATCGCCGGTGAAGAGGTACGCGGCCAGGTAGTTGCGCGCTTCGCTCAGCGGCAGGTTGCGCACCGTCAGCAGCTCGTCGAGCACGCTCTTGTCCGCGTCCAGCCCCTCGTGGGCCTGGGCGAAGTAGCCCGGCTGCACCGCCGCGCCCAGCCGCGCGCTGCCGCTCAGGGCCGGAATCTCGCGCAGCAGCGTCTTGAGCAGCGTCGTCTTGCCGATGCCGTTCGGCCCGATCAGCGCGGCAGCCTCGCCCCGGTAAAGCGTGATGTCCGGCACGGTGACCAGAGGTCGCTCGCGCTCGTAACCGGCGACGAGGCCGTAGGTCATCAGCACCTTGTCACCGCTGCGCAGGTCGGCTTTCAGGTTGACGTGGATGTGATGCTGGCGGCGTGGGCGGGCGATCAGCCGGTCGCGCTTGAGCCGCTCCAGGCGGCGCAGACGCCCCTTGGCCTGGGCGGTGTTCTGCCCGGCGATGTTGCGCCGGATGTAGTCTTCCTCTTTGGCGATGAATTCCTGTTGCGCCTCGTATTCCTTGCGCAGCCGCTCGTGCCGCTCCGCGCGCTGCCGGACGTAGTGGCTGTAGTTGCCCCGGTAGCACTCAACCCCGCCCCACTCCATCTCCCAGATGGTCGTGATCACGTTGTCCATGAAGTAGCGGTCGTGGCTGACGGCGAGCATCGCGCCCGGCCACGCCTTGAGGAAGCTCTCCAGCCACTCGACGGCGTTGATGTCCAGGTGATTGGTCGGCTCGTCGAGCACCAGCAAGTCCGGCGACTCCAGCAGCAGCCGGGCCAGCAGCGCGCGCGTCTGCTGCCCGCCGGAGAGGTGCGCCAGCGGCATGGTCGCGTCTTCCGGCGCGAAGCCAAGCCCCTGCAACACCTGGCGCGTCCGCATCTCGTAGGTGTAGCCGCCGTCTAACTCGAACTGGTGCTCCTCGCGCCCGTAACGCTCGATCAGCACCTCAAGGTCAGGGTGGCTGGGATCGCTCATCTGCTCGGCGAGGGCGTGCAGCCGCGCTTCGCGGGCGCGCAGATCGGTGAAGGCGGTCAGCATCTCGTCCCACAGCGACCTGTCGCCGGCAAGCTGGGGGCGCTGGGGCAGGTAGCCGATGGTCAGCCCGCGCATGTGGCTGACCGTCCCCGCCGACGGCTCCTGCCGCCGGATCAGCACTTCGAGCAACGTCGTCTTGCCGATGCCATTAGCGCCCACGAGGGCGATCTTCGCGCCGTGCGCAATCTCGACGGACACGCCGGAAAAGATATCATCTGCCCCGAAGGACTTAGCCAGGTTGCTTGCGCTGAGAATGGTCATAATCGTGAGTCAGGGTTGGGCTGCCGATGTCGGGAGGCGCTGCGCGCCAACGCCGCATTATACCATGAGAACCCCACGCTTTGACCGGTGGGCACGGCGAGGTGACAGGGCAATCGCATCAAAATCCGGGTAGTGTATCGAATTCGGTTGAAATGGAGTGGATACTGGCTGCCGTGTGGCCCCCCATCCCCCAGCCCCTTCCCCCACGCTGCGCGGAGGGAAGGAGAGCAGGCCCGCCGCTTCTCTCCCTTCCCCCCTCGTGGGGGAAGGGCCGGGGATGGGGGGCCATTCCTGTGTGACGAGTTTCAACCGACAAGGATGCATTGCCCTGCTTCGCAGCGTTGGAGACCTGGCGGCGATCTGTTACACTCTGCCTATCGTTTACGCAAGTGCCTACGAGGTTCAAGCTCATGATAAAACAGTACGGTTCGCCGCCGGAAATAACCATTGATCCGAACAAGCACTACACGGCGACCTTCAAGACACAGCGGGGCGACATCGTGGTTGAGCTATTCGCCAGCCAGGCCCCAATCACGGTCAACAACTTCGTCTTCCTGGCGCGCGAGGGGTACTACGACAACACGACATTCCACCGGGTGATCAACGGCTTCATGGCCCAGGGCGGCGATCCGACCGGCACTGGACGCGGCGGCCCCGGCTACCGCTTCAATGACGAGGCGGGCGCGCTGGCCCTCAAGCACGATGGCCCCGGCATCTTGAGCATGGCTAACGCCGGGCCGCACACCAACGGCAGCCAGTTCTTCATCACGCACACGGCCACGCCGCACCTCAACGGCAAGCACGCCGTCTTCGGCAAGGTCGCCGACGCCGACAGCCTGGCCGTGCTGCTCAAGATTCGCGAGCGCGACCCCATGCGCGACCCCGACCCCGGCGACGCGCTGCACACGGTCGAGATCGCCGAGACGTGATCCCTATCTGTCAACGTAGAGGCGCAGAGAGCGCAGAGAAAAGATGGCGTTAGTTCTTCTCCGCGTCCTCTGCGCCTCTCTGCGGTGATGCTCTTTCGCCCCCACACCCCTCCCGACCGGACACCTCACTGGTAGCGCAGAATATCCGAGACGGTCTTGCGTGATGCCGCCACCGACGGCCAGATGCTAGAGATGGTGGCGATGACCAGGATGCCGATCAGCCCCGCCGCGAACATCCACGCCGGGTAAGCGAACTCGATGAACTCGCCGAAGGGCAGCAGGTTGGTCAGGGTGTAAGCGAGCAGCACGCTCAGCGGCGCGGCGATCACCCAGGCGATCACGCCCACGACCACCCCTTCGACAAGGAACTGGACGATGATCTGCCACGACCCGGCCCCCACCGAGCGCATGACGCCGATCTCCTTCTGGCGCTCGAAGACGCTGATCGAGAGTGTGGTCAGCAGGCCGATGGCCCCCACCGCCGCCATGACCAGCGAAGCCATATTCAGGATGATGCCGATGCTCAGGATGGCGTTGGAGGCCATGTCGGCGATCTCCACCAGGTTGGTGAACGACGAGGTGATGCCGTGCTCGACCAGCGTCTCGTTCACGTCCTCGATCACGCGGTCTACAGCGCGGGCGCTCAGGTTCTTCTCGCGCATGACCAGGGCGAAGGCGTTGGGGATCGGCTCACCTTCCAGGCTGGCACCCTCATAGCGGGCCAGGTCTTCCCAGGGCACGCCCACGATGTCAGCGGTGCGCAGCGCCTCCGGGTCGTCCAGCCCATTCTGGGCGGCCAGGTCAATGAGCGCGTCTTTGGGCGCGAAGATGGCAGCGACGATGAACGTCTCGCTCTGCCTGGCGAATTCCAGCGTGATCGAATCGCCCGCCTTCAGTCCCGCGCGCCCGGCCAGCCCCTCGCTGATGATCACCGCCGGTTGAGCGGGGACGGTCGTGATGAACCCTTTGAAATCCACCAGGGTGATGATCTCTTCATTGACGCCCCAGGCGGTCACCGCGCCGCCTTCCAGCGCGCCCTCGTACCCCGGCACGGTCGCCTCAGTGAAGTAGGTGTTGGGCTTGGGCGCGCCGTGCACGTACCCGGCGAAGCGGGCCAGTTGCCGCCACTCCATGAAGCCCATGTCGAACGGGAAGTTGACGATGCCGATGATCTCCGGCTCCAGGTGCTTGCCGCCGTTGCTGATCTTCACCGTATCGCCGACCGTCTTGCCGATCTGCTTGGCCACTTCGCTGGTCAGGATGATGCCCTCGCGGTTCGGGTCTTGCGTCCAGCCATCACCAGCGATCAGATCGAGCGTGAGCAATGGCGCGGACGTTTCCACGCCGCTGAGGATCAACTGGCTGGTATTGGTCAACTGCGAAACGTAGTCCTCAAGCTGCACCGAGAGCGCCGTGCCCGGATACACCTGCTCGACCGCCGGCACATTGTCCAGCACCAGCGCCCTGAACTCCTCATAGGGCTGGCTCTGCGTGGGCTGCACCTGCACCTCGAAGGAGAACGTGTCGAGGATGTCGTTGAGCACCTGGTTGATGCGCACGAAGACCGCCGACACGCCCATGAACGCCGTCACCGCCAGGGTGAGTGTGGCGACGGTCAGCGCCAGCCGTGCCTTCTTCTGGTTGATGTTGCTCAACGACTGCTTGATCTGCACGGGCAGCGGCAGGGCGCGGATGAAGCGCGCGATTGGCCCCACTTTGTAGCCGCCGGAGATGCCCAGGTCGGTCATGGCTTCGAGGATGGTCACCCGCGTGCCACTGTAGACGGGCAGCACCGCCGAGGCGATGGGCACGCCCAGCCCCAGCACAACGCCCAGCGCAATCGCCGGCGGCGAGACCTGAAAGTCGTTGATCAGCGTGCCGGCGAAGTCGCCGACGATGACCGCCATCTTGTAGCCCGCCGGAATGCCCAGGATGACGCCGGGAATCATGCCCAGCACGCCGTAGATGAGCGCGATGCCCGCGTAGATCATGAAAGTCTCGTGGCGCAGCGCGCCGAGCGACTTCATCACGCCGATCTGCCGCTTCTGCTCGACCACGATGTTGTTGATCACGTTGATGACCAGGAAGCCCGACACGAGCATGGCGACAATCGCCAGCGCAGCCAGCACCGCCGCGTACTGCTTGGTGGCTTCAACGGCGCTGTTCTGAGCGGGGTCTTCGGCGTACTGGAAGAAGGTGATGTACGGCGTCTTGTCGGTGATCGCCGCGCCGAACGATTCGAGGGACTGCTCGGCAGTAGCGTAGTCGGTGAAGCGGGCGTAGATGATGTTCATCCCGGCGAAGCCAGCCATCCGCCGCGCGTCGTTGAAGGTGGCGTAAAGCTGCTGGTCTCCTTGCTGGCTGTAGGCGTCGAAGACCAGGCCGGTCACCGTCCACGACTCGGTGGGCAGGTTCTCGGCATCGCTGACGATGCGCACGTCAATGGTATCGCCCACGCTCAGATCGAAGTCGTCGGCCAGGCGCACCTCCAGCATTAGTTCGCGCTGCCCCTCGCGCGGCCAGCGCCCTTCAACCAGACGCGGCGGCGCTAACTGGATGGCGTCGAACGGCTGGGTGTAAGCCTGTATGCGCATCTCGCGGAAGCGCGTCTCGTCGGACTGCTTCCAGAACACCGGGTAGTTCGCCGACCCCTCGACCACCGTCACGCCGGGTAGCTCGCCCAGCATCTTCAATGTCGCCGCGTCGTCCAGGCTGGCGGGCGGATCGCCGGGGATGACGACGAAGCTGGCCAGCATGGGTAGCTCGTCCTGGCGGATGTCGGCGGAAAGCTGCTTGACGAGCAGATCGCCGGCGGTGATCAGCGTGACCACGCCCAGCACGCCGATGAAGATGCTGACCGCCACGAGCACCGTGCGGCCCTTGCGCGTGCGGATGTCGCCGATGATCTTGCGCCAGATGGAGTCGTTCATGGTGGTGTTCCTGTTCCCGCGCCCGCATTCTGAGTCATGATACGCTGCCGGTGAGGATTTGTTGCGAGGCCAGCGGCGAGCGCGCGGTAATCATACTGCGGCTGGGGGCGCGTGCCAAACAGGGTTGGTGGGGGCGCGCGTACAACAACAGACTTCCGAAGTTTTCGAAAACTTCGGAAGTCTATGGCCGTGCGACCCGCAGTAGACAACGCTCCTCCACTGCCTGACCGCAACCAGAGACACCTAACTATCTCAAGCTCACCCTCAGTGTTATAGTTTGGACTTAACATTGTGTTGATCTTTGATTCATAAGGAGAAAGTATGATGAATCGTTTTCCCCTCCTAACAACATACTATACTTTGCTCATCATCCTTGCAGTTTTGGTTCTGCTTGGCGGCATTTGGGTGGCTAATGATGCGGCTACAACCGAGACATGGCGCGGGGAAACTGAATTCAAATTTGGCACATTCTTGGGCACTTTCCTGGGGTTTGGTGCCGTAGCTTTTGGACTCGCCGTCTCAGCAGAGGTCATCCGCTTGTTCCTGGCAATGGAAGATCATCTGTACGAAATGCGGGCTTACTTATCCGGGCTTGCATCTGCGGCAAAGAAACCTGCACAACTTACCCCGACAAGCGGCAGCGTAACTCCTCCTAGGAAAGGCCCTTCAGGCCCACTCACATCTCGGTTGGGAACTTTCGACCCGCCTCCGGACGACCAATCCTAAGGAGGTTGGTTTCCCGCGTAGCCCCTCATACCAGCAGCCGCCCGCGCTAGCGCCGGGCGGGGGTGAGTGTTACCAGATGGTTTGCAGGTTCGCAGCCTGGATTCTTGCGTCGCGGCTGATGACCGGCACCTGGAAATGCAGGGCCGTCGCAGCGATGATGCGGTCGGGCATGTCAGGCACGTCAGTCCGCGATACAAGCTGGAGTGCCTGGGCTACGTTCAGGTCGAGAGGGACTTCGACCAGTACGCTATCGGACGACTGAAGGGCAGTGGCGACGAGTGCAAGCGTCTGAGGTTGGATACGCCCTTTTTCGGCCAGATAGACGATCTCAACCAACGTAATGGGGGATACTCCAATGGCGTCTCCACGCCGGGCAGCTCCATCAATAAAAGCCCCGACTTCCGGTGACAGACGCTTGTCGTCGTACAGATACCAAACTACCGCGTGTGTGTCAGCCACAGCGACAATCATCGCCCAATATCCTCCCGCGGGAAGTTGCCCCACATCTCCTGCCGCGCCTGGTCAATGTCTTCAGCGGACGGGGCCGGGCCAAAGTCAGACAGGAGGCCGCGCAAAGACCGTTTGGGCTGTTTGCCCGGCTCCTCGACCAGCGTGGGCGCGATCTGAGCGATCAGGCGGGCGCGCTCGGCCCGCGAAAGCTGCATCGCCAGCGTGTACACCGTCTCATAGGATAACGTGTGCTCGGCCATCGCATCTTCTCTCCAATCCGTTCCATCACACCTTTAATTATACGGCATCTGCAACAGGCGGTCTCGATTTCCAGCGCGTAGCTCGCCGGAGCGGTGCGAGATACCGCGAGCGGAATTCAGACGCCACCCTCATGGTGAGCCACCGCCCGCGCCAGCGCCGCCCACTCCTCCAGGCTCAGCGTCTCGGCGCGGCGCTGCGGATCGATCCCGGCAGCCCGCAGCAGGGCGTCAGCGGCGGCTTTGTCCAGCCCCAGCCCGGCGCTGATCGCGTTGCGAAGCTGCTTGCGCTTCTGGCCAAACCCGGCGCGCACCACGCGGAAAAACAGCGCCTCGTCCGCCACGTCCACCGGCGGGCGCTCGTACACGTCAATGCGCACCACCGCCGAGTCCACGTCGGGGCGCGGCCAGAACGCACCCGCGCCCAGCCGCAGGGCGATGCGCGGCTGCCCGTAGAACTGCACGCTGACCGCCAGCAGGCTCATGTCGCCGGGCGTGGCGACCAGCCGCTCGGCGACCTCGCGCTGCACGGTGACTACAACCCGCTGCGGGCGCGGCATCCCCTCGAAGACATGGCGCAGGATGGCGCTGGTGATGTAGTAGGGCAGGTTGGCGACGAGGATGTAAGGCGTGTCGCCCAGTCTGCCAGCCAGGTCGAGCGTCAGGATGTCGCCGTGCACGATCTCAACGTGCGGCTGGTCGGCGAAGGCGGCTTGCAGCAGCGGGATCAGCCGGTCGTCCACCTCGACGGCGATCACGCGCCCGGCGGCGCGGGCCAGGGCGCGGGTGAGGTTGCCCGTGCCGGGGCCGATCTCCAGCACCGTCGCGCCGGGCGGCAGCTCGGCCAGGGCGACGATCTTCTCCAGCGTGTACGGATCGTGTAGGAAATTCTGGCCCAGGCTCTTCTTTGGCGCGATGCCCCGTCCGTCGAGGAATTGGCGGTCGTTCATGGGGCGGTGTCGCCCTGGGCAACGATGCGCGGGACGGGCGTGCGCACGATCCACTCGGCCACCATCTCGCGGCTCACCACGCGCCCATCCTCGCTGCGCTTGCGAATCTGCAGGCGGCGCAGTCCATCGGCCCCTTCCTGGATCACGCGCTCTTCGCCCGCAGCCAGCGTCGAATCCCGGCGAGTGATGGTGGTGAAGGGGATCGGCTCGTCCCTGGTGACCAGCTCTTCGCTGACGCGCACCACGCGGATGGTCATACCCGCCGTGAGGGACGCTTCCAGCGGGGGAATAGTGATGTCAAGGTCAGCCGGAGCGACCCCGATCTGGGCCAGCGCGTCGCCGACGGTGGGGCCGAGGGCGCGCGTGCTGAGCGTTTGCCCGTCGGCGATGATCGTCAGCGGGAGCGACCGCTCGATGGCGACGATCAGCCCGTCGGCGACCGGCGTGCTGGGGCCGGGTGTGATGCGGTCGGCCAGGTACAGCGTTACCCCGGCGGCGTCCAATGCCCGCCCGACATCAGCCTGCGTGGTGTGCAACACCTGCGCCGTCTCGCCCTCGACCAGCTTCATGGTCACGCTGCGCACCACGCGGATGGTGGCGGCGGGGGCTTCCCAGCCGATCTGCTCCAACTGCTGCGAGGGATATGCCTGGCCGTTGACCTGCACTACGTCATGCTCACCGACGGGGATCGCCTGCTCCTCCAGCACGTCGAGCGGGTGGACGGCCTGGGTGCGCACCTGGCGCAGCGTCCCGTCCACCTGCACGGCAACAGCGTGAGCCTTGCGCACGGTGATCGTCATGCCATCGCGCAGCGGAGACTGCGGCGCGGGATGCACCACGTCTTCAGGGTCGAGGAGGATGCCAGCGTCGCGCAGGGCCTCGCCCACAGTGCCAGCGCGCGTGTGCAGGTGCTGGATGCTGCCGCTCACGTCTATGGTGACTGTTTTGCGGGTTAGGTAGTCGGCGGCCAGCACACCGCCAGCGATGAGGGCCGCGCTCGCGGCTATGAGCACTGCGCGCTTCCAGCGTCGGCGCGGTTTGCGGGCCGGCGCGGAGCGTTTCTGGGGGGTCACGACGCGACTCTCTTCACTCAAGCGTCCACTAGAAACACAACGGGGTTGCGGGCACGTTGCTCGGGCCAGGCGCTCCTGCGGCACCCAGGGTATAGCCCTTAGTGCTGCTGCCTTCCGGCCCTGACACGGTTCGGACGCCCTGCCGCGCAGGACCCAGTCCGAGCAACCTGCCTGCAACCCGCCGTCGGTCGGGGGTGGGTTGTCAACGAGAACGCGCCGCGTCCTCAGCCTGCATATTAGCGGATTGACCAACCGTTGTCAACGGTGAGTGCGATGCGGGACGCACGAACAAGTCGTCAGGCAGTTGTCGGAAGGCCCCCATCCCCGGCCCCTTCCCTCAGCAAAGAGGGATGGACAAATTAGACAGTGTTGATTTAGCGTAACGACGAGCGTTCATAATCAACGGAGGAGGCGGGCGGCTTGAGCGAGAAGCTCGGATGGCCTGTAGGGGCGGGTTTGCAAACCCGCCCCTACAACCGGTTCCTCGAAGTCGCCTTCTTCGTTCGTTTCTTCCCTTGAGTTGATTTTCCGTAACCTATCATTAACCGTCAATGCAATCTTATTTGTCCATCCCTCCCAGCAAAGCTAAGGGAAGGGGAGAGCCGCTTGCCAGATCGTCCCCCCTTTAGCTTCGCTGGAGGGGGGATTGAGGGGGGAGGCATTCAGTGAGCATCCCTGAACTTCCCCTGGTAACAGGTCATTCGTGCACCCTGCGGTGCAAGACTTCGGAACTCTGTCGCCACCTGGACGCCGAGGGCGCAGAGAATCACCAGCAACCAACAACCGATCACCAGCAACCAACTGCCCATTCGTCCAATTTCCTCCAGATTGGCGCTGTGCTATACTGGCGCTATGGCAACTGTTGAGCAGCTTCCTGACGCCGAGCGCCTGGCTGAGCGCCTGGCCCATTGGGGCGAGCGCCTGCACGCGGCGGGCCTGGGCGGGCTGATGGCGGCCCTGCTGGACGCAGCGGAGCCGCTCGCTCCGCTTGGGGCGCAGGCGCTATGGGTAGCGCAGCCGGCGCTGGGCCTGGTGCTGCCGCGCGACGCGGTCGCTGACCTGGCGCGCGTGCTCGACGCGCCCGGCGGCGTGGCCTGGCTGCGCGAGCGGTTGGCGGCGGCGCAAGATGAGGCGGACAGATGATTAACGACAGCGAGCTGATCTGGGCGGTGGTCGCCATCACTTTCGCGGCGATGATGGCCGGGCGCTTCATCGCGCGGCGCTTCACCGTGCACCTGCGCCCCATCCGCGCCTACGAGACGCTGCCTGTGCTGGCCGCCGACGCGGTGGAGAGCGCCAAGCGCGTCCATATCTCGCTGGGCGATAGCGCGCTGGGCAGCGCCAGCACGGTGAGCGCGCTGGCGTCGGCTGAGATCGCCTACCGCATGAGCCAGCGATTGGCGATCAGCCGCCAGCTTCCGCTGCTGACGCTGACCAGCCCCATGACGCTCCCGCTGGCGCAGGATACGCTGCGCCGCGCGTACCTCTATCGCCGGACTATGGACTATTACCGCAGCAGCGCCGCCGCCTGGTACCCGCCGGGGTTGGCGTTCGCGGCGGGGGCTGCCAGCCTGTCCGCCGACCTGGACGCCGATAGCAACATCCTGTTGGGGCGCTTCGGCACCAATCTGGCCCTGCTGGGCGAGAGCGCGCTGCGCCACAGCCAGGCCGTGATCGCCCACAGCGACCTGCTGGAAGGGCAAGCGGTCGCCTTCGCCCAGGCGCGCGAAGTGCTGCTCGGCGAAGAGCTGTACGCTGGCCCGGCCTACCTGGACGGCACGGCGTTGGAGCGCGGCAGCGTCCTGGCGCAGGACGTGCTGCGCTGGCTGGTCATCCTGGGCATCATCGCCGTCGCGCTGCAAGCGATCTAGCCCGGTGCGCGTGGCTGAGGGGGATTTGTGAACAACCATCGCCTGCTTCACTTCCTGTCATCGCTCACCGTCATCAGTGTGGGCGTGGCCGTGCTCATCGGCCTGTCCAGCGACTGGGGGACGCCAGCGGCAGATTTCGCCGCGTTTGTGCTGCGCCTGGTCACGGTGATTGCGGCGGTTGCGGTGTTTGTTGGCGTGTTCAATCTGCTGGCGGTGCACCTGGGCCGCCTGGCCCGCTCCGAGCGCGGCTGGCCGTACAGTCTGCTGGCCCTGCTGGCGGCGGCGGGCGTGATCGCGCTGCGCATCCTTGACCGCGCCGAAGTGTGGTCGGGCGACCTGGAAGGCGAGCAGATGAGCGCGCGGGCCTTCGAAGCGGTGCAGGTCAGCCTGGAGTCGGCGCTGGCCGGGCTGCTGGTCTTCTTCCTGGTCTACGCCGCCTACCGCCTGATGCGCCGCCAGGTGACGGTCTGGTCGGTGTTGTTCACCCTGGCGGTGTTGGTGGCGCTGGTGGGCTGGATTCCGCTCGAAGAAACTGAAGCCCTGGCCGATGCGCGCGATTGGCTGGTGCGCGTGCCGGTGAGCGCCGGGGCACGCGGCATCCTGATCGGGGTGGGCCTGGGCACGGTGGCCGCTGGCGTGCGCGTGCTCACCGGCCAGGATCGCTCGATCCGGGGTTGATGGGGGCAGGCGCGCGAGAGCAGGACAAGAAGGCTATGCCGGACGATCCGAAGCACTTTGACGACACACTGCTGCCAGACCAGCCCGATGAGCCGGTCGGCGGATCAGCCTCGCCGCGCGCGCCCTGGGAGGATTTCGCTGGCCTGTCGCCCGGCGCGCCGGAGATGGGCGGGCCGGAGCCAGCCCCCTGGGACGAATTCAGCGGGGCCAGGCCGTCCATCTACGAAGATCAGCACGCTTCTCCTGCGCCCTGGGAAGGCCCCCGCGACGTGTCCGGCGACCTGGAGACGCTCGACTGGCTCGCCGGTGAGCAGGAGCCTGCTCCCGCTGGCGACGCGCTGCCCTTCCCCACCGACGACGAGTGGCTGGGTATTTTCGGCGAATCCCCTGAACAGCCAGCGCCGCAGCCGGACGAGTCCGGGGAGCAGCCCTTCCCGGAGAACGGGGAAGTGCTCCCTGACTGGCTCACCGCCAGGGCGGACGAGGAGCTTCCTGGGCAAGAGGAAAGCCCGCTCCCTGACTGGCTGCTCGCCGAGTCGCCGCAGGAGGGCGAGCCGCCTGAGGCGCAGACCTACGAGGAATGGGAGCGCGAGCAGCGCGAGCTAGAGGCCGAGGCGCAGAAAACGCCCGAAGAGCGCCTGCTCGAAGAAATCCCCGACTGGTTCGCGCAACTTGACGAGACGCCGCCCGCCCCGCCCGCGCCCGATGCAGAGACCGGCGAAGGGCCGGAATTCGTGCCCGGCTGGTTCCTGGGGTTGGAGGAGCAGACAGAGGAAGCGCCGGACTGGTTGCGCCGCATGGACCTGTCCGCTGGCCCGCTGGAAGAGCCGGTCGCGCCCGAACCAGCGCCCGCTCCCTTCACATCCGAGCCGGACGTGCCGGACTGGTTCCGGGGCGCTTCGGACGCGGAGACCATTGACTGGCAGGCGCTCGGCGCCAGCCTGGACGCGGGCGAAACGCCCCTAGAGACGCCGCCCGAAGCGGAAGCGGGCGAGGGCGCGCTGCCGGCCTGGATGACCGGCGAGCCAGCGGACGACGACCGCATCCTCGCCCCGGAAGATATACCCTTCCCCGACCTCGATCTCGAACAGACTCCGCCCCCCCTGGTGAGTGAGGAGGCAGAGATCGAGGATTTCGTCGAGCGGTTCGAGCCGCTGGAGCCGGAGGATTTCGACCGCCGGACGGTCGCTGCGGCTGACGCCGCCAGTGCCGACATGCCCGACTGGCTGCGCGAGCTTTCTACCAGCGCCGAGTCCGCGCTCGGCGAGCGATACCGGGCGGAGGCCGAGGCGGGCACGCCACCGCTGGATACGGCGGACGCGCTGGACTGGCTGGAGGAGCTTTCGCCGGAAGATGTCGCCCCGGCAGAGGAATTCCCCATCCCGCCCGCCGCAGTCGCGCCCGCGCCGCCGGAGGCCGCGCCCCCCACGCTCGAACCCGCTCCCCTGGACAGTGCGGCGCTCGACGACCTGCTCGGCTACGAAGTGGAGCAGCCCGCAGCCGCGCCGCCGTTCGGCCTGGAGGCTGGCGACGAGGCCCTGCAAGACCTGGAGGCGCTCTTCGGCGAAGTGAGCGCGGAGCGTCAGGCACCCGATTTGCAGCGGCTGTTCGACCAGGACGAGATGGATCGCGTGCTGGGCGATATGCTGGCACCGGAGGAAGAGGCCGCGCCACCCGCTGCCGCCCCGCCGCCCGTCGAGCCGCCCCGCCGCCCGCCCGCCCCGGAACGGACTGCCGCTCGCGGCCCGCAGCCCTCCTGGGTCGAGGAACTGCGCCCGTCCGAGCTACCCGTCACAGTGAAGGCGGGCGGCGCGGAGGCGAGCGTCAAGCAGAAGCAGGTTGACGAGCTACCGGAGCGGTTGCGCGCCTTCCGCGAAGAGGCGCTGCGCGAGCTGGGCGCGGCCCAAGAGGAGCAGGCTCCCGCTGGCGGACTGCTGGCGGGCATCCCCGGCGCGCTGCCCGCCGCCGACATGGTTATTCCCGCTGCGGTGGGACGGCGCGCCGCCGAGCAACTGGTCATCACGCCCGTCCAGGAGCGGCGCGTCAAGCGGCTGCAAGCCTTGCTCGACATCGGCGCGAGCGAAGAAGACGCAGAGGCCCTGGATGAGGCGGCGCGAATGGCCTTCGCCGGGCTGGAGCCGGAAGAGCTACCCGCCACCCGGCGACCCCGGCGGCCCCGCCACTTCAAGCTCGACCGCGTGCTGGTCATGCTGGCGCTGCTGGGGGCGCTGCTCGGCCCCTTTGCCACCGACGCGCTGCACTTCGCTGCCGATCCGCCCCCGCTTGGCGGCGACCGGGCGGCGGTCGCCAGCCAGGTGGACGCGCTGCAAGCAGGCGACTACGTGCTCTTCGCCTTCGAGTACGGGCCGGTGTCGGCGGGCGAGCTTGACGCGCTGGCCGCAGCCGTGCTGCGCGATACGCTGGCGCGCGGCGCTGTCCCGCTGACGATCAGCACCAGCCCGGCGGGGGCCTTCCACGCCGGATCGGTGGTCGCCGCGCTGGGCGACGACGCCCTGCTGCTGGCCGCGCGCGACCAGGACGAGGACGCATTGCGGGCGGGCGAAGATTACGTCGCGCTGCGCTACCTGTCCGGCGAGGCGGTGGGCGTGCGCTCGCTGGCCTCGGTGGTATGGGGCGAGGACGGTGCGTTGGAGCGTCATCCGGCGTTCGCCACCGACCTGCGCGGCGACAAGAGCGGCCTGCCCATCACTAGCCTGGCTGGGGATATTGCCCTGGTCGTGGTCGTCGGAGACGAGTCAACGGGGGTGCGCTCGTGGGCCGAGCAGTTGGCGGCGGTGCCGGTGCCCAAGGTAGCCCTGGTGACGGCGGCGATTGAGCCGCTGGCCGCGCCCTATGTGGGCGATACGGGCTACGCCGGGCTGCTGGCTGGCGCGCGCGACACCGTCCGCTACAACGCCGAGCGCAACGCCGCCACCCTTGCGCCGTACCGGATGCCCGGCGATCTCCCCGTCGAGCTGCCCGATCCGCCAGCGGCGCGCTGGCACAGCATGGCCCTGGGCGCGGCGGGAGCGGCGGGCCTGATCGCCCTGGGGATGGTTATCAACCTGCTGCGCGCGTTGGGACGGAGGCGACGCCGGTGACTCCTGGGAACCTCGACCTGATTGCGGGGTGGGTCTCGCTGGTGCTCACTCTGCTGATCTTCAGCTATCTGCTGGGCGACAACGTGCTCTACCGGCTGGCCGTGCACGTGCTGGTCGGCGTGGCAGCGGGCTACACAGTCATCGTCGCCGCCGAGAGCGTGATCAAGCCCTGGCTCGACGAGACGCTGCTGGCCGAAGCCGACGGGCGCGACGAGGCGACGATGGCCGCGCTGCGCGTCGTGGGAGCGGTGCCGTTCCTGGTCGGCGCGCTGCTGCTGTTCAAGGTCTCGCCGCGCCTGGCCCCCGTCGGCAGCCTGGGCCTCGTCTTTGTGATCGGCGTGGGCGTGGCCGTCGCCATCGCCGGGGCAGTGGCCGGGACGATTGTTCCGCTGGCACGTGCGGCGGGCGAGTCGGTCGGCGAGGATACGGCGGACGGGCTGGTGATCCTGGTCGGCGTGGTCACCACGCTGATCTACTTCCAGTTCTTCGCCATCGCCCGGCGCGGCGCAGTGCGAAGACCGCGCCTGCTGCGTGGGCTGAGCGCGATCGGGCAGGTCTTCGTGACGATCACGCTCGGCGCGCTCTACGCCGGGGCCATCCTGACCAGCCTGACGATCTTCAGCGACGTGGTCCGCGCGCAGTTGGAATTCATCCTCGACCGGTTAGGGGGCTGATGGCGCATGGGTGTTGAGCACGTCAATTCCATCCTGGTGGCCGATCTCGGCAGCGTCCACACTCGCCTGGCCCTGATTGACCTGGTCGAAGGGCAGTATCGCCTCATCGCCTCGGCGCGGTCGCGCACGACCGCTGAGCCGCCGCTGGCCCAGGCCAGCCTGGGCCTGGATCGCGCCGCGCAGCGCATGTCCGAGCTGATCGGGCGGCGCATCGTGGACGAGCAGGGCGGTGGCCTGTTCCTGATGCCGGAGAGCGAAGGGCACGGCGTGGACGCTTTCCTGGCGACCGGCAGCGCGGGCCGTCCGATGCGTGTCTTCCTGGTCGGCCTCACGCCAGAGCTAAGCCTGGCCAGCGGCGCGCGCCTGCTCGCCAGCAGCTTCATCACCGTCACGGGGACGCTCTGCCCCGACGACCTGCGCCCGGAAGAAGCGCAGATCAACGCCCTGCTGACCGGCGAGCCGGACGTGATCCTGATCACTGGCGGGACGGACGACGGCGCGGACGACATTCTGCTGGCGCTGCTACGCCGGGTGGCGCGGGCGCTGGGCCTGATCCGGCGCGGGACAATGCCAGTGGTGCTCTTCGCCGGCAACCAGACGCTGCGCGCGCACGTCAAGGCGCTGTTCAGCCCCTACACGACCGTGTTCACCGCGCGCAACGTGCGCCCGGCGCTGGATGAGGAGCAGCTTATCCCCGCGCAGATCGAGCTGGCGCTGGTCTACGACGAGTTCCGCACGCGCAGCCCCGGCGGGTTCGAGGCGGTGGGACGCTCCAGCCAGGTGGGCGTGGTGCCCACCGTGCAGGGGACGATCAGCACCGTGCGCTACATGAGCACGCTGCCCGCGCCAGGACTCGGCCCGCTGTGCGTGGACGTGGGCAGCGCCAATAGCTCGCTCGTGGCGGGCGTGCACGGGCAGCCCCATCACGTGGTGCGCAACGACCTGGGCGTAGGGCACAGCTTCCCGGCGGCTCTGCAAGCGGTGACGCCCAGCCGTCTGCGGCGCTGGCTTCCGGCGGAAGTGGGCGAGGAGGCGCTGTGGGACTACGCCTACAACAAGCAGCTTCGCCCGGCGACGATTCCCGCCACGCTGGAGGAATTGCTGGTCGAGCAGGCGTTGGCCCGCGAGATTGTGCGCTCCCTGGTGAGCAGCGCGCGCCCGGACTGGGGCCAGGGAACGGGCAAGCTGCTGCCGCCCTTCGGCCCGTTGATCGGGGCGGGGGCCATCCTGACCGAAGCGCCACATCCGGGCGTGGCGGCCATGCTGCTGCTTGACGCCCTGCAACCGGTCGGGCTGGTTGACTTGCGCCTCGACCCGCACAACCTGATCGCGGCGCTGGGTGTGGTCGCCTACCTCAAGCCGGTGGCGACCGTGCAGGCATTGGAGGCGGGCGGCCTGGTCGAGCTAGGCACGGCGTTCTGCCCGCTGGGGCGCGTCAAAGACGGGCGCAAGGCCATGTCGGTGGAGATTCGCCAGCCGGGGGAGCAGATCATCCGCCGCACGGTGCGCGGCGGCGAGCTATGGCTGGCCCCCGTGACGCCGGGGACGCGCGTTGAGGTGGTGGTGCGGCTGCGGCGTGGCCTGTCCATTGACGGGCGGCGGCGCATCAAGCGGCGGCTGGTCGCCGGAGCCGCTGGCCTCGTCTTCGACGCGCGCGGGCGACCGCTGGCCCTGCCGCGCGGCGCGGAGCGCGCCCGCCGCCTGACCGCCTGGCTCAAGGCGGCGATGGGCGGTCATTTGCCCGAACCGGCCCCCGTCGCCGATGACGCCGAGCTTCGCCCCGCCCCGCATGACTTCGCCGCGCCCGACCCCGGCGCGCGCCTGGCTGCGCTGGCGGAGTCCCCTGCCTGGGACGAGGAGGGAGCGGATGTCCTACTACCCTGAGACGACCGTGATCAAGGGCCTGGCCCGCGTGACGCGCGAGCGACGGCTGCCGCCGGGCGTGGTACACCGCCGCACGGCAGCCGGGCCGGCGGCGCAGGTCAGCGCGGTCACCGTCGTGCTGCAAGGGGACGCGCTGCGCGAGTACCATATCCTGGACGTGGCGCGCGCCCTCCGGCTGCGCAAGGCTCGCCCGGAGCAGGTCGCCGACCTGATCACCATCGCCCCGGATCAGCGCGTGCGCCTGGGGCAGGAACTGGCCGTGCGCGGGCGTGGCAAGCGCGCGCAAACGCTGCTCTCGCCGGTGGATGGCGAGGTGGTCAGCGTGGACGACGGGCAGATCATCGTCCAGGCGAGCGAGCGCACGATGGAGGTGCTGGCCAAGACACCGGGCGAAGTCGAGTCCGTCGAGAACGACATCGTGCGCATCAGCGGCGTGGGCGCGGTCATGCAGTGCGCGTGGGGCAATGGGCGCTTTTACTTTGGGGCGTACCAATTCCTGCCCGAAGAAGGCTTTGCCGCGCTGCGCAAGATCGAGCCGACCATCTCGCCCTATCGCGCCAAGATGATCATCAGCCCCCTGCCCGTCGAGCGGGCCGACCTGCTGCTGGCCCAGCGCCAGGAAGCGGCGGGGGTTGTCGCGCCGAGCATGTCGGCCAGCTTGCGCGAATTCGTGTTGGGGCTTACATTCCCAGTTATACTGACGGAGGGCTTCGGACGCCGCCAGCCGACGACGCTCATCTATCGCTTGCTACATAGTAACATGGGGCGGCAGGCCGCCTTTGACGCGGCAACGCCGGATCACTGGCGGTGGGAGCGCCCGGAGATTGTGCTGCCGCTGCCTGCGGGCGGCACCTTCCCGGAGACGCCCTCCCTGACGCAGGCACTGGCTGTGGGGGCCGACGTGCGCTTGACGCGCGCTCCTTGGGACGGCATTCTGGCCGAGGTCGTTGCCCTGCCTCCGACGCCCCAGGCCATTGACAACGGTCTGCGGACACAGTGTGCCAGGGTGCGCCTGCCGAACAACCGTGAGGTGCTGGTGCCGCTGGCTAATCTTGAGCTACTCGGCTAGGGAGCGAGCGGCCCGCCGCTCTGCTTCGCTCGCCAGGGGGATGACAGCGCCGGTTTATCAGCGGGGGTGCAGCCCGATCCAGGTAGCAGCGGGCGCATAACGCGGAGGATAGATTCTCATGGCTGATGACGAACTCTTTGAAAACCTGGATGATTTCGGCGATCTGGACGAAGAGCCGAGTTTCGGGCTGGTCGAGGACGAGTTCCCGCTCGACCTGATGGAGCCGGAGCCGGAAGGGTTGAGCCGCACCTTCAAGATCGTGGGCGCGCTCATGGCGCTGGCGGTGCTGGCCATCATCATCGTGCTTGTCTACATCGCCCTGGGCGACCAGGATAAGCTGACACCCAGCGAGAAGACCAGCACAGCGGTTGCCCAGCTTAACCAGACCATCGAGGCGGAGTACAACGCGACGCTGGAGGCCCTGGCGGCCATTGAAGCGGCTACGCAGACGGCAGTCTACAACGCTGAGCTGACGGCGACCGCCGAGTTCTTCGTCCGCCAGACCGAGCAGGCCATCGCCGCGACCGACGCAGCCCAGACAGCCACCGCCGAGTTCGTCGCCAACCGGGCGCTGTCTACTGCCCAGGCTGCGACCCAGGAAGCGCTCAACCAGAGCCTGACAGCCACTGCCGAGGCCAATCGCCTCATCGGGATCGTCATTGACGAGCAGGGTACCATCTTCGGCAACGTCACGCTCAAGCTCTACCGCGACGACGGCGACGGCATCTTCACCCCCGCAGACCGCACCCCTGCTCCGGCGCAAGCCCCGGCGGGCACGACGACCCTCGCCTACAACGAGCCGGTCGAAGGGACGCTGGAGGTCGGGCAGACGGTCACCTGGCGCTTCAGCGGTGCGGCGGGCGATGCAGTCACCATTGACGCGGTCGCTGCCGCCGAGGGGCTGGACCTGTTCGCCGAGCTGGCCGGGCCGGATGGTGTGCTGCTGGCCGGTGACGACGACAGCGGCGAAGGCACCAACCCGCGCATCGCCAGCGTCACCCTGCCAGCCAGCAGCGAATACACGGTGCGCGTGAGCAGCGTCGCCGGAGCGGGCGGCTACACGCTGACCGTCACCAGCGAAGGGGGCGGTGTGGCCCGCTCGTCCCAGTCCGGGTCGGGCATTGTGCTGGTGCAGGCGCGCGGGGTCACGCCCACGCCGGAGATCGGCGTAGATGAGCTGATCGCGGTGATCACGACGGCGACCGATGGCCGGTTCGACTTCGGCTCGTTGGAGCCGGGCGACTACTGGCTGGAGCTAGACTACGAGTCGCTGCCGCCGGAGCTAAAGGCGCTGGTGCCTGTGGGCAAGCCACTGGTGATCAAGGTCTCTGTGCCGGTTGCGGGGCAAGTCACCTTCACCATCGGCGCTCCACCGCCGACCGCGACCCCATCGCCGACCGTCACGCCCACCGGAGCGGAGCTTAGCCCGTTCGACATGACGGCGACCGCGTTCGCTGAGATGGTCGCCGGGTCCGCCACGCCGACGATGACCGGCGTGCCGGTCGAGGCGAGCGCGACGCCCGCCGCGCTGCCGACCACTGGCTTCTTCTCCGACATTGGCGACCAGGCCGGTGCCATCGGCGGCACGAGCGGCCTGACGCTGCTGGCAATTGCTGCGGCGGGGTTGGTAGCTGTGGTGTTCATCGCGCGCAAGCTGCGTACCGCAGCCTGACGCACAGTGCCCGCCCGCGCCAGAGCCAGGGCGGGCTTGCTGAGATCATTCGCTATGTGCAGGGGCGATTGTGGGCTTTGCTCGCCCGCGTCGCCCCTGTCCAGTAGGTAGCCCAACGGATCGTGTGATCGCTCATGTCCCACTACACGCGCCTGACGCGCTACCGCCCCGCTGATGTAGCAGCCATCCTCGAAACGCTGGCGATGGCCCACCCGGTGGCGGTGGTCGGTCTGAGCAATTTCGGCAAGTCCACCCTGCTGCGCCAGATGGTCTCGCCCGCTGTGGCCGGGCACTACCACGCGCTGACCGGCCAGAGCGCGCTGTTCGTCTATATTGACTGCAACCGGATGTTGCAGATGAGCGCCCAGGGCTTCTACGAGATCATTCTGCGCGCCATCCTGGAGACGCTCGACGCGCCGGACTACGACTGCGCGGCTCTCTGCGAGCATTTGCAGACATACTACGAGCGCGTGGTTGGCTCGCAGAGCGCGTTTGCCATCCCGCTGGCCTTCAACGACGCGATCATCACCCTGCTGGAAGACCCGACCACGCCGCAAAACGTGATCCTGCTGCTCGACGAGTTCGACGACGTGCTAACCGGGCTGGACGAGCGCGTGTTCCTCAACATGCGCGCGCTCAAGGACAAATACGCTCACCTCAATTACGTCACAGCCACCCAGCGGCCCCTGTCCAGCGCCGGGGGCGGCGACGACCTGGGCGAGTTCCTGGAAGTCTTCGCCGCGCAGAGGCATTACCTCCAGCCGCTCGACGATGAGGCGGCCACCGATCTGGCTGCCGAGGTCTTCACCCAGAACAACGACACGCTCGACCTGCCGGAGCGCAACTTCATTCTGGCCCAGGCGGGCGGGCACCCAGGGCTGATCCAGTCGGTGGCCCATGTGGTGCTCAGCATCGAGTCCGGCGCTCCGCCAGCCTACACACAGCAGGCGCTGAGCATGGCCGGGGACGTGCTGCAAAATCATCGCCTGGTGCGCAACGAGCTAGGCAAGCTGTGGAAGCAGCTTCTGCCGGCAGAGCGCGAGGCGGCCAGCCTGGTCGCTGCCCAGGGGCCAGCGGCACTGACGCCAGTGCAGCAGGAAGACCTGTTGGCGCGGGGGCTGTTGGTCAGCGACGAGCGCGGGCTGCGTTTGTTCTCGGCGCTCTTCGCCCACTACGCCCGCCGCCAGGGACTGGCTCAGCGCGAAGTCCCATCCGGCGTGTGGGTGGACATTGACGCGGGGGCGGTGTGGGTCTCCGGCAGGCCGGTTGAGTCGCTGACCGACCTGGAATACCGGTTGCTGCTCTTGCTCTATGGCCGGATGGACAAGATTTGCGACAAGTACCAGATTGTCGAGACGGTGTGGGGCCAGGAATACCTGGCCGACGTGGACGATGCGCGCATCGAAAAGCTGGTCAGCCGCCTGCGCAGCAAGCTGGAGCCAGACCCGGCGCAGCCACAGCATTTGCTCACCGTGCGCGGGCGCGGCTACAAGCTGACGCAGGGCGGCGAGCAGTCCGAGCCATGACCCGGCATTGGTGATTGGTCACTGGTTATTGGTTTCTGGTTGTCGGCAAAGGGCCGCGTTGACAAGATGGCTCCACCAACAACCAACAACTAGAAGCCAATAACCACCTCAAGAAAGGTAGCCGCTTGAGACAGGCATGGCCTACCTGCTAATTCTGTTAGTCGGTTTCTACGCTGCTCTGGCGGCCATGATCGGGCATCGCTTTCCGCGCGCGGTCAGCAGCATCGTCATGGTGCTTTACGCTGGCAGCGCGGCCCTGTCCACTGGCGGCTATCTGGTGCTGGGCACCACGACTGACCGCGCGCTGGCAGAAGTGGTCGCCGTCCTGGTCGTGCTGTTCTCAAGCTGGACGGTGCTGGTGCTGCTGCCGCTGGCGCTGGTGGGGCTGTACTTCGAAGCGTGGCTGCGCGCGCACTACCGGCGAGTGATCGCGTTTGCCGCGCTGAGCATGGTCGTGCTTGACGCTGCGTTCCTGGGGCTGCGCGCCGCGCAAGACCTGCCCATTGTCACACCCGTGACCTCATCGGCCTGGGCACACTGGGCTTTGAGCAGCGTGCTGTTCGCCTGGCCCTACGGGGCGCTGGTGATTGTGGGCAGCCTGCTCCTTTATGCGCTGACGATTGGCTGGGCGCTGTACCACCGCCGCCTGACGCTGTGGCGCGATGCCGTGCCACTGACGCTGGTCGCGCTGCTCAGCCTGCTCATCCCCACATTTTCACCGCTGGCTGGCGGCGAATGGCTGATCACGGTGGCCGCGCTGGGCTACCTGCCGCCGGTGACGCTGCTGGCCGTGCGCACGGCCAGCACGCGCCAAGCTCTCACCGCTGCGCGCCAGCAGCGCGCCCAGGCCGAGCGGTTGCAGGAAGCCACCTATAAGGTCGTGACCAGCGCCGACCTGGACGGTGCGCTGCGCGCGGGGCTGGCGCATCTGGCCGAAGCGATCACTTTCGACCGCGCCCATGTGGGCCTCTTCGAGGCCGATGATCAGTGGCGTTTCCGCGTTGTTCACCCGCCCGGCGAGCCGCTGCTCCTCAACCGCTCGATCCCGACCACTGACTATCCGCTGGTGCTGCGCGCAGCGGCAAGCAAGCGCCCCATGCTCATCGCCGACACGCGCGCCGAGCCGCTGTGGCGGCCAGGCCGCTTCACTCCCAGGGAGATTCGAAGCTGGATCGGCGTGCCGCTGGTCGTGCGCGACACGGTGATCGGCCTGCTCGCCCTGGACAGCTTCACGCCCGGCAGCTTCTCCGAGGAGCAGGTGCAGATCGCGCGCACCTACGCCAACCAGTTCGCGGTGGCCATCGAGAACTTCCGCCTGCTTGAAGAAGCGCAGCGCCAGAACCGCGCCCTGAGCGCGCTTAACATGATTCTCGCCGCCAGCAACGAAGCCCTGACCGGCGAGAACCGCCTGGAGAACGTGCTCATCGAGCTGCTGCGCGCGCTCGAGCTGCCCGCCGGGGCGCTCTACCAGCGTTCCGGCCAGGACAGGCTGCGCCTGTGCGCCGCCTACGGGCTGCCCGACACAGTGATGGAACGGCTGGGGCGGGTGACCGGGCCGCCAGACGTGTGCGCTGGCGAAGCCGGGGGATGGGACTCTCTCAGCGTGCCGCTGGTGGCACATGGGGAGGAGAACGGGCTGCTCACCGTCTGTTACCCCGCTGGCGCGCCACCCGATGACGACCTGTGCGCCCTGCTGACCAGCATCGGCCAGCAGTTGGGCGTGGTGCTGGAGAACGCGACGCTGTTCGAAGACACAACGCGTCGCGCTGCGCTCTCCACCGACCTGGGCCGGCTCAGCCTGGCGATCAGCGCCCAGCTTGACAGCACGCGCGTCCTGGACCTGCTGTGCGAAGAGAGTCTGGGCATTTTCGATGTGCAGGGGGCGTACCTCTGGCTGACCGACGGCGATTCTCTGGTCGGCGCGGCGGCGTGCGGGCGCGGCGCTGAGCATTTCAAGGGCCACCGCATCGCGCGCAGCGATACGGCGCTGCTACCAGCGCGCGCGCTGAGCGATTGGCGTCCGCACGCCGTCAACAAGGTGCAGTACAGCGCCGTCCTGCCCGATGATTTCATCGCCCTGACCGGCGCGCAGGCTGTGCTGGCCGTACCGCTGCTGAAGGCGGATGTGCCGGTGGGGACGTTGCTGCTGGTCAACACGGTCCATCCCGACGCCTTCGCCGAGGGGTTCGCCGAGCAGGTGGGCGTGTTCGGCGTGCAGGCGGCGCTGGCTATCGAGAACGCCAACCTGTTTGAGGAAGTGCGCCGCCATCTTGACCATCTGCGGCTGGTCAACGAAGTGGGCCGCTATTCGGCGGCCATCCTCAGCCAGACAACCCTGGTCGAGGGCGTGGCGCGCAAGCTGTTCGAGATTCTCGGCTATACCGCGATCAGCCTGCTGACCATGGAAGACGGCAAGCTCGCCGTCCGCTTGACGTTCCTCGATGGGGCAGTAGCGTCTGCCCAGGGCGACCCGGAACGTTACCGGTCGGCGCTGTGGGTGGCGGCCCAGGCCATCGAGCGGTCGGAGCCGGTGCTGCAAGACCAGGAATGCTTCCTGGACGCGGGCGAGGGCGCGTTCGAATGCTGCTCGCTCGCCGTGCCGCTCATCGTCGCCGACGAGGTGACCGGCGTGCTGGTCGTCGAGCGGCGCGGCTATCACAGCATTCGCCAGGAAGACCTGGACGTGCTGGAGCCGCTGGCGGCGCAGTTGGCCATCTCCCTGTCCAACGCCCGCCTGTACGAGAAGGTGCGCGAGCACACCATCGAGCTAGAAGCGCGCGTGATCGAGCGCACCGCCAAGATTCGCGAGCAGCAGGAGCGCACCGAAGCGATCCTGCGCTCGGTGGCCGACGCGGTGATCGTCTTCGATCTGTCCGGGCGCATTGTCATGACCAACCCTGTCGCGCGCGCGCTGTTCGACCGCTACGGGCAGGATATCGGGCTGAAGGAGCGCGTCAGCGAGCTGGTGCAGCGCGTGATCTCGCAGGACGACGCGGGGCGCGACGCCACCGAGATCATCGAGTTGAACAGCGCCACCTTCCAGGCGAAGGCGGCGCGGGCGATGGAGGGCGACGCCCTGATCGGCTCGGTGGTCGTCCTGCGCGACATCTCGCGCCTGCAAGAGCTAGACCGCCTCAAAGACCGCTTCATCTCCACCGTGTCGCACGAGCTACGCACGCCGCTGGCTAACCTCAAGCTGTACCTGCAACTGCTGGAAAAGGGGCCTGCCGACCGGCATTTGGCCTACCTCGACGTGATGCGCCGCGAGGCGCTGCGCCTGGAACGGCTGATTGACGACCTGCTGCAAATCTCGCGCTTGCAGAACGAGCAGCAGGCTCAGCGCCGCCTCGTGCGCGCACCTATTGACGTGGAGCGGCTGGTCGCGCTGGTCGTCGAGCACAACACGGCCTGGGCTGAGAACGACGGCAAGACGCTCGCCTACTTTCCCGCAGCGGAGGAGCTACCCACCGCACGGCGACTCCGAGCAGATCGAGCGGGCGCTGACCAACCTGGTCAGCAACGCCATCCGCTACACGCCCGAAGGCGGGCAGATCACCGTGAGCAGCCGCCTGGCAACGGGGCACGACGGTCAAGATTGGGTTATCATTGAAGTGACCGATACGGGCATTGGCATTCCCGCGGACGAGTTGGCGATGATCTTCGACCGCTTCTTCCGCGCCTCCAATGTCAGCCCGACGGTGCCTGGCACGGGCCTGGGGCTGGCTATTCTCAGGGACATCATCGAGCTGCACGGCGGCAAGGTGGAGGTCGAGAGCCAGGAGCACCAGGGCAGCACATTCCGCTTATGGTTGCCTGTGCTAGACTCGTGACGCACGGGCAGGAGATGGCACATGCGCAAGGCGACGATTCTGGTTGTCGAGGATGATCTGCACCTCATGGAAGGGATTCGCGACATCCTCGAAATCAACGGGTACGAGGTGTGGACGGCGTCCAATGGTCAGGCGGGCTTGCAAGTGCTCCAAGACCAGCCGCACGCGCCCGACCTGATCGTCTCCGACATCATGATGCCGCGCATGGATGGCTATGACTTCTTCGAGGCTGTGCGGGCCGAGCCAGGCTGGGTGCACATCCCCTTTATCTTCCTCACCGCCAAAGGCGAGCATGAAGACGTTAAGCGCGGCAAGCGCATGGGGGCCGAGGACTACGTCATCAAACCCTTCGATGCCGACGACCTGCTCGTTGCTGTCTCGGCCAAGCTGGAGCGCCGCCAGCAGATCGAGCGTCACTGGCAGAACGAGGTCTCGACGATCAAGCAGAATATCCTGATGATCCTCAACCACGAGTTCCGCACGCCGCTGACCTACGTGGTGGCCTACGCCGACATGGTGCACCGCGACGCCGACACCCTCAGCGCAGATGACATGCGCTCATTCCTGCGCGGCATCAACGCCGGGGCCAACCGCCTGCGTCGCCTGGTGGAGAACTTCATCTTGCTGGTCGAGCTAGAGACGGGCGAGGCGACGCACACGTTCAACTGGCGCAGCGAGACGTTGACCGGCTTTGAGGCGCTGCTGGGCACGGCTACGGCCAAGTATCTGGACATCGCTGAAGAGAAGCAGGTGACGATCTTCGTCGCGGCGGACGAGGCTGCCGCCGGTCAAGGCGGACGTGCAATACCTGGCGGCGGCGGTCGAATGCCTGATTGACAACGCGGTGAAGTTCTCCGACAAGCCGGGGTCGGAGGTGACGGTGCGCGCCTACCGGGACGGGGATTACGTCTGCCTGGCGGTGCGCGACCAGGGGCGCGGCATTCCCGCCAACGAGCGCGAGAACATCTTCCAGAGCTTCTACCAGATCGAGCGTCACAAGTACGAAGATCAGGGCGCGGGGTCGGGCCTGGCTATTGCCAACCGCGTGACCCGGCTGCACGGCGGGCAGGTCACGCTCACCAGCGCGGTCGGCGAGGGGTCGGAGTTCGTCATCCATTTGCCGATCCTGGCGTCCGGCGGCGACGATGCGCCTGTCAGTTGACTGTCAGCGCGCTGTCAGCACGCGCCCCGGCGGCGTGCTACCATACGGAGAATCAGGTGATTGGTTGTTGGTTATTGGTGAAACAATCCGCAACGGAGCCGCCTTTACCAATAACCAGAAACCAATCACCAAGAACCAACAGATGTGCTGACGGCTGATGGCTATTCTCACAGGAGGTATTCCACACGATGGCTTCACTTCTGCAGAAAATCAACACGCTCATCTCAGCCAACGTGCACGCGCTGGTGGACTCGGCGCTGGAAGCGAACTCGGTCAAGGTGATGGATGAATACATCCGCCAGGCCGAGCGCAACCTGGACGCGCTCGACGACCAGGCGGCCACTGTCGGCGGCACGGTCAAGACGCTCAAGCGCAAGTATGAGGAGTTCGCAGCGGCAGCGGAGAAGCTTGACCGCGACATTGACACGCTGCTCGTGCGCGGCAAGGCCGACCTGGCAACCGCTGCCCAGGCGGAGCTAAACCAGAAGCAGTCGCTCGCCCAGGAGTATTACGAGCAGTGGCAGGTGCAGGAAAAAGAGTACCGCCGGATGCTCGACGCCAGGCTCAAGCTGGAGGCCAAGCTGACCACGATCAAGCAGGAGCGCGAGCACCTCAAGGCGCTGCTGGAGCTGGTCGAGGCCAAGGAGATGACGACCAAGGCCTTCAAGAGCCTCGACGACCTGGCTGGCGTCGGCGACGACGACGTGCAGCGCCTCGGCGAGCAGATTCGCGCCCGCCTGGATCGCGAAGAGGCGCGCATGGAGATGGCCAGCGCCGACCTGCGCGAGCAGATTGACGAGGCCATCGGCATATCCGAGATCGAGCTTCAGCTTGAGGAGCGCCGCCAGCGGCTCGGCCTGGGCGGGACGAGCGGGGGCGCTTAGTCACCGCTGACGCCGCCGCAACCGCTGCGTGCGACGTGCGTATCAGGAGATGAGGGGCCGATCAGAAACCTGGTGCTTGTACCCCCATCCCTGGCCCTTCCCCGAGGGAAGGAAGCGGGACTTCGCCCTCCCTCCTTGTGGGGGAGGGTTTGAGATGGGGGGTACAACCTTCGCCAGACTTGGCAAACGGTTTTTACCCTCTGCGCCGACAAGGATCGCCGATGTCGAAGATGAAAGAAGAAATGCGCGGGCGCGCCTGGCGCGCCATGCTCAGCCAGGCGTTCTTCAGCGTGGAAAGCGCCGTGATCATCGCCCTGGCCATCGTCCTGTTCGGCCTGGGCTACCAGCCGTTCGACTGGTGGCAATCCGCCTACTGGCTGATCTTCGGCGCGGTCGCCGAGGCGATCTACCTCGGCGCGACCGTGACCGACCCGCAGGCCGCTCACCGCGCAGTGGACGCCATGCTCGCCGACCAGTACGACCCGGACGCGATCAAGAGTCCGCGCGCCCGCGACCGGCTCAAGCGCGCCCTCGAATACCGCCGCTTGATCGGCGAGGCGGCGCGCAGGCACCCCGGTGCGCTGCGCGTCAGCCTGGAAGCAACCGCCAGCGAAATCAACGAATGGATCGCGCAAATCCACAGGCTGGCCCGGCGGCTGGACGACTTCGAGGAAAACGACATCATCGCCCGCGACCGGCGCATGGTGCCCCACGACCTGACCAACCTGCGCCGCCGCCTACGCACGGAAGAGTCAGCGGAAGTGCGCGCCGAGCTGGAAGAAGCGATCCAGACCAAAGAGATGCAGCTTGCCAACCTGCGCGCCCTGGAAAATAACATCAAGCGGGCCGAGATTCAGCTTGAGCAGACCCTTTCGGCGCTGGGCACCGTCTACGCCCAGGTGCAGGTCATTGACGCCCGCGCGGTGGACAGCGCCCGCACCCAACGCCTGCAAGCCGAAGTTCACGAGCAGGTCGCCTCGCTGTCCGACCTGATCGCGGCCATTGACGAGGTGCAGAGCTACCGCGCTTCATCGTCGGGGCGCTGAGGGGCGCAGTGGTCGCACCGTCCCCGCTGCCGCTGCCGCCCGGCTACACACTGCGCCGCGCCACGCTGCGTGACCTGCGCGCGCTGTACCGGCTGGAGCGCCTCATCTTCCGCGACGCTTACCCGTACTTCGACCTCGCGCTGCTATTCCTGACGCCCGGCGTGATCAACCTGAAGATCGCCGCGCCGGACGGGTCGCTGGCCGCCTTCGTCTGTGCGACGCGCGGCCTGGCCCGCGACCGCGCCTGGATCGTCACCCTGGGCGTGAGTCCCGCACACCAGCGGCGCGGCCGCAGGCGGCGCTGCTGGCCCGCGCCGAAGCGCGCATCGGGCGGCCCTGCATCCGTTTGACGGTGCGCGAGAGCAACCAGCCAGCCATCCGCCTCTACCAGCGCGCCGGGTATGCCGTCATTGAGCGCAAGATCGGCTACTACCGCGACGGTGAGGCCGGGCTGGTCATGGAGAAGCGCATTGGGGCGAAGTGAAAATGAGCGCGGGATGCGCGCCACCTCACGCCACGTAAGGGGTGCGGGTTCAAGGCCGCCCTACAGCCTCACCCCCCAAATCCCCTCTCCAGCCGAGCTAGAAGAGGGGGACTTGATCGCGGGGCGCGCTTTCCCCCTCCCTGGCTAGAGAGGGAGCCAGGGGGAGGGGCGTGAGGGGGTGAGGTCAACGGGCGTTTCCCCCTCACAGCGCCACCAGGAAGGCGCGCAGGGCGGCGGTCGTCGCTTCCGGCTGCTCGATCATCGGCAGGTGCCCCGCCCCGTCAATCACGTGCAGCGCGATGTGCGGCAGCTCGGCGACCAGCGCCTGCAAGTCATCCAGCTTGATGATCTGATCTTCGCGCCCGGCCAGGATCGCCTTGGGCGGATCGGTTGGGCGCAGCACGTCTACCGCATCGGGCCGCGCGGCCATGCCGCCCAGCACCCCGGCGACTCCTTGCGGCGGCGTCTTGAGCATGGTCGAGCGGATGAGGTACGCGGGGATCGTCTCCAGGTTCGTCCCCGGCCTGAACAGCAGGTGCAGCATCCCGCTCACGATGGGGGCGGTGCCTTCGCGCAGGGCTTGCTTCGCGCTCTCGCGGCGCGACGCGGCCTTGTCCGGCGAGTCGGCGAAGGGATGCGAGGCGCACAGCACCAGGCCCGTCACGCGGTGGGGCATGGTGCGCAGCGCGGCCAGGGCCACATAGCCGCCCATGCTGTGCCCCACCCAGACCGCCCGCTCCACGCCCAGCCGGTCGAGCAGCGCGGCGACATCCGCCGCCAGCAAGTCCATGCTGTAGTCGCCTTCGGGCGCAGGGCTGGCCCCGTGCCCGCGCAGGTCGGGCGCGATGACGCGGTAGGCGTCGCTCAGCGCGGCGATCTGCGCGCGCCACAGGGTATGATCGAGCGGGTAGCCGTGCAGCAGCACGACGGCGGCCCCGCTTCCGCTTTCCTCGTAATGTAAGGCGACCGGATCGGCCATTGTCTCCTCCTCGAGTGTGTGCAAAGGTCGCAGGGGCGTATGGCCATATGCCTACGGGCACAGCAGAGCAGCGCCCCCTACCGCCTGACAGGTCTTCACGCGCCTGCCGCCGACACTCCCTGTGCGGTAGAATAGCAGAAGCCATGCGCGCCGCAAGCCAGCGCGCCCGCCAATGATGGGAAGTTGAGCTTGTCTTATGCCTGCACCTGACACACTGACGGGTTCCGTCGAGCGCATCACCTTCTACAGTGACGAGACCGGCTACTGCGTGCTGCGCCTGCGCCCGCACCAGCTTCCGCTGGGCCGCGACCAACTGGTGACCGTCGTCGGCACCATGCCGGAGCTGCAGCCGGGCGAGAGCGTGCGCCTGGAAGGGGAATGGAGCAATCACCCCCAGTACGGGCGGCAGTTCCGCGCCGAAGTGGTGACGCAGATTCGCCCGGCGGACGCCGAAGCCATTCGGCGCTACCTGGGCAGCGGACTGATCAAGGGCATCGGCCCGGTCACCGCCAGGAAGATCGTGGACACCTTCGGCGCAGACACGCTCGACGTGCTCGACCGCACGCCTGACCGCGTGCTGGAAGTGGGCGGCGTGGGCAGGCACCGCGCCCGCCTGATCGCCGAGGCGTGGGTCGAGCAGCAGCACATCAAAGAGGTGATGCTCTTTTTGCAGGGGCACGGCATCAGCACCGGGCTGGCCGTCAAAATCTACAAGCAGTACGGCGACCAGGCCATCGCCATCGTCAGCCGCGACCCCTACCGCCTGGCCGCCGACATCTTCGGCATCGGCTTCAAGACCGCCGACAAGATCGCCCAAGACCTGGGCCTGCCCGCCGACGCGCCCGCGCGCATCGCCGCCGGACTCGCGTACGTACTGAATGAAGCAACCAACGATGGTCACGTCTTTCTGCCGCGCGACGCTCTGGTGACGAGCGCGGTGGAGCTGCTCGGCGTGGAGGCGGAGCGCGTCGAGGAGACGCTGCGCCGCGCCGCCGGGCGCGGTGACGTGATGATCGAGGCGGTGCCCGTGCCCGACGGGCTGGAACAGGTTGAGGCGGTCTACCTGCCGCCCATGTATCACAGCGAGAAGGGCGCGGCGGCGCGGCTGGCGCAGATCACCTACACGCCCGCCAGCCGCCTGGCAAACCTGGCGCGGCTCGACCTCGACGCCCTGCTCGCGGATGCGGCGGGCGGGGCGGGCGCGCTCACCGCCCAGCAGCAGGAGGCCGTGCGCGCCGCGCTGACGCACAAGGTCAGCGTGCTGACCGGCGGCCCCGGCACCGGCAAGACCACCACTCTGCGCGCCCTGATCACCGTCCTGGAGCGGACCCGGCACTCGTTCCTGCTCGCCTCGCCGACCGGACGCGCCGCCAAGCGCCTGAGCGAGGCGACCGGCCAGCCGGCGCGCACTATTCACCGCATGTTGGGCTTCAGCCCGGCGGAGGGCGGTTTTCTGCACAACGACGACAACCCGCTCGATGCCGATATGATCGTCGTGGACGAAGCCTCGATGATCGATCTGGTGCTGTGCTACAGTCTGCTGCGTGCCATCCCGCCGGACGCGCACCTGCTGCTCGTCGGCGACGCCGATCAGCTTCCCAGCGTGGGCGCGGGGAACGTGCTGCACGATGTCATTCGCGGATCGGTGGGGAAGGTGACGCGGCTGGACGTGATCTTCCGGCAGGCGGAGACGAGCCACATCATCACCAACGCTCACCGCATCAACCGGGGCGAATCGCCGGACACGTCCAACCGGGGCGACGATTTCTTCGTCTTCGTCGAGGAAGACCCGCAGAAGGCCGCCGACCTGCTGGTTGAGGTCGTGCAGAAGCGTATTCCGGCCCGCTTCGGCCTGGACGCGCTGGCCGACGTGCAGGTGCTCGCGCCGATGTATCGCGGGCCGCTCGGCGTGACGGCGCTCAACGACGTGCTGCAAGAGACGCTGAACCCCAACCCGTCCGGGCGCAAGGCGGAGCGGCGGCTGGCCGGGCGGCTGTTCCGCGTCGGCGACAAAGTGATCCAGATGCGCAACAACTATGAGAAGGATGTCTTCAACGGCGACATCGGGCAGGTGCACGGCTTCGACATGACCAACCAGGTGATGACCGTGCGCATGGACGAGCGCCTGGTGCGCTACGACTTCGCCGAAGCCGACGAGCTAACGCACGCCTACTGCATCAGCGTGCACCGCGCCCAGGGCAGCGAGTACCCCTGCGTGGTCATGCCCGTCGCCACGCAGCACTACCTGATGTTACAGCGCAACCTGCTCTACACCGCCGTGACGCGCGCCCGGCAGCTTGTCGTGCTGGTCGGCACGCGCAAAGCCATCGCCATCGCCGTGCGCAACGACCAGGTTGCCCGGCGCTGGAGCGCGCTGGATTGGCGGCTGCGGGCGAGGCGGGAGCATTGACCTCACCCCGCCGGACTTCCGAAGTTTTGGAAACTTCGGAAGTCTATTGCGGGGCCGGGCGATCCCATAGCGTCTGCGCCAAAATCCGCTAGACTGGTACGCGAGATGTGCATCACGCTGCTAGCGTGGCGCGCACTCCCCCCAACCAGCGAAGGAGAAAGCGTCCCATGTCGCAAACCTGGCACAGCCTGTTCATCCCCGCCGCAGACGCGAGCACCGTCGCCGAGGCGCTGCGCGCCCTGCTCGCCCGGCGCGGCTGCGCGCCCTATGACCCGTTCCCCGGCGGGACGGGCACGCCGCCAGAGCTAACCGCGCTCGTGCGGCTGTTCGTCGCTCCGGCGCAGGAAGGCTGGGTGCGCGTGCTCGGCGACCTGGACGCGGCGCTGCTGCCAGACCTGGCGGCGGCACTGGATAGTGCGCTGCTGGTCGCCTGGCTGGAAGAGGACGGCGGCGGATTCGCGTTGGTCAGTGCGGACGGCGCACGCCATGAGGACACGGATGCCTTCACACCGTACTTGCGCGCGGGCGCTGCGCCGGACGACCTGCGCCGCGCCTTCGCCGGAGAGGTGCGCGTCGCGCCGGTGGAGAGCGACGCGGCTAGCGCGGGCCTGCCCCCCGGCCTGCATGATGTGGCGCGGGAGCAAGGCGTCAGCCCACAGCAGGCGGGCAAGCTGTTCGAGCGGCTCAGCGGGAGCCTGTTCGGCAAGCTGGCGGGACAGACTGGCGAATCGGGCGCGGAGCAGGAGAGCGCGCGGGCGGTGATCATGGGCGGCGGGCGCGATCCCTGGAACAGCCTGCACGGGCAGCGCGTGCGGGCCATCGCCGGGATGCTGGCACTGCCCGCCAACTGGCGGCTGCCCGCCTGGGAAGACGTGCGCGACGCCTACCACGCCCACCGCATGCGGGAGCGCTACCCGCGCATGATGGCCCTGCCCGGCGACCGCGAGAGCCTGGCCGCCGTGCCGGACATCGCCGCCTATCTCCCCGTGTTCATGGGGCGCGCCCAGGCCGGGGGGACGGATGGCTGAGTCCGACCGGCAGCGTTGGGATCGCCGCTACGCCGATCCGGTTCACAAGCTCAAGCGCGGGCCGAACCCACTGTTGGAGCGTTACGCGCCGCGCGTCGAGGGTCTGCGCGCGCTGGAGCTGGCCTGCGGCCTGGGGCAGAATGCACTGTGGCTGGCCGCCCAGGGCATCACCGTTGACGCCTTCGACATCAGCCTGGCGGCGCTGCGTCTGGCGCGGGCGGAGATGCTGCGACGCGGCCTGAGCGGAGCCAACTTCATCGTGGCTGACCTGGATCACTTCGTCCTGCCGGTCTACCCCTACGACCTGGTGCTCGTCTTCCGCTTCCTCGACCGGGAGTTGTTCCCGGCCATCCGCGACCGCGTGCGTCCTGGCGGGCTGGTCATCTACCAGACGTTCAACATTCGCCAGCGGGCGCGGCGACCCTCCGTGTCCGCTGAACATATGCTGCGCCTGGGCGAGCTACCCGGCCATTTCCCCGGCTGGGAGGTGATCGAAGCGAGCGATGAGGGCTACGTGAGCACGTTTGTCGGGCGCAAGCCGGGCGGCTGAGGGCGCATATGTTGCCTGGGGCAAAGGATCACCGCCGAGACGCAGAGGGCGCAGAGGAAGAACAGTCTGCAAGCTCTTCTCCCCGTCCTCTGCGTCTCAGCGGTTCAGAGAATCCACCCCCAAGCCTGAAAAGCCCCTAACGAACTGGTCACGTGCGGCGGTTCGCTGCTATACTGCAAAGCAACACAGAGAGCACAAGACGAGGGACGCCCATGACCCGACTTCTCCGGCTGGCGGTGGTGGTGAGTCTGGCGGCGCTGGCAACGATGCCCGTCGCCCTGGCGCGCGCGCAGGAAGGAGCGTTCCCGCTGCCCGCGCCGCTCTACATCCTCACGTCGCAGCATGAGCTAATCTACGTAGACCCGGCCAACGGCGGCCAGATGGTAATCTCCAGCCCCGGCCAGCCCATCGCCGATTTCGACATCGCCCCGGACGGCGAGTGGGTTGTCTACCGCACGCCCGCCAACAACCTCGTCGTCGTGACGCAGCTTACCGGCAACAGCGGCTATGTGCTGGAGTTCAGCGACGCCCCGCCGCCGGACAGCAGCCCGGCGCAGACCATCGCCTGGTCGCCGGACGCGGCGCGCATCGCCTATACAGTGCCCGGCGGGGTGCGCATCGCCGAGCTGGGCGCGGGCGACTACGGTGCGCCGCTGTTCAGCACGGTGCAAGGCCCCTGGATCGAGCTGTATTGGGCCGACTCCCTCACCCTGATCGCCAGCGACGCGAGCGGGAACGCTACGCGCATCAGCGGCACGCAGGACGCGTGGGCATTGGCGGCAGCGCCAGATGTCGCCGCGCGCCCGCAGCCGCCCGTGCCCTCGTACCTGGCAGCGGGGGGTGTCGTGCGCGATGGCAACGTCCTCGTGCCGGGCACCGCTGGAGCGCTGGCCTTCGACTGGGGGCCACTCCCGCCGCCAGTGGTAGCGGCTCCGGATGGCATCATCGCCCTGCCCGCCGACCTGACCTTCCTGGCAGCGGATGCGGCGGGCGTGACGCAGGTCTGGCGGCTGGCACGGGCGGGCGGCCCACCGCAGGCGCTCACCGCCTCCGCCACGCCTGTGGCCGGTTACGGCCTCGCGCCATCCGGTGACCGGATCGCCTACGCGAGCGGGGGCGCGCTGGTCGTCGCCCGCCTGGACGGGGCGGAGCAGCGCACTCTGGCCGCCCTCGAAGGTGACATCCGGCCTCCGCACCCAGCCTGGAGTCCCGATGGGACGCGCCTGGCCTACCATGACGGGCGCGGGCTGTGGGTCGCGCCCGCCGATGGCAGCAGCCCGCCGCGCCTGATTGCGCAGAATGTGCTCTTCGCCGAGAACGTGTCGCCCGGTGACGTGCGCGTGTACTTCGATCCGCAGTGGAGTCCTGACGGGACGCGGCTGCTGGTCGGCGTGGGCTTCTGGGAGGGCGCGACGATTGCCGTACTCGACGCGGGCACGGGTGCGGAATTGTTCCTGGCCAATGTGGTCACGGGCGACAGCGCCTGGACTGACGACGGGCGCGTGCTGGCCTGGGTATCGAGTTGGGGGTACCAGACGCCGGGCCTCACCCTGTCCGACCCGGCTGCACCGGCGGAGTCGTCGCCGCGCGAGCTACTGGCGAGCGGCACCGCCGTGCTCGACGTGTGCCGCAGCGAGGCCGGGGTCTGGTACGCGCTGGTCGCCACCTCAGCGGAGATCGGCCCGCAGTACGTGCGCGTCCTGGCCGCTCCTGCGCTCGATGAGCGTTACGCGCCGCTGGCTGCGGGCGCGGGCGGCTTTGTCAGCGCGCCGCAGCTTGGCGTGGCCGGGCAAGGCGAGCCGGTGATCGTGGCCGGGCTGCGCGGGATGACCTACGGCGAGGACGGGCGCGCCGCCGGAAGCCTGGTGCTGCTGGACATGCTCACCGGCCAGATGATCCAGGTGCGGACGGCGGGGCCGGTCAGCGAGGTGCGCTGGGCGGGGTGGTAGACTAGGGGCTGTTGGTTATTGGTCATTGGCTGAGGGGGGAGACGCGGCACGTCTTTACCAAGAACCAATCACCAAAAACTAATCACTTAACGAAAGGACACCGCGATGGCAGAGCGTATCTTGGTCATCGAGGACGAGGAGCGCATCGCGCAGTTCGTCAAGCGCGGCCTGATCTACGAAGGCTACCGCGTTGACGTGGCTTACGATGGCTCCAGCGGTCTGCAAATGGCGCGCGAGCAGTTGCCCGACCTGGTTATCCTCGACTGGATGCTGCCGGGCCTGGACGGCCTGGAAGTCTGCCGCCGCCTGCGCGCCGCCAGCGACGTGCTCATCCTGATGCTCACCGCAAAGGAGGATGTGCAGGATCGCGTGACCGGTCTCGACGCCGGGGCGGACGATTACCTGGTGAAGCCCTTCGACTTCGACGAGCTGCTGGCGCGCATCCGCGCCCTGTTTCGCCGGGCCGCGCCCTCCTCGCGCCCGGAAGTGCTCAAGTTCGGCGACCTGACGCTCGACACGGGCACGCATCGCGCCCAGCGCGGCGACCGCTACATTGACCTGACGGCGAAGGAGTACGAGCTGCTGGAGCTATTCATGCGCAACCCGCGCCGCGTGCTGACCCGCGAGATGATTTTCGACCGCGTGTGGGGCTACGACTTCGGCGGCGAGAGCAACATCATTGAGGTCTACGTGCGCTATCTGCGCCAGAAGACTGAGGAGAAAAGCGAGCCGCGCGTCATCCATACGGTGCGTGGCGTGGGCTACGTGCTGCGCGAAGACGAGTGAGTCTGCAACCACGCCGTTTTGTTGACCTCACCCCCTGTGCGCCCCAAGAGAGTCACGCGATTCGTGGCGGACTCTCATGGGGCGTTAACATTTGAATGCTACAATGAATGAGCAGGCAGCGCGCCACCGCGTCCCTGCACACGAGCCATCCCAACCCGGTTACCTGTGATGAGCATCCGCACCCGCCTGACATTCCTCTATGCTAGCCTGCTGGCTATCGCCATGCTGCTCTTCAGCGCGGCGACGCTCAGCGTGCTGAACTGGACGATGCGCCGCCAGGTAGACGAGACGCTGCTCAAAGCGGCCAACGAGGTGCACCTAGAGGCCGTGTTGGGCGCCATCCCGGCCACATTGCAGAACCCGCTGCTGAGCGAGCTAACGCGGATGCGCGTCAACAGCCTGGACACGCCGGGCCTCTACGTGCAAATCTGGCTGCGCGACTCCGCGACCGATCGCGTCGTCCTCTACGATTACTCATGGAGCTTGCTGGGCATCGGACTGACCGGCCCCCTCGACTCCAAGGCGCTGGGCAGCACCCAGCAAGTCCGGCGCGATGTGATGGTCAACGGCCACCATTTGCGCGTGGCGACCATCCCGCTGGAGATCAACGGCGAGCTACGCGGTGCCATCCAGACCGGGCAATCGCTGCGCACGATGGATGCGGCGATTGACCGGCTGCTCAAGATCATGCTGATCGGCGGCGCGCTGACCATGCTGGCGGCATTGCTCATGGGCGATTACCTGACTCGGCGCGCGCTCC